>JAJZRJ010000010.1 GCA_021802775.1 Deltaproteobacteria bacterium
GTCCATGGGGTCCCTGTCGTGGGAGCGGGATGCCTTGTCGGTTGGTATCGGGGCTGCCGGTGGGGGTGTTGGCCCTGGTGGCGGCTCTGCTCTTTGGGGCAACCCTCCATTTTGGGTTGCCAATCGTCGAACAGCTCAGTAGAATCGCATTAAATTACAGTAGCATCAAACCCAGCTTTTTCAACCCCAAAAGGACAGAGGCCATGACCGGACAGCCCTTTACCGTCACCCAGCCGACCCGTATCCGCTTCGGCGTCAACACCATCAACGACCTGCCCACCATGGTAAAGGATCTGGGCGGCGAGAAGGTTTTTCTCGTGGTCGACCCCGGGCTGGCGGCCACCGGCCTTCTGGAGCGCATCGTGGCGCCGCTCAAGACGGCGAAGGTACCTTTTGAGCTGTACGACAAGATAGACCCGGAACCGGGGCTCAAGCTGGCCGACCAGGGCGCGGCCCTGGCCAAGAGGGCCAAGTGCGACTGCGTGGTCGGTGTGGGCGGCGGTTCGGCCATGGACGTGGCCAAGGCCGTGAGCATTCTCCTCACCAACGGCGGCAAGGCCGAGGATTACCTGGGCCTCGGCAAGATCAAGAAGCCCGGGGTGCCCAAGATCATGGTGCCTACCACCGCCGGCACCGGCGCCGAGGTAACCTTCACCGCGGTCTTCATCAACGAGAAGACCAAATCCAAGGGCGGCATGAACGGCGACCCGCTCTACCCGGATGCCGCGCTGCTCGACCCGGCGCTCACCGTCTCCATGCCGCCGCGGGTCACCGCCATGACCGGCATCGATGCGCTGATCCACGCCCTGGAGGCCTTTGTCTCCAACCAGGCCCACCCCATTTCCAACATGTACGCCCTGGAGGCCATCGACCTCATCAGCCATAACCTCGGCATGGCGTATGCCCACGGCGGCAATCTGGAGGCGCGCTCCGCCATGCTCATGGGTAGTCTCCTCGCCGGCAAGGCGCTGGCCACCGCGGGCGTCGGCCTGGTGCACGCCATGTCCTACCCGCTGGGCGGCATGTTCGGCATTCCGCACGGCCTGGCCAATGCGGTGTTGCTGCCCTATGTCGTGGAATACAATCTGATCGGCGCGCCGGACAAGTTCGCCGTCATCGCCGAGGTGATGGGCGCCGATGTGGCCGGGATGCCGAACCGGCAAGCAGCCGAAATGGCGGTTGATATGGTGTACCAACTCAACCAGGACGTGGGCATTCCCGCCACCCTGGCCGAATTGAAGATTCCGGCCAAGAAGATTCCGGAGATGGCGAGCATCGCCCTCACCGTGACCCGGCCGGTGGAGAACAACCCGCGCAAGCCGACCCTGCCGGATGTGGTGGCGATTTACGAGACCGCCATGGCCGGCTGGATGCACGAACATTGAGCAAGGCAAAAGGCAAAAAGGGCGGAGAAGCGAAACAAGGAGCGGGTTTACCCGCGAACTTGGGCGCAGACGAGAGTCGAGGAGAGGAAAGCATGCCCGGATTTGAGATATTTGGCGAGGAAGAGAAAAAAGAGATCAATGAGGTGCTCGACACCGGCGTGCTGTTCCGCTACGAGTTCCCGGACCAGCGCAAGGGAATCTACAAGGTCCGCGAATTTGAGGAGAAGTACGCGGCCTACTGTGGTGCGAAATACGGCCAGGCGGTCACTTCGGGCACCGCGGCGCTCAAGGTGGCCTTGGCCGCCCTGGGCGTGGGGCCGGGGGACGAGGTGATCACCCAGTGCTTTACCTTTGTCGCCACCTGGGAGGCGATCTTCGACGTGGGCGCGGTGCCGGTCTTTGGCGAGATCGACGAGACCTTGAATCTCGACCCGCATGACCTCGAAAAGAAGATCACCCCGAAGACCAAGGTGATCATCCCGGTCCACATGATGGGCGCTCCGGCCCGCATCCACGAGATCAAGGCCATTGCCGACAAGCACGGCATTCCGGTGCTGGAGGATACCGCCCAGGCCGCGGGTGCGAGTTTGAACGGCAAGCGGCTCGGCTCCTTCGGCCGCTGCGGCACCTTCTCCTTCGACCCGGTGAAGACCATGACCACCGGCGAGGGCGGCATGATCATCACCAATGACGAGAAGCTCTGGCGCGCCATGAGCGAGTACCACGACCATGGCCACGACCACGTGCAAAACCCCGGCGGCCGGGGCGGCGAGGGCCGGAGCTTCATCGGCTTCAACTATCGGATGATGGAACTCCAGGGCGCCATCGGTCTCGCCCAGCTCGCCAAGCTCGACGGTATTGTCGCGGCCCAGCAGCAGAACAAGGCGGCGATCAAAAAGCTGGTATCGAAGCTGCCCGGCGTCACCTTCCGCACCATCCTCGATGAGAAGGGCGACAACGCCTCCTTCCTCGCCTTCTTCCTGCCCACCAAGGAAAAGGCGCAGGCGGTGAACAAGGTGCTGGGCGAGAACGGTGCCGGCGCGATCTACTTTGCCAACAACACCTGGCACTACTATCCGAAATGGGAACATCTCTTGGCCGGTTCGACGCTGGCCAAGTCCGGCTGGCCCTTCAACGAGGCGGACGGCCGCCGCCGGGTGGTGTACGATCCGGCCGCCCTGCCGCAGTCCGCCGCCATCATGGACCGCCTGCTGGTCTACCCGGTACCGGTGAAATTGAGTGACGAGCGACTGGCGCAGATCGGCGCGGCCATCGAGAAGGCTGCGTCTCTGTGAAGAGGCTGGTGTTTACAAAAAGCGAGGATGGTGAGTTTGATTATTGAAGTCGGTTGGCAATAGTGGAGTTTCATGCGTGCTGCCCGCTGACCAGCGGATAGTTTTCCGGATGAAAGATGTGCTCTCGACATCAAGGTCAACGTCCAGATCGGGCCAGTAGAGGTGGCGGTCGGAAACCAGTTCCACATGAAGGATTTTCCCGACCGGCGCATCCTTGAACCACGGGAACAGCTGGAAAGGCAGGAAGGCTTCCTGGTTGTGGACGAACATCCAGATGCCGTGAGCGGAGATGTTCGTGATCTTAACCGACGAAGTGTTGTTGCCATGCTGTGAGGATTTCATCGGTCTTGCTCTTTTCCCTCATTAAGCTTACAGCGCTGCAACAAACTCGTCGGCGGACACCCCGGCCTGTTTCAGTATGCCGCTTACCGTGCCAGCTTTCAGTTCACGATGATTGGGAACCACGCAACCGGAAGCGCCGCGCCGAAGCACGATATGACTCCCCCCTTGCCTTGCGACCACAAAGCCCAGGCGTTCCAAAGCGCGTACGGCCTCTGCCCCTGACACAACGGGCAGTTTAGGCATGCTCCGCAACCTGGAAGGAAGTCAGCAGCGGGCGCCCGGTGATATTGAGGGGAAATTCTTCCAGGTAAAGTTCGGTCGCCTCGCGCAGATTGGTCAGCGCCTCTTCGACCGTCTCGCCTTGGGTGGTTGTGCCTGTTTCCGGGTTGAAGGCAACGTAGCCTCCTTCCGGGGCGGGCGTCAGTACAGCGGAAAGTTCCATAGGTGTGCTCCCTTCGATTGAATACGAAGTCATTATACCACTGTTTTTGCGTGCGTCATCGGGCAAAATCCCGAGGAGACCTTTTGCCTCAGCCATTGGTTGGCTGGGCGATCCGCAGGGTGCCGGTGTTGGAGTCAAGAGTCACGGTAGCGCCAAGCGGCAACGTCAGATTGCGGCTAGCGTGGCCTGAGGGGAAGTTGGCCCACACCGGCACGGCGCGCTCCTTGGTCAGCTCCAGCGCCAGGTTCCAGATCGTTTCATCATCCCCGCAATCGGTGAAGGTGCCGAGGATGATGCCTCCTACCTGGTCAAGACGGCCGCTCGCCTTGAGGTGGTTGAGCAGCCGGTCGATGCGGTAGGTGGCCTCGCCGATGTCTTCGAGCAGCAGGATGGCGCCCTGCCACTGCGGTTCCCACGGCGTCGCGATGAGATGAGTCAGGTTGGTGAGGTTGCCGCCGATGAGCGGGCCGGTGGCGTTGTTGCCCCGGAGGATTTCGAGCCCTGGCGCTTTGATCGCCTCGGCCAGGCGGCCGGTGAGGGCCTGCACCAGGGATTCCAGCGAGGCCGGGTCGCTCTTGCCCAGGGTCGCCACCATGGGGCCATGCAGGGTGAGCTGGTTGGTCTCCTTGAGGATGGCGGCATGGAGGACGGTGAGGTCGGAGAAGCCGATCAGCCGTTTCGGCAGGGTGCGGAGCAGGCCAAAATCGAGCAGCCCGAGCAACCGCAGGCAGCCGTAACCGCCGCGCGCGGCCATCAAGGCCTTCACCTCCGGGTCGCGCCAGAGGTTCATCAATTCTTCGGCCCGTTCCTGGTCGCTGCCGGCCAGGTAGCCGGCATTGCGCGTCTCAAGCCCGCGTTGGATGCACACCTCGAAACCCATCTCCCGCAGCATCCGCACCCCGTTGGCAAAGGCCTCCTGATCGAGCAACGGCCCGGCCGGGGCGAAGATGCCGATGGTGTCGCCCTTGGCGAGCACTGGCGGCAGGAGGCGGCTAGCTGTTTTGCTCATGGAGAATCTGCAAACCCTTGAGGGTGAGCATCGGGTCCACGGCCTCAATGGCCTCGGTGTACGGGGCGATGAGGCCCGCCATGCCGCCGGTGGCGATCACCCGCGGTTTTTCCGGCGCCATCTGCACCCGGATGCGTTTGATCAGCCCCTCGATGAGGCCGGCGTAGCCGTAGAGGATACCGGATTTGATGGCATCGATGGTATTGGTGCCGATGGCCTGCGGCGGCGGGGTGGAGATGTCCACCCGCGGGAGTTTCGCGGTGCGGCTGCCCAGGGCCTCCAGCGAGATCGCCATGCCTGGCGCGATGACGCCGCCGAGATAGGCGCCGTCGCCGGAGACGCAATCGAGGGTGATGGCGGTGCCGAAATCGACGATGATGAGCGGACTGGCGTATTCCTTGTAGGCGGCCACCGCGTTGACGATGCGATCCGCCCCCACCTCGGCGGGGTTGTCGGTGCGGATCTCGATGCCGGCCGTGGCGTTGGTGACCATCAACGGTTCGCGGTGCAGGTACTTGCTGGTAAAGGCGTTCCAGGTTAGGGCCATGGGCGGCACCACGCTGGCGATGGCGATGGCGTCGATGTCGGCAAACACCAGCTTCTCCATGGCAAAGAGGCCGTGGAAGAGCGCGGCGAGTTCGTCCACCGTGCAGGAGGAGTCGGTTTTCATCCGCCAGTGGCAGCGGAGTTCGCGGCCGGCGAAGAGACCGATCACCATGTGGCTGTTGCCCACGTCAACGGCAAGGAGCATGAGGATACCCTGTGGTGCTTGATAAACCGGCCGGGATTTTTCGCGGCCGCCGTGCAATGCTTCTTGACTCTAACAAAGATACTCAATAATTGTCTAGGGGTAGTTGACTTGACAGCGAGGCCGGGTTGTCGCATTTTTTGAATAAAAGGGGTGCCATGACCGAATTCATCCAGATCATCACCACGGTGGCAACAGCGGCGGATGCCGAGCGTATCGCCAATGCCCTGCTCGCGCAGCGGCTCGCTGCCTGCGTGCAGATCGTGGGGCCGATCACCAGCCATTACTGGTGGCAGGGCAAAATCGAGCAGGCTACCGAGTACCAGTGCCTTATCAAGAGCCGCCAGGATTTGTTCGCGGCCGTGGAAGCGGCGATTATCGCGGTGCATCCCTATCAGACCCCGGAGATTCTCGCCCAGGCGGTGATGGCCGGCGGGGCCGGGTATCTGGCCTGGCTGGCGGCGGAGCTGCGGCCGGAGAAAACATGAGCGGCAAACCCAAGAGCTACCGGCAGCGGCGTCAGGGGCGCAAGGAATTCCAGTGCCACTGCTGCCGCAAGGTGCTGCCCTTCTGCTGGAACTGCCCCTGCGGCTTTCAGATCTGCGAGGAGTGCTTTCAGGAGAACAAATGGGGGATCAGCAACGGCCCCACCTGGATCTGCCCGGACTGCGGCCGGGTGCGGATGATGTGAGCGAGAGGGGGAGGGGCTGCAAAGTCGCTTGCAAAAGCAAGGGTTGTCAGTGCCATCTCACTATAGCCTCGGGCAATAACCCTTTCGATAGCCGGAGACGTCAGCGCTATCAGGTCAAAGATGGGCTGATCGCGCTCGATTCCGTGTACGGCGAGTGGATCGACATCAGCTTCGCGGTTGGCTGGTTGGCTTCCGGGCAAAGAGCTGGCAGTGCATACCGGAACTGGCAAAGACGGTGATGGCCGGATACTGCGCGGACTTGAAACCCAGCGCCCGACAGCCGTAAGGAAGGGCCGGTTCGTAGGTGACGTAGAAGTGGCGGCAGGCCATGCAGTTGGGGCGTTCCGGCGGCGCGGTGCTGCTCATGAGGTCTGCGGCTTTTCCCTGGTGGCGATGGCCGCCAGTCCATTGAGCAGCACGAAGCGGCCCAGGGGCACTACCTCGCAAGGGAAGCTCCGGATAAAGACCGGATGGTCGCAGAGGCCGCCGGAGAGATAGAGCAAGTCCGGCTCGCCGGCAAAGCGGTGGGCATTGATGGCGATGCCCCGGACAAAGCGGGCCACGGCCTCGGCCACCGGCACCCCGGCGATCACCGCATCGAAGATGTCGCTCATGCCCAACACCCCGCAGGTGACGGAAAAGGTCTGGGTCGGCACGGACATTTTCTGCCGGTCGAGGTTGTAGTAGCGCTCCAGCAGCTCGATGGTGAAGCCCATGGAGGCGCCGCATTCCGCGTTCCAGCCCATATCCTTGAGCCGGCCGCCGTGCATGCGGACGAACTTGATGTCACGGCTGCCGCAGTCAAGCAGCAGGAAATCCGGCCTGGCGATCAACCGTTCACCGCCGCGGGCCAGGGCGATGAGTTCGTTGACGTAGCGGCTGGCGCAACGCTTGCCATTGTGGCCGGTAGCGAGATCGACCGTGAGATCAGGGGGAAGGTCCTTGGTGGGGACGATTTCCGGCGCGCAGCCGGCGTTCGCGAGATCGAGCAGTTTGGTGTAGGAGGTGCCGAAATCGCCGAGCTTCACAGCGTGGCCCCCGAGAGTTCGAGAAAGGCCTGGATCTTGGCCTTGGCGCTGGCGGTGGTGTGGGCGTCCACGTCGAGGTAGAGGCCGTGCGGGTGGCGTTTGGCCAAGTGCCGGGCCAGCGCGGTCTTGGCGCAGAAAGACTGGGCAAAGAAAACGGTGGGCACCTCGGTGTTCACCACCATCTCCAGTTCGTGGTCGGCCGGGGTCTTGTTCTCCATGCAGCGGGTCCAGCCGTGGACATGGGTGGTGGCCGGGAAGAGTTCGAGAATGGCGAAGTCCCGCGGCGGCACCCCCCAGAAGCTGGCGGTGGGCGCAACAAAAGGCGGGGGATCGGCCGGTGGTTCCGCGACCCGCACCCCGGCGGTGATCCGTTGCAATTTCTCGACGAGCGGCAGGCCGCTTTCGGAGATCGGGTTACCCAGCCGCTCACGGTCGGTATTTTCGGTAGTGATCACCGGGATAGTCAGTTGCTGCGCCAGGATCTGGGCGGTGTAGCGGGCCGCATCGCACTTGCCGGGGCCGATGTCGATGAAGACCGCGTCGAGCTGGCAGTGGAGGGCATTGACCACGGCGGTGCGCAGGATGGCGCAATAGACCGTGGGCAGAAAGGGGGTCGCGGTCGCGAGGTTGGCCCGGACCAGCGGTTCGTCCAGGTCGTGGATTTCGACGCCGTGGGCATTGAGGGCGCCGATGACCGCCCGCGGCGGCACACCGACAATGCCGGCCTTCCTGATCCGTTGCCAGGGAATTTCCTGCTGGCCGGCCATGGGCTCAGTGGTCATGCCGCCGGATGAGGTAGAAGCCCAGGCCCCCGCCCAGCAGATGGATAGACCACGAGGCCAGCATTGGCGGCAGGTAGGCGGCGTGGGCCATGGCCTGGGTGGCGCTCCAGATGCCCCAGGCGGCAAAGGCCAGCCCGCAGCTTACGGGAATGGCGAGGGCCAGGTCGCGGCCCCGGGTGCGGTGCATGGCCAGCAGCACCGGCAGACCGAGCAGCAGCAGCGGCAGGCCGAGGAAGATGTAGGAGAGCTTTTTCTGGAGCAGGGTCCAGGCCTCGCTCGCCATGGGTTTTTCGGCGGCCATGGCGGCGGAGATCAGTTGCGAGAGCGATTTTTCCTGGGCCTTGTAGGCCGGGATGAAGAAATCCTCCGGGGTTTCCGGCAGCGGCACGGTGCGGCTGGTGAAGAGCTGCACCTCGTGGCGCTGATCCGGCAGCATGGTCTTGAACTGGCCGTCGTGTAAGGTCCAGGTGCCCTTGTCCCAGGTGGCGCGGCTGGCGGTGAGCAGGGTGGCCAGGCGGAAGTCGCGATCCCAGGTGGTATAGGAGAAATCGGTGAAATTGTTTTCCGTGGGCGTCGGCCGGGCAAAGGAATAGATGCCGTCCGCCCCGCGGAAATAGATGCGGCCGTTGCGCTCGATCCCCTTGGGGGTCTGGCTGTTGACCTCCTCGTACCAGATCCTGTTGGTCGCGGCCAGGGTGGGCGGCAGCACCCACTGGCTGATCCCGAGGGTCAGCACGATGAAGAGCAGGCTCGCGACAAAGAGCGGGCGGATGATGCGGGTCGCCGGAATGCCGCTCGCCTTGAGCGCCATGAACTCGTGGTGATGGTTGAGCACGCCCAGGGTAATGATGCCGGCGAGCAGGACCGAGACTGGGATCATCTGCTCGTAGATGAAGGGCACCTTGAGCAGCAGGTATTTGACCGCGAGCCCGATGCCCTTCTTGGCCTCCATGAAGTTGTCCACCCGCTCGAAAAAGTCCACCAGCAGGTAGATGGCGAGCAAGCCGCCCAGCACCAGCAGGAGATTGCGGATGAACTGGAGGATGAGGTAGCGGTCGAGGAGTTTCATGGTGCCGCCTTGAGGCGCCGCCAGGGCAGCCGGTCGATGAGGGCCGTGCCCGCCTCGTAGAGGCGGTCGAAGAACGGCGTGGTCTCGTTGGCGACCTGGCGGACAAAGAAGAAGGTGAGGGTGGCGAAGAGCAGGTTGGGCAGCCACATGAGCACGCCGATGGGCAGCAGGCCTTCCTCGGCGAAGCCCTTGGCCGCGGTGAGCAGCACATAGTAGAGGATGAAGATCAGCAGGCCGAGGGGCACGCCGATGGAACGGTGCGCCGGCCGGCCGACCAGGGTGAGGGGCAGCCCGAGGATGGTCAGGATGAGGCAGCCCACCGGCAGGACCAGCCGCTGGTGGAACTCGATGAGATAGCCGGCGCGGTCCGGTTTGGGCGTCGCGGGTTTGACGGCCTCGGCTTGCAACTGCCTGAGGCTCATGCCGTTTTTCCCCACCCGGGTGAGGGAGTCGCCGGCCACCGCCACGGGGGCCTGCATGGGCAGGCTCAGGGTGTAGCTGCGGAAGTGCATGGTCTGCGTCTTGGGGCCGAGCGCCCGGTGCAGGCTGCCATCGCCGAGGCGCAGGGTGATCTGCATGGTGGCGGCGTCGGCGGTGAGCGAGCCGCTCTTGGCCATGACCGTCACCGGAGTTTTCGCATCCCGCAGGTCGGAAACATAGACCCCTGCCCATGCCCCGGTGCGCGGGTCAACATGGTCGGCGTAGAGCACGACCTCCTTGATCCCCTCGCTGAAGTGTTTTTCCTGGACGCCGCGGTCGATGCGTTCCTTGGCGAGCTGGAAGAAGAGCTTCTTGCTGGCGATGGTCCCCTGCGGCATGAGGAAGACGGCGGTGAAGAGGGTGAGGGCGGCGGTGCAGAGGGCGATGAGCCCCACCGCCGGCAGCATGCGGGAGAGACCCACGCCGTTGGCTTTCAAGGCCATGACTTCGTTGTCGTTGACCATGCGGGTGATGGCGATGATGGTACCCATCATGCTGGCCATGGGGATGGAAAAGAGCAGCAGGTTGGGCATGAGATAGGCGCAGAGGCGGGTGAAGTCGCCTGCGCCGACGCCGAAGTCGAAGATGATGTCCAAAAGCGGAATCAAGCGGCCGAGAAAGAGGACGGCATTGAGGATGATCAGGCTGGCGAAGAAGGGCGCCAGGATCTCGGTGGCCAGATATGTGAAGAGGAGCAGGGGCATGGTCGGCGGCTCATTGATTTAAAACCAAAAAATACCACAAAACCGGGCCGCCGGCATCCCCTTTCGTGGCCCGGCGGGGCACTGCGCTGGGGGCTGAGGCTTGGGGCGGAGGAGAAGGCGGATCAAACGGCGAACCAGTGCGCCCGGCGGGCCAGCAGGGCGCCGGCCGCCACCAGCGGCAGCCCGATGCCGTTGCTGAGCGCCACGTAAAGCAGGGCGTTCTTCCATTCCCCAACCTCCCAGAGTTGCATGGTTTCGAGGCCGAAGGTGGAAAAGGTGGTGAAGCCGCCGATGACGCCGGTGAAGAGGAAGAGCCGCCAGCCATGGCCCAGCCGGGTGCCCTCGAAGAGGGTCCAGAGAAAACCGATGGCCAGGCAGCCCAGCAGGTTGATCACCAGGGTGCCGATGGGAAAATTGGGGCCGGAGGGCCGCTGGAGCGCGAGAAAAAGCAGGTAGCGCGACACGGCGCCCAGGCCGCCGCCAACGCAAACGGCCAGGATATGCAGCATGATTGCTTGTTCACCTTGTTGGAATTTGCTATGTCATACCCTGAAGCATGAATCCAGTCAATGATGGTGCCGAAGGCGGCGCCAATAAATTTGGGAGAGCCCCATGACGACCCCCCTGGTGGAAGCGATACCGGTTGCCGCCCTGGCGCCGAGCCTCGGTGACAACACCGGCGACGTGGACCGCCTCCGGCGCGCCCTGCCGCCGGAACTGGCGGCAATGGTGCCCTTTGCCCGCCTGGCCAAGGTGGGTGAGCGGTTTCGCGCCGCCGGTTTTGCCGGTGCCGCGGTGGTGAACCGGCTGGGGCATGTCGCCGAACTGGTCGATTTCCTGCCCGCCAGCCCGGCGCAACTGCCGGCCATGGCCCTTGATCTCGGCACCACCCATCTGGAGGCGACTCTGCTTGATCTGCCCAGTGGCCGCCGCCTGGCCCATGCCACCCGGCCCAACAGCCAGGCCGAACACGGCGCTGATATCCTCTCCCGCATTCATTTCGCGGGCAAGGGCGAGGGGCTTGCTCTCCTCCAGCAGGCAGTCGTGGCCGACATCAATGCCCTGGCGGCCGAGCTGGCCGCCCAGGCCGGCATCGCGCCGGAGGCGATCCGCGCCCTGAGTATCGCCGGCAACACCACCATGGTCCATCTGGTGCTGGGGCTCAATCCCTACCATCTCTGCCGCGAGCCTTACATCCCTCTGGTCAACGCGCCGGACCCCTGCCACGGTGCCGATCTCGGCCTCGCTATTCATCCGGCCGCGCCAGTCTGGGTACTGCCCAGCATCGGCAGCTATTTCGGTGGCGATCTTCTCGCCGGCATCGTGGCGAGCAACCTCGATCGGGAAGAAACCACCAGCATGCTCATCGACGTCGGCACCAATGCCGAGGTGGTGGTGGGCAACCGCGAATGGCTCATCGCCTGCGCCGGAGCCGCCGGGCCGGCATTGGAGGGCGGGGTGGCCAGGATGGGGATGCGGGCCGGGCCTGGCGCCATCGATCAGGTCACGGTCGATCCGGAGACCAGGGCGATCCGCTATCGCACCATTGGCCACGAAAAACCGCAGGGGCTTTGCGGCTCCGGCATCATCGACCTGGTGGCCGGTCTTTACCTCGCCCGGATGATCGACATCCGCGGCAAGTTCCGGCCGGCGGCCGTGGGCGACCGGCTGGTGGCCGGGGCCGACGGCCTTGCCCTGGTGGTGGCCCCGGCCGAGGAGGCAGCCGACGGCAAGCCGGTGGTGCTCTCCCAGGTCGATCTCGACGCGCTCATGCGCTCCAAGGCGGCCATGTATTCCATTCTCACCACCCTGATGCATCAGGTCGGCATGCCCTTTAGCGCCCTGCACAAGATCTGCGTGGCCGGTGCCTTTGGCCGCCATATCGCCCCGCGCCAGGCCATTGTGTTGGGGATGCTGCCCGATCTGCCCATCGAGACCTACCAGGCCATCGGCAACAGCTCGCTGGCCGGCGCCGAACTGGTGCTGACCGACGGCGACGCCCGTCAGCGCGCCCGGGAACTGGTCCGCAAGATCACCTATGTGGAACTCAACGTGAATCAGGAGTTCATGCTCCGTTTTTCCGGTTCCCGCTTCATTCCCCATACCGACCACCATCTTTTCCCCTCGGTGCCTTTCTACAGCGAGGAATAGGGGGGTGTTGCAACCCGTTGTCGGACGTGGTATAGAGGGTCCTTTCGTTGCGAGGATACCGGCGCGAGGCCGGTAACGAAACGGGGAGAGCATGACCACAACGAACGGCACCGCGCTGCTGGAGCCAGATCCCAACCGCAAGCGCAACTCCAAGAAGACGGCCAAGGAGCGGTTGCAGGAACTCCTGGCGGTTTTTGGCAAGGACGACACCGTCCTGGTCGTGATCAATGCCGACCCGGATGCCCTGGCCAGCGCCATGGCGTTGCGCCGGCTCCTGCGCTACCGGGTGAAGAGCATCACCATCGCCTATCCCAACGAGATCCGGCGCCTCAACAACCTGGTCATGGTCGATCTGCTCAAGCTCCCCATCGAGCGGCTCCACACCGTCAAGCCGGCGGAGTTCACCAAGCGGGTGATGCTCGATTCCCAGCCCAGCCATCTGCCCTGTTTCGAGAATCTGTCCTGCGACGTGGTCGTCGATCATCACCCGGCCACCAGGGGATGGCTGGCGCGTTTCGTCGATATCCGCAAGGAGTTCGGGGCCACTGCCTCGATGATGGTCGAATACCTGCGCGCCGCCGGGATCAAGCCCTCGGTGCCGCTGGCCACTGCGCTCTTTTACGCGATCAAGGTCGATACCAATAATTTTGAAAAAAAGGCGACCGTGGCGGACGCCATCTCCTTCCGCTACCTCTTCAAGCTCGCCAACCAGCACCTGGTGCGCAAGATCGAACTCTCCACCCTGCGGCGTTCCGAATTGAATTACTTCAAGGTGGCCCTGGCCGGGATGAAGGTCACCAAACAGCGGCTCTATGCCCATATCGGCCGGGTGCCGAGCCCGGATGTGCTGGTGCTCATCGCCGATTTTCTGAAACAGGTACACGACGTGGCCTGGGTTTTCGTTTCCGGGGTCTATGGCGACAAGCTGGTGGTGATCTTCCGCTGCGACGGCTACAAGAAGAACGCCGGCCGCCTGGCGGAAAAGGTCTTCAGCGCCACCGGTTCCGCCGGCGGCCACCGCGAGGCAGCCCGGGCCGAGGTGCCGCTCAGGAACCTCGACCGCGAAGGCGCCGAGTTCTCCACCAACACCCTGGTGCGCCTCACCACCAAACATCTGTAGTTGTCCTGAATCCGTGACGGCTTCGCGCTTGATTAGGTGATATCCGGCTGTTGCCGCTGTTCAATGTCAAGGCCACCGCTTTGTCCGGGTTCACCCCGCCGCCCTGCGGGGCGACCGATAACGGCGCATCTGCCGCGTTGGCGACTCGTTGATATACCAGGTGTATCATCAACATCGTCGCCGCCTTGCCTCTGCACCGTTCTCGAACGCTCACTGATTCAGGGTTGTCCCTGCGGCATGTTGCCGCGGCTGCCCGCAGTTGGTGGATTTTGTCGGCCCCTGTCTTGCTTTTTGCCCCGCCCCCCTTCATAATGGCAGTATCATGCCGGAACCCGTCGCCATTATGAAGCTGAAACCCAAGGTGCTTTCCATCATCCTGGCCGGCGGCCGGGTGGACGAGTTGAACGTGCTCACCACCCACCGTCCCAAATCGGCCGTGCCTTTCGGCGGCTTTGCCCGGGTCATCGACTTTCCCTTGAGCAACCTCATGCAGTCCGGCCTGGAGTTGGTGGCGATCTTAAGCCAGTACCGGAGCTTTTCGCTGATCAGCCACATCGGCGTCGGCGCGGCCTGGGACATGATCGGCCGCTACCGAGGGGTCTCGATTCTGCCGCCCTATCAAGGCTCCGGTCAGGGCGGCTGGTACCGGGGATCGGCCGACGCGGTCTTCCAGAACCTCGACTTTATCCAGTTCCACAACCCGGAGACCATCCTGATCCTCTCCGGCGACCATGTCTACCACATGGACTACCGCGAAATCCTCGCCTATCACCGGGAAAAGGGGGCGGACTGCACCATCGCCTGCCTGGAGGTGCCGTTCGACAAGGCGCACCGTTTCGGGGTGGCGGAGATCGACGACGAGGACGGCGCGCGCGGCGGCCGGGTGGTGCGGTACCAGGAAAAACCCGAGGAGGCGCGCTGCAACTGGGCCTCGATGACGGTCTACTGCTTCAAGCCGGAGGTGCTCTACGATCTCTTGGCGGTGAACGCCCGGGAGGATGAATCCTTCGAGTTCGGCCGCGACATCATCCCCCGCCTGATGGCGGGCCAGTACCGGGTTTACGGCTACAAGTTCCACGGCTACTGGGGCTACACCCGCACCATCGACGAATACTGGCAGACCAGCATGGACCTGCTGGGGCCGGCGCCGAAGATCAGGCTCGAGGAGTGGGGCATCCGCACCAACCTCGACCACCGCCGCACCTGCGACTGCCAGCCGCTCAAGGTCGGCCTCAGCGCGGCCATCCACAACAGCCTGATCTACAACGGCTGCCTCATCGAGGGCGAGGTGACAAACTCCGTGCTCTTCCCCGGCGTGCATGTGAAGCCCGGGGCGGTGGTGCGCGATTCGGTACTCTTCTTCAACAACGTGGTGGGCCGCGACTGCCGCCTCCATAAAGTGGTGAGCGACGTCAACGTCACCTTCGGCAACGGCGCCCGCCTGGGCGAACCGGGTGAACCAGCGGCCAAGCGGGCCACGGTGGTCGGCTGGAACAACCGCATCCCCGCGGGGATCACCATCGGCGCCGGCTGCACTTTCTATCCGGGGCTGGCCCCGGAGCAGCTGGCGCGGCCGGTGATCCCTGGCGGCGAGGTGGTGCGATGAGCTGGGGCGACGACAAGACCCTGGTGCTGCTGCTGGCCGGCGGGGTGGGCAGCCGGCTCAACGTCCTGGTGCAGACCAGGGCCAAGCCGGCGGTGCCCTTTGCCGGCATCTACCGGATCATCGACTTCAGCTTGAGCAACGTCATGAACTCCGGCTTCAGCCAGGTGGGGGTGCTCACCCAGTACAAGCCGCTCTCGCTGATGCACCATATCGGCTCCGGCGAGGCGTGGGACTTCACCGGCCGCACCCGCGGGGTGAAGATTTTGCCGCCCCGCACCGGCGCCCACGACTCCGACTGGTACAAAGGCACGGCCGACGCGGTGCGCCAGAATATCGATTTCATCAAGGCGCACCCCTCCAGGGAACTCATCATCCTCTCCGGCGACCACATCTACCGGATGGACCTGGACGACATGCTCCAGTTCCACCGCCGCAAGGGGGCGGCGATAACCATCGGCATGATGGTGGTGCCCCGCGAGCAGATTCACCAGTTCGGCACCGGCATCACCAACGGCGAGGGCCGCATCGTCGAGTGGGAGGAGAAGCCCAAGGTGCCGCGCACCGACTTGGCCTCCATGGGCATCTACGTCTTCGACACCGCCTACCTGCTGCGGGTGCTCTCGACCTACCGCGACGACCTCGACTTCGGCATGGACATCATCCCCAAGGCCATTGCCACCGACCAGGTCTTTGCCTACCCGTTCCGCGGCTACTGGCGCGATGTCGGCACGGTGCAGGCCTACTGGGAGGCGAACATGGACCTGCTGCGGCCCGATTCGCCGATCACCCCGGAGGCATGGGGCATCCGGCCGAACCCCGAGGCGGAAGGCCGGCCGGCGGACCGCTGTCCGGCCCGCTTTGCCAACGGCTGCGCGGTGCGGAATTCGTTGATCGCCGCCGGCTGCATCATCGAGGGCACGGTGGTCAACTCGGTGCTCTCCCCCGGCGTGATGGTGGGCAAAGGAGCCACGGTGCGCGATTCCATCCTGCTCCACGATTGTGTGATCGCCGAAGGCGCCACGGTGGATCTGGCCATCCTCGACAAACGGGTGCGGGTGGGGCAGGGCGCCGTGGTCGGCCTGGGCGGCGACAAGGCGACGCCCAACCGCCAGCAGCCCAAGCACCTCTACACCGGCATCACCCTGATCGGCAAGGGGGCCGAGGTGCCGGCCGGCACCACCATCGGCCGCAACTGCGTGGTGGAACCCTACCGCCAGACCGGCGATTATCCCGGCCCCCACATCGCCACCGGCGAGTCGGTTTGAACACCCCTTGACTATATTAACCTTTAAGGTTAAATTAAATCCGTGGACAAGTTGAGGCCCCATTACGATCTGGCGGCCGTGCAAGCGGCCGTGCGGGTGCACGGGGCGGATGCCTTTACCGCCACCGCCCTGATCGGCGCCCGCGCCATGGGGTTGGCGGCGGCCCAGGCCATCGAGGTGGTCTGCACGATGACGCGAGCGGATTTTTTCAAGAGCATGACGACCCACGCCTCGCCCCAGGTGTGGCAGGACGTCTACCACCCGGAAACCCAGGCTGGCCCGGCCTACGTCAAGGTAACCCTGCGACAGGACGGCTCAATCGTGATCCAGTTCAAGGAGAAGTGAGATGCAACGTCAATGTTTGAACTGCGGGCAAGGGCAGCTGGCGCATGCGGTTCGGGATGTGCCCTACAGCTACAAGGGGCACCAGACCGTAATCTCCAAGGTGAAGGGCTGGCATTGTCCGCACTGCCGGGAAGTGGAGTTCGAGGCCGGCGAAGGCGCGCGTTTTGCCGAGGCAATCAGCCGGTTCGCCGCGGAGATCGACGCCCAGGAGGTAGCGGAACTGGCGCGGATTCGCAAGAAGCTCAAGCTGACCCAGCAGGAGGCGGCCCAACTCACCGGCGGCGGCCCGAATGCTTTTTCCCGCTACGAGCGCGGCAAGGCCAAGCCAATGCAGGCGGTGACCAACCTCTTCAAGCTGCTGGACCGCCACCCCGACCTGTTGCGCGAATTGCGCGGCACCTTCTCGACCAAGGCCGCCAAGTGAGGCCGGGAAACTCCGGGCCGGCGTGGGGTTGATCCATGTGCCAGTTCTGCACCCAGCACGGGGAGGGCAAGAAGTGGTACGAGAACATGGCCAACTACACCACAGCCGTGTTCCGCGAGGTCAACTCCGCCGAGAATCTCACCCGCTTCCTGCGCGGCTTCACCAAGTCGCTGCGGGATAATATTGCTACCGCCGCCCGCTGGCAGCGCCGGTTTCCGCGCATCTACCGCTTCATCGCCTATCCCATCCTCTCCCGCAAGATGCAGAAGACCCACTTCGGCCAGGTGGTGCCGCTGGAGGACGTGGAGACGATCCTCGATCAGGTGGAGCACATCGTGCGCTTGCCCTGCGTCTGCCGCCGGGTGACCCTGGGCAGCGAGCAGCGCTACTGCTTCGGCGTGGGCATGGATCTCACCCCGATTTTGAAGGAGGTGCCGGATTTCGCCGCCTTCGAGCACTGGACCAGGGAGCAGGCCAAGGCCTTCATCCGCCAGCTCGACCAGGAGGGCAAGACCCACAGCGTCTGGACCTTCAACACCCCCTTCATCGGCGCCATCTGCAACTGCGACCAGGACTGCATGGCCTACCGGGCCCAGGTGACTTTAGGCGTCACCCGCACCATGTGGAAGGCAGAGTACGTGGCCACCATCGACCCGCTCACCTGCACCGGCTGCACGTTGTGCATGAAGCGGTGCTATTTCGATGCCATTGACTTTGACCGGGGGAATAAGAAATGCGCGGTGAACGCCGCCACCTGCTACGGCTGCGGCATCTGCCGCCCCGCTTGCCAGCATGGGGCCATCAGGCTTGTTGATCGGGTTGCGGTGCCGGAGGCGGCGGGTAGTTGGTAGTGCGTTTCCCGCAAGACCGACCGCGCGAAACAGGGTGCATTGACATTGAACAGCAGCAACCGCCGGATATCACATAACCAAGCGCGAAGCCGGCACGGATTCAGGGTTTTGAAATTTTCCGGCAAAACGGAACTCCTCACGGGGTGGCCGGTATCATGGAGAAATTGGTTCTGCCCCTTCTTTCCTACTTGAAATTATCCTGATAATTTAATATTGTTATTCCGGTTGTCGAAAAAAATCCCCGGAGGCCAGATGATTACCCGTCGCTTGCAATTGCCCCCTCCCGCGGAAGAGACCTTTTTTCTGTGGGGGTCGCGTCAGACCGGGAAGACCACCCTGTTGCGCGAGCATTATCCAGGAGCTTTTTGGGTCGATCTGTTGAAGGCGGAGGAATACCGGAGCTATCTTGAACGCCCTGAATTGCTCCGGGAAGAACTGTCGTCGTATGCCGCGCCCCCATTTGTGGTGGTGGACGAGGTGCAGAAGGTGCCTGGGTTACTCGACGAGGTTCAGTGGCTCCATGAGAATCGCGGGGTCCGTTTCGCCCTGTGCGGGTCCAGCGCGCGCAAGGTGCGGCGTGGCCATGCAAATCTGCTGGGCGGCCGGGCCATCCGTTATGAACTCCAGGGTTTTGTCTCCGCGGAATTGGGGGATGAGTGGCGCCTTGAGCGGATGCTCAACCACGGGTATCTTCCCAGCATCTACCTTGCGTCCAACCCGAAGAAGCGACTGAACGCCTATGTGGCCGATTATCTGAAGGAAGAGATAGCCGCCGAGGGCGTGGTTCGCAACTTGCCGGTTTTTTCCGGTTTTCTCAATCTTGCTTCGCTGTCCGACACGGAACTTGTCAACTACTCCACCATTGCTCGGGACTGTGGCGTTTCCAGTCAGACCATCAAGGAGTATTTCACGATTCTGGAGGATACCCTTTTGGGTAAATGGCTGCCTGCTTATCGAAAGCGGCCCAAACGGCGGGTAATCTCTTCCCCGAAATTCTATTTTTCCGATGTGGGGGTGGTCAACTTTCTCGCCAAGCGGGGAACCCTTGAGCCCGGCTCGGAGCTTTATGGGAAGGCCTTCGAGAATTGGTGTTTCCATGAACTGAACGCCTACAACCTGTACTGCGATTCTTTCGCGGAGCTGAGTTACTGGCGGCTGGCCAGCGGCTACGAGGTTGATTTCATCGTCAACGACCTGGCCATTGCCATTGAGGCGAAGGCGGTGGCCAGGATCACCTCCGACCACTTAAAAGGGCTGCGGGCGCTCAAACAGGATCAGAACACGGTGGGCCGGGCGATTGTCGTCTGTCTGGCGCCAAAGCCGCGCCGTACCGATGACGGCATCGAGATCATGCCGGTGCGGGATTTCTGCCAGGCCTTGTGGGCCGGGGAGATGTTCTGAACATGGGGTCATGAAAGCGGAAAAATCCACGGCGACCACTGATGCCTGCACCGGCTGTAATTTGTGCAGGAAGCGCTGCTATTTCGCTGCCATTGGTTTCGACCGGTAGAACAGGAAATGCGCGGTGGATGGTGCCGCCTGCTACGGCTGCGGCGTCTGCCGCCCCGCCTGCCAGCATGGCGCCATCCGGCTTGTGGATCGCGCAACGGTGCCGGAAGCGGCGGGGAATTGGTGAAATTCATCGTGAAACCACCGGCGGGGCGTATTATGGTGGCGCGATGAAACTCAAAAGATCGCTTTCCCGATCCAAGTCCCACAAAAATGCCAGGGCCAGCGTGCCCATGGAGATGGAGGCCGCGCTCCGCTACCACCAGCAGGGCGATTTGCGCCAGGCCGAGGCCGCGTACCGTGCCTTGCTCGGCCAGGGGGCCGTTGCGCCGGTTCTCCTGAACAATCTCGCCCTCATCTGCCGCCAGACAGGACGTTTTCCCGAGGCGCTGGCCCTTTTCGAGAGGGCCTGTTCGTTGGCTCCCGGAGATCCGCTGCTGTTGAACAACCTTGCCAGTGAACAGATGCGTTCCGGCCTCCTGGACAAGGCGGCTGATTCCCTTGCCAAGGCGATTGCCGCCAACCCATCCCTTCCCGGCCCCCATGTCACCCTGGGCAACCTGCATCGGAAACAGGGGCGGTTCACGGAGGCGTTCGCCGCCTACGAGCAGGCCCACCGCTTGGCTCCGCGGGATCCGGGCATCCATAACAACCTGGGCATGGTCGCCCGGGACAGGGGAGAGTTCGGCAAGGCGGAGGAGTGGTTTGTCAAGGCGCTCTCCCTCGCCCCAGGCGCTGCGTCAACCTTTTCCAATCTCGGCCTTCTCTATCTGGAACAGGGACAAACGGCAAAGGCCATTGCCTGTTACGATCAGGCGCTCAGGCAACGCCCTGACTGGGATACGGCGTGGGACAACAAGTTGATGGGCCTCTGCTACCAGTCGTTGCCCAAGGCGACCGTGGCAGAGGCTCACCGCCAGTGGGGAGAGCGGCATGGCAAACTTTTGGCGCAGGACCAGCCGAAGCGGCAAGCCGGCCAGCCAGCGCGTTCCATCCGCATCGGTTATGTCTCGGCAGACTTCCGGCGCCATTCGGTGAGCTGTTTCATGGAGCCGGTTCTCGCCCATCATGATCGGACCCATTTTGAGGTCTATTGCTACGCCAACGTGGCACGGCCGGATGAGGTGACCGAATGCCTCAAGAGCATGGCCACCTGGAGGGATATCGCGGCGTTGAGCGACGATGAGGCAGCGCGCCTGGTGCGTGAGGATAAGATCGACGTCCTGGTCGATCTCTCCGGCCACACCGAAGGCAATCGCCTGCTGCTCTTTGCCAGGAAGCCGGCGCCGGTTCAGGCGACCTATCTGGGCTATCCGAACACCACCGGCCTTGCGACCATCGATTACCGGCTGACGGACGGGATTGCCGACCCGGCGGGCGAGGAGGAGTACCACACGGAAAAACTGGAACGGCTTCCTTCGGGTTTTCTCTGCTATCAGCCGGCGGCAGCGCCGGCCATCGTGGCGAGGCCGCCAGGCGGGGAGGGGAGTGGCATCACGTTCGGCAGCTTCAATACCCTGGCCAAGAATTCTCCCGAGGTGCTCCGTTGCTGGGTGGCCATTCTCAACAAGGTGCCCGGCTCAAGGCTGCTCCTCAAATATAAGCCATTGGCCGATGAGGGGGTGCGGGCGCGTATCCGGGAAGAATTTGGGGCGGCAGGGCTTTCCGAGCCGGAAAAACGATTGGTGCTGAAGGGCCACGTGGCCGACACCGAGGCCCATTTCGCCATGTACAACCAGATCGACCTGGCCCTGGACACCTTCCCCTACAATGGCGCCACCACTACATTTGAGGCCCTGTGGATGGGGGTGCCGGTGATCACCCTGGCGACGGATCGCCATGTCGGCCGCGTCGGTGCGAGCATCCTCAACCGTATCGGCCGGGGCGACTGGGTGGCTGGCAGCGAGGAGGAATACGTCGCCAAGGCGGTGGCCCTGGCGCAGGACCATGGCGAGCGAGGCCGTTGCCATCAGACCCTGCGGGAGTGCCTGCGCAATTCCCCTCTCATGGATGGCCCGGCCTTTTGCCGGGAACTTGAAGAGGTGTATCGGCGCTGGTTGGGATAGTTTCGCCGGAGGGAAGGCGGGGTGCGTGGCCGAGATCGACCCGCTTCTTTGCTACGGTTGCGGCGTCTGCCGCCCTGTCTGCCAGCACGGCGCCATCCGGCTTGTTGACCGGGTTGCGGTGCTCGGAGCGGCGTGGAGTTGGTGAAGTTTGCGTTTGCCGGGCCGGAGAAAAAAGGGAACATGCTATGAAAAGGCGAATCGTCACCTGCAAGCTGACAGCCAAGTGTCAGGCCACGATCCCGGAGAGAATTCGGGGGGTGCTTGATTTGCATCCCGGCGATTCCGTCGCCTTCGAGGTTACGGGAGACGAGAAGGTGGTGCTGTGCAAGGCCACAACCATTGACCTCGAATTCGCCAAAGCGCTGGAAAATCCCTGGCCTCGGAGTGGCTTTCCGAGAACGACGAGAAGGCCTATGCCTCTCTTTGATCGGGAGAGTCAACGGATACTTCGATGTTCGGCAGGTCGCTCAGACTGGGGTGGTCAGGATCACGTGAGGTCACAGTGAGATTTAGACCTAGCTTGAGTTCGTAGTTGACGAATTGGTTCGTTCCCAGGACAGGGAATTCGCCAGATTCACCTGCCGCCGCCATTTTGTTCATGATGGTTGACAGGAGCGCCGTCCAAGCAAGCCTTCCAAGGGCATTGACAATGTACTCTAACTTGATCGAAGTTGTCTCTTCCACCTCTTCAACATCATTGCCATGCATAAGCGCATGGCGGAATTTTTCAGCGTTGCGGAAGAAATCATCCGGTCGATCTTTTATGTGTCGGCGAAACAGAGCTTGAATCGCTTGCTTTGGGTACGGGCGATGAGTGGGGTGCAGGTCGCAGACTTTGCAGTACAGGGGGCCGTGACACATTGGGCATGGATCGGGTACGGGGGCCGGGGGCTTCGTCTCAATGGCGACAAGTTCCGTTGTTAGCCAAAAGTAGTAGAATTGGTCGTCTGTGTAATTTGAGGAGACACCGTTTGCGAACCAGCGGATTGCGCGCCGCAGAGTCGCTGACAATGGCGCATTGACAAGTCGGGCAGCCGAAAGAAGAGTTTCTGAATCCAACACCGGATGAGGCTGTTCGTCTGCTGGGTGGCGGGAGAAGTGAATGCACTTTCGCTCACGAAGTCCGGGTGTCCAATCAACTACGCGTCGAAACGCCGAGATTCGGAATGGCGTGCTTGTGGTGAATGACCATGCACGCAGAAAGTTTTTGGCCACGTTCAGGCCACGCTCTCGCGCGTCTTGGATGCTCTCGGCATCTAAGGTTAGTTGAAGTGATAGGGTGGTCACACCTTGGCCGGGGCTTGACTTCGCCACGGAGACAGTGACATCCATATCACTTCCCGGCATGGTTGCGTGCAGCTTCGCTTCTGTTGGCGACAACGTCACCTCGGACTCAATTTCGAGATCAAGAAGAAAGCGCGCCATGGGGCTTGAAGAGCAACCTAAATTCTGCGGTCGGCCAGTAGCCCGTGCCAGGGCCTTGCCCTTGGTCTTCAAACGGCCACGGCCGGCCTTGAGCAGATTGTCCGACAGGGGTTCCGCGATAACCCGGCCTTCTTCGTTCATCGCCTTGCTCATCGAACAGCCTCGTAGGCTTCGAGAAATTCGTCGCTGTTAAGCCATCTTCATGGCAAGCCGGGGTATCGGTAACGCCTGCCTCGTAGGCTGGGGCCTCATAACTGCCAATCAGGCATGGGCCAGCAGATGCACATTGTCGAGCAGCTTGTTCAGGCTGGCCTCGGCCGTCTTCAAGTCGTAAGCTGCTTGCAGATTAAGCCAGTACTGCGGCGATTGGTCGAGGGCGCGGCCGAACAACAGCGCCAGTTCCGCCGTTACGGGGCGCGTTCCTTTGATGACATGCGAAATCCGCATGGGCGAGACACCGATGGCGCGGGCGAATTCGGCCTGGGAGATGTGCAGCTCGCCCAATGTCTCGCGCAGAAATTCCCCAGGATGGATTGCGGGCAGTCCTTTCTTGGCCATGATATTCCTCCTCCTCAGTGATAATCCACAATCGCAACATCGTGGGCATCGCCGTTTTCAAAGCGGAAACAGACACGCCATTGGTCGTTGATGCGAATGCTCCACTGGCCTTCTCGATCATTTGCCAAAGACTCCAGCCGGTTCGACGGAGGGAGGCGCAAATCTTCGATGCGCGTGGCAGCGTCCAACTGTGTTAATCGCATCGCCGCGCGCTTGAGAATCTCCGGCGGAAGGCGTCGTGATTTCCCGGTGGAAAAGAATTGCTCCGTTTCCGTGCTGGCGAAACTGCGTATCACGGTATCATGATAAACAAAAAGTTTATATTGGTCAAGTGTCATTGACCTGCCAGTAATCCGGAAGAAACCCTTTCTATCTCGTGTTCGCTTTACGGTCAGCCAGCAGTCGTGCCAGGGCCTTGCCCTTGGTCTTTAACCGGCCGCGTCCTGCCTTGAGCAGGTCGTCCGACAGAATCCCCATGGTAAGTCTGCCCTCTTCGCGCATAGTCTTGATGCTCATGCCCGCCAAGGTGTGTTGCTGCCGGAATTGACGGAGGGCGGCGATAGTCTCGCTGGGTTCCTGCTTGGCCATGCCGGGCGCGGGCTGCAACACGGCAATGGGCGCGCCGCGTTTGGTAATGGTGATATGCTCACCTGCCTGCACTCGTTTTAGAATCTTGGAGAGGTGGTTTTTTGCCTCGGATATCCCAACGGTTTTCATGCGTCCCCCTATGCCTTCTTCGCGCATCGCCTTGCTCATCGAGCAGCCTCGTAGGCTGCGAGAAATTCGTCGCGGGAGATGTTCGCCTGGGTCAGGATGGTCCTCAGCGTTGAACTCTTGAGGGTGGGATGATTGGGCATGGTGAGCGGAGTGGAGGTGCCGTCCGGATTTGCGCGGACCATGGCAATGTGGTTGCCTTCGCGTACAAGGCGGAACCCGAGGGCCTGCAAGGCTTTGATGACTTTCCGGTTGGGTGCGTCCGCCGGAAACTTTGGCATCAGGCGGCAACCCCTGTTTCGGCCACGAACACCTCAAGGATTGGCGGATCGACATCAAGGGCGCCAGCCCCAAAGGTTTCCAGGTGGAATTGCAAGGCCGATTTGAGATCCGCCACCGCTGCCTCGTAGGTATCGCCTTGGCCCACCACGACACCTTTGATCCCCAGCGGATATGCCACGTAGGCATCCGGATGTTTTTCGACCACTATCTTGACTGCTTTCATGGGCGGTCAACCTCCAGCGGGTGATACGGATTATCTGACTGCTATCCTGTAATTTTTTGTACCATACCCAATGGAGATGCGCAATCAGCCATCAGGCCCGTTTTTCACGATCCCTACGCCTTTCTTCACAGCCTCCGGTAAAAATGGGGATGGTTTATTTCGGCACCGCCAATAGCGGCAAATAGGGGAGGGGGTAAAAAGAATCGCGGAATCAGGCGAGGTGCCTGGCGATAATATCCTGAGTTCGAGGCCGGGATTCGGGCGAAATCCGGTCTTATTTTTCTTTTGACTTTCCATATCCTATCACATAGGATCGCATTAGAATAATTGTCACCCCATTGGCTGGGCCTGATTTTTTCTTCATCGAAAAAATTGCCGGCTGGCGGCCGTGTTGATTGCAAAACCCCCCCTGTGGGATGCGAGCGTCGTATTCTCTTTGAGAAGCTGACGAAAAATCTACGCAAAAAGTGCGCTTCTCCTGTTCGCCTTCCGTTTTTCACCTGCCAAGCGAGTTTTTATGACAGGTTGATATTGTAATATTTTTACTGGAAAATCAATAAGTTAATCGGGATACAACGCGTTTTTTACTGTAGTTTTGTCACGGATTAAGGAAAATGCTTAGGGGGATTTTATGTTTGAGCCCATTGAATGGTCAACGAAAATTGCCACTGGAATTATCTGGCAAGATTATCAGCATAGACAACTTCTTGGAAGTATAGACTCTTTACAGAAACAAATTTCTGCTGATAAAGAACATCATGAAAACATACAGATAATTAACTTTCTTGGTTTTTATGCGAAGGATCATTGCGGGATTGAAGAGGCATATATGGATCTGATGAATTATCCTGATTCAGATCAACATAAAGCTGAACACGAATCGTTTATCAAGCAAATTGAGCAACTCAAAGAGTTGCGTTCCTTTTCAATCGGAATAAATACAGAAGCACTTTACAAAGACCTTGCTGGGTGGTTCGTTATGCATATCAACAATACAGACCAAAAGTTTGGCGCTTTTTTAAAGTCTAACGGCATCAGATAGCCAGCAGGCCCGTTTTTCACGATCCCTACGCCTTCTTCACAAATTCCGATTTCAACTGCATCGCCCCGAAGCCGTCGATCTTGCAATCGATGTTGTGGTCGCCTTCGACGAGGCGGATGTTCCGCACCTTGGTGCCGACCTTCAGCGCCGAGGAGGCGCCCTTGACCTTCAGGTCCTTGATGATGGTGACGGTGTCGCCGTCCTGCAGCAGGTTGCCGTGGGCATCGCGCACCACCAGCGTGTCGTCCGCGCTTTCCGCCCCGGCCTCCTTGCTCCACTCATGGCCGCACTCCGGGCAGACATAGAGGGTGCCGTCTTCGTAGGTATATTCGGAATTGCATTTGGGGCATGGTGGCAAGGTGCTCATGCGGTACTCTCTGTTTGGGGATGGCTAACGAGTTGTCTACTGGTGCGGTGGGCGGGGTGAAAGGGCCATGGCAAAAGGTCGGCCATGGCCCCAAATGTATGTCAGCGCAGCCCGGCGATGAAGGGGCCGACCGCCTCGGGGCCTTTTTCCTCAACCAGGCGGATGGTGGCGGTGCCGATCACCGCGATGTCCGCCTTGCCCTTCAAGAGTTCCACCTCCGCCTTGCTGGCGATGCCGAAGCCCACGGCCAGGGGCAGATCGGTGGCAGCCCGGCAGCGGGCGAGGTAATCGTGGAACGCGGTGTCGAAGGTGGTCTGGGCGCCGGTCACTCCGCGCCGGGCCACGCAGTAGATGAAGCCGTTACCGTAACCGGCCAGCTCCCGCATCCGGGTATCGGTGCTGGTGGGGGCGAAGATCATGATCGGCGCGATGCCGTATTTGGTGGCCAGTTTCAGGTATTCCTCGCCCTCTTCGGGCGGCAGGTCCGGCACGATGAAGCCCTTGACCCCGATCTCCTTGGCCTTCTTGAAGAACTTCTCCACCCCGTACTTGAAGATGATGTTGTAGTAGGTCATGAAGAGGAAGGGGATCTGGTGGGTCGCAGCCATCTCGGCGGCGAACGTGAGGCACTCGCGGACCTTGAGGCCATGGCCGATCGCCTGCTGGTTCGCCTTGAGGATTACCGGCCCGTCGGCCACCGGCTCGGAAAAGGGGATCTGCAGCTCGATGCAATCGACCCCGTTATCGACCATCTGCCGCACCACCTCGCGGTTTACGTCCAGCGACGGGTAGCCCAGCACCAGGTGGGTCATCAGCAAAATATCCTTCTGCGCACGCGCGGCGCGCAGGTCGTCAGTCAGCTGCATACTGCTTTCCTTTCTCGCGGATGAAGGCCTTCCAGGAGGGGTCGTCAAAGGCGTGGGCAATGGTGAAGATGTCCTTGTCCCCGCGGCCCGACTGGTTGATGATGATCGCCTGGTCTTTGCGCAGTTGGCCAGCCTCCTTGAAGGCGTGGACAAAGGCGTGGGCCGATTCCAGGGCCGGGATGATCCCTTCCTGCTTGATGGTGAGATCGAGCGCGGCCATGACCTCGGCGTCGGTGGCGGATTCGAAGCGCACCCGGCCCTGTTCCCACAGGTCGGAGAGGATGGGCGAGACCCCGATGTAGTCGAGGCCAGCGGCCACCGAGTGGGTGTCGCACATCTGGCCGTCACTGTCCTGCAAAAACATGGTCTTGTAGCCCTGGGCCACGCCGGGGGAGGCATCCTGGCTCGCGAGCCGCGCGGCGTGCTGCTTGGACTCGATCCCCTTGCCGCCGGCCTCGACGCCGATCAGCTCCACCTCGCGGTCGTCGAGAAAGCCCTGGAAGATGCCCATGGCATTGGAGCCGCCGCCGACGCAGGCATAGACCTGGGCCGGCAGTTTGCCGAAGTACTGCATGATCTGCTTGCGCGCCTCGATGCCGATGATCGACTGGAACCAGGCCACCATGGCTGGAAAGGGATGGGGGCCGCAGACCGTGCCCATGACGTAATGGGTGTCGTCCATGTTGGCGACCCAGTCGCGGAAGGCCTCGTTGATCGCGTCCTTGAGCGTGCGGCTGCCGGAGGTGACCGGCACCACGGTGGCGCCCAATTTTTCCATCCAGAAGACATTGGGCCGCTGACGCTGGACATCCTCCTCGCCCATGTAGATGGTGCAGGCAAAGCCGAACTTGGCCGCCATGGTGGCGGTGGCCACCCCGTGCTGGCCCGCGCCGGTCTCGGCGATCACCCTGGTTTTGCCCATGCGCTTGACCAGCAGCCCCTGGCCCATGACGTTGTTCGCCTTGTGGGCGCCGGTGTGGTTCAAGTCCTCGCGCTTGATGAAGATCTGCGCCCCGCCGAAGTGGCGGGAGAGGTTCTCGGCGTGGGTGAGCGGGGTGGGCCGGCAGGAATAGGTGCTCATCAGCTCGACGTATTCCTGCCAGAAGGCCTTGTCCGCCCGGCACTTGGCAAAGGCCGCATTGAGCTCGCGGAAGGTCTCGTAGAGGATCTCGGGGATGAAGGCGCCGCCCCACTGTCCGTAATAGCCTGGCTTATTCATAATGCGCATCGGTTCCGGCTGAGGTTGTGCAAGGAGCTCAAAGTACCCGAAGTGACGTGGTTTGTCGATAGGAGTTTCAGGCGTGGCCAGGAACCATCGGCCTGGATGGGCGTCAACGGGCCTCGGGAATTTTCTGGTTGCCGGGGTGGAGAAAATCGGGTTATGTTGGCGGCTCGTTCCCTGCCGAAGGTCTGCTGCCGGCCGCAAGCGCCGCTGCCGCCCCGAGGCATTCCATCCATCTTACGGAGAGTCGAAAGTGAAACGCAGCCTGCCTCACATATGAGCACTGCTCCGGCGTAAGCCGGCCGACCCGGTCCGGGTCGGACGCACATGCGGCTCTTCCTGCCAGGTGCATCGTCTCTAGCGTTTCCCCGGGTGATCCTTTCCCTCCTCGCTGACGTGAGCCACGGCTGATCGAGAGCCGCGGCACACCGGAACCATGCGTTCCGGCAACGTACAGCGAAGGAGGAACTATGCACGCTTCCGTTCCCAATCCGTCTGCGCCGCAGGCGGTTGGTTCGGTCATGGTGGTGGGCGGCGGGGTGGCCGGCGTCCAGGCCGCCCTTGACCTCACCGAACTGGGCTACAAGGTCTGGCTGGTCGAAAAGTCCGGCGCCATCGGCGGGGTCATGGCCCGGCTCGACAAGACCTTTCCCACCAACGACTGCTCCCTCTGCATCCTGGCGCCCAAGCTGGTGGAGGCGGGCCGCGATCCCAACATCGAGATCCTCACCCTCGCCGAACTGGTGGAACTCTCCGGCTCTGCCGGCAACTTCGTCGCCACCGTCCGCAAACAGCCGCGCTACATCGACGAGGAGGTCTGCACCGGCTGCGGCCAGTGCACCCTCTACTGCCTCAAAGAGATCGGCAACGGCTTCAACGAGAACCTCGAAAAGAGCCACGCGGCCCACATCGACTACTCCCAGGCGGTGCCCACCTCCTACTATATCGACGCCAAGGCGTGTCTCAGGCTCAATTACGACACCTGCGGCCTCTGCGCCGTCGCCTGCCAGGCCGGGGCCATCCGTTTCGACGATACCGAGAAGATCCTTTCGATCCCGGTGGGCGCGGTGATCCTGGCCCCTGGTTTCGGCCGGGTGAGCGACGAGGTGATGGCCCGCTACGGCTTGGGGCAATTCCAGGACGTGGTCACCGCCTTCGAGCACGAGCGGCTGATGTGCGCCTCCGGCCCCACCGGCGGCGAGATCCTGCGCCTCTCCGACCGCAAGCATCCCAAGAAGATCGCCTTTCTCCAGTGCATCGGCTCCCGCGACGAGACCTGCGGCAACAACTACTGCTCCTCGGTCTGCTGCATGTACGCCATCAAACAGGCGACCCTGGCCCGCGAGCACGATCCCGGCTGCGAGATCACCTTCTTCTCTATGGACGTCCGCACCCACGGCAAGGGGTTCGACGCGGCCCGGGAGCGGGCCATCGAGGAAGGGAACTTCCGGGTGATCCATGCCCGGCCGCCCAGGGTGGAGGATGTCTTTGGCGGCGGCCTGCTCCTTACCTGGGCCACCGAGGATGGCCGCCACCACAGCGAGAAGTTCGACCTGGTGGTGCTCTCCCAGGGGCTGGAGGCGCCGGCGGACGCGGCAGGGCTGGCCAGGGCGGCGGGCATCGACCTGAACGGCTATCTCTTTGCCCGCACCGATACCTACGCGCCGCTGGCCACCAGCCGGCCCGGCGTTTACGTGATCGGCGCCTTCCAGGGGCCCAAGGACATCCCCGATTCGGTGACCCAGGCCGGCGGTGCCGCGGCCCTCTGCGCCGGTCAGCTCGCGCCTGGCCGGGGAACGGCCACCACCAAGGCCAGCTTCCCGGCAGAGCGGGACATTGTCGGCGAGGAGCCGCGCATCGGCGTCTTTGTCTGCCACTGCGGCATCAACATCGGCGGGGTGGTCAAGGTGCCGAAGGTGGCCGAATACGCGAAGACCTTGCCCCACGTGGTCTACGCCACCGACAACCTCTACTCCTGTTCCCAGGACACCCAGCGCCTCCTGGTGGAAACCATCCACCAGCATCGTCTCAACCGGCTGGTGGTGGCGGCCTGCACCCCGCGCACCCACGAGCCCCTTTTTCAGGCCACCCTGCGCGAGGCGGGTCTCAACCGCTCCCTCTTCGAGATGGCCAACATCCGCGACCAGTGCTCCTGGGTCCACATGCACGAGCCCGAGGCCGCCACCGAAAAGGCCAAGGACGCGGTGCGCATGGCGGTGGCCAAGGCGGCCCATCTCACCGCGTTGCCAGAGCAGCAGTTGCCGGTGACCCCGTCGGCCCTGGTGGTGGGCGGCGGGCTGGCCGGGATGACCGCGGCCCTGGCCATCGCCGATCAGGGCTTTGCGGTGACCCTGGTGGAGCGGGAAAAGGAGCTGGGCGGCCGGGCGCTGCTGCTCACATGGGACCGTTTCGGCCGTGATCCGCGCAAGAACGTGGCCGGGCTGATCGCCAAGGTCAAGGCGCATCCGCGGATCACGGTGCACACCAGGGCCGCGGTGGCGGCGGTCTCGGGTTACGTGGGCAACTTCACCACCACCCTCGCCACCGCCAAGGGCAGCGTGGTGGTCAACCACGGGGTCATGGTCGTCGCCACCGGCGGCAGGCCCTACGAACCGAAACAGTATTGCCACGGCGAATCCCCGAAGATCCTCACCCAGCTGGAACTGGAGAAGAAGCTCGGCTCCGGCCGGCCGCTGGCCAGGAACGCGAAGCAGGTGGCGATGATCCAGTGCGTGGGCTCGCGGGGCGAGGATCTCGCCTACTGCAGCCGGGTCTGCTGCGGCCAGGCCCTCAAGAACAGCCTGCGCCTCAGGAAGCTCAGGCCCGATCTCGCCATCACCGTGCTCTACCGCGACATGCGGGCCTACGGCTTCCTGGAGGACGACTACCGGGCCGCCCGCGAGGCTGGGGTGCTCTTTGTCCGCTACCAGCCGGAAAAGAAGCCGGAGGTGAGCATCGGCAAGGGCGGCGCGGTCTCGGTGCGTTACCACGACCCGCTGCTGCGGGACGAGGTGGAACTTGATGCCGATCTCCTGGTGCTCTCGACGGGGATTGTCCCGGAAGATCCCACCCGACTTGCCCGGATGCTCAAGGTGCCGGTGACCGCCGAGAAGTTCTTCCTGGAGGCGCACGTCAAGCTCCAGCCCGTGGATCTGCCGGTGGACGGCACCTATGTTTGCGGCCTGGCCCACTCGCCGCGGAGCATGGACGAGACCATCGCCCAGGCCCAGGCCGCAGCCGGCCGCGCCTGTCAGCCCCTGGCCCGCGGCTCCATCACCCCGGCGCCCATCGTTTCCCGGATCGACCCGGCAAAGTGCATCGGCTGCGGGGCCTGCGAGACCTTCTGCCCCTACAAGGCCATCGAGATCTACAAGGCCGACAAAGGCCGCAAGGCCAGGACGCTGACCGCCTCCTGCAAGGGATGCGGGGTCTGCGCGGCCAGGTGCCCCACCATGGCCATCGACATGGGCCGCTTCACCTTTGCCGGCATCATGGCGCAGATCGACGCCTTTGGCCGGGGGATATAACCGTGTCCGGGAGGGACTGGAACCCCGTACTGGCGTGCGGCGCGGTCTTCAAAGCCGTGGTGCTCCCCTGGCTGATAACCGGCGGGGCCGTGGGTTCGATTCCCACTCCAGTCTCCAACGAGCAACCACCACACAGCAATTCCTTCTCACAGCGAGAAGCTTTCTCATTGGAGTGAAACCATGTCGCAAACCCACAGTCCCAAGATTCTCGGTTTCCTGTGCAACTGGTGCTGCTACACCGCCGCCGATTCCGCCGGAGTGGGCCGTTACCAGTATCCCCCCAACCTCAGGGTGATCCGCATGATGTGCACCGGCCGCCTCGACCCCTCCTTTCCCCTGGAAGGGCTGGCCAGGGGGGCGGACGGCATCTTCGTCGGCGGCTGCCATCCCGGCGAGTGCCATTACATCGACGGCAACTACCACGCCCTGGTCTCCGCCGCCCTGGTCCATGAGATGCTGGCCAGGCTGGGGGTGAACAAGGAGCGTTTCCTCATCGACTGGGCCTCGGCCGCCGAGGGTCCGAACTTCGTCAGGATCATCACCGCCTTTACCCATCGGGTGGCGGCCCTTGGTCCCCTGGGCGCGGCGGAAGGGCGGGAGACCGAGGCCTTGCGCCTTCGCCTGGCCGAAGCCGCCGAGGCGGCGAGGGGGAGGAAGATCCGGACCGGCCTCATCAACGCCTCGCGCGAGATGATGCAGGGCGGCGACTTTTCCCGCAAGGCCATTGCCGGGCTGGTGGCTGGCAAATGCGCCAAGGCCCTGGCGGAACTGACCGGCGAGGCGGTTCCATGAGCCAGGCCGGCGTAACGCTCACCATCGACGGCCGGCCGGTGACCGCCCTGGCCAGCGCCACCATTATGGAGGCGGCCGCGGCGGCCGGCATCGAGATCCCGCATCTTTGCCATCTGCCCGGCCGGGACGATTCCAGGCGGCCCTGCCTGCTCTGCCTGGTGGAGGCGGACGGCCAACAGCTCCGCTCCTGCCGTACCCTCGTGCAGGAGGGCATGGCGGTCGAGACCGCGACCCCGGCCCTCAAGCGGCACCGGGCCGAACGGCTTCGGCAGCTGGCCGCGGTCCATTACGGCGACTGCAAGGCGCCCTGCAGCCTCACCTGCCCAGGCGGCATCAACGTGCAGGGCTATGTCCACCTGGTGGCCCAAGGGGAGTACGCGGCGGCCCTGGGGCTGATCCGGGAGAAGAACCCGCTGCCCGGCATCGTCTGCCGGGTCTGCCCACGGTTCTGCGAAACCCGCTGCCGGCGGGTGCTGCTCGACGAGGCAATAGCCATCAATCATCTCAAGCGGTTCCTGGTGGAGTATGCCGAGCGGCATGAGCTGCCCGCCGAGCGGTCGGGCGCGGCCACCGGCCACAACGTGGCCATCGTCGGCGGCGGCCCGGCCGGGCTGGCCGCTGCCCATACCTTGCGCAAACAGGGCCACAGCGTCACTCTCTTCGAGGCGAAAACCGAGCTGGGCGGCATGGCCCGTGCCGCCATTCCCGCCTTCAAGTTGCCCCGCAAGGCGCTGCAACGGGAGATCGATGCCATCGTGGCCATGGGGGTGCATGTCCGGGCCGGCAAGGCCTGGGGCCGGGATTTCACCCTGGCCGATCTGCGGGCTCAGGGATTCAAGGCGGTGTTCATCGCCACCGGCATGGGCCGCCAGAAAACCCTGAACGTTCCGGGCGGCGGGATGGCCCTCGACGGTCTCGATTTCCTGGCCCGGGTGGCGGAGGGCAACCCACCGCCGCTTTGTGGCAAGGTGCTGATCGCCGGCGGCAGCAAGGTCGCGGTGGAGGCGGCCCGCTGCGCCATCCGGCTGGGCGCGGCCGAGGTCACCGTGGTGTACGACCGTTCCCGCCTTGAGATGGCGGCCCATCAGCGGGATGTGGCCGAGGCGGAGAAGGAGGGGGTGCAGTTCTTTCTCATGGCCGCGCCGCTCGCCATCCGCCAGGATGGGCCCGGCGCCGCTTTCACGGTGGATTTGGCCCGGACCGTGCTTTCCGAGGCCGATGCCGCGGGAATCCGCAAACCAATGCCGGTGGCCGGCTCCTGTCTCGTGTGGAACGGCGATGCCGTGATCAACGCCCTGGGCCAGGAAGCGGACGGCGGCTTCCGCGCCTTTGGCGAACTGGAGGCCGGCCTTGAGCTGACGCCCCGCCTGACCATCAAGGCCGACCCCGCCACCCTGCGCACCAACCTGCCCGGCATCTATGCGGGCGGCGAGGCGGTCAGCGGGCCGCGTTCGGTGATCCAGGCCGTGGACGCCGGGCGGCGGGCCGCCGAGACCATCCACCGGGAACTGGCCGGCGATTCCGACCAGCCCGCGGATGGCCGCTTCAACTTCAGTCGGGGCAAGAAGTTTGAAGACGTGGACCTGCGCAACTTCGAGGGATTTGCCATCCGCTTGAGCGAACAGATGCCGGCCCGGCCGCCGGAGCGGCGCATCGGCGATTTTGCCGAGGTGGAACTGGGATTCACCGAGGAGATGGCCCGGCGCGAGGCCTCGCGTTGCCTGGCCTGCGGCTGCCAGGGTCTGGCCAAGTGCGAGCTGCGGGCGCTCTGCCGGGACCATAAGGTGGCAGGCACCGTGGCACCGGACCGCCGTCTGGCCGTGCCGGACGCTACGCATCGCTTCATCGCCGTGGACCCCAATCGCTGCGTGGCCTGCCACCGTTGCGAACGGGTCTGCGAGTTCGGGGCCTTTGCCATTTCGTACCGGGAGGAAGAGGGGCGGCTCGCCGACATCTCCCTGGCCATCGCGGAACACTGCGTCTCCTGCGGCGCCTGCGTCGATGCCTGCCCCACCGGCGCGCTCACCAAGAAGCAGCTCGGTTTGCCGCTGCTGCCGGGCGAGGCCACGACGGTCCAGAGCGTTTGCGCCTATTGCGGTACCGGCTGCGCCATTGAACTCCAGGTCAAGCAGGGGGTGCTGGTGGAGGTCAAGGCCCCCCACGCCGCGCCGCCCAACCACGGCGACCTCTGCGTCAAGGGCCGGTTCGGCTTCGATTTTTATCGCCATCCCGAGCGGCTGACCCATCCGTTGATCCGGGAGCGGCTCGACGAGCCTTTCCGCCGGGCCACCTGGGAGGAGGCCCTCGACTTCGCGGCGCGCCGCTTTGCCCACCTCCGGGAGACCTGCGGCCCCGAGGCGCTGGGGGTACTCTCCTCCTCCCGTTGCGAGAACGAGGTCAACTATCTGGCCCAGAAGTTCTGCCGGCTGGTGTTCAAGACCAATTCGGTGGACAACTGCGCCCGCGTCTGCCACGCCCCGTCGGTGAGCGGCCTGCGCATCGCCCTGGGTTCCGGGGCGGCCACCAACTCGTTGGCGGACATCGAAGGGGCCGAGGTGCTGCTGGTCTGCGGCTCCAACACCAGTGAGGCCCATCCGGTGGTGGGGATGAAGGTGCGGCGCGCCGTTCGTAACGGCGCGAAACTCATCGTCATCGATCCGCGCCGCACCGAGATGGCCGCCCTGGCCGACATCTGGCTGCGGCTCATTCCCGGCACCAACGTCCTGCTGCTGAATTCGCTGCTCCACGCCATCCTGGACGAGGGGCTGGAAGACCTGGAGTTCATCGCCAGCCGCACCGAGAATCTGGAGGCGGTGCGAAACCATGTCCGCCATTACGCGCCCGAGGTCGTGGCGGACCAGACCGGGGTCGAACCGGCGCTGGTGCGGGCCGCGGCCCGCCTCTACTGTGCCACCAGGAAGGGCATGATCATCTACGGCCTCGGCGTCACCGAGCACCGCAACGGCACTCAAGGGGTGATGGGGCTGGCCAACATCGCCCTGGCCTCCGGCAACGTCGGCCGGCCGCACGCCGGCATCAGCCCCCTGCGGGGCCAGAACAACGTGCAGGGTTCCTGCGACATGGGGGCTTTGCCCTATGTCTTCCCCGGTTATCAGGATGTGGCGGACGTCGGGGCCAGGGAGCGGCTGGGTCAGGCCTGGGGCGGCGAATTGCCGGCCAGCCAGGGACTCACCGAGCCGGAGATGTATAACGCCGCGCAGGAAGGGCGTTTCAAGGGGATGTATCTCATCGGTTACGATCCGCTCCAGACCCAGGCCGATGTCACCAATATCCGGGCCGCCTACGCCCAGATGGAGATGGTGGTGGTGCAGGACATCTTCTTCACCCGCAGCGCGGAGATGGCCCACGTGGTGCTGCCGGCCGCCTGTTTCTACGAAAAGGACGGCACTTTCACCAACGCCGAGCGCCGGGTGCGCCGGATCAGGAAGGCGGTGGCGCCGCCCGGCGAGGCCTTGCCCGATTGGGAGATCACCTGCCGCCTGGCCAGGGCCATGGGCTACCCCATGCGCTACGACGGCCCGGCCAGGATCATGGAGGAGGTCGCCGGCTGCACCCCGATCCTGGGCGGCATCCGCTACGAGCGGCTGGAGGGCGAGGGGCTGATCTGGCCCTGTCCGGACCGGAACCACCCTGGTACCCCGATCCTGCACCGGGAGAGCTTTACCCGGGGCAAGGGCCGTTTTTCGGTGCTGGCCAACGTGGAGACCCTGGAACGGCCCGACGGCGAGTACCCGTTCATCCTGGTCACCGGCCGCAGGCTTGCCCATTACAACAACGGCACCATGACCAGGCGCTGCCAGGGGCTGCTCGCGCTGGAGCCCGAAGAGGCGGTGGAGGTGCATCCGGACGACGCGGGGTGGTTGGGCATCAAGGATGGCCGCCGGGTCATGGTGATGTCCCGCCGGGGCGCCATCGAAGTCGTGGCCAGGGTCACGGCGCGCAGCCGGCCCGGTTCGGTGTTCATGGCCTTTCACCATGCCGACCCCCTGGTCAATCTGCTGACCAGCCCCGGCGTGGACGAAATCGCCGGCACCCCGGAGTACAAGGCCTGCGCGGTGCGAGTGGTGCCGGGCACCTGAAACACGCCGCCCGGTCTCGTCGGGAGGCCGGGCGGCAACGAACCGATGGGCCGCGGCCCGTCACAGCGGAACAAGGAGAAGAACCATGCTCACGGTAACGGAATCGGCAGTCAGGAACTTCAAGGAGTATCTGAACAAGAACAGGATCGACTCGCCCATCCGGGTGGCCATGCAGAGCAGCTGCGCCGGGGTGGGACTGGGACTGGCCCTGGACTCGGAAAAGCCGGCGGACAGGATCTTCCGGGAAGGTGGCCTCACCTTCCTGGTGAACGAGGGGGTCTTTGCCAGCACCGGCGCCATCATCGTGGATTACGTGACGCAGACCTCTGGCTGCGGCTGTGGCGGGGGCGGCGGCTTTGCCATCACCCCGGAAAAGAAACTGGCCGGCGGAGGCTGTGGCGGCGGTTCCTGCTCCACCGGCTCCTGCGGCTGCTGACCTCAATTACTTCAAGGCCCGGGGCGTGCCGGAAAAGAAGCTCTTCATCCTCACCGGCGGGGTGGACAAGTGGCCGTACCGCACCATGCTGGAGGCCGGCAAGTAAAGGGGAATGTTCGGCGCCCGGCGGCTGGTTCAGGGTCGGGTGCCGAGCGCCCGGCGGCAGGCGATGGCGAAATCTTCCGGATAGTGGCCGTTGATAAAGCGGAGCTGCGCCTCGCTGAAGGCGCCCATGGAATAGGGCAGTTTCGGCAGCAGGCTGTAGAGCAGGCGCTGGTCGCGGTCCGGGTGGTCGATCCGTTTCGAGTATTCGATGCTGGTGACAAGCCGGGCTCCTAAAGAGGCCAGGGCCTGCTGGGCCAGGAGCAGGGCCTGGTCGAGGCTGGCGCGGCAGGCCGAGTCCGCCTCGACGATGTTTCCCACCTCCTGCTTGGTCATGATCTGCACCTCCCATTGCGACACCTGGGCCTTGGGCACGAAGAGGAGCACCTGGTCGTTTTCGTGGATGACGAGGTTCGCTTCGGCATCGCGGTTGTCCATGCGCTGGTTGGCGCGGATCGCGGCGAGATAGCTGGCAAAGAAGCCCTGGCCGGTTTGCTCGCGGAAGCGGGCGCAGCATTCGGCGACCTGATCGCCGGAGGCAAAGGCGGGCAGGGCCGTGGCCGGAGTGTTGCCGCTGTAATAACCAGCCGCCTGCGGGGCCACCAGGGCGTATTGCTGGTGGATCTGCTGGTGCGAGGCATGGAGCCGGTAGCCGCTGCCGGCAAAATCGAAGCCGAAATTCCAGCCCCAGAGAATGCCGGTATAGGGCAGGGTGCCGGGCGCGATGGCGGCCAAGGCCGCCACGATCTGCTGCCGTAATTCCTCCAGTTCCTTAACCGTCAGCCCGCGGCGGCTGGCGTTCACGTTGATTCCCAGCATTTCGGCCGCTCGCACATAGGTGCGCTGGTAGTAGAGGTGGCGCAGGCCAACCATGTCGGCCAGGGTGAGGTCGCTGATGTTATAGCGCACCGCGTCATCCGCCATGTTGGCTGCATAATGGCCGCCAGGGATGTAGGAATTGCGGCGGAGATACTCGAAGACGTGGGTGGCTCCGCCAGCTTCGCCGTATTCACCGACGATCTCGCTGCCCCCTTGGGCGCCGGGCCGCAGCACCATCACCTTTTTATAGACATCCGGCAGGGCCGGGTTGTTCGCCACGGTCTCGAAGAGATCGGGGTTGGTAATCACCGGCCGGAAGCCGGGTTTGCCCGTTTCGTAGCGCAGGCCAGTGGGATCGCCGTTGGTATCGTGGGTCAGACCGCAGCTCATCTCGGCCAGCAGCGCGCATTCCAGCGGATCGGTCGAGGTGGCGGCCAGGGTCACGAGCAGGGGTTGGGGCAGGTTGCGGAGGAATGCCTGCCGGTTCTCGCCGGCGAGTTGGCTGAGGGAAACCGGCTCCGGGGTCGGCAGCCGGATGGCGGTCGGATCGGCGGCCTTGGCCTCGGCCCACGACCTGCTGATGTAGGTGGTGCCGCGGAAGGCAAAGGGGTTGGCGATCTCGTAGACCCAATCCGCCTCCGCCACGCTGATGTCGCCGGCGGGGAAGTTCTTGGCGTTGTCGAGTACGGTGGTATCCGGCAGGGTGCCCAGGGGGGCGCGGTGGTCCTGCGCGCGCAGGTTGCGGACTGTATAGGCCGGCTGGTGGATGCCGAAGACAAAGCGGCCGTCAGGGGTGACACAGGTGCGCAGCGGCATGGTTATTTCCTTCTGACGAGATGGTGGTGCAACGGGCCGGCGCCATGGCCAATGGTAATGGCGGCGCTCTGTTCGATGAGTGTTGCCACAAAGAGGCCGGCCTCCTGGAAGGCCTGCTCGTAGGAACCGGTCAGGGCGTGGCAGGCGGCAAAGGCCGCGGCAAAGGTGCAGCCGGTGCCGTGGAGGTTGCGGCTGGCGATACGGGGATGGCGGTGCTCCGCGGTGGTCAGCGTTCTGCCGGCACTGCGCTGGCAGAGCAGGTCGATGATCTCGCCGGCAGCCTCATCGCGGTGGCCGCCGGTCACCACCACGGCCGCAAGCCGTGGATGGCGTTGGAACAACGCGGTTACCGCGGCCACGATCTCCTCTGTCGAGGGACAAGGCGATCCAGACAGTGCCGCCAGTTCCGGCAGGTTCGGAGTGAGGACCGTGGCGCGGTCAAGCAGGTGCGCGAGAGCGGAGCGGGCGGCGTCATCGAGCAGGGATTGGCCCGCTCCGGCCCGGAGCACCGGGTCGTAGATCACCTCGCCGTGAAAATCCTGGAGCGTCTCGGCAATGGCCGTGGCAATGGCCGCGCTGCCCACCATGCCGATCTTGACGTGGCTTACCGGCAGGTCGTCGAGCACCGCCCGGATCTGTTCCTGCACCAGTTCCGGCGCCAGCGGGGTGAAGGAGCGTACCCCCATGGTGTTCTGCACGGTGAGGCAGGTGATGGCTGCCGCGCCATAGACGCCGAGGCTGGCGAAGGTCTTGAGGTCCGCCTGGATACCGGCCCCGCCCGAGGGGTCGGAGCCGGCAATGGAAAGAATCACCGGGGGCGTGGCCACGGCAGCCCTGTCAGTTGCAACCTTTGCAGGATGAGGGGGCGCAGCCGCCGGTCTGGGGCGAGCAGCCGCAACCGCTCGCCGGCCGGCCGATGGACTGGAGGGTGAGGGTGAAGGTGAGGGCCTGGCCAGCCAGGGGGTGGTTGAAATCCACGGTGACCCTGGACTCCGCAACCGCCGCCACGGTGGCCGGCACCTGCTGCGGTTTGCCCTCCTGTTCCATGGTGAGACCGAGGACCATGCCGCGGCTTAGTTCCCGCGGGCCGAAGGTGTCGCGCGGCACCTCGATCACCAGCTCCTCGCGGCGGGGACCGTAGGCCTCTTCTGCTGAAAGGGTGATGATCCTGGTCTCGCCGGTTGCCATGCCGACCACCGCCTGCTCGAAGGCGGGCATGACGCTCTGGTCGCCGATCCGGAAGGAAAGCGGGCCGGTCTCTTCGGAAGATTCGAAGGTCTCGCCGTTGGCGAGTTGACCGCTGTAAAGGATGGTCACGGTGTCGTTCTGCCGGGCGCGTTGCATGCTCTATAAACTCCTGCTGCGGGTTGGTATCGAAAAGGTCGCGCGAAGCGAACCGCTATTATGCCCAAAGTTCGGTGAAAAATCAACCAGATAATGGGGCGGAACAGTCCGTTGAAAAACGGGCTGTTGGCACCACAGGGACGTGGTGCCGAATTTTGCCGGCCCGAAAGGGCCAAGAAATTCGCGAGGTTGGCCAAAGCGCCTTTGGCCAACGACAGTTGAAAAAGCCAGGGATGGTTTTTTCAACGGACTGTTAGAAGCGGTCGCGGAGGAGCTTGAGGCCGAGAATGAGAAGCGGCAGCAGGTGGAAACAGAGGTCGAAGATGTCCAGCGGCCGCCGCAGCGTGCCGTTTTTCAGCATGATGAGCTTTTCCGCCACGTGCGGCATGGGGAAGATGGGGGCAATGAGCATGAAGCCCGCGATGAGCAGGAGCAGGGGATAGGAAATCTGGTCGAGAAAGGCCAACATAAATCAATATACCTCGAATTGGTCGGTCCAGGTCTGAATTTTGGCCACCAGCCGGCCCACCGTCATCTTGCCCGTGCCCTTGGCCTCGTCCTTGTCGCGGCGGTCTTCCGTCACCGTGAACTCGACGGGTTTGTAGTTGTCCACATACTGTTCCAGTCGGGAACCGTAGGCGTTGATCAGCCCCTTCATGAACTGCACCAGGGCGTCGTGGGGAAAGGGCCGGTTGTAGCCATCCAGCTGGTCTTCCAGAAAGTTTTTCAGCTTGGCGAGTTCGCTTTCGGTGGTGCCGTAATAGATGTGGCAGGAGTTGAGCACCGCCACAGCCTTGTCCTGGAGTTCGGCGGCGGTGATCGACTTCTGGCCGGAGAGCGACTGGAGCAGGAGTTTTAAGGTCCGCAAGAAGCCCTGCACGCCCAGGAAGAAATCCGGCACTTTTTCCGCAGCCACGGTTACCGGGTTAAGCGGAGAGCCGGTCTCGCGCACCTGGCGTTTGATCTCCTCCAGCATCGGCCCGGTGGTGGTGGCGTAGAGCAGATCGAGGTGCTTGAGAAAGACCGGCAGCAGTTCCATCTGGCGCAGGGCCTTGGCCCGGTTGTACAGCGAGGAGAGGGCATTGCCCACTGCCATGGTGACCTCCGGCAGTTCTTTGATCACGGTGGCCAGTTCCGCCTGCCGGAGCTTTTCGAGCTGCTGGGTGACGGCGGTAACCCTTTCCAGTTCGCCGGGTGGATATTGGTGAAAATCCTCGATGTAGGCCTTGATCTGGTCGGCCGCCTTGACCGCGGCGTAGATCTGGTGTTCCAGGATTGCGGCGGCCAGCCCCGGCAGCCCTTTCAGTTCGATGGCCTTGAATTTCTGCTCCAGCGTGGTTGCTCTGGCCTGGCAGCGAGGCAGCGAGGCCCCGGTCGCCTCCTGGTCCGTCTCGTTGACAAAGCAGAGGAAGCGGTAGCCTTCATCCACGCGGTCGGCGTGGATTTCCTTGAGTTTTTTGGCCTGCGGTACGAGGTTCTGTAAGCTCAGTTGCCCCCGCAGCCGTTTCTGGCAATCGAGGAGCAGGGTGCACTGGTTCGTGAGTTCGTTGAGTGGGCCGGTCAGCGTATCGCACTCCTGTTCCAGCCGTTTGGCAAGGGACAAGGCCATGGCCGGCTTGATTGTCTGGCGCTTGAGGTCGAGGGCCAGGCCTTGCAGTTCGTTTTCCAGCCGCTCGACATGGCGTAAGATTTCCTTTGGTTGGTTTTTGTAAGTGTCGAGGGCCTTCTTGTAGTTATCAGTGAGACTGAAGGCCTCGAAAAGTTGGCTGGTTTTCTCGAAGTTGATCCGGTCCCACTGGCGCAACTCCGCATCGGCCATGAGCGAATCGGTCACGGTTGTGGTGGTTTGCAGGACGGAATGGACCTGCGCGATAATGGACTGGGGCGTGTAGCTCATGCAGAATCAGGTGATCTTTAGTCTTTGCCGGGGGAGAACAGCGCGGGACCCGGGAATCCCATCTCTATACCAGATTTTTCTGGCAGGGAGGAACAGAAAAAAAGTACTCTGCGCCGGAAGGGAGCCGGCGGCCGATGCTGCCGGGAAAGACTTGACAAATCGGGCGGATAGGCTATGCTGCCCTTCTTTTGGAAACCAGCATGGAATTGGTGTGCGAGAAATGCAAAGAGCAGGTCGCGGGGGCAGGAGCGCGTTGCCGACGGCCTACGGAATACTGTAGGTTCCGCTCCGCCTGCCTGATTCATTTTCTCTCCAGGGAACCGGGAACCGGGGAGGCGGCCGAGGCGAATCCGCAAGCCGCGCCGACGAAGGAAAAGACGAGCGATGACCACTCCGCGTTTTGATAAGGGCAACGGCCTGCTGCCTGCCATTGCCCAGGATTATAAGACCGGCGAGGTGTTGATGATGGCCTATATCAACGAAGAGGCCTGGCGGCAGACCCTGGCCACCGGCAAGGCCCACTACTGGAGCCGCAGCCGCAACAAGATCTGGCTCAAGGGCGAGTCGTCCGGCCATGTGCAATTGGTGAAGGAGATTCTGATCGACTGCGATGCCGATACCGTGCTCTACAAGGTGGAGCAACTGGGCGGCGCAGCCTGCCATACCGGCTATCGCAGCTGTTTCCATCGGCTGGTGCGGGGCGAGGAGTTGACCGTGGTGGGCGAACGGGTATTTGATCCGGCGGAGGTATACAGGAAATGAACGTGTTGAAAATCGGCATTCCCAAGGGCAGCCTGGAGAAGGCGACCATCGAGTTGTTTGAAAAATCGGGCTGGAGCATCAAGCTCTCCTCCCGCAACTATTTCCCCGAGATCGACGACCCGGAACTCGCCTGCTCCATCTGCCGGCCGCAGGAGATGTCGGCCTACGTGGAAAAGGGCGTGCTCGACGCCGGCATCACCGGCAAGGACTGGACCCTGGAAAACGAGTCCGACGTGGTGGTGGCGGCGGACCTGGTCTATTCCAAGGTGAGCAAGCGGCCGACCCGCTGGGTGCTGGCGGTGCCGGGGGATTCCGACATCCACCGCCTGGAGGACCTGGAGGGCAAGAAGATCGCCACCGAGCTGGTCAACTACACCAGGAAGTTCTTTGCCGAGCGCCGAATCAACGTCGATATCGCCTTCTCCTGGGGCGCTACCGAGGCCAAGGTGATCTCCGGGCTGGCCGACGCCATTGTCGAGGTGACCGAGACCGAATCCACCATCCGCGCCCATGGCCTCAGGATCATCCATGAATTGATGGCCTCCAACACCCAGTTCATCGTCAACAAGGCGGCCTGGAGCGACCCGTGGAAGCGGGAAAAGATCGAGAACATCGCGTTGCTGCTGCAAGGGGCGTTGCGGGCCGACAAACTGGTGGGGCTCAAGATGAACGTGCCGCAGCAGAAGCTCGATGCCGTCATCGGCATGCTGCCGAGCCTGAATGCCCCGACCGTTTCCCCGCTCTACCAGACCGACTGGTTCTCGGTGGAGACGGTGATCTCCGAGCATGAGGTGCGCGATCTCATCCCCCGGCTGCTCAAATCGGGCGCCGAGGGCATCATTGAATATTCCCTCAACAAGGTCATCTGACCGCGTTCGCGGTTGGGTTTACGCGGGGAGGAGCGGACGTGCGCTGTAGCGAGGTCGAGTTCATCGACAGTGTCTTTGCCCTGCGGCGGCTGCCGGAGGCGGATCTGCCGGAGGTCGCCTTTGCGGGGCGATCCAACGTCGGCAAGTCGAGCCTGATGAACCGGCTCCTGAACCGCAAGTCGCTGGTCAAGGTGAGCACCAAGCCGGGCAAGACCCAGAGCCTCAATTTTTTCCGGGTGGACCAGCGCTGCTATTTCGTCGATCTGCCGGGCTACGGCTTCGCCAAAGTGGACAAGAAGCTGCAGGATGCCTGGCAGGCGTTGATTGCCGGTTATATCGAGACGCGGCCGACCCTGCGTTGCGTGGTGGTCATCGTTGATCTCCGCCACGCCCCCAAGGAACTCGATCGCATGCTCATCGACTGGCTGCGGACCAAGGCGATCCCCCACCTGCTGGTCTACACCAAGATGGACAAACTCTCCCGCAACGAGCAGGCCAAGCAGGCGCGATTGCTGGACGCGGGCTTCGGGGTGACGGCGGCTGACCGCCTGCTTTTTTCCGCCAAGACCGGCGAGGGCCGGGAGGCGTTGCTCGAAAGACTTGACGCCGCGCTTGCGTAGTGTTTTCTTGCTGCTTGGAATGACGGGCTTGCCGGCGGCGTGGCCGGCAGGGGGCGGTGTACGGACGTAACGGAGAGGTGACGGCAATGGACGCGAAAGTCAGGGATTGGCCATGTTGGGAGATCACCCGGTGCACGAGAGAGGATTGCAGCCTCTCCCGGCAGCAGGATGCTGATGTCAAGCCATGCTGGGAGATCGCCGATGAACTCGACGATTACCGCAGCGCCCTCAATGTCTGCAAGGACTGCATCGTCTATGTCACCAAGCAGAACTCCTCTCCGCTCACCGAGGCGGAACTGGAGGAGATCGTCGGCGCCAAACAGGTGGAGTGCGTGCTGGCGGGCAAGTGCCCCAGCGACAAGAAGGAGAAAACCGCATAGGCGGTCAGCCCTGGTCCGACTTGAGCACCGCCAGGAAGGCGCTCTGCGGAATTTCGACGTTGCCCACGGTCTTCATCCGTTTCTTGCCCGCCTTCTGCTTTTCCAAAAGTTTCCGTTTCCGGCTGATATCGCCGCCATAGCATTTGGCCAGCACGTCCTTCCTGAGCGCCGAGATATTGGAGCGGGCGACGATGCCGCCGCCGATGGCCGCCTGGATGGCGATCTTGAACATCTGGCGCGGAATCTCTTCCTTGAGCCGTTCGCAGGTGGAGAGCCCCCTGGCCCGCGCGCCGTTCCGGTGCACCAGCTGGGAGAGGGCGTCCACCTTCTCGCCGTTCACCAGGATGTCGAGTTTGACCAGATCGCTCTCCCGGTAGTCCATCAATTCGTAATCAAAGGAGCCATACCCCTGGGTGATCGATTTCAGCCGGTCGTAGAAGTCGTAGATCACCTCGGCCAGCGGCAGTTCGCAGGTGAATTCGATGCGGCCCGGCATCGGGTAGTGGTGGTTGGTGTTGACCCCGCGCCGTTCCATGCAGAGGGTCATCACCCCGCCCATGTAACGTTCCGGCATGAGGATGGTGGCCTTGATGTACGGCTCGTCGATGCGGTCGATGCGGGTCGGGTCCGGAAAGTAGGCCGGGTTGTCCACCTCGATCATGGTGCCGTCGTTCAGATAGACATGGTAGTTGACCGACGGCACGGTGAGGATGAGCGAGAGATCGAACTCGCGTTCCAGCCGCTCCTGCACCACCTCGAGATGGAGCAGGCCGAGGAAGCCGCAGCGGAAGCCGAAGCCCAGCGCGGTAGAGCTGTCTTTCTGGAAGGTGAGCGCCGCGTCGTTCAGCGTGAGCTTCTCCATGGCCGCGGCCAGGGCCTCGTAGTCGTCGGTGGAAACCGGGTAGATGGAGGAGAAGACCACCTGCCGCGCCTCCTTGAAGCCGGGCAGCGGCTTGGCGCAGGGGCGTTCTCGGAGGGTGATGGTATCGCCGGCGCGGGTGTCGCCGATGTTCTTGATGCCGGCGATGATGTAGCCGACCTGGCCGGCGGTCAGCTCCGGCTGCGGCACGCTCCGGAGCCGGAAGAAGCCGACCTCCTCCACCCGGTAGGTGGCATTGTTGGAGAGGAAGAGGATGGTGTCGCCGGCCTTGACCCGCCCCTGGAACACGCGGCAGGAGATGATGGTGCCGCGGAAGGAGTCGTACCGGGCGTCGAAGATCAGGGCTTCGAACGGCGCCTCCGGGTCGCCCTGGGGCGGCGGCAGGTATTTGACCACCGCCTCGAGGATGGTATCCACTCCGAGGCCGGTCTTGGCCGAGCATTTCCGGATGCGCTCGCCCTCAAGGCCGAGATCGCCGGTGATCTGGGCGGCGATGGCCTCGGGGTCGGCGGCAGGCAGGTCGATCTTGTTGATGACCGGAATGATCTCCAGATCGTGTTCCATGGCCAGATAAAGGTTGGCCAGGGTCTGAGCCTCGACACCTTGGGCGGCATCGACCAGCAGCAGGGCTCCTTCGCAGGAGGCAAGCGCCCGGGAGACCTCGTAGCTGAAATCCACGTGGCCCGGGGTGTCGACCAGATTGAGGAGGTACTCCTGGCCATCCTTGGCGCGGTAGGGCAGGCAGATGGTCTGGCTCTTGATGGTGATGCCGCGCTCCCGCTCGATCTCCATGTTGTCGAGCAGCTGATCCTGGAACTCGCGGTCGGTCACCATGCCGCAGAGCTGGATGAGGCGGTCGGCCAGGGTGGACTTGCCGTGGTCGATGTGGGCGATGATGCTGAAGTTGCGAATGTTTTTTAGCTGTACCATGGCGGCCTGTGTGGTGCGGGCGGTTTTGCCGGTGCATCCGCTGCCCGAGGGGGAAATTTTCTACCATAAAATCAGCCGGCTGCAAACAGAATTCTCGCGGCTCCCCGGCAACAGGAGGGTTGCGGGGTGACTATTGATGGCAATATTTGCCCAAATCGGGTATGACCGGCAAAATGGCCCGGAAAGGCTTGACCTTTCCGGTGGGGCCAACAATAATGATGAGTACTCTGGCGGGCAGGCACCTGATTGCCCGCCACACCGATAGATGACCATGAACGACGACCCGGAACTCCTCGACATCTCCGACGACGGCCCCGAGCCGCTGGCCCACCCCCTGGTGACCCTGGGCGATGACCAGCATCTGCCCGTGGCGGGTAATGCCGCGTTGCATCGCTATCTTCAGGAGATCAGCCAGTACAGACTCCTCTCCCGCGAAGAGGCCGACGAGCTGGCCCGGCGCTACAAGGAAACCGGCGACAAGGAGGCGGCCTACAAGCTGGTCACCGCCAACCTCCGGCTGGTGGTCAAGGTGGCCATGGATTTCCAGAAATACTGGATGCAGAACTTCCTCGACCTCATTCAGGAGGGCAACATCGGCCTGGTGCAGGCGGTGAAGAAGTTCGACCCGTACCGCCAGGTGAAGTTTTCCTACTATGCAGCCTACTGGATCCGCGCCTACATCCTCAAGTTCATCATGGACAACTGGCGGCTGGTGAAGATCGGCACCACCCAGGCCCAGCGCAAGCTCTTCTTCAGCCTTAACAAGGAGAAGAAACTTCTCGAATCGCAGGGGTTCAAGGCCGAGCCCAAACTCCTCGCCGAACGGCTCAACGTGAAGGAGAGCGAGGTCATCGAGATGAGCCAGCGCATGGACAACTGGGATGTTTCGCTGGAAAGCCCGGTGCGCGAGGATTCCGATGAGGAGCAGAAGAACTTTCTGCCCGTGGCCGGCCCCTCGGTGGAGGAGCGGGTGGCGGAGAAGGAGATCCGCGAATGGATGGCCGATATCCTGGCCAAACTGCTCAAAACCCTGAACGACAAGGAACAAGCCATTTTGCGCGAACGGCTGCTGAGCGACGAGCCGCTCACCCTGCAGGACATCGCCGACCGCTTTGGCGTCTCCCGTGAGCGGGTGCGGCAGATCGAGGTGAATCTGCTGGCCAAGATGCGTAAGTACATCGAAAAAGAGGTGCCGGATATCAAGGATTTCCTCGAGGAATTCCTCAACCCCTGGTAATTCGGGGGCACACGCCCCCAATGCCATAATATCGCCAGCGAGAGTGACATGACCGTACCCCTGCTTGACCTGAAGGCGCAGCTTGCCCCGCTGCGCGATGAGATTATGACCGCGGTCACCGAGGTGATCGATTCCACGACCTACATCATGGGACCCAAGGTCGAGGTCTTGGAACGCCAGGTGGCCGAGTATTGCGGGGTGCGGCACGCCATCGGCGTTTCCAGCGGCACCGATGCCCTGCTCCTGGCCCTGATGGCCGTGGATGTCGGGCCCGGCGACGTGGTGCTCACCACGCCCTATACCTTTTTCGCCACCATGGGCAGCATCCTGCGTCTGGGTGCCCGGCCCCTCTTCGTCGACATCGATCCGGTTTCCTACAACATGGACCCGCGGCAGGCGGAGGTCGTGCTCACAGCGAATCCCGAAGCCGCTGCCAAGCTCAAGGCGATCATGCCGGTGCATCTCTATGGTCAGTGCGCCGACATGGCGGCGTTGGCGCAACTCGCTGCCCGGTACGGCGTGCCGGTGATCGAGGATGCGGCCCAGGCCATCGGCGCGGTCTGTCCGCTGGACGAAAAGGGGAAGACCGTATGGCAGCGGGCCGGCAGCATGGGAACCGCGGGCTGCTTTTCCTTCTTTCCCAGCAAGAACCTCGGCGGTATTGGCGATGGCGGCATGATCGTCACCAACGATTCGGCCCTGGCGGAAAAGATGCGCATCCTCCGGGTGCACGGCAGTGCGCCGAAGTATTATCACCGGCTGATCGGGGGCAATTTCCGGCTCGACCCGATCCAGGCGGTGGTGCTCGGCATCAAGCTGCCCCATCTGCCGGCCTGGCATCAGGCGCGACGCGACAACGCGGCCCGCTACCAGCGATTGTTTACCGAGACCGGATTGCCGGCGCGCGGCGCGGTCACGCTGCCGCGGGCAGTCTACGCGGCGGCAGCGCATCAAGGCGGCGGGGCTGACCACCACATCTATAATCAATTTGTCATCCGGGCGCGGAACCGGGACGGACTCATCAAGCATCTGCATGGTTCCGGCATCGGCGCGGAGATCTATTATCCGGTGCCGCTCCACCAGCAGGAGTGTGTGGCCCATCTCGGCTATCACCGGCTCTCCTTCCCCGAGGCGGAAAGGGCGGCGCGGGAGACCCTGGCCCTGCCGATCTACCCGGAACTCACCGGGGCCATGCAGCAGGAAGTCGTGGCGGCGATTGCTGCCTATTACCGAGATCGCTAGGAGAGAGGACGAAGCAATGCCTTTGGCAGCGGCACAGGAGGAAAAGGAGGTGGCCCGACAGCCGGCACGCCGGGCTGCTGCCGGCCTTCGCCTCCGCCATGTCCGCTGGGCTCCGTGCGTTGCCGTCTTCTTGAGCCAGGTCGCTTCCCCGCTTTTGCCCCTTGCCTTGGCGGCCGCGCCGCCGGAACCGGTGCCGCACCGGGAGATTATCCAGCAGGGGGCGAAACCTGCGGCCCGGTGGAAAACCCTGTGGGACGAGGCCCGGGCGCAGGCCCGTGCCGGGCATCCTGCCGTGGCTGCCGGTCTCTATGAAGAGGTGCTCCGCCGCAAGGGGGATATCGAGGAGGCGCGCTGGGAGTTGGCGCGCATCTGGCTGATGCTGAAAAAAACGGAACGGGCGCTCCCGCATCTGGAACGGCTGGTGGAGACGGCCCCGGCCAACGGCGACTATCGTAACGCCTTGGCCGGCGCGTTGCAGCAACGCGGACTTTACGGCCGGAGTGTGGAGTTGTTCGGCCGGGTGTTGGAGACGGCGCCGGAGAATGCCGCGGCACTCAAAGGAATCAGCGAGGGGTTGCTGGCCTTGGGCAGGCGCGGCGAAGCCGTTCCCTATCTCGAACGCTGGTACGCGGTGGCCCCGGCGGCGCCGGGATTGCGCCGGCTGCTGGCGGAGACCTTCTACGAGCAGGGGCTTTATGAAAAGGCGCGGCCCCTTCTGGCGGATTTGGCTGCCGCCTCCCCTGACCAGGAGACCCTCCGGCGGGCGGCCATCAGCCACGCGAAGCTCGGCCTTGGCCCCCAGGCGGCGGAGTACTGGAAAAAGGTGTTGCGCCGGGAACCGGCCAGCAAGGAGGCGCAGGCCTTTTTGGCGGAGTATTATGAAAAGGAGGGGCAGGGCGACGAGGCCCTGGCCTTTCTGCTCCCCCGTCTGGCGCGGGAGCCGGACAACGCGGGGCTGCTGAAAAGGGTTGGGCAGCTCTATCTCAATATGGGCCAGCAGGCGCGGGCCTTGCCGTACTTTGAGCGGTACGTGGAATTGAAACCCGGAGACCGGGAAACGCTCCGGCTGGTGGTGGATCTCCACGCCGCCCTTGGCAACCGGGCCGAGGCCCTGGCCGGCCTGGAACGGCTGCTGGCCGTAGAGCCCCAGCTTGAGCTGGCGAAACTCAAGCAGGCTGCCTATCTGTACGAGGCCCAGGGGCAGATGGACCGCGCCCTGCCGTTGTATGAGCGGATTATCGCGAGCACCCCCGACGATCCGGAGATTCTCTCCCGGCTGGCCCAGGCGCTTTCCGCCGTGGGCGACGACCAGGCGGCGCAGTCCGTGTGGGAACAGCTCGGCAAACGCCAGAAACTTCTCGACGCCCTGGAAGGGCTTCATGGCCAGGAACCGGCCAACCGCGTGGTTATGCTGAAATTGGCCACCATGTATCTGGCCAAGGATGCCCTGGAAAAAAGCCGGCAGATGTTCGATAAGCTCGCCGCCGCCGGGGAACAGAGTCCGAACCTCCTGGCGGCACGGGCGAGCTATTATGAACGGACCGGTCAGCTTGACCATGCCTTGATGGATTACGAGGCCGCACTAAGGTCGTGGCCATCACGGCACGAACTGCGGCTGCGTTGCCTGCAGCTGGCCGGCATTTTGGGCGATGTCGGCCGGGTTACGGCGCATGCCGAGAACCTTGCTGCGGCCCAGGAGCGGGGCGAGGCGGTGCCGTCTTTCCATTTGGCCGTGGCCAATGGTTATCGTGACGGCGGGCTGTGGGAGCGGGCAGCAGGAATGTACGGGCAGGCGCTCGCTCAGGCCGCCGGCCCACCGGAGCGGGCGGGGATTCTGCTGGAATTCACCCAGCTCTACCAGCAGGCCGGTCGCGTGTACGAGGCGGAGCAGGCGGCGCGCTTGGCGCTGTTGGAGGCGCCTGGCAACCGGGATGCTTTTTGGCGGTTGTTTGAACTGGCCTTGCAGCGGAAGGCCTTTGATGAGGCCGACATCTGGTTGTCACAACTGGAGGCGCACAACCGGCAAGGCGACAACGTGACGGAGCGGACCAGGGCCGCGGCTTTCCAGGCAGGGGAGATGCGGGCCCGACTCTTTTCGGCCCAGGGGAAGCACAAGGAGGCGATCAGAAAATTGCAGGCCATGCTGGCCGGACTGCCGGCACCCGTGGCCGGCCAGGCCACATCGCAGCAGGGGCGGCTGCGCCATGACCTCACGGTCCTGCTGGGCCGTTCGCTGCTGGCGGTTGGCCGGGCGACGGAGGCGGCGGCGCTGATACGACCGGAATGGTCGGGTAACCGGGAGAATCTGGCGGCCGCGGTGTTGCTCATGGAGATTCATGCCGCCTTGGGCCAGGAACAGCGGGTCAGAGAGATTTTTGTCCAGGTCCGTGAGGCCGCGCAGGAGGATGCTGCCCGGTTGGTCGAGCTGATCCGGCTCTGCCGCCAGGCCGGCCGTTTTGCCGAGGTGCTGACCTTGGCCTGGGTGCAACCGGAACTGCTTGGCCGTTCCCTGGTGGTGCAGCGGGCCGTGATCGAGGCGGCGGTCAACCGTGGCGAACAGGAGCAGGCCTTGGTCGTGCTGGCGGAATTGAGCGAACGCTATCCTGCGGAATATGATCTCGTCTTGCGGCGCAGCGAGATTCTGGCGCAGCGCGGCCGTCTGGCCGAGGCGCTGGAGACCCTCGACCGGTTGCCGGTCACCCGCCGGCAGCAGCCGGAATCCCGCCTGCTGCGGGCGCGCATCCAGTGGACCATGGGGGAACGGGCAGCAGCTCTGCAAACCTTGCGGGATGCGTTGGTTCCGTCGGTGGAAGATGAGCTCCTTGTTGCCGGTCAGGCCCAGGGCCTGGTCTTGCCGGTGGTTGAGCCGCCAAGCCTCTGGTCACGGATGCTGGCGGGTACCGAGGAGCCGATGCCGGTGACGGCCGTAGTGATGGCGCCCCAGCGCCTGCTGGACGAGGCAGCCGCTCCGGCCGGCCTCAGCCGTGTTGCCACGCCATTCTATGCCCGTTATCAGTGGCAACGGCGGATCGGGGCCGAGTCGCGGGCCAAGAGCGCGGTGGAGCGCCGTGAGTACTATGCCGCGGCCAAGGAATACGAGCGACTGGTGCGGGAGTATCCGACCGACGGGTCGGTTCTCTATGACCTGGCTGGAGTCTACAGCAAGCTGGATCAGCCTGTGGAAGAAGCCGCACTCTATCGTACCCTGCGGGCCCGGGGCGAGGAATATCCCGGTCTCAACGCTGCCGCCGAGCGGAATCGCCTGCAGCGTCAGCCCCACTCGGCGGTCTCCTACCGTTCTCTGCGTGAAGAAGGGCGCGGCGGTTACAAGGCCATGCAGCAGGAGCGGGTGGCGTTGGCCCACCGTTTTGCTCCCGGGTTGCAGCAGGAGGTCACCGCCAACCTTGCCCGGATCGATTATCAGGCCACCGACCGTGAGACTTCGGTCAAGGCGAATCGGGCCGAAGCGAGCTATGCGAGACGGCTTTTCCCGGGGTTGACCCTCACCGCCGGCGGTGGGATTTCGTCGCTGGAGGATGGTGGCGGTGATGCCATGCTCGCCCGTTGTTCCGTGGCCGGTGATCTGGGTGATCGAGTGTGGAGCAGCCTCTCCTACCGGCGGGATGTGGTCGAGGATACGGTGGCGAGCCTCACCCGCGCCATTGTTCAGGAGGCAGTGAACGCCGGCCTGGGGGTGGACCTCCTGCCCCGGTTACAGGTGGGCGGTGGCTACGACTATACCGGTTTTTCCGACAACAACTGGACCCAAGGCTACGACCTGTGGGCATCGTACATCCTGATTACCGATCCCACCCTGCTGCAGGTGAGCTATACTTATGATTTCAAGGATTCCCTTGAGGCGCCGCGATTGGGCCCGCCACTGGCCGACGGCTTTGCCAGCGACGATCATCCCTATTGGGCGCCACGGAGCTATTGGCAGAAGCGGTTCAAGGTCTTCTTCCGTCATCAGTTGGGCGATGACCCTTATGGCCGTGAGGCGCCGCGTTATTACACGGCATCCTACACCATGACCTACGATTCCCGCGGCTACCCCCAGCAGACGTGGGAAGGGAGTTTTTTTGTCGAATGGCTGCCCGGTGTGCTGCTGGAGGCCTCGGCCGAGGTCACCACCGGCCAGGAATATCGCAGTCGTAATTTCTTCTTTTCCCTGATCCGCCGCTGGTAAGAAGCCTTCTTGCAATCGCCCCGGAGGTGTGGTACTTTCGGGAACTGTTGCCGCAAGGTGTTCGCAGTGCCGCCGTTTTTCGGGCCATGACCCGAGGAAACGGCTTCGTTTTTTTATCGGTTCCGCCAGGCGGCCAACCCGAAGGAATGGTACCGCCGGGTGCGGCTGCTTTTTTTGGTATGGAGGAAGAGAGATGGTCGAACGGATTCCCATGACCCAGCAGGGTCACGAAAAGCTGCGCCAGGAGCTGAACCAGCTGCAGAGGGTGGAGCGGATCGCGGTGATCGAGGCGATCGAGCGGGCCCGTGAGCATGGCGACCTGCGGGAAAACGCCGAGTACCACGCGGCCAAGGAGCGGCAGGGCCACGTCGAGGGCCGGATCATGGAACTCAAGGACAAGCTGAGCCGGGCCGAGGTCATCGATTGCACCGCCATCGACTGCAAACGGGTGGTCTTTGGTGCGGTGGTGACCGTGGTCGATCTCGATACCGACGGCGAGGCCCGCTATCAGCTGCTGGGGCCGGAGGAAGCGAATGTGGAGCAGGGCAGCATCTCGGTGCTCTCGCCGCTGGGCCGCTCGATGATCGGCAAGTGCGTCGGCGACGAGGTGACCGTCAAGACGCCGGGCGGGATCCGGCAGTTTGAAATTCTCGATATCTCGCGGCCGGCGGAGTAAGCGTCAGCCATCTGCCTGTTTATCGTTGTGTGTCAGGATTCCTTCCAGGAAAATCGCGCTGATCTGGGCCGCTGCCTCGTCGATGGTGTAGCCGTGGTCCGGGGAGAGCACCCACAGTCGGGCGGTCTCGTCCAGGGCCCCGAAAAAGGCGCGCTTGAAGACGCCCGGCAACACGTTGGCGCGGAAAATCCCCGTCTCCATCCCCTTCTTCACAATGGCAGAGACGATATCCACGTATTCGATGAACTTGGTGTTGCGGTATTCCCGCATGAACTTGTTGCACTGCCGCAGTTCCATCTGCAGCACCTCGGCCAGTTCCCGCTTCTCTTCCATCATCCGCAGGTGATGGAGGGAGAAGATCCGCAGCATCTCGCAGGGGTCGCTCTCCTGTTCGATGAGCAGCTTGACTTCTAAAATGATCTTGCCGATCTCCTCCTCGAAAAGCGAGATGAGGATGTCGTATTTGTTGTTGAAATAAAGGTAGATGGTGCCGTCGGCGACCTGCGCCTCCTTGGCGATATCGGAGATGCGGGCGTTATAGAAGCCCTTGCGGGAGAAGACCTTGATCGCGGCATCAATGATTTTTGAATGTTTGTCAGCCGTGCGCATGGGAAGTGGAAGGAGAAGTATTACAATGTGTTATGTGAATGTAGTCTCATTCATTCAGGTCATGATAGAAAAACGGCATGGCGGTGTCAAGTTGAAAATGGCTGGTTGAAAATGGCTGGCGGGTCGTTTCCGGTTGCCTGTCCGGCCCCGCCTTCCCTCTTGACAAGCGGCGCCGGGAGCAAGTAGGTTGCAGTCGAACTGGCGCCCCCGGCCGGTTATTTCATTCTGATACACGTTGCCCGGAAGGAGGGGCCATGAAAATACTGGTTGTCGGGTCGGGCGGGCGTGAGCACGCCCTGGTGTGGAAACTGCGGCAGTCGCCGCGGGTAAGCGAGGTCTTTTGCGCGCCGGGCAATGCCGGGATCGCGCAACTTGCCGCCTGTGTCCCGCTTGCGGCCACCGATGTCGCCGGCCTTGCCGCCTTTGCCAAGGCGCAGGGGATCGGCCTGACCTTCGTCGGTCCCGAAGCACCGCTCACCGAGGGCATTGTCGATCGTTTCGAGCAGGAAGGGTTGCGGGTCTTCGGCCCCCGCCAAGGGGCGGCGCAGTTGGAGGGCAGCAAGGTCTTCATGAAGGCGCTGCTCAAGAAATACAACATCCCTTCGGCGCAGTACGAGGTTTTTGACCACCGCGATCAGGCGGTGGCCTATCTTGAGCGGCTCGCCATGCCGGTGGTGGTGAAGGCCGATGGCCTCGCCGCCGGCAAGGGAGTCATCGTGGCGCAGACCAAGGCAGAGGCGGTGGCCGCGGTTGATTTGATCATGGCGGATCGCGCCTTTGGCAAGGCCGGCGACCGGGTGGTGATCGAGGAGTTCCTGGCCGGCGAGGAGGCCTCCTTTCTGGCCTTCAGCGACGGCACCACCGTGCTGCCGCTGCCGTCTTCCCAGGACCACAAGGCGATTTTCGACGATGATCGCGGCCCCAATACCGGCGGCATGGGCGCCTATTCGCCGGCGCCGGTGGTGACCCCGGAGTTGCACGAGCAGGTGATGGCCGAGGTGATGCTGCCCACGGTGCGGGCCCTGGCCGCCGAAGGCCATCCCTACAAAGGGGTTCTCTACGCCGGGCTGATGATCAAGGACGGCCACGCCAAGGTGCTTGAGTTCAACTGCCGCTTCGGCGATCCCGAGGCGCAGCCGTTGCTCATGCGGCTTGCCTCCGATCTGGTGGAGGTAGTCGAGGCGGTGATCGACGGCCGGCTCGATACGGTGCAACTGGCCATCGATCCGCGACCCACGGTCTGCGTGGTGATGGCGGCCGGCGGCTATCCGGGCAATTACGAGAAGGGCAAGGTCATCAGCGGCATCGAAGCGGCCGAGAAGGTGGAAGGGGTGCGGGTGTTCCATGCCGGCACCGCGATGAAAGACGGCAAGGTGGTCACTGCCGGCGGTCGAGTGCTGGGGGTGACGGCCATCGCCGGCACCCTTACCGCTGCCATTGCTCAAGCCTACGAGGCAGTGGGCCGGATAAGCTGGGAAGGCTGCCAGTACCGCAAGGACATCGGCCGGAAGGCTCTGCGCCGTCAGTAGCCAGCCGTATATCAACAAAAACATCACAACGCGAAGACGCAGAGGCGCGAGGTTAACAGCAAAGGAGTGTGGAGATGATCAGCATCGTCATGGGCAGTGACTCGGATCTGCCGGTTCTGCAAGGCTGCATCGACACCCTGAAAGGCCTGGGCATCCCCTATGAAGTGACCGTGGCCTCGGCTCACCGCACACCGGCCAAGGCGATGCAGCTCGCCACGACCGCGCGGGAGCGGGGGGTGAAGGTGATCATCGCCGCGGCCGGCATAGCCGCCCATCTCGCCGGGGTGCTGGCGGCTCACACCACTTTGCCGGTGATCGGCGTGCCGGTGGATGGCTCGGCCCTGAACGGCCTTGATGCGTTGCTCTCCACGGTGCAGATGCCGCCGGGTGTTCCGGTGGCCGCCATGGCCATCGGCAAGGCCGGGGCCAGGAACGCCGCCATCTTCGCGGCGCAGATCCTGGCGACCAGTGATGCGGCCCTGGCCGAGAAGTTGGCGGACATGAAGGCGGCGATGGCCCGCGAGGTCGAGGAAAAGGCCAAGAAGGTCGAGGCGCTGTAGCTCGCAAAGGGGGGTGGAGGAACAGCCATGAGCGGGGTCGAGGAGCCTTCCACCACACTCTCTTCGGCGGAGTTGGCACGAGCCCTGGCCGTCATCAAGGCCGGCGGCGTGGTCGCCTTCCCGACCGAGACCTATTATGGATTGGCCGTGGACCCCTTCAGCCGGCAGGCCCTTTCCCGGCTCTTTGCCCTGAAGCGGCGACCGCCGGATAAACCGGTGCTGACCCTCATCGACAAGGAGGAGCAGTTGTCGCTGCTTGCCAGCCATGTCCCCGATCTTTACCGTCCGTTGATGCGCGCCTTCTGGCCAGGGCCGTTGACCCTGGTCTTCGATGCGGTGCCTGACTTGCCGGTGATCCTGACCGGCTATACCGGCACCGTCGGGGTCCGGATTTCCTCTCATCCCATCGCCCGTCAACTGGTTGCCGCTGCCGGGCAACCGCTTACCGCGACCAGCGCCAATTATTCCGGCCAGCTCCCTGCTCTCACCGCTGATGAGGTGGTGGATCAGCTTGGCCTTGATGTGGATCTCATCCTCCAGGGGGGAAGCACCGCAGGCGGATCAGGCTCTACCATCGTCGGCCTGGCCGAAACGGGTCTTGTCGAGCTGCGGCCCGGGGTGATCCCCTTTGCTGCGGTGCTGGAACAGGCAGGGCTCTAGGCGGCGTGGGCGAGGAGGATTTTTCGCCGGCTCTATATCCGGCTGTTGCGGCCCAAAGCCCGAGAATAAGATTTGCTGTGGGCGCGGCAAGTTTGCTATCATCTGAAAACAACATCGTGGTGCGACATTGTGCCGGATTATGAGCCCAATCCATTGGGGACGACTATGAGTGAGTTGCGGTGGGATAGAAATTTCGCTCTGGAACAGGCCGGGGACGACGAAGAGATCCTGGCGGAGTTGCTGGAACTCTTTCATCACTCGGCCCTTGCTGATCTCGATAAGATCAAAGCCGGCGCGGCGGACAAGAACCCGGTGGCCATGGGCGAGGCGGCCCACAGCATCAAGGGGGCGGCCGCCAGCCTTGGCGTGGAGGCAGTGCGGGTGCTGGCCCATGAAATCGAGAAGGCCGGACGCGGCGGCGATCTGGCTGGCGCCCTTCAGCCCCTGCCGGCGCTCGAACAGCTGCTTCAGCAGCTTGGGTCCATGAAATAGCGCGCAGGCTCCGGCACAGCACCCCGTCATGATGACCGCCAAGGACATCGTCAAGAAGTACAGCGACACCAGAACGTTGCCCCTTGTGGCAATCAAGGTGACGCAGCTCGTCAACGACGAGCGGAGTACGATGCGCGATTTCGAGGAGGTCATCAAGCTCGATCCGGTGCTGGTCACCCGTTTGCTGCGCCTGGTGAACAGCCCTTACTTCGGCCTCGTCCAGAAGGTGGAATCGATCTCCAAGGCCGTGGTCTTCTGCGGCATGAAGCAGTTGCGCAATCTGGTGGCGGTGGAGGCCCTGCGCCGCATGTTCCAGGGCGGCGACGAGTTTTTCTCCCGGGAAAAGCTCTGGCTCCATTCCGCCACCGTCGCCATCCTGGCCGAGATGATCGCCCGGCGCATCTTCGCCATTTCCGCCGAAGAGGTCTTTCTGGCCGGCATCATCCACGACATCGGCCTGGTCGCCGAGGATCAGGTGGCCGGGCAATTATTGCGCGAGGCCGCCAAGGCGGTCCAGCAGGGTAAGGGCGATCTGGTCCAGTGCGAGCAGGAGATCATCGGCACCAACCATTGCGAGGTGGGCGTGGCGCTGGCCCGCGACTGGAAGCTGCCGGACGAGGTGTTGAAGGCCATCAGGTATCACCACGACACCAGCCGGAAGATGCCGCTCAAGAGCGTGGCCAGCATCGTGCTGTTGGCCGAGTACATGGCCGCCAAGATGCGGTACGCCCCTGTTCCCGGCGCGCCGGTGCCGACGCTGCCCGAAGACCTTGCCCGCCACGTCAAGAATATGATGGCCAATTACAAAATCATTATTCGCGATTTGCCCAGCGAGATGGCCAAGGCCAGGGAACTCTACCATATCGACTAGCCCCACGATGACCGACCCGACCTTCGACAGCATCTTTGACGACCTGGTGGAGGGCAACGAGCGCCAGCAGGCCTTTCTGCGGTTGCTGGCCGGCCTGCTGCCCGGTGGCGGGTTCAGGTTGCTGCTCGCCGGCGGCGCCGTGCTGGGTGCCGGCAAGGAGCCGACCATCGCTCCCGGACTGGAAAAGAAATTGCTGGCGCGCGCCAGGGCGCGGGCGGGGATTGCCGGGGGGAAAAACAGCAAAGGCCAATGGTTCTATGCCCTGGAACTGGAAGAGCCGGCAGGGGTGCTCTTTTGCAGCCTGCCGGGCGCGAGTGGCCACCGGCTCTCGCCGTTGGACGAGGCGTTCCTCCGCAACAGCGTGCGGCTCGCCCGCATGACCCAGGAAGGGGAGGAGCTGGCCGCGGAAAAGGAGCAGTTTGTTCGCCAGATCAGCACTTTGAAACAGCAGCACGGCAGGCTGATCGAGGACAACTACCGCCAGTACCGGCTCAACCAGGAGAAGGACAAGGAATACGCCAAGCGGCTGGAGAGCGAGATCTCCCGGCAGACCGCGGAGCTGCGGGAGACCAATGCCCGGCTGGAGGAGATCAGCCGGCTGAAGAGCGATTTCCTGGCCAATATGAGCCATGAGCTGCGCACGCCGATGAACGCCATCATCGGCTTCACCGAATTGCTTTCCGAGACGAAACTGGACGGCGAACAGGCCGAATACGCCCAGACCATCCGGCAGTCGGCCTTCAGCCTCCTCACCCTGATCAACGATATCCTCGATGTGGCCAAGATCGAGGCGGGCAAGCTCGATCTCGAGGTGTTGCCCTTCGATCTGCCGGAGGTGGTGCGGAATGTGGCCGCCATGTTCAGGATTACGGCCCGCGAAAAGGGGGTGGAGGTTGCCTTCCGCCTCGACCAGCGGATACCGGCGCGGGTACTGGGGGACAGCAACCGGCTGCGTCAGATCCTGGTCAATCTGGCGGGCAATGCCTTGAAATTCACGGAAAAGGGTCGGGTCGAGATTCTGGTCAGCCATGTGCAAGACACCGAACAGGGGGTGCTGGCCACCTTTGCGGTGCGGGATACGGGCATCGGCATTCCGGAGGCGCGGCGGCAGGCGATCTTCGACAAGTTCACCCAGGCGGATGGTTCCACCACCCGCCGGTACGGCGGCACCGGCCTCGGGCTCGCCATCTGCCAGCAGCTGGTGGCCCTGATGGGCGGCGAGATTTCGGTGGAGAGCGAGCTGGGCAAGGGCAGCACCTTTCTCTTCACCATTCCTCTCGTTGCCGCCAGCGAGCCGGCGGCGGTGCCGGCGGCGGAAGTCCGTGGCGCCGGCACGCCCGATGCCGGAGCCCTGGCCGCCAACCGGATTCTGCTGGTGGAGGACAATGCCGTCAACCAGAAGCTCGCCAGCATCATCATCACCAGGCATGGTTTCCAGCTGGGGGTGGCGGCCGACGGGCTCGAGGCCCTGGAACAGCTCAAGAACCGGGAGTTCGATCTGGTGCTGATGGATGTCCAGATGCCCAACATGGACGGCTATACCGCCACCCGCAAGATCCGGGAGATCGAGGCGAGCCCGGAAAAGCGGCGGCAGTATGTCTGCCTGCGCGACCGCACCACCCCGCTGCGGATCATCGGGCTCACCGCCCATGCCCGCAAGGAGGATGAACAGGCGTGTTACCAGTCGGGCATGGATGCCTTTCTCACCAAGCCCGTTGCCAAGGACAAGTTGATCGCCGCGCTGACCGCGGTGATGCGGGGAAAATGAGGGCCGCGGCCTTGCCTGGGCCGGGGCCTTGCCGCTAGCGAAATTCCCGGGCGATGGTTGCCAGCCGTTCGCGCCAGCGGGTGCCGAACGGCGTGAGAAGCGCCACGCGGCTGGTCGGCCCGGTGAGGGCAAGCTCCAGGTGCAGCCGTTCCGGCGGCAGCAGGGTTCCCAGGCGGTCCGGCCATTCGATCACGCAGACTCCCTCACCCTCCAGATATTCCTCCACCCCCAGTTCCAGCAGCTCTTCCTCGCCGTGCAGCCGGTAGAAATCCATGTGAAAGAGGGGCAGCCGGCCCGGATATTCGTGGAGCAGGCCGAAGGTCGGGCTGGTGATGTAATGGTCGGCCGGTACTGCCAGCCCCTCGCCGATGGCCTGGGTCAGGGTGGTCTTGCCGGCGCCGAGATCGCCACTGAGGGCGATGACGTCGCCGGGTGCGGCCAGTTCGCCGAGGCGCCGGCCGAAGCGGCGGGTGGCGGCCGGGTCGGCCAGTTGGATGCGCAGGGCAGCGGGGGGCATCTCAGGTGCGTTTGTGGCAGAAGAGGCAGCGATACTTGGGCGGGTGGCCGGCGGGCAGCGGTGCGGCCCCCTGCGGGCGGTGGCATTCCTCGCAGAATTTCTCCGCCGCTTTTTTGTCCATGGCAAAGAAGCGTTGGTGGTCGCTGTTATGGGGCAGCTTCTTGGTGCTTTCCGGCGGCGCGTTCCAGAGAAAGAGCAGGATACCGGCGCAGCCGGCCAGGAAGAGGAAATTGAGCCAGCGGTTTCTCGTGTTTTTCGGGTTGTCCATGGGCTTTCCGTCAGCCGCCAAGTTCCAGGGCGGTGTGGTCGAACATGCCGCAGCGCAGGGCCGCCACCAGAGTTTCCAGAATCAGCGAACAGGAGAAGCGGTTGCGGCCGGCCAGGGTCAGGATGCGTTCATGCAGCCGATGCCGCCTGAGCAGGGCAACGAACCGCCGGTCCGTGTAGGCGGGGTCCAGAATGGTCCGGCCTGCGATTTCTCCCGACAGCAGGGCGGCATAGATGCCTTCGCCGGTGAGCCCCGAGGCGAGCCCGGCCGCATCCCCGACCAGGAAGATCGTGCCGAAGCGCCATCCCCGGTAATCGAAGCTGATGCGCGCCGCCCGCGGCGGCGCCGGTGTGAGATCAATACCATACTTTGTCGCCCAGTGGTGCAACTTTTCCTGGAGCAGGCGGGGAGGGAGGTCGCTGCAGGCGCTGTAAACGCCGATGGAGGCGCTTGCCCGGTGCGGGAAGACCCAGGCATAGCCATTCCCGAAATGGCGCGGGCTCAGATGCCAGGCCATGGCGTCGAAGTCGCCGGCCAGCTGGTGGTGGAGGCCGATGCCGACCCTGGTGGTTGGCAGCCCCAGAAAGCGGCGGACCAGCGAGGAACTGCCGTCGGCGCCGACCAGATAGTCATAATGAAACACGCCGTGGCTGGTCCGGACCGCTCCGCGCTCAATGCCCTGGGCCGTCACGCCGGTCAGGATGGTAACCCCGGCCGCGGCCGCCCGGGCCGCCATCCACTGCCCCAGTTTTTCCCGGTCCACCGTGCAGACCAGGGGGGCCGGCGCGGCCAGCTCCACGCGTTGCCAGCCGCTCCTGATCAGTTGGCGGGAGAACCGGTGTTCGAGCAGCGCGGGGGGCAGGTCGAGCAGCGCCAGGGTGCTGGCCGGCAGCCCGCCGGCGCAGACCTTGGGGCCGATGCGCCGATGGCGTTCGAGGAGCAGCACCGGCTGGCCGGCCCGGGCCAGGGTGGTGGCGCAGGCGAGGCCGGCCGGACCGGCGCCGATCACGATGGTGTGAAACGAGGAGGTCTGCATCGCGAGTTCCGGGGAAGGGTAGTGGGCCAAGCCCCAAAGGTAGCCTAGCTCCCGGCTTCCTTTTCTGTCAAGCAAATAGCAGGTGGGATACCACTACCCATTTGCCTTGCGGCATGGTAGATTGATGGCGTTTTCCGGCAGGGGCGGATCGCCCCGGGCCATGCCCGTCGCGGCATGGCAACTTCCCATTGGTTGCAGCGGTAATTGAAGGATAACGCCTCATGGAATTGGAATCGTTTGACAAAGGAAGAGGGAAGGGCCGGCTGCCGTATGTCGGGCTGCTCGGTGTTCTCGCGGTGTTGGTGCTGGCCGGTTGGGGGCTCACCCGGCTCTGCGAGACGGAAAAGCCGCAGGTGGTGCCGGGGGCCGACCTTTCCCGCATCGGCTTGCACCGCGAAGTGGCGTTGACCATGGCCGATGCCAGGAGCGGGCTGCGTTCCCTGCGGGTGGCCATGGTTCAGAAAAACAAGGCAGTGGCGCTGCTGGCCAAGGACTACCCGCGCCAGGACCACATGCTGAGCGCCGGCCCCCATCGGTTGGAAGAGCGGCTGACCATCAGCGCGACCGGCTTTAAAGAGGGCGCCGCCGAGCTGGTGATCGAGGTCCGCGATTATTCCTGGTGGGGGCTGCTGGCCGGCAATCTTACCGAACTGCGGCTGCCGGTGGTGATCGATACCAAGCCGCCGGTGGTGAGCATCGTCGGCACGCCGCCGCACGTCAAGACCGGCAGCGCTGGCATCGTGGTCTACCGGCTGAGTGAGCCGGTGGTCCGGAGCGGGGTCACCATCAATGGCCACTATCATCCCGGTTTCCCCCTGCCCTCTCAAGGAGAAGGGGCCTACGGCGCCATCATCGGCCTGCCCTATGATTTGCAGCAGTTCGAGGAAACGGTGGTCACCGCGGTGGATCAGGCCGGCAACACCGGCAAGACGGTCTTTGCCCTGGCCCTGCGGCCGGGCCGTGTCACCCGCGACCGCATCACCATCGGCGACGATTTCCTCAATGCCAAGCTGCCGGAGTTCGCCCAGCACTACCCGGAACTGAAGGGCACGCCGGTGGAGCAGTACCTGATGGTCAACCGGGAGATCCGGGACAGGAATTACCAGGCCGTGCAGGAGATCTGCAAAAAATCCGGGCCGCAGCGGTTGTGGGACGGTGCCTTCCTGCGCATGGCCGGCAGCCCCAAGGCGGGCTTTGCCGATGTGCGGAGCTATCTTTACCAGGGCAAGGAGATCGACACCCAGACCCATTTGGGGGTTGATATCGCCTCGCTGGCGCACGCCGAGATTCCGGCCGCCAACCGGGGGGTGGTGGTTTTTGCCGAATACCTTGGCATCTACGGCAACACCGTGATCCTCGACCACGGCCAGGGCATCTTCACCCTCTATTCCCATATGAGCCAGATCAATGCCACCAAGGGCGCCACGGTGGAGCAGGGCGCCACCCTCGGTCTTACCGGCACCACCGGTATGGCCGGCGGCGACCACCTCCATTTCAGCGTGCTGGTGAACGGCATTTTCGTGAACCCCATCGAGTGGTGGGATGCGCACTGGCTCCGGGACAACCTCCTCCACGTCATGTGACCCTTGTCCGCGATCAGGATCCTGCCAGAGCAGCTTGCCAACCAGATCGCCGCCGGCGAGGTCGTGGAACGGCCCGCCTCGGTGGTCAAGGAGCTGCTGGAGAATGCCCTCGATGCCGGCGCCCGCCAGGTGACGGTGCAGGTCGAGGGCAACGGCACCCGGCTGATCCGGGTGATCGACAACGGCGCCGGCATGGATCATGACGACGTGCTGCTTTCCCTGGAGCGCCACGCCACCAGCAAGCTCACCAGCGCCGAGCAGCTCGGCGCCATCACCAGCTTAGGTTTTCGTGGCGAGGCGATCCCCAGTATCGCCTCGGTCGCCCGGCTCACCATCACCTCCCGCCCGGTCGCGGCCCCGCTGGGCACCGTGGTCGAGGTCCGCCACGGCACGGTGGTGCGGGTCCACGAGGCAGGCGGCGCGTCGGGTACCACCATGGAGGTGCGCGACCTCTTCGGCAACGTGCCGGCCCGCCGCAAATTTTTGAAATCCACTGCCACCGAACTCTCCCACATCGAGGAAACGGTGAAGAACTACGGCCTTGTCCGGCCGGATACGGGCTTTGTCTATACGGTGGACGGCCGCACCGTGCTCCAGTGGCCCGCCGGGGTGGATACCCTGGAGGGGCGGACGTTGCGCCTTTTCGGGCGGCGGGCGGCACAGGCTTCGTCGCTGTTTGCGGTGGAGGGTCGGGGGACGGCGGATGATCTCACCATTGCCGGCTATCTGCTGGCGCCGGAGGAGACGCCGGCCACCGGCGCCCGGTTGCGGATTTTCGTCAACGGCCGGGCGGTGAAGGATCGCATGATCGCCCACGCGGTGGGCGAGGGGCTGCACAACTTCCTCCTTGTCGGCCGTAGCCCCGCCGGGGTGCTGCTCCTCTCCATTGCACCCGAGGCGGTGGATGTCAATGTGCACCCCACCAAGCAGGAGGTGCGCTTCCGTAACACCCAGGCCGTGCATCAGGCCGTGGCGCAGGCGGTGCGGCAGGCGGTGATTCGTTTTCAGGAGCAACGCAAGGATAGCCTGTTCGGCCGGGGCATTGCGGCGAAGCCGGTCCCGCCGTCATCCATGCGGCCGACTGCCCCAACGATGGTGCGGGAGCCGCAGCCGCTCTTTCGGGCCGAGACCCCGGCCCGACCGGTGCGTGAGGAGGTCGTCCGACCCGCCGCCCCCATTGCCGTTCCACCAGTTCAAGACCCGCCTTCCGTGTCGGAATCAGGAGCGGAAGCTGCCGAGGCCCCGGTTCAAACCGCCACCTCCTCGCCGCTTCGCCTGCTCGGCCAGGTGGCGGAATGCTATCTCCTCTGTGAGAGCGATGGTGGGCTCCTGGTGGTGGACCAGCATGCGGCCCACGAACGCCTGCTCTTCGAGGAACTGCGCCAGCGCTACAGCGCCGACAATGTGGCCCGCCAGCAATTGCTCTTTCCCAAGGTGCTGGAATGCACCCTGAAGGAACGCCAGATTCTGGAGGAAAACGGCCAGGAACTTGAGCGGCTCGGCCTGGAGCTGGAGGAGTTCGGCGGCGACAGCTTCGTGGTCAAGGCAGTGCCGGCCATCATGGGCACCACCCCGCCCGAAGAGGTGGTAGCCGCGATTCTTGCCCAGTTGGGCGAGGAGAGCAGCGGCCGCGGCAGCCAGCGGGTGGAGGCGGTGCTGGCCTCCATGGCCTGCAAGGCCGCAGTCAAGGCCGGCCAGCGGCTGGCGCCCCAGGAGATGGAACACCTTCTCCAGAAGATGCAGGAGGCGGATATCTTCAGCCACTGCCCCCACGGCCGCCCCGTGGCCCGCCGTTTCTCACCGGACGACCTCAAGAAATGGTTCCACCGGACCTGACTTATCGTCTAAAAAACGATTTGGTTTTTTGCGTTCCTAACGTATAATAGTGCAACATTGGACACGTTTGTGGGTAATGGGCGGTCCGTCATACCTGGACGTGATAATTATTTTCCCCTTGGGGCAACAAATTGACCGATCTCATTTTTTTTCTCAAAGAACTCTACGTTCATAAATCCTACGCGGCTAGCCGTCGCTTTTGTCCGCTCATTACCTGTGTTGTGTTGGCGGTGCTCCTAGGTTCTGCTGCGGCAATGCTCAATGCACCGTGGCAACCAGCGTTAGTCGTACTGTGTCTGTTTTTGCTATTAGTCGGTGTGGCTTTGTGGGCTAGTGCGGTCTGGAGGCTGCCCCATGAAAAGCGTTGGCTGGAGCAGGTGCAGCGGTTGTCCGATGATAATGAGTTAGAGCAGGCTGAACGTACGCTTGCGTCACAACCATGGCTGATTGGTTTTGCTGCTCGGATTAAGGGGCAAATTACACTGGCTGGAGTTCGGGCCGGGAAGGAAAATTTTCCTGGTGCATATTCTGTATTGCAGGCGCTTGAATGTGAGGCATTGCTGCCAGAAGAGCGGCTGTCCGTACGGCTGGCGCATACCCACCTGATGTTCATGGTGGGGAATCATGCGGCATTTCGTAAAATGATGGGGCAGTTGGAAGGTGATCCCCCACAACAGAGAGAGGAGCGCTTTCGATACCTGTTGTTGCAAAGTAACCTGTATGCGCTGAATGGGCAGTATCCGCAAGCGAAGTCGGTGCTTGAAGAGGCTATCGGGGTGGCGGTGGCTGATCCGAGAATGACGGCAACGGCTTACAACGACTTGGCCCGGTTGGAAGATGCACAGGGCAACGATACGATCTCATTGAACTATTACGAGAAGGCATGGGCCGCCTTGCGTCGTAACCCTCTACCGATGTTCTTTCCCGTTGTCGGGCACAATTTATTGATCAAGTTTGGTCGTAATGGCGAAGCCCAAAAGGCATTGGCCGTGCTCAATGCATATCGTGGCATGGTGAAACACGGGAAGGTCGAGCAGTTCATTCAGCTACTCAACGATCAGACGCACCTCGCTCGCCAACTCGGTGACCGCGTTTTGTTGCTCGACGCATACGAGCGGGCGGAGCGGGAGTTGTTGCCCTTGCTCGACGAGCGTCAGCGATTCGCACAGGCAGTCTCGGAATTGCGTATGCGCCTCAATGATGACGTCGGTTTTGTCGAACATCTACGTAAGACGGCCCGTGGTCTCGATAGGTTGGATGACCTGGCGCTTGTCGAGCGGTTCAATTTCCTCCGTGAATTGATCGCGGCTATTCATCAGTACTGGCAACGGATGGGGGCTGTTGAGTCTCAAGCGGTGGAACAACGTGCGGTTGAGAGATTTCTGGCGCTCGAGCCGGAGATCGAAGCACAACTGCGTGATTCTCATCCCGCGCTTCCCGTGGTGAGAGACGCATGGTGTCGGCATTTGTCTGAGGTGATTAAACTTCGGCTCTGGAAGGCGGCGCCAGCGCAACAGCCTGAGGTGTTGGCGCGTCTTTTTCAGCTTCTGGAGGAGAGGCGTAGGCTGTTCGCTGATAAGGGCAACACGAAAGCGGAACTGGATGTGTTGCTTACTTTGTGTGATGAATATGTTGCTTATGAGAGTCAGACAGATCAGTGGGTAGCCATTACGCACGGCGCGGTGGCGGAACGGGCTTTGAGCGATGCTCGTGCGTTACTAGAACGGCATTGGCCATACCCAGGGTTGCAACAGTTCGCGTTGGGAGTCGCGTATTTTTGCTGGAAGATTGCCGACGATCGGGACTGTGCAAGGCTTTGGTTGGAACGGTTCGAGGAGCAGAGGTTTAATTTGGCACATTATGCCTTGTGGCTGCGGGGGTGGCACTCAGGGTTGCGGGTGTGGCTTGCTGATGAGCAAGGCGGGCTAGCTGGCCATCGCGCCATGACTCCTAACCTATGGGGGCGGGGGTACCCGATAAAATGTCGTTTTTCGTGTTTTGAATCAGAAGTTGTGGCTGCCGAAAGGCACCCTGGGCAGGACAAGCATGACCACAGCTGAGTCTTTAATCCCCAAACACGGCGGTTACCGGAAGCTGAAGGGCTTTCAGGTGGCGCAGTTGGTCTATGACCTCACGGTCCGGTTCTGCGACCGCTATGTGGACAAGCGCAGCCGCACCCGCGACCAGATGGTGCAGGCGGCCCGTTCCGGGGTGCAGAACATTGCCGAGGGGAGCCAGGCCTCGGGCACTTCGAAGAAGACCGAACGCAAACTCACCAACGTGGCGCGGGCCAGCCTCGAAGAATTGCGGCTCGATTACGAGGATTTTCTGCGCCAGCGCGGGCTGGCGATTTGGCCGCGGAAAGACCCGCGGCGGCAGCGGTTGGTGGACCGCAGGTGTGTTACGGCCGATGCGGTGGCGGCGTGGGTGCAGGAAGAGCATGAGGGTGGACGGAGTGGACTGGGTGGACATCGTGGACACGAACCGACCTCCTACCCCGAGTTGGCGGCCAACGCCGCATTGGTGCTGCTGGCCGTGGCATGCGCACTGCTCGACCGCCAGCTTGCGACCCTTGCCACGGCCTTTGAATGCGAGGGCGGCTTCACCGAGCGCCTCCACCGGGTGCGCACCCAAAAGCGTTCTGCCAAGGGCGCTACGTCCACGTCGCCCACCAAGTCCACCAAGTCCACCAAGTCCACCAAACCCTAAGCCCCACCCCCGCAAAAAAACCATCGCCAAACCGAACCCTTCACGGTATGATTTGCCGCAGTATCGGCAGCCCCTTGGGGCTGCGCCCATATTTCCGTTCCTTCAGCACGAGGCTTTTTGATGACAACCCCGCTGCGCGAAACCCACTTCGATACCCTGAAATTCCTCCACCGTGGCAAGGTGCGCGATCTCTATGAGGTGGAGGGCAAGCTGCTCATGGTGGCCACCGACCGCATCTCCGCCTTTGACGTGGTGATGGACGACCCGATCCCCCACAAGGGCGCGGTGCTCACCAAGCTCTCGCTCTTCTGGTTCGAGTACCTCAAGGACGTGCTGCCCAACCATCTCATCACCGCCGAGGTGGAGCAGTTCCCGGCCGCCTGCGCCCCCTACCATGAGATCCTGCGGGGCCGCAGCCAACTGGTCAAGAAGGTCAAGCCGCTGCCGGTGGAGTGCATCGTGCGCGGCTATCTCTCCGGCTCCTTCTGGAGCGCCTACCAGGAGAACACCACGGTCTGCGGGGTCAAGCTGCCGGCCGGCATGCGGGAGTCGGACCAGTTTCCGGAGCCGCTCTTCACCCCTTCCACCAAGGCGGCCTTGGGCGCGCACGACGAGAACATCTCCCTCGCCCGGATGGAAGACCTGCTCGGCAAGGAGACCACCCGCCAGGTGCGGGAGGCCTGCGTGAACCTCTACGTCAAGGCCGCGGACTACGCCCGCACCAAGGGGATCATCATCGCCGACACCAAGTTCGAGCTGGGCCGGGACGACAATGGGCAGCTCATCCTGATCGACGAGGTGCTTACCCCGGATTCCTCCCGCTTCTGGCCAATGGATCAGTACCGGCCGGGCGGCGGGCAGCCGAGCTTCGACAAGCAGTTTCTGCGCGATTATCTCTCTTCCCTCGACTGGCCCAAGACGCCGCCGCCGCCGAAACTGCCGGCGGAGATCATCGCCAAGACCGGCGCCCGCTATCTCGAGGCCCTGGAACGGATTACCGGCGCGGCCCTGTGAGCAGGACACGGCAAGGCGAGGGTATTGTCAATGTGAACATTCCGCCCCTGGCTGCGGAACCGGAAGGTGTCATTGCGGAAGCGAATCCGGCATAACCTGCTGTTCCTGCTGCTGATCGGTCTGACGGGTTGCGCCGCCGGTTCGGGCAGTGAGGGCGGCGGGCTGCGCGACATCTTCACCCCGACGGATGTGACCATCATCCGCCACCACGTCAAGGAATACCACACGACCCTGGAGGAGTTCACGGTCCGGCTCTATGCCAAGAACCCCAAGTACGAGAAGGACCCCCTCGAACGCCAGCGCAAGCTGCGTTTTCTCTTCCACAACGATTTGCCGGTGGAATTCCGGTACGCCTACAAGCCTTCCCACGAGGTGCTCACCGCGGCCTTTGCCGCCAGGCCGGAATACCCGGATCGGGTTTATCTGCTGAGTCTGGGGCTCATCAAGAGTATCCGCGAGGCGTACGAGGGCAACGAGGAGCAGACCTTTTTCACGGGGCTCCAGATTCCCCTGGATCGCCTCCAGCGGCTGCATCACAACCTCAGCCAGGTGAACTGGCGGCTCAAGACCTACAGGGACGGCCGCGGCGAACTGCTGTTCCGCACCAACGAGGTGGGGGCGGACGGCACCATCAACATGGGCTACGAGGTATTGATGACCGAGACCCTGACCCGGATCAAGGACGACATCACCCTGCGCGGCGGCCTGCCGGGCAAGTACCTCTTCAACATGTCCACGCTGTTTGTGGGGATTCTCTTCTGACGGGAGGGCCGGGCGGGCGAAGACCCGGCCACATGATCGGGGGGGAAGGCCGCTGGCGGGGTTACAGCCCGCTCCTGGCCAGATCGCGCAACAGTTGTGCCTGTTCGCTGGTGAGCGTCTTGGGCACATTCACGGTGAGGCGGGCCAGGAGATCGCCGCGTGGCCCTTTGGCGCCGGCGGGCAGGCCGTGGCCCTTGAGCCGCAGCTTGGCTCCGGGCTGGCTGCCGGCCGGTACCTTGACCTTGAGGTGCTTGCCGTCCAGGGTCGGCACCGCCACCTCGGTACCCAAGGCCAGGCCGCTGTAGGAAACCGCGGCGTCCACCAGCAGTTGATTGCCCTCGCGGGTGAAGAGCGGATGCGGCTGGACGGTGATGACCAGGTAGAGGTCGCCGGCCGGGCCGCCCATGGGCGAGGGCGAACCCTTGCCCGTTACCCGCAGCTTCTTGCCGGACTCGATGCCGGCCGGCACCTTGACCGAGACCTTGTCGGCGTGGCTGCCGTGGCCGAGGGCAATGGTCTTTTCGGTGCCGTGCAGCACCTCTTCGAGGGTGACGGGCAGTTCCAGGCTGACATCGTTGCCTTTGACCGGCTGAGCGCGGTGGGTGGTGCGAAAGCCCTGGAAGTCGCGGCCGCCGCCCATGCCGAAGAGGTCGTCGAAAAAGCCGGCCCCGCCGCCCGTCGAGGTGCGGAAGGTGGCGCGGCCGCCACCCCCCATTTTGATGCCGAACTCGCGCAGGAGGTCGCCGAGATCGACGTTGCGGAAGATATCTTCCTGGCTGAACTTCTGCTGGAAGCCGGCCGAGCCGAAGGTGTCGTACTGCTTGCGTTTCTCCGGGTCGGAGAGGACCGCGTAGGCCTCGCTGATCTTCTTGAACTGCTCCTCCGCCTCTTTGTTGCCCTGGTTGCGGTCCGGATGGTATTTCAGGGCCAGCTTGCGGTAGGCCTTCTTGATCTCGTCGGCCGGGGCGCCCTTGCTGACGCCGAGTTGTTCGTAGTAGTCCATACGCAGCTTAAGTTTCCTAGAACGGGACGTCATCTCCCATAATCGGCTCGGGGAAGGGCGGCTCGTCCGTGCCCTGGACGTTCTCGCCGCCGCCACCCCGCGAGGTGAGCATTTTCATCTCGCGGGCCACGATTTCCGTAGTGTAGCGGTCCTGGCCCTCTTTGTCCTGCCATTTGCGGGTCTGAAGCCGGCCCTCGATATAGACCTTGGAGCCCTTGGCGAGGTACTCGCCGCAGATCTCGGCCAGGCGCCCGAAGGTGACGATGCGGTGCCACTCGGTCTGCTCTTCTTTGCTGCCGTCCTGTTTTTTCCAGACCTCGGTGGTGGCGATGCGAAACGAGGCGATGGCGGTACCGCTCTGCGAGTACCGCACTTCCGGGTCCGCGCCCAGATTGCCGATCAGGATGACCTTGTTGACCATGCTCTCTCCTTGGTGTGGTGCCGGTTTGCGGCCTCATGCCGGAACCGGTGGCTGCGGCGGCGGGTGCATGCCGCGCCAATTCATGGAATAAGGGGTGCCGTTCGGCCCCCTCGCCGCCTCGTTGAGAATACCATAAACTAAGGATGGCTCCCCCAAAAATCAACCGGTAAATCCGAAAAAGAGCAGGGCTGCGAGGCGGACGCATACCCGGGTGACAGGGGGTTGCGGCCGTCTCTGACCGGGGCGGTGCCGGGGGCCTTTTTGCCACACCCCGGCTACCGCCCGGAACAGGGATGGTTTCCGGCCGGAAACGAGGCGGGTAGGCAGGGGGAATCCCTGAATCCGTGACGGCTTCGCGTTTGATTAGGTGATATCCGGCTGTTGCCGCTGTTCAATGTCACTGCCACCGCTTTGTCCGGGTTCACCCCGCCGCCCTGCGGGGCGACCGATAACGGCGCATCT
>JAJZRJ010000047.1 GCA_021802775.1 Deltaproteobacteria bacterium
GAACTTGCCGAAGTGAATCCGGCAAGTTCTCACAATTCCAGCACGTTGCCGACGTGCTGGAATTGCCGGCCCCTCCCTGGGCCGGACGCAGGCCGCCGAAAAACGAGTTTTTCAACGGCCTCCTAAGGCGTGGCTGGATGTGGCACGCGGCCCCGGTAAAAGGGCGTGCAGGCCGGCTTGTTGCCGGTCAGTGCTGTCGTGCCTCTCTGGAACAGGGAAACCAGCGGGTTGACGATCGTCTTGGTGAAGAAACTCGCCTTCTCCACCTGTGGATCGCGGAAGCTACCATTCACGGTCTGGGTGAAGGTGGCGCAGCCGCGTGAATCCAAGACACCGATGCGGAAGTCGCGGAAGCGTTTGGCTGGAAAATCGAGCCGGCCCTTGAAGGCAAGGCGGTGCCCGGGGGTGGCAAAGGCAACGTCTTTGGTGGTGGCGATCCCGTTTCGCAAGGTCCAGTCCGAAGCGAGTTGGGTGATCCGGCTGCTGCCCCGCCCCACCCCGAGGGCGGTGCCGGACAGGTCAACGGCCTTGCTCAGCAACGGCCCGAAGGGGCCGACAATGAAGATGCTGGCCAGATCAAAGAGACCGATTTCCTGGCTCTTGGCATACTGCGTCAGGATGGTATCGAGGTCGATGTTTTGCAGGGTCAGATTCCTGCCGCGCATGGCTACGGTGCCGTTCAGACGACGAAGCGAGATGCGATGATCGCGGCCGCCGGTGGCGAGCGTGGCGGTCACGTGCAGCCGGCCGGTGAGGCGGCTTTTGTGGTTGAGCGCCACGGAAAGTCCCGCTACGTCGAGGTTGTCGATGGCGCCGGCCAAGGCCAGCTGCGGGGAGGTGGCCAGATCGGTCAAAGTGAGAGTAGCGTCCAGTTTGCCGCCATACACCGAGGCGGTGATGGGAGTGGCAGTGAGGGTGTTGTTGCCAACGGTGAAGTGCAGGGCTGGTTGGTCCATGGTCAGCGCGTTGAGGGTCATTGACGTTGCCTCCATCTCGCCGTTCAACGCTGCGGTGGCGAGAAAATCATCGACGCTGCTGTAAGCCTTTCCGCCCTGCTCCAGCAAGGGAAAGGGACCGATGGTGCAATTGAGGTGGTTGGCCGCAGCGGTAAAGCCGGTGATGACGTTCTCGTAGCGCAGATTCGCGTCATCAAGGACGATTTTTTCGATGTGGAGACCAGCAAGCGGCGGGGCGGCGGATGGTTCCGGCCGGGGCTTCCTGGGGGGCAGCAGGTTGAGGTTACCCTGACGGTCGCGCCGGAGGGTGGCGGTCAGTTTGGTTACGGTAATGGCGCGGAGTTCGAGTCGTCGGCGCAGGAGGGGCCGCAGATACGCCGAGATGGTGATCCGTTCTGCCTGGAGGACAGGCTGGCCGGCATGGCTTAAAACGGGGTGTTCGCTATGGAGGTGCGGCAGCGGCCAGAGGCCCAAGGAGAGTTTGCCCAGGGAACAGTCGAGGCCGGTGGCCTCGGTGATTGCTGCCTCGGCCTGCGGCCGATAGCGCTCCACGTCGATCAGTCGTACGGCGAGGGCGGCCAGAAGGCCGGACAGCAGTACAATGGCGGTGCCAGTGATCGCGATGGTCTTGAGGCGTCTCTTCATCCGGCTGGGCGAAACGAAGCAACGAGCCTGGTTTGGTGGCGAAAAACCGGGGAGCTGTGTCGGTCTCCCCGGTGCTTATTGTTTTCCGAGCGCCTTTGCAATGGCGTCGCCCATGGCAGCGGTGCCGATGGCCTTGCCCTTGTCCACCGCGATGTCCAGGGTGTGGATGCCCTGGTCGAGCACGCTGGTCACCGCCTGTTCGATGGCATCGGCCGCCTCGGACATCTGGAAGCTGTAACGCAGCATCATGGCGGCGGAAAGAATCTGGGCGATGGGGTTGGCAATGCCCTTGCCGGCGATATCGGGCGCCGAGCCGCCGGCAGGCTCGTAGAGGCCGAAGCCCGCGGCGTTCATCGAGGCCGAGGCCAATAGGCCCATGGAGCCGGTGAGCATGGCGCACTCGTCGGAGATGATATCGCCGAACATGTTGTCGCAGAGCATGACGTCGAACTGGTGCGGGTTCTTCACCAGCTGCATGGTGGCGTTGTCGATGTAGATGTGGTTCAGGCGGACGTCGGGGTATTCCTTGGCGATCTCGATCACCACCTGGCGCCACAGCACCATGGTGGTGAGCACGTTGGCCTTGTCCACCGAGGTGACGAGCTTGTTGCGCAGCCGGGCCGCCTCGAAGGCGCGGCGGGTGATGCGCTCGATCTCGGCGCGGGTGTAGACCAGGGTGTCGTAGGCCTTTTCCGTCGGGCCGGAACCTTCACGGCCCTTGGGCTGACCGAAGTAGATGCCGCCGGTCAGCTCGCGCACCACCAGGATGTCGAAGCCGTCGCCGACGATGTCGGCCCGCAGGGGACATGCCGCGGCCAGGGATTTAAAGACCTTGGCCGGCCGCAGGTTGCAGAAGAGTTCGAATTCCTTGCGGAGCGGCAGCAGAGCGGCGCGTTCCGGCTGCTGCTCCGGCGGCAGGCTTTCCCACTTGGGGCCGCCCACCGAGCCGAAGAGAATGGCGTCGCTCTCCTTGCAGGTCTTGAGGGTGGAGGCGGGCAGGGCATGGCCGTGGTTGTCGATGGCGCAACCACCCACGTCGGCGTAGCTGTATTGAAAGGTAATTCCAAACCGGTTCCGGACCGCGTCCAAAACCTTGATCGCCTCCTGCATGACCTCCGGGCCGATGCCGTCGCCCGGCAGCACCGCGATCTTTTTCATGGCTGACCTCGTTTTCTATTCTGTTGGTTCGCTGTAATGGCGTGTCAAATGGCAGACACCATACAGAACCGTCCCGCTTTGTTCAAGGAGAATCTCCGCCCGCTGCTCATGGCCTATCCAGGGTAGCGAATCAGGGTCAGATTCTGATCGAGGCGCGCCTCGAAGCGTTCGAGGTTGCTCTTGGGCGGCCCGTGCAGCACCGTGCCGCGCAGGTCGAAAAGGCCGCCGTGGCCGCTGCCGCACATGAGCTTGCCACCTTCCGGCAGCAGCACCTCATAACCGGCGTGAGGGCAGATGGAGGAAAAGGCTGCCACCTCGGAGGGCGAGACCCGGGTAACGATGATCGGCTTGGGCCGCGCGGGGAGTTCGAGTTTCACCCCGTCGCCCACCAGGGTGAGCGGCCGGAAGCGGGGCTGGGCAAGATCGAGGATGAGCCAGCCATTCTTGATCCCGACCTCTGCGGGAAGCTTGGCCTTTATTGCCGAGTCCGACGAGCAGGAAGTGATGAGCAGCGAGAGCGGCGTCACCATGACCAGGAGCGTTGCCGAACCGGCGAGAAACTCCCTGCGATCCATGTCATGGTCAGCCATTGTCTCTCCTTTTGGGCGCCTGATGGGCGCTGTCCGGCCGTTGTCGTGCCGGGGGCGGGGCGTTTGCGCTTGACAAGCGTCCCTTTTCTCCCATTACCTGAAGGTGCAACCCCTTATCGTCGCTGATAAAGGAGAGGCCCACAGGAGCGTGCGACGGCAGGATACGGACCGCGCCGACCTTTACCGGCGGCCGGGCGTTGAACCACCAGGCCAGGAACACCGCGCCGATGGTAAGGGCGAGGAGCAGGGCCAGGCCGATCCCGACCCGCCGGCTTCGCGGCGGCGAAGGGGACAGGGTTTCAGCCGGTTCGTTTGGGGTCGCGGCGGGCGCGTCCGGTTCGAGGATCTCGGCCAGCGATACCCCGAGCGCCTCGGCGAGTTTTTTCGCATTCTCGGGCCTGATCGAGGGATAGCGGCGATTTTCCCAGCGAGAGATGGTGTCGGTGGTCACCCCCACCACGGTGGCCACATGGAGCAGGGGCAACCCCTTTTCTTCGCGCAAGCGGCGGATCGTAGCGCCATCGATTTTTGGTGGAGCGGTAACGCCCGGTTGGGGCATGGTGTGATGTTCGCCGGTCATGGTCTCTGGGTCGAGGAAAACGTTTTTCCAATAGTAGCAGATCGTTATCCCGAACAGAAGGGCCATCCGCAAAGGCGGTATCGGTGCCGAATGTGGCATGGCTGGCGGCGTTGCGGAAAAGAAGCCGGCGGTCGAGGCGACCAAGCCGGCTGCGGCTGAGGCTGAGGCTGCCAAACCGGCGGTTACTGCCCCGGCCAAGCCGGCTGAGTCTGCTGCCGCCATCACCCCGGCTGCTCCGGCCAAAGCCTGCCAAGAAGAAGATCGAAGGCGGCTAAATTTTTAGCCTGGCACAGCACAGCGCGAAGGGCCGGTGGTTCGCCAACCAGCCCGCTTTTGTCGGCCGGCACATTCAGCGCTGCCGGGTGACAACCGCATCCCAGATGCGGTGGGCGGTCTCTTCCTTGCTCAGGAGCGAGAGTTCGGTTTCGGTGCCGTTGCGGTCGATGAGCAGGACGCGGTTGGTTTCCACCGCAAAACCGGCGTCAGGGGCAGTGATGTCGTTGGCCACGATGAGGTCGAGATTTTTTTCCGTCAGTTTCCGTTGCGCCTCGGCTCGCAACTCGCCGCTTTCGGCGGCAAATCCGACCAGCAGCGGGAAACAGGCGCTCCTGGCCTTCATGGCCCCCAGTTCCTGCAAAATGTCCGGATTGGCTGCCAGCTCGAGCGTCAGTGATGCCTTGCCTTTTTTAACCTTGCTCGGGGTGGTGGCCTTGGGCCGGAAATCGGCCACGGCCGCAGCCTTGACAATGACCGCCATGCGTTCGGCCCGGCTCAGCACCTCGCGATGCATCTCCATGGCGCTGGTAACCCGTACCAGTTCCACTCCGGCCGGGACCGGGAGTTCCGAGGGGCCGCTGATCAGGGTCACGTGAGCCCCGCGCTGGCGGGCGGCGGCGGCCACGGCGTAGCCCATCCGGCCGGTGGCGCGATTGGTGAGCAGCCGGGCCGGATCGAGAGGCTCCCGGGTGGGGCCGGCAGTGACCAGCACGTCGAGGCCGGCCAGATCCTGCCGGCTGAGCGCCGTGAGCACCGCCTGGCGCGCCTCCTCCCATTCCACCAGGCGGCCGGGGCCTTCCTCGCCGCAGGCCATGGTGCCGCAGGCCGGTTCCACTATCGTGTAGCCATATTCCCGGAGTCTGGCCAGGTTTGCCTGGGTGGCGGGGTGGCGGTACATCTGGCTGTTCATCGCCGGGCAGACGACCACTTTGGCCGTGGTGGCCAGTACCAGCGTCGAGAGCAGGTCATCGGCCAGGCCGTGTGCCAGCCGGGCGATGGTGTGGGCCGTGGCCGGCGCGATGAGCACTGCATCGGCCTGGCGGGCCAGGCCGATGTGCGGGATCTGCTCGGCCTCATCGGCCGCGAACATGGCGCTGTATACCTTGCGGCCGGAAAGCGCGGCAAAGGTGAGCGGCGCGACAAAGCGGGTCGCCGCCTCGGTCATCACCACCGTGACCGCAGCCCCCTCCCGGCGCAAGGCCCGCGTCCAGTCACAGGCCTTGTAGGCGGCGATACCGCCGCACACCCCCAGGAGGATCTGTTTATCGGTCAGCGCGGTCACGTCGATCAATACCCGCCGGGCTTGGTGGTGCCGCCCGCGGCCGGGGCCGTGGCCGGGGCCGGTAGGTCACGCTTGGTGATGTCCTCGGTGACATAGACATTAACCTCGGTTTTGAGCCCGAACTCGCTGTCCGCGATGGTAATGGTGCAGGTCTTGGCCGGCTTGACAAAGGCGAGCAGTACCTGCTTGTACTTGATGGAACCGGCCAGCTTCCAGCCGTTGCGCTCCATGCTTTTTACAAAAAAATCGGACAGGGAGTTGATGTCCACCCGGCCGGAGAAGTTGAGGACCCCGCCGGCATAGGAATCGGTCTTGATCACCATGCTTTTGTCCCGGTTCCAGGCAAGTTCGCCGGGGATAAGCAGGTCACGGAACTCGGTCGGGTTATAGGGCTGGTTGCCGGTCGTTGTTTCGGCGGTCGGCGGCGCGGATTCGCTGCCCGATGAACCCCCGAATCCGAGCTGGGCGCAGCCGGTGAGGGCAAGCAGCAGAAGGGCGAGAAGGGCGTGACGAAGGGTGGAAATTTTTTTGGTGTGGTGCAGCATGGATGACCTCCCTCTGGTTTTCGCCGGAAAGGCGTTACAGTTCTTTGATGATGAAGTGGTCGAGCGGTTTGCGGTTTGACCGCTGGTCCCGCCGGTCGGGATGGCCGATAGCGATGACTGCCATCAACTCAAGCCCTTCGGGCAGTTCGAGAAGCAGTCGGACGTTTTCCTTGTTTTTCAGAATCTGGCCCAGCCAGACCGCGCCCAGACCCAGCGCCTCGGCTGCCAGCAACATGTTCTCGATGCAGGCGCCGGCGGCCTGGTGATCCTTGACCTCGTCGTACATGGCGTTCCGGTCGAGGTAAACCGCGATGAGGGCCGGGGCCGCGACCACGATGTGGCTGTAACGGGTCTCTTGGGCCAGTTTGCCGCGGAGCGCCGGATCGGTCACGATCACGAAACGCCAGGGCTGGTTGTTGAGCCCCGAGGGCGCCCAGATTCCGGCCTTGACGATTTCATGCAGCAGCTCGCGGTCCACCGCCTCGGCTGTAAAGGTGCGGATGCTGCGCCGGTGGTAGATGGCTGCGAGAACTGGTGAATCCATAAGCGCGAAAACGTTGCCGGTGCCTTGCCTTTTCTCGTAATGCCCCAAGGATAGTCGCTGCCAGCCGGATTTGTCAAATCATTTGCGCCCTCACGACGGTTGCCGGGCGCCGGCGAATCTGTTAGAAGGGGGCCAGGAGGTAGCCGATGACCACGACCGTCAAAGACGCGCCGCTGCCTGTGCTTGCACCGGACGCGGCCCTGATCGATACTCATTGCCACCTTGATTTTCCCGACTATCAGGCCGATCTGCCGGCGGTGTTGCGTCGCGCTTACGATGCTGGCGTACGCCGGATCATCACGGTGGGAATCGATCTGCCCACCTCCCGGGCGGCCATTGATCTGGCGCGGCACCATCAAGCGCTTTTTGCTGCCGTGGGCGTTCATCCTCATCATGTGAAGGAACTGACCGAGGCGGATTACGCCCTGCTGCGCGACTTGGCCGGCCAGCCGGAAGTGGTGGCCTATGGCGAGATCGGCCTCGACTACGTGAAGGACTATTCGCCCCCCGCGGTGCAGCGGGATCACTTTCGCTGGCAGGTGGCCCTGGCCAGGGAGCTTGATCTGCCGCTTATCATCCACGACCGCGAGGCACATGCCGACACCCTGGCCATTCTCCGCGAGGCGGTGCCGCTGGCAGCGGGCGGGGTAATGCACTGCTTTTCCGGCGATGCCGCCTTTGCCGAGGAGGTGCTTGCCCTGGGATTTTACATCTCTATTCCCGGCGTGGTGACCTTTCCCAGGGCAGCGGCCATGCAGGAGGCGGTGCGGCAGGTGCCGCTCGATCGCTTATTGCTCGAAACCGATGGCCCGTTCCTTGCCCCGGTGCCGCGGCGCGGCAAGCGCAACGAACCGCAACTCCTGCTGTACACCGCCCAGAAGGTGGCGGAACTGAAAGGAATATCCCCCGACGAGATGGCGCGGGCCACCACGGCTAATGCCGAACGGCTTTTCCGACTTGCGGAGCGGCATCATGTCGATTCGTGAGAACCTGGAACAGATTCGGGCGCGGATGACCGCGGCGGCGCGGCGCGCTGGTCGCGATTCCGAGAGCGTGACCCTGGTGGCGGTGTCGAAGTATGTGTCTCCGGAACGAATCGCCGAGGCGGTCGCTGCCGGCCAACTCCTCTTTGGTGAGAACTATCTCCAGGAAGCCCGGGAGAAGATCAGCCAGCTGCCGCCGTCGCTCCGTTGGCACTGTATCGGCCATCTTCAGTCCAACAAGGCAAAATTGGCCGCCGGCCTGTTCCACATGGTGGAGACCGTGGACCGGATCAGGCTCGCCCGGCTGCTCGACAAACACGCGGCCGAGGCCGGGCGGATGCTGCCGGTGCTGGTGCAGGTCAATGTGGGGCGCGAGCCGCGGAAGGCGGGGGTGCTGCCGGAGGATGCCGCAGAGTTGTTGCGTGAACTGGCGGGGCTTACCCATCTTGAGGTCAGGGGGTTGATGACCATGCCGCCCTTTTTTGACCAACCTGAAAGGGCACGCCCCTGTTTCCGGGAACTGCGCCTCCTGTCGGAGAATCTGGCCGGCAAGGGATTGCTCGGCGCCCACGGCCCGGTGGAACTTTCCATGGGCATGTCCGGCGATTTCGAGGTGGCCATCGAGGAGGGCGCCACCCTGGTGCGAGTGGGGACGGCCCTTTTCGGGGCGCGGAGCTGATCATCCGGCTTTGCCCGGCAAGAGCCGGATGGCCTTGCGGCTCCGGCGTACGAGTTCGTCGGCTGCGGCGGCAACCGAGGCCGCCTCGAGACTCGCAGCCTTGAGCACCATGGGCAGATTCACCCCGGCAAGTACAGCACCATGTTTCTCTAGCAGCACCTCCTGCGCCACGTTGCTGCTGGTGCCACCGAGGATGTCGGTGAGGATCACCACCCCGCAGCCGCGGTCCACTTCGGCTACCGCCGCGGTCAGGGCGGCGCGGATCCGTTCCCGGCGGTCGGCAAAAGGCGCCTTGTCTGCCGGTGCCGGCTCCATCTCACCCATGAAGGGCACCGCCACCGCCCGAAAACGATCCAGCCGTTCGCCCAGGATATAGCGTGCCACCCGCAGCAGTTCTTCGCCCAAAGTGCCATGGGTGACGAGAACAAAGCCGAGGTGGAGGGAATCCTGCGCCATGGCGGCCCGGGGCTCAGCGCGGCCCGGTGAGGTGCTGGAGATAGGCGTCGAGATTCTTGAAGCTGCCGCCAACGGTCTGGATCGGTTCGCTCTTGCCCTTGACCGTGAAGCGGTGGGGGGTGAAATAGGGGCTGAGATCGGCAAGGTAGGCGGCCGCCTCTTCGCCCATGATGAGGTCGAGATTTTTTTTTGCATCGGTCTGGGATTCCAGCCGGAAGGCAACGTTGACCACGTCGCCGACCACGGTGAAATCGCGTTTGCCGTCCACGCCGATGTTGCCGACCATGGCGAGGCCGGTATTGAGCGCCGCGCCGATCTTGAGCGGCCAGGGGAGTTCCGGTACGGTTTTTTTGAGGCCGTGGGTGAAGGCGGCGATGGCGAGCGCGGTGCGCAGCGCTTGGCGGATCGCATGGGCGGGGCTGCTGCCTCCGGCCCAGAGGGCCATGACCGCGTCGCCGATGAACTTGTCCACCATGCCTTCGTGGCGGGTGACGATCTGGCTCACCCCGGCGGTCCAGCTCTGGAGCAGGGCGGAAACCTTGTGGGCGCCGAGCAGTTCGGAGAGGGGGGTGTAGTCGTGAATGTCGCAGATGAGGATGGTGACCGTCTCCTGCTCGACAAAGGCCACGGTGCGTTCCGCTGCCTCGCCGTACACCGTGGCGCTTGGCTCCTCCTCGCCGGTTTGCCGGAAGACCAGGACGGACTTGCCGATGCCGATCCGGTCGCCATGGTGGAGCCGGGTAGGGGTGAGGACGCGGCGACCGTTGGCCATGGTGCCGTTGGCACTGCCGAGGTCGATGAGGTTGTGGCGGCCGTTCGATTCCACCTGGATCATGGCGTGCTTGCGCGATACCCAGGAAAAGGGGAGCAGGATGTCGTTACCCTTTTCCCGGCCGATGGTATAGGTGGCCTTGGTGTCCAGCTGCCAGTCGTGCTGCTGGCCGCCGGCACCATCCAAGAGGGCGAGGGTGGCGTTGGTCCCGGCCCGTAAGGTCATCTTTAGCGTGCCTTGAGCATCCCGATCACTTCCTCGGGTTCCGGAAAGCGTTTTTCCTGGTGCTTGGAGAAGAGCAGCCTGCCGTCCACGCTGATGTCGTAAATGCCGCCGCCACCGGCAATGAGTTCCACCTCGGCCTTGAGCTCCTTCTTGATTGCGTCCTCCAGCCTGGAGGCCCGGGGGAGGTAGTTTCACTGGGAACAGTAGGTGATGGTGACCTTCATGGAAATCTCCTTGCCATTGTCCGTCGTTCAAAGGAAATTGGGAGCTGAAACAGCCGTGGCCGTCGCGCAACTCATGGTACTATACCAGAAACGCGCGGTCAGATGCCAGCGGATGATGGCGCCTTTTAGCAGCCCGTTGAAAAACGGGCTGCTGGCACCACAGGGAGGTGGCGCCGAATTTTGCCGGCCCGAAAGGGCCAAGAAATTCGCGAGGTTGGCCAAAGCTCCTTTGGCCAACCGACAGTTGAAAAAGCCAGGGATGGTTTTTTCAACGGACTGATAAGGAAGGGAAGCAGTGGACCAGGTGAACGCGAAGAGGGAAACACGGTTGCTGCCAACGACCGCAGCCGAGCTGGCGGAACGCGGTTGGGATGGCGTGGATGTGGTATTGGTTACCGGCGATGCCTACATCGACCACCCTTCCTTTGGCGTGGCCCTGATCGGTCGCTGGCTCGAAGCCCATGGTTTCCGGGTGGCGATCCTTGCCCAGCCGCGTCATGACCGGCCCGACGATTTCCATTGTTTCGGCCGGCCCCGTCTTTTTTTCGGGATCACCGCCGGCAATCTGGATTCCATTGTCGCCAACTATACCGGCAACGCCAAGGTGCGCGACCGGGACGACTACTCGCCGGGCGGCAATCCCTATTGGGGCGAGCAGGCGGGCAAAAAGGCGCGGCGCCGGCCGGACCGTGCCACCATCGTCTATGCCAATCTGGCCCGGACCGCCTGCCCCGGCGTGCCGGTAATCCTTGGCGGACTGGAAGCCTCGCTCCGGCGTTTTGTTCACTATGACTACCAGCAGCAGAAGCTGCGCGCCTCGGTGCTGACCGATGCCAAGGCCGATCTTCTGGTCTACGGCATGGGCGAGCGGGCGGTGCTGGAGATTGCCCGGCGCCTCGCCTCAGGCATGGAACTGGCCGGTATCCCCGGCACCTGCGAGCGGCTGACCGCGCGGGAAGTGGCCGGGCGAGAATGGCCCGAGCCGCCGCTCACCCTGCCGTCGTACGGCGAGGTTGTCGCGGATGGTACCCGGTTCCTGGAGGCGGAACTCGCCATTGACCACCACGCCCGCTCCGGTAGCTCCCAAGTGCTTTTGCAACAGCAGCAGGCAGTTTGGGTGGCGCAGCATCACCCGGCGCCGCCGCTTTCTCCCGCGGAACTCGACCAGCTTTACAGCCTGCCTTTTGCCCGCCGGCCGCATCCGGCGAGCGGTGATATCCCGGCCTTCCGGATGATCCGCGACTCGGTTACCATTGTCCGCGGCTGCTGCGGTAACTGCTCCTTCTGCGCCATTGCCCGCCATCAGGGGCCGGTGGTGGTCAGCCGCGGCAAGGCATCGATTCTCGAGGAGGTGCGGCAGATGGCCGCCGATCCCGCGTTCACCGGCACGGTGAGCGATCTGGGCGGGCCAACGGCCAATCTGTACGGTACCGCCTGCCGGAGTCCGGTTCCCTGCAAACGTCATGACTGTCTCTATCCTAAGATATGTCGGCATTTCGCCGTCAACGAAGAGCGTTTTTGCGAGCTGCTGGTTGAGGCAGCGGCCATTCCCGGGGTGCGGCACCTTTTCGTCTCCTCCGGCCTGCGCATGGAGCTGTTGCTCCGGACCCCGAAACTGCTGGCTGCCATTGTCGCGCATCACACCCCCGGAAGCCTCAAAATCGCACCCGAGCATACCGACCCCGAGGTGCTGCGGCTTATGCACAAGCCTGGTCCGGAGGTGTTGGAACGATTCCTGGCGATGGTGCGCGAACTGGCCGTTCGGCAAGGACGACGGGTGGCGGTGAACCCCTACCTTATTGCCTCTCATCCCGGTTGCACCCTTCATCACATGGGGCAACTGGCTCGCGATCTCACTCGGCTCAAGCTGACGGTCCGCCAGTTTCAGGATTTCACTCCCACCCCGGGCACCATTGCCACGGCCATGTATGTGAGCGGCCTTGACCACGAGTCGAAGCAGCCCATTTTTGTGGCGAAAAAAGCAAACGAACGGGCGGCGCAACGGGTGCAGCTCGAAGCGGTCATGCCCACGCCCCGGCGGTCAACGGGCAAAAAAACCGCCCCTTCTCCCCCCAGACCTGGTGTCAAGCGTCGTCGTCCCTAGGTATTTCTCATGCTTTCTTCTTGACTTTGGTCTCGGCGATTCCCCATACTATTAGCGTTTGCAGACAACCATGGTGGTTTGGTCCTGTGTCTGAGCGTCCCGCAAGTGAGGGAGGAATCTATGGGAGAGATGGCCAATCCGAATCTGATCACCTGTATCGTGCAGCGCGGCGAGGCGGATAAAGTGGTGGATGCCGCGCTTTCGGCGGGTGCCGAGGGTGCTACCATCTATTTCGGTCGTGGTACCGGAGTGCGGCAGAAGCTTGGTTTTTCCGGCCGCTTCATCAAGGCGGAGAAAGAGATTGTCCTTATCGTGACCAAAGTCGAACAGACCGATGCGGTGTTTGAGGCGGTGATCAAAGCCGCCCGGCTCGACCAGAAGGGCAAGGGCTTTGCCTTTCTGCACAAACTCGACCGCGCCGTGGGGTTTCTTTAACAGTCCGTTGAAAAACGGGCTGTTGGCGCCACAGGGACGTGGCCCCGAATTTTGCCGGCCCGAAAGGGCCAAGAAATTCGCGAGGTTGGCCAAAGCGCCTTTGGCCAACCGACAGTTGAAAAAGCCAGGGATGGTTTTTTCAACGGACTGTTAAAGTCGGGTCGAGTGCGTTAACTGATGGCGAGGGGGATAGATGTATAGTCTTGGGCTGATAGCGTTTGCGTGGCTCACCGCTCGTTTTGTCTACGGGGTGGATTTTGCCCTGGCGGCGGATGCCCTGCCGCAACTGGTTGCGGCCCATGGCCCCGCGGTGCTGATTTACGCAGGGTTAAGCGTTGTGGCGCTGCCCGCGGTCTCGCTCTTTTTTCGTGGCATCGGCATCTATGCGGTCATGTATCTGTTGGATAAATTTTGTTTCTGGCTGGGCCAATTCCTGGTGGCCCTGGTTTCATTTGCCGCGGTGGTTTTCTGGTTCGAGGCGGAGATCAATCTCTGGAGCCTGCTTGGCTCGGTGGCCTCGGTCCCGTTCTTGGTGCTGGCCAGCGCCGCCTTCAGCCTGAAATTGTTCGATTTCAACTACCCCCTCAAGGAAATGCTCATCGGCAGCCTCGGGTTGCCGGTTCTCTCCTGGCTGATCATCTGGGGTTCCCGTTTTTACAGCACCCTCTGATCGGCTGCCAAAGGCGCTATTGTTTTCTTTGGCAATGGCGCCTGCCTCTCCTGGCGGAAAGCTCTCCGGCGGCGCTTAAAATCGCAGTTCGAGGCCAATCCCCCACTGGTAGGCCGAGTGCCAGCGGCCAGTCAGCGCGAGCGGTTGGCTGATCCGGCAGGCGAGGCCCACGCTTCCTTCCCATTTTTCGTGGGTGTCGTATGCCGCCTCGCCAGTCAGGCGGAGGCGCGGAGTGAGGGGCAGGGATTTTTCGAGGCTGATCCGGCCGCCGCCATCCACATCGAGCCAGAGGCGCGATTCGATCATCAGCGGCAGCAGGGCGCGTGCGCCGGCCACCCCGCGGTGGTGGTCGATTTCATCCCGCTCGCCAAGCAGATTGACGCCGGCAAACACCGAATAAAAGGCGTTGATTGGCCGTTCCCACGTGGCGAGCGCCTCCCATTCGGTCTCGTCCACCTGCTGCCAGCCCGCTTCCCACGAGGCGGTCACGATGTTGTCGCGGTTGCTCGCAACGAGTGCGCCCTCGGTCATGTTGCCAAGCAGCGCGGCCTCGCCCCAGGCAAACCAGGTGTCCTGATGGAGATTGGCGCGGCCGGCCAGCAAGGCCGGATCGGTGGCATAATCCTCGTAGTGAACGACCCGCGCCATGCCGCTCTCCATGTGGTAGAGCAGGTGGCAATGGAAGAGCCAGTCGCCGACTTCATTGGCATCGAACTCGATGACCGTGGTGGCCATGGGCGCCACGTCCACCGTGTGCTTGAGCGGCGCGTGGTCGCCCTGTGGGTTCACCACCCGGAAGAAGTGGCCGTGCAGGTGCATGGGATGGTGCATCATGGTGCGGTTGATCATGATGAAGCGGGTGATCTCGCCCTGGCGGATGGGGATGACGTCGTCCGGGCCGAGGGTGATGTTGTTCATCTGCCAGACATAGCGCTCCATGTCGCCGTCCAGGGTGAGGCGGATCTCGCGCACCGGCCGATCAGGGGCAAAGGCGGTGGGATGGGTGGCGCGCAGTCTGGCATAGGGCGGCCAGGGCCGGCGCGGGTCCATGCCGTCCATGGCCAGCTCGGGCGCGGCCGCGGCATCGGCGCCGAGCAGGCTGAAATCGCTGGCGCCTTTTTTGGCGTTGCGATCCATGGCTGGCAGCGGAGACGACGGCATGGCATGGCCGGCATGGTCAGGGGCCATGACCGGTGGGGTCGGCGCGGGCATGGGGTGGCCTTGGTGGTCGGAAGGCATGGCTGGCGGCGGTGTCCCGTGCATCGCCCCATGGTCCGGTTGCTCGGCGGCAGGTGCGCTGTGCTCCATCCCGGTATGCCCCGGCATTTCCGGCATGGTGCCCATGCCGGGCATGGGCATGGCGCCGGGCTGGTCGAAACGGCCGGCGGCCACGGCCTCGTCATCCATGCCCATGGCCCCGGCCGGGGTGAGGGCGAAGAACTCCTTGAGGCCCAAGTGGCCCATGGTGTGGTAGAGATTGGGCTTGGGCAGCTCCGGCGCCGGGTGGCGCGGTCCTTCGCCGAGCCAGACCGAGGCAAAGCCCGAGCCGTCATGGGCCGTGGCCCGGAATTCGTAGGCCCCGCCCATCGGCACCTGCACCAGCACGTCGTAGGTCTCGGCCACCGCCATCAGCAGCCGCTGCTCGGTCAGCGGCATCACCTCCTGGCCGTCGGCCGCGACAATGGTCAGCGGCCCGCCGGCAAATTCCAGATGAAAATAGGTGGTGGAGGAGCCGTTCACCAGGCGCAGCCGCATTGGTCGCCCCGGCGCGGCCGGCAGCGTGATCTCCGGCTGGCCATTGGCCAGGAAGCGGTCGTAGGCCACATCGGCAATATCCATGGGCGGCATGCGCTGGAGTTCGCGAGTGAAAAAATCGCCCAGCATGCCGAGCTTTGCCGCGCCCAGCAGGCTCTGGCCGCTGCCCTTGGCCAGGGCGTACCAGTCGCTGCCGCGTTTCAGGGTGCGCAGCACCGCATGGGGGTCTTCGTCGGTCCAGTCGGAAAAGAGGATCACCGGCTCGGCTGCGGCCGGCTGGCTGCTGCCGTGCGGGAGGATGACGATGGCGCCGTAGACCCCGCTTTGCTCCTGGAGAGCGGAGTGGGAATGGTACCAGTAGGTGCCGCTCTGGCGGATGGGGAACTCGTAGGTAAAGGTGGCGCCGGGCTGGATGGGCGGGAAGCTCACGTAAGGCACGCCGTCCATGCCCGGCGGCACCAGGATGCCGTGCCAGTGGATCGAGGTCTCCACCGCCATGGCGTTGTGGACCCGGATGCGGGCCAGGTCGCCCTCGGTGAAGCGCAGCACCGGGCCGGGGATGGCGCCGTTGATGGTCATGGCCGCCACCGGCTGGCCGGTGAGGTTGATCGACTGCTCGGCAATGGTGAGGTCGTATTCGATTGTGGCAGCCCGGAGCGGGGCAGGGGCGATAAGGAGCAGAAAAAGAAGCGCGCTAACCGGGAATCGCATGGCAAAGCCTCCCTTGGTTCGTGTTCCCTGGTTCAAAGAATATCACGAACCGCTGGCGCTGTCACCTGTTGGCTTTGCTACGGTTGGTGCCGCCGGATACCGTATGTGAACCCATTGTTGTTATGGTTGACATATTACGCAGTTCGTAATACCATTGGTGCATGATCAAGTCGTTCAAATGCCCCGAGACGGAAGAGCTGTTCCATGACGTGTTGGTGCCGCGATTCCGTTCGATTGAGCGACCGGCGCGGCGCAAGCTGCTCTACCTGAACCGGGCTCGGACGTTGGAGGATTTACGGCAGCCGCCGGGCAACCGTCTGGAGGCGCTCAAAGGCAGCCGAAAAGGACAGCACAGCATTCGCGTCAACGATCAGTGGAGAATCTGCTTTCGGTGGTTGGACGGCGATGTGCATGATGTCGAAATTGTGGATTATCATTAAGGAGTACAGCCATGGCGACCAAACTGCTTGACCCCATTCCCCCTGGCGAGATTTTGCTCGAAGAATTCATGAAACCGCTGGGGATCAGCATCAATGCCTTGTCGCGGGCGATCAGCGTTCCGCCCAATCGGATCAGCGAGATCGTGAACGGCAAGCGGTCGATCACCGCGGATACGGCCCTGCGTTTGGGCAAGTATTTCGGCGTCTCGCCGGAACTCTGGCTGGACCTGCAAAGCGACTATGACCTGCGCCTGGCACAACGCACCACCTGGCCGCAGGTAGAGCCACATGTCCGTAGGCATGCGGCCTGAAGAAGGTCATTCCTGGCGGAGCGCTGTTCAACACGTAACCAACCGGCCTGAAAAAATCTTGAATTGCTCCATGCTGTCAGGTGGACAGATAACATCCCTGCTCATTTTAGCCGGGATTATCCAGCATGCTCGATACCCCCCGCAGGGGGCAAAAGTGGCAATTTAAGGAAAAAAAGAACCCAAAAACTGACCATATTAGATCAACTTGGAAGCTAGGGATCAGGCAAAAAAAGAGAAAAGAAGCAAGCTCGCTAATACTATTGTTAGGCACCAGGACAATTATCCTTGACAACCTCGGAATGTACCCATAATGACTAACAGCACAGCACAGCACAGCACAGCACAGCAACAAGCTACAGCTTCGGCTGGCTACGCTTGACGATGCGGGGGTGCTTTTGGAATGGCGAAACAATCCGTCCACTCGTGAAGCCAGCCACAACACTGCCCTTATCAGCAAAGACGAGCATATTCAGTGGCTGAAACGAATCTTGGCAAATGAAAATCGCAAGCTGTACGTAGCAGAAAAGGATGGCGTTCCCGTTGGAACAGTACGAGTGGATTCCGAAGCCCTTGGATATGAGCTTTCTTGGACTGTCTCCCCAACGATGCGTGGCTCTGGCATTGGGAAGGCGATGGTCTCTCGGCTTGCGAAGGGCATACCAGAATCAATCCGTGCGGAAATCAAGACTGGCAACATCGCTTCAATCCGCATTGCAGAGGAAGCGGGAATGGTGTTTGAGCGCGAAGAGAAAGGCGTTCTCCACTATCGGCGCGTGACGCTGTTGCCCAACCCATCATTCCACCGGACGCTACGCGATAAGGCCGCGCCATCCGGTTAATTCAGACGTTAGAGGTTGGCCGGTGCGCAGATAATTTGCCATATTTTTATATGGAATTTCACGCACCACTCTGCTAAGTTAATTTAATGAAGAAAACTCGGTTTGAGTGGGACGAAAACAAGGATGCTGAAAACCAGGAAAAACATGGAATACCGTTTTCTCTGGCACAGTACGCCTTCGCCGACCCCAGCCGTGTCATAGCCGAGGACCTCACTCACAGTGAAACCGAAAAACGCTATTTCTGTTTCGGCGAGGTCGATGGCGGCATTCTTACCGTCCGCTTTACCTATCGCGGCAGTGTGATTCGTATATTTGGCGCCGGTTACTGGCGAAAGGGAAAGGCAATTTATGAGCACGAAAATCAAATACACCGATGAGCCCATTGAGGCCAAGGTCATTCAAGACTTTCTC
>JAJZRJ010000011.1 GCA_021802775.1 Deltaproteobacteria bacterium
AACTGTCGGTTGGCCAAAGGCGCTTTGGCCAACCTCGCGAATTTCTTGGCCCTTTCGGGCCGGCAAAATTCGGCGCCACGTCCCTGTGGCGCCAACAGCCCGTTTTTCAACGGGCTGTTAAAGCGAGGGGGGCAGCGGGGAGGAAAAAACGGAAAGGGCCAGCGCACTCGCGTAGCGCCGGCCCTTCGGCTCAGGTCCGGTAATCGGCGTTGATGGTTACATATTCCACGGAAAAATCGCAGGTGAAGATCTCGGCGCAGGCCGCGCCATCGTGAAGAGCAACGATGACGGCAAACTCCTTCTGCTTGAGCACCTTGGTGGCCGCGGCCTCCACCTCCCTGCCGCGGCCAACGCCGTTTTCGACCATCACTACGTCATCAAAGGCAATGGAAACCTTCTCGGCCGCGAATTTTACGCCGGAGCGGCCCAAGGCCGCGATAATCCGGCCCCAGTTGGCATCTTCGCCAAAGAAGGCGGTCTTGACCAGGTTGGAGTTGGCAATGGTCCGTGCCGCCTGTTCGGCCTCGGCCTTGGTCTTGGCCCCTTCGACCCGCACGGTGACGAGTTTGGTGGCGCCCTCGCCGTCCTGCACGATCTGCCGGGCCAGGTCGCGGCAGATCTCGTCAAGCTGCTGCTGGAAGAGCGCCAGCCCGGGGGAGGCCGCATCGATCAACGGATTACCGGCCTTGCCGTTGGCCAGCAGCAGCACGGTATCGTTGGTGCTGGTGTCGCCGTCCACGGTGATGATATTGAATGACTGGGCCACGCTCGCCTTGAGCATGGCGTGCAGGGTCCCCTGCTCCACCGCCGCGTCGGTGAGGAGGTAGCAAAGCATGGTGGCCATGTTGGGCATGATCATGCCGGCACCCTTGGCCATGCCGATGAGCTTCACCGGCCGGCCGCCCACGACGAACTCCCGCACCGCGGTCTTGGGCACGGTATCGGTGGTCATCATGGCCAGGGCCACCTCACCGAGCGCGTCCGGACTGAGCCGCGCCGCCAGCTTCGGCATACCGAACCGGAAACACTCGATCTCCAGCTGCATGCCGATGACGCCGGTGGAGGAGACCTGGACCAGCTCTTCGGCGATACCGAGGGCGTCCGCCGCCATGGCCGAGGTGAGCCGGGCGTTGCGCATGCCCTCTGCCCCGGTGCAGGCGTTGGCGATGCCGGAATTGACCAGAATGGCTTGAGCCTTGCCCTTTTTCAGCCGCTCATGACCCAGCACCACCGGCGCGGCCTTGACCTGGCTGGTGGTAAAAACCCCGGCCGCCGTGGCCGGCCTGTCGCTGACAATAAGGGCCAGATCGAGCCGGTCCTTGCCGCGGATGCCCGACTTGACCGCGCCGCCCACAAAACCCTGCACCGTGAAATCCTGCTGTATCATGGCTGCATGTCCCGAATGATTTTTTTGATCACCTCGGACAATGGTCCGATCTTTTCCCGACAGGTATTGAATACTGCCTCGGCACTGACGTCGGCATAATGGTGGGTGAGAATGTCACGCATCCCTTTGGCCTTTTTCCAATCGACCTCGGGATAACCGGAAAGCAGGGTGTCGGCCGTAATCTTATCGAGATTCTTCAGGGATTCGCCGATCACGATCAAAAGCATGCAGATGGCATCCATCTTCTCCATGCCCGCCGGCGTGTCGGTAAAGTCCGCCGCCTCCTTGACCGGAGCGAAACGCGAGAGGATTCTTTCCGCAGCCTCATTGATCTGCCGCAGAACTTCCACGACGAGCGCTCGATCATACATAGATCGCTTCCTGGTCGATTTTCTGCTTCAGAAAACGATTCATCCTTTCCCGGTACACCACAAGGTCCACCGGCCGATGTATCCGTTCCTCAAGCTCGGCCTTGATCCCGGCCATGGCAAAGAGATCGGGTTTCAGCAGGGAGACAACCACATCCACATCGCTTTCCTCGGAAGCCGTATCCCGGGCAGTGGAGCCAAAGACCCCCAAGGCAACGATACCATAGGCCTTGGCCGATTGCCGCTTGTACTCCCCCAGAACACTCAAAATTTCCCGAGTACCCATCGCATCGCCTCCACGGACCGAGGAGTCCGCATTTTCCGTTGCCGCGCTGGCTCCCGCAAGGCTGGAACGCCCTTTTCTTATTTCTCCCCGCCGCAGCAGCGCTTGTACTTCTTGCCGCTGCCGCAGGGGCAGGGGTCGTTGCGGCCGATCTTCTCGCCCTCGCGGGTCCGGGGCTTGCGCTCGGCCGCTTCTTCCTCGTCTCCGTGGTGCAACTGGATGGGCGGCTGGCGCTGGCGCTGCTGTTCTTCCAACTGGCTCACCTCTTCGGGTTCCACCAATTGCAACCTGAAGAGGGTATTCACGGTCTGCTGCTTCACCGCCTCGATCATGGCCATGAACATGGCGAACCCCTCTTTCTTGTATTCGTTGAGCGGGTTCTTCTGGCCGTAGCCGCGCAGGCCGATGCCCTCCTTCAGGTGGTCCATGTTGAGCAGGTGCTCTTTCCAGTGGGTATCCACCATCTGGAGCAGGATCACCCGTTCGAGATGGCGCAGGTTCTCGGTGCCAAGCTCCCGCTCCCGTTCTTCATAAGAGGCGATAAGCGTCGCCAGCAGCCGCTCGGCCAGATTCTCGTCGGTGATCGTCTCGCGCTCGGCGCTGCTCCACGGCAGCGGGAACCCGAACGCCGCGAAGAAGCGTTCCTCGATGACCGGCCAATCCCACTCATCGACGGCAAGACGCGCCTCGGCCAATTCCGGCGCCGCGTTTTCGGCCAGATCAGCCAGCATGTCGCGGATCACCCCGCTCACATCGTCGCTCGCCAGGACCTCCCGCCGCTGGCGATAGATCACCTCGCGCTGGGTGTTCATGACGTCGTCGTATTCGAGCAGGTGCTTGCGGATTTCGAAGTTGTGGCCTTCGACCTTGCGCTGGGCATTCTCGATGGCCCGGCTGATCATGGCGTGCTCGATGGGTTCATCCTCCTCCATGCCGAGGCGGTCCATGATGCCGGAGATGCGGTCCGAGCCGAAGATGCGCAGCAGGTCGTCCTCCAGCGAAAGGTAGAAGCGGGAGGAACCCGGATCGCCCTGGCGGCCGGAGCGGCCGCGGAGTTGATTGTCGATGCGGCGGCTCTCGTGGCGGCTGGTGCCGAGGATGTGCAGCCCGCCCAGTTCGGCCACCCCTTCGCCGAGCTTGATGTCGGTGCCGCGGCCCGCCATGTTGGTGGCAATGGTCACCTTGCCCTTCTGCCCCGCCTCGGCGACGATCTGCGCCTCCTTCTCATGGTGCTTGGCGTTGAGCACCGCGTGCGGGACCCCCTCCTTTTTCAGCAGGTTCGAGATCTTCTCCGAGACATCGATGCTGATGGTCCCGACCAGCACCGGCTGGCCCTTGGTGTGCAGCTCCTTGATCTCACGGATAATGGCCCGGTACTTGGCATTGATATTCTTGTAGATCACGTCCGCGTAATCGATGCGGACCATGGGGTTGTGGGTCGGGATGACGGTGACGTCGAGGTTGTAGATCTTCTTGAACTCCGCGGCCTCGGTGTCGGCGGTGCCGGTCATGCCCGCCAGTTTCGCATACATGCGGAAGTAATTCTGGAAGGTGATGGAGGCCAGCGTCTGGTTCTCCCGTTCCACCTGCACCCCCTCCTTGGCCTCCAGCGCCTGATGCAGACCGTCGCTGAAACGACGGCCCTCCATGGCGCGGCCGGTGAACTCGTCGACAATGATCACCTGGCCGTCGCGCACCAGGTAATCGACATCGCGCTTGAACAAGAGGTGTGCCTTCATCGCCTGGTTCAGATGGTGCAGCCACTCGATGTTGCGCGGGTCGTAGAGGTTGTCGACATTGAGCAGCTTCTCGCCCAAGGCCACGCCCTCTTCGGTAAACGCCACGGTGCGGGCCTTTTCGTCGACGACGTAGTGTTCCTCCGCGTGGAACTTGGAGATGATGCGGTTGACCTTGACATAAAGGTCGGTGGACATCTCCGCCGGTCCCGAGATGATGAGCGGGGTCCGCGCCTCGTCGATGAGGATGGAGTCCACCTCGTCGACGATGGCATAATGGAACTCGCGCTGGCAGAAGCTCTCGGTGTCGAACTTCATGTTGTCGCGCAGGTAGTCGAAGCCGAACTCGTTGTTGGTGCCGTAGGTGATGTCGGCGTTATAGGCCTGCTTGCGCTCGGCGTCGTCGAGCCCGTGGACGATGATGCCAAAGGACAGCCCCAGGAAACGGTAGAGCTGCCCCATCCACTCGGCATCGCGGCTGGCGAGGTAGTCGTTCACCGTCACCACGTGCACCCCGCGGCCGGTGAGGGCATTGAGGTAGACCGGCAAGGTGGCCACCAGGGTCTTGCCCTCGCCGGTCTTCATCTCGGCGATCTTGCCCTGATGGAGGATGATGCCGCCGATCAATTGCACGTCGAAAGGCCGCATGCCGAGCACGCGGTATGCCGCCTCGCGGGCCACGGCAAAGGCCTCGGGCAACAGAGAGTCCAGACTCTCGCCGCGGGCGTGGCGCTCCTTGAACTCCACCGTCTTGGCGGCGAGCTGGGTATCGTCGAGCCGCTTGATCTCCGGCTCCAAGGCGTTGATGCGCGCCACGATCGGCTGGAGCGCCTTCAACACCCGGTCGTTCTTGCTGCCGAATATGCTATGCAACACCTTGCCAAGCATCCGTGTCGTACTCCTTTACGCACCCCGCTCCCAGACCAGCGCCTCTTCGTTGCAGTCCGGGAATTTGGGGCATTGGATACAGTCGCTCCACACCTTGTGGGGCAACTCGTTCTTGTCGATGGGCCGGAACCCTAATTTTTTAAAAAATTCCGGCTGATAGGTCAAGGTAAAGACGCGGTTGATGCCGAATTTCTCGGCCTCGGCGAGGCAGGCGCGCACCAGTTGCGAGCCCAGCCCCTTGCCCTGCTCGGCCTCGGCAACGGCCAGGGAGCGAATCTCGGCCAGGTTCTCCCAGCAGATGTGCAAGGCGCACACCCCGAGGACCGGCGCCTCGTCGCCCAGGGTCCCGGTATCGGCCCAGACCTTGAAATCCCGCAACTGGTCGTAGAGCGAACTCAAGGAACGACCGAGCAGCAACCCCTTACCGGCAAAATAATGGAGCAGGTTGTAGATGGCCTTCACATCGGCCATACGGGCGCTACGGATCATGGCGCGTCCCTTTTCTTACGGCAAATGAATCTTCGAGGCGGGCAGCAGGGCAACATAGGCCTGTACCCCCTCTTCCTGGTCGATCTTGGCAGCCACAGCGTTGGCCTCGGAGAGCTTCTCGAACTTGCCGACAAAGACCCGGATCAGGCCGTCGCTGTTTTCACTGGCCGGCTGGATAAAGGTCTTGTGGCCCCGGGCCTCCCACTCGTCCTTGGCGTTGGTGGCCGACTCCATTTCGCGGAAGGCGCCGACCTGCAAGGAGAAAAATGACGGCTCCGCCGGCTCGGGCTTGGCAGCGGCCGTCGCCGCTGCCCCGGCAGACTGCGCCGCCGGTTCGGTTGCCTTGGCCTTATCGCTGTTCTTCGTGGCTTCCGGCTTGCTGGTCAGCCGCGCAAAGGAGATCGACTGCGTGCCCTCGGGCGGCAGCAGAATCGTCTGCCCGGCCCAGACCCCGAGCAAAAAAAGCCACAAAAAGATGCAGCCGCAGACCGCGACGAGGCCGAACATCCCGCCCCAGCTCAACTCGAAACGAAACGCGATTTTCTTGACGTCATTGGTCATAAGGATTTGCCTACATGGTTTCCGGGGCCGACACCCCGATGAGGATCAGGCCGTTGCGGATGACGATCCGCAGCGCCTCGCACAGCCACAGCCGCGCCCGGCTCAATGCGATGTCTTCGGAGATCACCCGGTGCTTATTGTAGTAGCTGTGGAAATGGGCGGCAAGCTCCTGGAGGAAGAAGACGATGCGGTGGGGCTCCAGGCCGAGCGCCGCGCTTTCGACCAGGGCCGGGAAGGCGGCCATGGCCTTGAGCAGGGCCAGCTCTTCCTCGGTGGTCAGCCGCGCCAGCAAGGCTTCCGCCAACTCGCCGCGCACCACGCCCTTGCTCTCGGCCTGCCGGGCAATGCTCGCCAGACGCGCGTTGGCGTATTGCACGTAGAACACCGGGTTCTCCTGGCTCTGCTGGGTGGCGAGCGCCAGATCGAACTCCAGCTGGCTGTCCGCCTTGCGCATCAGGAAAAAGAAGCGCGCCACATCAGGGCCGACCTCGTCGAGCAGCTCGTCCACCGTCACGAAGTTGGCCTTGCGGGTGGACATCTTCACCTGCTGGCCGTCGCGCAGCAAGGTGACGAACTGGTGGATGACCACCGTCACCCTGGCCGGATCGTAGCCCAGGGCCGTGACCCCGGCCAGCACGTCCGGCACGGTGGCGATGTGGTCGGAGCCGAAGACGTTGACCATCCAGTCATAGCCGCGCCGGAACTTCTCGCGATGGTAGGCGATGTCCGGCAGCCGGTAGGTGGGCTCGCCGGTGGACTTGACAATGACCCGGTCCTGCTCCATGCCGAACTCGGTGGTCTTGAACCAGACCGCGCCGTCCTTGTCGTAGACCAGCCCCTTGGCCCGCAGGGTGGCGATAACGTCGTCCACCAGGCCGTTCTCGTAGAGGGAATGCTCGTTGTAATAGTTGTCGAAACGGATACCCAGCCGGGAAAGCGTCCCATTGATGTCGGCAAAGATGACCTGCTCGGCCTTTTCCTTGAAGGGCGTGACCTCGGCCACCTCCTTCAGGCGGTCGCCCTGCTCGTCGATCAACGCCCGGGCGATGTCGCGGATATACTGGCCCTGGTAGCCGTCTTCGGGAAAATTGAAGGGCAGCCCCAGCAGTTCGAGATAGCGCGCCCGGGTCGATTCGCCCAGGACCCGCATCTGGCGGCCGGCATCGTTGTAGTAGTATTCCCGGGTCACTGCATGCCCGGTGGCCTCGAGCAGCCGGGCAATGGCATCGCCCAGCACCGCCTGCCGGCCGTGCCCCACGGAAAGCGGGCCGGTGGGGTTGGCGCTGACGAACTCGACCAGGACCTTCTGGTCCCGGCCGATGTCGCTCCGGCCAAAAGCCGCGCCTTCGGCGCAGATCTCCGGCAGCACCGACTGCCATACCCCTTCTTTCAGGAAGCAGTTGACGAAACCGGGGCCGGCCACCTCCACCTTGGCAAGCAGGTCGGTGTGGGCGGCGAGGAGTTCGGCGAACTGCGCCGCCACCTCGCGGGGCTTTTTCTTCTCCTTGCCCGCCACCACCATGGCAAAATTGGTGGCGTAGTCGCCCTGACCGGCATGCTTCGGCTCCTCCACGGCATAAAGCCCGGCCGCGGCCGCGGTCCAGTAGCCCCGCTCGATGCCCTGGGCAAAACAATGGTCAATCCTCTTCTTCAAGCGCGATCTGATCATGATTCCCTCAAAAAGCACGGCGCATGGCCGTCAACCAATACCCTTTTCCGGTATCGCCTCATCTGTTCCACTATACACGTGCCGGTTGCGCGAGCCAAACAAACAGAGCACCTCATACGAGATAGTTCCCATCCAGCCGGCAATCTCGTCGGCATCGATGACCGCCTGGCCGCTGCCGCCCATGAGCACTACCGCCTCGCCAGCACTCACCCCGGCAATGCCGGTCACATCGACCATGCAGGCGTTCATGCAGATGGTACCCACCACCGGCGCCCGCTGGCCGCGGATGATGACCTGCGCCTTGCCGGTGAGGCTGCGCAGATAGCCATCGTCGTAGCCCACCGGCAGGACGGCGAGCCGGGTCGGCCGGGAGGTGACAAACCGGTGGCCGTAACTGACCCCGTAGCCGGCCGGTACCTCCTTCACCTGCAACACCTGGCTATGGAAACCCATGGCCGGCTTGAGCACCACCTCGGGCCGGGCACTGACCGCGGAGGGATAGTAGCCGTAGAGGCTGATTCCTGGCCGGACCATGGTGGCGTGGGCCTCGGTGAAGCGCAACACCCCGGCGGAATTGGCAATATGCGCCAGCGGCGCTTCCGGTACCAGGGCGGCAATCGCGTCGCGTACCCTTTCGAAGGCCTGATACTGATCGTGGGTATCGCCCTGTTCCAGATCCGCCTGGGGAAAATGCGAGAGCAGCCCGGCAAGACGGAGCCCCGGCGCTGCCTGAACAGCGGCGGCCACGGCTGCGGCTGCGGCCGGCAGCACCCCCAATCGGCCCATGCCCACATCGACCTTCAGGTGGACGCCGATGGTTTTCTGCGCTGCCACCGCCGCCCGGGACAACTCGGCCAGCGACTCGGTGCCAAAGACCACCGGACTGAGGCCGTAGCGGACCACTTCGGCCGCTGCTGCATTCGAAGCGCCGAAGAGCACCACGATCTCGCCCGGTACACCGGCCTCGCGCAGGACCACCGCCTCTTCCACCTCGGCCACGCCAAAGGTCTCGGCCCCGGCAGCAGCAAAGGCCTTGGCGGCCGGCACCAGACCGTGGCCATAGGCATTGGCCTTCACCACCGCCATGACCCGTACCGCAGGCCCCACCCATGCCTTGAGCGCCGAAAAGTTGTGGCGCAGGGCAGCGAGATCCACGGAAACCCAGTTATAGGAAGGCGTTGCCATGTCCCTCTCTCAACTCGCCTTGGTCGCCAGCCATTGCTGCCAGAGCAGGCGGCTCGACCAGAAAAGGGCCGTGCCCACCGCGAGATACACCATGCCCACAACCCAGTCGCTCAGGCCAGAGGTTCGCAACAACCGGCCCAAAAGCATCATCAGCACGATGAACCCCCACATCCGCCAGGAATAGACGCCGCCAAGGCAGCTCCCATCCTGCCGGGCCAGGATGCGGGTGCGATTCTTCCGCGCGCTATGGTCCAGAATCAGCCGGGACTTGCACGCGCCGGCGGCCACGGCCAGCGCCATGGGCCAGAACGGCCCGGCTCCGCAAAGGAGCACGCCCCGCACCGTGAGATAGATCCCGATCAGGCTCCACAGCAAGGCCGCGGCGAGAAGGTGGGTGGCCACCGAGGCCCCTGGCTTAAGGCACCCAAGTCGCCGGATGGTCATATCCTGGAAAATCCCGTCCCCGCCCATGCTCCGCAAGGCAACGGCGCAGCGACAGGAAGCGCAAACAAGAAAGGCATATCCCCCGCAAAGGAGATATGCCTGTCGGTCGCGTGCGGCTTCGTACGCAACGGGGCGACGTTACACCTCGGTAACGGTGAGGGCGCCCTCGGGGCAAACCTCAACGCAGGTCTCGCAACCGAGGCACTCATCGGCATTGACCGCTTCGGCCTTGCCGTCCACCATCTCGTATACCTGAGCGGGGCAGGCGTTGACGCACTCCTCATCACCCGCACATTTATCCTTGTCCACATCGATCTGCCACATGGTACTACCTCCCTCGCATAAAATTGTTATAGGCCCGAGCCAGCAAACCGCGGCGGGATCACTGTCTCCGGAAGAATACTGTTATCCACATCCCTCTAATTCACCGGCTTTTTTTTGTCAACAGAAAAAGCCGCGGCCCAGGCGGAATACCCGGCAGGCGAGGCTGGCTGAGGCAGCGGGCCGGAATATGGTTGACCCGTGGCGGGCGATCATTTACCATGCCGCTTTCCCAAACGGCACTCCAGCGGGTGGATCACGAGGATGGCGCAAAAAATCAGGAAAAACACCAAAAAGGCACCAGCGGCCCAGCTTGCCGTGCAGAAGTCCGAAGAGGCGATGATCGGCGGCATCATCGAGGGCAGCCCGGGGGCCGTGGGCGTGGCGGTCATCCGCCTGGACTGCGGCTGCCGCAAGATGGCCGCGGTGGACAAGAACGGCGAACCGGCCAGCAAGGTCATCATCTACCGCGACTCCGCCACCAGCATTTGCGAGCAGTGCAAGGCAGACAACGGCGCCTGCACCAGAGTGACCGAACAGTTCATCCACTGGGAGAAATCCGACCTCGACGACGAGACCAAGGCAAAAATCATCGCCAAGGTGCTCGGCACCACCACCTGCCACTGACGCCCTGCTTTCCCTGCCGCCCCTGCCGGTACTCCCGTGCCCTGGCCCCTTTTTGCCTGGCCCCTTTTTGCGATTGCCCTCGCCTCCTCCCTGGTGTATATTATGTACATTATGAACATCTTGAGGAGTGCATCATGACTACCACCATCTCGACCGTCGAGGCTCGGAAACACCTGGCCGACATCGTCAACAGAGTAGCCTACGGCCGTGAGCCGGTCATCTTGACCCGCCGCGGGGAAGAGGTCGCCGCCTTGGTTTCCATGGAAGAACTCGAACTTCTGCGGCAACTGGAAGACGCCATGGACATCCGGGATGCCCGGAAGGCCTTGGCCGAGCCTGGTGCCAATATCCCGGCCAAGGCGTTTTGGAAGAAACTGGGACTCTAACGGATGGGGTTCTCAATCGAGTTCAGGCCGGCGGTGCTGAAAAGCCTCCAGCACCTGCCCAAACGCGATCTGGTGCGGATCAGGAACCGGATCGACGATCTGGCCACCCACCTGCCGGACCCTGCCATCACCAAGATGAAGGGGGAGAACTCCTTCCACAAGATCAGGTCCGGCGATTACCGCATTATCTACGAAATCCACGACGACCGGCTGGTGATCCTGGTGGTCAAAGTCGGCCACCGCAAAGACGTTTACAAGAAACTGCCGTAGCTCGACAGCCCCCCACTGCTGTTGAACCTCACTCTTTCTTCCCGGCAGTACCCCACTTCCCCGGCCGATACTCCCTTGCCCTGGCCACCAGGGCGGGCGCCCAGGTCGGGGTGCCCAGGGCGTGGATGTGGGTGTAGAGCGCCAGCACGTTGTTCATGACCAGGCCGTCGCGGCCTTCCATAAAGCCCACCCCCCGCTCCATGCGGAAGACCAGCCTGGCCGGGTCGCCGCCGTAGTGCTCCACCCGGCTGTAGCGGAACTCGTGGCCCTTGATGGTCTCGCCCCTGGCGTAGAAGGGATTGTCGCCATCGGCCGTCAGCACCGTGTAGCCATGGGCCTGGGGCTCGCGTTGCAAGGAGAAGTGAATGGGAAAGAGGCCGACCAGAGGATACTCCACACCCTCCAGGGTCAACTGCTCACCCAGATAGATGAGCCCGCCGCATTCGGCGTAGATCGGCAGCCCCTGTTCGGCCGCTGCCTTGACTGCGGCGCGGAACCCGGCATTGGCCGCCAGTTCCCGGGCCGAGGTCTCGGGGAAGCCGCCGCCGATGTAGAGGCCATCGATTGCCGGCAAGGCCCCGGCGGTGAGGGCGTTGATCGGTATCAGCTCGGCACCGGCGTGAGCCAGGGCCTCCAGATTCTCGGTATAGTAGAACTGGAAGGCGGCATCCTTGAGATAGCCGATGCGCACCGGTTCGCCTGCCGGGGCAGAGGGAACGCCGACCGGCCTGGCCACCGGATGCACCGCGCCCATCAGAGCATTGATCCGCTCCAGATCGAGGTATTGCACGGTCCGCTCCGCCAGGGCAGCAAGCGCCGCGTCCGCTGCGCCGTGCTCCGGGGTCGGGGTGACCCCGAGATGGCGCTGCGGGAAGACGTCGTGCCGTGAGCGGGGAATGGCGCCCACCACCGGAATCCCGGTATAGCGCTCCACCGCCTCGCGCACCAGCGCCTCATGGCGGCGGCTGCCGACCCGGTTCAACACCACGCCGGCAATGGCGACCGCGCGGTCCATCTCCCGGCAGCCCAGCACCAGGGCCGCCACGGTGCGGGTGGTCTTGGTGCAGTCCACCACCAGCAGCACCGGCAGGTTGAGCAGCTTGGCCAGCTCGGCGGTGCTGCATCGCCCTTCCACATCCACGCCGTCGTAGAGGCCGCGATTGCCCTCCACCAGCGCCACGTCCGCGGCCAGGGCATGCTGGCCAAAGGAGGTACGCATCGCCTCCGGCGCCATCAGATACGGGTCGAGGTTGTAGCAGGGGCGGCCGGCGGCCAGGGCCAGCCAGCCGGCATCGATATAATCCGGCCCCTTCTTGAAGGGCGCCACCCGCACCCCTTGGCGCGACAAGGCCGCGGCAAGCCCAACGGCCACGACACTCTTGCCGCTGCCGCCGCTCATGCCCGCCACCACCAGCCCTCTCGCCTTTCCTGCTCGCTGTTCCACGCCGTCACTCTCCGGATATCCCTGACCAACGCCTTAACCGCGCCGGCCCTGCTAGGGAGGTACACGACCAGCCACAAAATTTCCATGCTTTTTTAGCAAATGATAAAATTTTATTTTACACCATATTTCAAAGACTTTGACGCCCGGACGCCCTTGTGGTAGGATTGCGGGCCGCTCTTGCCAAGCGCGGCCCCGGTGCTTATGTATGGGGCTATCGTTTTTAAAAAAATCGCATCCGGTTTCCGATCCGGCATCCCGTTGCCGGGGCGCCACCATCGAGTCGAGGATACCCGCCATGACTGAACAGAACAAACAGCGGAAGGATCTCTCCAGCGTCATCACGGAGCTGGAAAAAAAATGCGCGGAGATGCCCAACAACGTCATCGCCCATCACCATCTGGCCCTGGTCTACCGCAAGGCCGGCCGCACCAGGGAGGCGCTGCGCGAACTCACCAGGTGCCTGGAGATGGACGACCATTGCGTCGAGGCCTATATCAACCTGGGCGCGCTCCATTTTGAACAGGGCGATCTCGACGAGGCACTGGCCGTCAACCAGAAGGCCATCGCCGTGCTGCCCACCCTCGCCCAGGCCCACGCCAACATCGGCCTGATCCGGCAGCAGCAAGGTGAGGCCGACAAGGCCATCGCCGCCTACCAGGAGGCCGTGCGCCACGACCCCAAGATGCTCACCGCCTGGGTCAACATGGCCACTGCCCACATCATGGCCGGCGAATTCGACCTGGCGGAAAAGGCCGCCAAGGAGGGAATCAAGCTCAACCCCGATTTCGCCATGGCCCACAACAATCTGGCCGTGGCCCTCTTTTACCAGAAACAGGCCAAGCAGGCGCTGGCTTCCGCGGAAAAGGCCCAGAGCCTGGGCTATCCGGTGGATCCGCGATTCCTTGAGGCGATCCGGCACGAACTGGCATGAAGAAGCCCGAACTCAAAATGCCGCCGTGGTGCCCCTTCTGCGGCCAGAATATCGGCAAGCCGCAGCCGCCGGTGCAGCGCAAGCTCGGCGAGTTCAATGTCGGCACCTGCCAGTGCGGGGCGATCTATACCAGCGACCCCACCGGCCATAACGTCGGCGCCGCCATGGTCGAGGCCCTGGTCTATGCCTGCAACGACGACTGGGATCTCGCCTGGGAACTGGAACCGGAAAAGGATTACCTCACCGGCCGCATCGAGAACTACGACGAGATCACCCATCAGGTGATGGACCAGAAGCACATCGACGGCCGGTTCGTACGGGGGGTGCTCTACTTTGTCCGGCTGCACAAGGACATCGCCGAGATCGCCCAGCGCGTTGCCGCCAAACAATCCGGCAAGGCCGCGCCCGTTGCCCCGGTTTCGGCCGGCGGCCTCCCGGCCATCGAACCGGACCGCGACCCCAAACGGGTGCGGCGCAAGGCCAACAAGGCGCTGGTGCGCCAGCTGGTGGAGGCCGGCAAGCTCGGCGACCTGCTCGATCTGCTCTTCGACGACGTCAAGACCCTCTGGTTCATGCAACGCTTGCTCTACGACCCGGACGAGGCCAAACGCTGGCAGGTGGCCCATCTCATCGGCCAGGTCTGCGCTCGTTTTTCCACCCGTCAGCCCGGACCGGTGAGCGATCTGCTGCACCGCCTGTTCGAGGCCAGCACCGATTCCGCCGCCACCCACTGGGGGCTGGTGGAGACCATCGGCGCCATTATCGCCGGCCGGCCCGACCTCTTCGGCGCCTTCACCCGCCACCTGCTGCGCTACCTAGACCACCCCACCACCCGCAATCAGGTGCTGTGGGCGTTGGGCACCATTGCCGGGCAACGGCCGGATCTCATCCGCAACACCCCCTTCTACCAGCTCTTTTCCTACCTCGACACCCCGGACCCCATCACCAAGGCGTTGGCCATCCGGCTCATGGGGCGGATCAGGGCGACGGAGGCCGGCCAGCGGATCGAGGCCCTGGCAGGACTGGAGACCCCGGTCACCATTTATGAAAACGGCCGGCCGCACGCGACCACCATTGCCGCGCTCTGCCGGCAGGCCCTTGACTCTATCCGCAGCGAAGGAGCAACAGCATGAACGAACCGAGCGAGAACAAGGAACCCGCGGTAAAGACCCAGGCCCAGCTCGATCTGGAGGAGGGGCTGCGTTTTCTCAAGGAAAAGGAGATCGCCCGGGCGGCCAATGCCTTCCACAACGCCCTGCGGGGATTCGAGGAGGAAAAGAACGACAAGGGGGTGGCCAACGCCTCGGACCGGCTGGGGGATATCTGCCTCGAACGGGCCGACTTTGCCCAGGCACTGAACCACTTCAACCGGGCCTTTGCCATCTGCGCCCAGCCCGGCGACGAACTGAGCATGACCTATGTCAAGCGCAAGCTGGCCCGCACCCACCGCGGCCTCAAGCAGTACGAAGAGGCCATGGCCGTCTATGCCGACCTCCTCGAAGTCTACCGCGACTTCAACAATCCGGGCGGCGCGGTGCAGGTCTTCGAAGAGATGGCCGAGATGTACCTCGACATGGGTGAGCGGGACAAGGCGGCCGACGCCTACCGCACCGCGGCGAACATCCACCAGGGGTTCAAGCACAGCCGCCACGCCGAGGCCCTGCTCCAGAAGGCCAAGGCGGTGGAGGAAGGCTCCATCTGACCGGAGCTGCCCGGCGTTGGCCGGCCGTTTTTCCCCGCGCCTGCAACCGCGCGACAAAAAGGGGCGGAAGGTTTTACCTTCCGCCCCTTTTTACATGCATAGAAAACAACGGCTGAATCAGGTCCCGCGGCTCTCTTCGTCCTTGGCGCGACCCTTGGCAGCGTACATCGTGGTGCTGCCGGAAGACCAGAAGGTCATCTTGCCTTCCTTCACCAGATCATTGGCCGCGTTCTTCACGTCACGCGGCTTGGCCTCCGGATCGCAGGCATAGAAATCCTTTACGTACAACTGGGGCTTCGGGGATTTCAGCGCCTTGTCCAGGATCGCCGCCTTCAGTTCTTCCTTGCTCATGGCCATAACGAAACTCCTTTTATCAGGTTGTTGTTACTTGATATGGCTGGTGAACTTGAACTGAGTGGTAGTCCGCCAGGTATCGTAAGCCAGACGGTAATCATCGATGCTCTTGTCGGTGAACGGGATGTTGCACAGCTCGAAGAACTTCTCCCAGCCGATCCGCTCGGCCCACTCGCCAACGCGCTCGTACTTGTTGGCGTTCTTGGCCCAAACCTCGAGGATGTTCTTCACTGCGTCCACAACCTCGGGCCAGCGCGGGGTGTTGTTCGGCAGGAAGGGAATGACCAGCTTGGAGAAGGCCGGACCCTTGCGGCTGTTGGAGACCTTGCCGCCCACCAGGATGGCGATACCGTCACCCTCCGGATCGGCCAGCGGCATTGCCGGGCACATGGTGTAGCAGTTGCCGCAGAACATGCAGCGCTCGGCGTTGACCTTCACGGATTTGACATCCTCGCCAGCGGCATTCTTCACGGTATGCGGCTTGACCGCGCCCAGCGGACATGCGGAAATAGCCAGCGGCAACTCGCAGACGCCGGTGATGGCCTCGTGATCGACCATCGGCGGCTTGCGGTGAACGCCGAGGATGGCGATGTCGGAGCAGTGCACCGCCCCGCACATGTTCAGACAGCAGGCCAGCGCAACCTTGCACTTGGCCGGCAGGTCCATGCTGGTGAAATGATCGAACAGGGCGTCCATGACCGCCTTGACCACGCCGGAGGCGTCGGTTGCCGGGGTATGGCAGTGGATCCAGCCCTGGGTGTGCACCACGTTGGAAACCGAGGCGCCGGTGCCGCCAATCGGGAAGCGGTTGCCGCGGCCCTTCAGGTCGTCCAGCAGGGCCTTTACCTTGGACTCGGCGTCCACGATGAACTCGATGTTGTTCCGGGTGGTCCAGCGGACGTGACCGTCGCAGTGCTTGTCGGCGATGTCACATACCTCGCGGAGGAACTCCACGGAGAGCAGACGGGCGGAACCGACGCGCACGGTATGGCACTCGGCACCGGTCTCGCTCACGTGCTTCAGCACGCCGGGAGCGGTGATCTCGTGATAGAGCCACTTGCCACGATTCTCGTTGATGACTTTCGGCATCATGGTCTCATAGTGTGGCGGACCAATATCGGTAATCCTGTCCTTCATCGGATTTTGCGGATCGTAAGCCATTACTAACCTCCTTATATATAATGAACCTTGGTGACTTATCAGTGCGTTCCCGGATTACATCGCGTTGCGCTTGCGGAATTCCTGCACGTCGCGCTCCCAGCCGCCCTCGACCTCTTCCTCACGCCAGAAGACGTAGGGGTTGGAACGGGGTTCCTTGACGTGCTGGGGAATCGGCTCGACATCGATGACACGGAGGAAGGTCGGCAGACCGACGCGCTGCATGGTCTCACCAAGACGCTCACGGTTCTTGCCGTTCTCCATCCACCAATCCCATACCTTCTCGATCACCTCGACCAGCTCCTCGAACTCGTTCTCGGCGTCCATCTTGATGAAGGGGTAGATCATGGTGCCGAGCTGGGCACCGTCGAGGATCGGGGCCTTGGCGCCCATCATGACGGTGGCGCCCTGCTCGGTGCCGGGGCGCAGGGCCTTGGGCATGACGTTGAGGCAGTGCATGCAGCGGGTGCACTCGGCGTCGTCGATCTTGAGGGTGTCGCCTTCCATCCACATGCAACCGGTGGGGCAGAGGGCGATCACTTCCTTCTGGATGTCGAACTTGCCGCCCTTCAGGATACCGCCGCCGTTCGGCTTGTTGGTGCCGTTGAGGTAGTTCTTCACCTCGGCCTGGTTGATGCGGATGGCATCGCGCCAGGTGCCGATGACTGCCAGGTCGGAACGGGCGAGGGCCGCCACGCAGTCGTTGGCGCAGCCGGAGAACTTGAACTTGAACTTGTAGGGGAAGGCCGGACGATGGATCTCGTCCTGGTACTTCATGGTCATGGCGTAGCAGGCGGCGTCGGTGTCGTAGCAGGCCCACTCGCAGCGGGACTTGCCGATGCAGTTCGCCGGGGTCCGCAGGTTGGAGCCGGAACCGCCGAGGTCCCAGTTCAGCTCATGGGTCAACTCGTAGAACAGGGGCTCCAGTTCCTCGGTCCGGGTGCCGAGCAGCACGAGGTCGCCGGTGGAGCCGTGGAAGTTGGTCATACCGGAACCGCGCTTCTCCCACAGGTCGCACAGCTTGCGGAGGAGGTCGGTGCGGTAGAACTTGCTGGACGGCTGGTTCAGACGAACGGTGTGAAAATGGGCCACGCCGGGGAACTTGTCCGGCATATCGGAGTAACGGCCAACGATACCGCCGCCGTAACCGAAGACGCCGACGATACCGCCGTGCTTCCAGTGGGTGATTCTGTCCTTGAAGGACTGCTCCATCTGACCCAGGATGTCCCAACACTGCGGGCTCTTTGCAGCCTGCCGCTTCAGGTCGGAGACAAAGCTCGGCCATGGACCCTTCTCAAGATCGTCCATCATTGGCGTATCGTGCTTCGACATCGTCAAATCCTCCTTGAAAAAGTTATTTGAAAATACCCTCTTTCACGCCGCAGAAATCCCTGCTGGACGCGATAATTGCTCCCACTAACCCAGCCGGAATGCCGCAGAGTGAGGAAACAAATCGATTTTTCTGGATGGAAATTCAGATTCGCGGACAATATACGGCCATCCCCCCCTTTGTCAACAAAAAACAAGACAAAAACCGCGACCCCGACCAATGGCTTTTTCCCGGTCCTGGTAAGCGATTGCGGCCTTTCCCCCAACACCATTTTGACTGCCCCCCCGATAGGTGTTTGCAAACTTCTTGTTTCCGCAATTTACGGCCGCCCCTTTGCAGGATATGATATATAATAAAGATAAACCCCACGGCCCCCAACTAACCCAGCGAGCAACCGTGCCACGTCCAAAGAAACAACGACTCTGCCAAGGGCATTTCTGCGGCCACGCCTTCAAGCCGACCGGCACCCCCCTGGCGGATCTCACGCGCATCGTGCTCCCGCGCGACGAACTGGAGGCCCTCCGGCTCTGCGATATGGAAGGGTTAATCCAGGAGGAAGCGGGCGAACGGATGGGGGTTTCCCGCGGCACCGTGCAGCGGCTGCTCGCCTCGGCCCGCCGCAAGGTGGCTACCGCCCTGTCCGAGGGCGCGGCGCTCATTATTGAGGATGAGGGCACAGCCAGCGTTATGCCGCCCCCTCCCCCTCCGGCACCGAAATAAGCTCAACCGTGGCAGGTGCCGTGCCCCCGGCACGCCTGGGTCGGCGGCATGCTCACCAGTTGATTGTTGAGCATCCCTCCGCCACCGCCTGCACCTGCACAATACAGGGCTCATTCGTACTTTCTCCTGAATCCGTGACGGCTTCGCGCTTGATTAGGTGATATCCGGCTGTTGCCGCTGTTCAATGTCAAGGCCACCGCTTTGTCCGGGTTCACCCCGCCGCCCGGCGGGGCGACCGATAACGGCGCATCTGCCGCGTTGGCGACTCGTTGATATACCAGGTGTATCATCAACATCGTCGCCGCCTTGCCTCTGCACCGTTCTCGAACGCTCACGGATTCAGGATTCTTATTCCTCCCCCTCCAGTAACGTTGCCGGTTTGATGGCCTGCTGGCCGTACTTGCCGGTGATGCGGTCCACCGCGGCATGCAGCCCCTGTTGTTTGCCGCTTTTCTTTTGCGCGGCCGCAAAGAGGCTAAGCTGTCCTTCTCTCTCGCCCGCGGCCAACCCGGAAACCGAGACGCCCAGCAGGCGCACCGGCACTCGGCCCGCCTCGGTTTTCACGAGCAGCGTCTTGACCGTCCCGTAGAGTTCCCCCTCGTCGCAGGTGGCAACCGGCAGAGTTACGCTGCGGGTGATCTGCTTGAAGTCGTGGTACTTTACCTTGAGGGTGATGGTGCGGCCGCAGACGCCATGGCGTCGGAGCCGGCGGGCTACCCTGGTGGAGAGGGCCAGCAGTTCCCGCTCGATGACCTGCCGCCCCCGCAGGTCTTTCTCGAAGGTCTCCTCGTTGCCGATGGACTTGGCCTCCTGCTCCGGTTCCACCTCCCGTTCATCGATCCCTTGCGCCACCAAGCGCAGATGCTCGCCGTGGCTGGCGCCGAATTTAGCAGTGAGCAGCGGCAACGGCAAGCGGGCCAGGTTGCCGATGGTGCGTATCCCCATCAGGGTCATGGCCTTGGCCGTGGTGCTGCCCACGCCCCAGAGGCGGCCAATGGGCAAGGGCGCCAGGAACTCGCGCTCTTCGCCAGGGGGGACCACGATGAGGCCGTCGGGCTTCTTGAGGTCCGAGGCGATCTTGGCCACCAGCTTCGACGAAGCCACGCCGGCGGAAACGGTAAGCCCGGTCTCCTCCCGCACCAGCCGCTTGATTTCTCGGGCAATGGTCTCGCCGCTGCCGAGCAGCATGATGCTGGCGGTGACGTCGAGGAAGGCCTCGTCGAGCGAGAGGGGTTCCACCAACGGCGTGAAGCGGTGGAAGATCGCCATGATCTGCTCCGAGACCTCGCGGTAGCGCGCCATGCGGACCGGCAGGAAGACGCCAAGCGGGCAGAGCTTGCGGGCCGCCACGATGGGCATGGCCGAGTGGACCCCGTATGTGCGCGCCTCGTAGGAGGCGGCGGAGACCACCCCGCGGTGGGATGGCCCACCCACGATCACCGGCTTGCCGCGCAACTCCGGCTGGTCGAGCATTTCCACCGAGGCATAGAAGGCATCCATATCGAGATGGATGATCTGGCGAGGTTTTTGGGGCATGGCGCAGTCGGGTAGCGATTGTTGGAATTTTGACAGGTGGCACAGGAATGCGGCGGAAAAAATTGCCATCCCTTTACTGATCGCCATTGTGCGACCTTTCCCGGGCCTTTGCAAGGGCTGCTTCGTCATCTGGTTTTTTCTTCTGTGAAATCAAGGTGATGGCGCGCGGCCGGAGCAGGAGGCCAGGGCAGCGGTTTGCCTTTTTATACAATTTTTTGGGCAGGTGGCACGGAAATGGCATTCAATTAGCGAGTAACAGTGAATGCACCCGGACGTTGAGAGTATTTAGTATTTACCAGGAACGCTGCCATGTCGAGCGCCGAAGAGCATCATCCCGCCGTCAACAGTATGGTCCACCTGTTGGCGCAGCTGGACCACTACCGCAAGCAGACGGAGTGGCTCGCCCTGGCCAATCGGCTCCATGCCCGGCTGGCCGGCGCCACTGATCTCCAGAGCATGATCGAGGCCTTCTCCGTCTGGCTCATGCCGCTGGTGGATCATGACCTCATCGCTTACCGTAATGCCTGCCGCACCCGCGAACATATGCTCTGCTCCTGCCATGGGCCGGAGCGACGCAAGGTGATGCATGTGGCCGCCGAGTTGCTTGAAGAGCCTGCCGCGGCCACCGGCGAGGAGTGCCAGTGGCAGGGGGAGTTCCACGGTTTCCGCTGGCAATTGAAGGGCAACGGCGACATCGGCCAGATTCTTGTGCTGCGCCGGGCCACGGCCCTGGACGCCGATGAGGTGGAGTTGCTCGGCAAGGCCATGGAGATTCTGGCAGAGCCCTTGCCGCGTGCCTTGGATTATGAGGACCTGTACGAACAGGCCAGCCGTGACGTGCTGACCGGTCTCGAGAACCGCCGGGTTTTCGAGAACCGCATCGGCTCCATGATGGAAAGCGCCCGGCGCCATGGCCATCCCCTTACCCTGGCCAGTATGGACCTCGACCGGTTCAAACAGATTAATGATACCTTCGGCCATGCCGAGGGTGACAAGGCGCTCCGCAAGGTGGCGCGGCTGCTGACTGCCCTGATCCGCACCAGTGACCTGCTGGTGCGCATGGGCGGCGATGAGTTCGTGCTGGTGCTGCCCGATACCGACCTGCTTGCCGCCAAGATACTGGCCGAACGGCTGTGCCTGGCAGTGGATGGCCTTGGCCTCGGCAATAGCAAGAGCGGTCGCCTGGGCATCAGTATCGGGCTGGTGCAGTGGCAGCCGAAGATGAGCCTGACCGCCTGGCTGTTTAAGGCGGATGAGGTGTTGTACGAGGCCAAGGCCGCCGGCCGTTGCCGGGTCTGCATCGCCACCGATTGATTTTCCTTCCGGCCCCCTGACGGCGAACGCTGTCTCCGTTGTTTCCCGTTGAACCCGGGTCATGCTCCCCCAAGCATGGCCCGGTTTTTTTCCCCGTCCCCTTTTTTTCGTCAACGTGCCGTTTCGCCGCGCAGGAGCGGGTTCACCCGCGACCTTTTGGCCATCACCGTTCAGCTCTGGCGCCTTTTCGCGGCTGAAGCCGCTCCTTGGGCAGGTGGCGCCGTTTCAGGGCGTTCACCATCTGCGCCCGGTAATATGTCAAATCTCCGACAGGTGGCGCTGGCCGGCCTGGGGCCTGGGCGGCCTGGCCATTGCCGTGTCTTCCGGGCCGGCTTGACAGGGTGGCGGGCTGCTCTTACTGTTTGTCCCATGGCGGCGGAGGACCCTGATCGGGGCCGTTTTTGAGGCCGCATCGAGACGCACGGCATCGCCCGGAACGGGCACGGATAGGAAAGTAGAGGAGGTTCTTGAATGCAATTCGACAAGTTCACCATGAAATCGCAGGAGGCCTTGCAGGCGGCCCAGAGCCTGGCGGACCAGCACGGCCACCAGGAGTTGCAGCCCGAGCATCTGCTCAAGGTGCTCTTCGATGAGCGGGAAGGCGTTATCGCCCCCACCCTGCAGAAGCTGGGGCTGAATCGCGAGCTGCTGGCGGCGGAGATGGGGGCGCTCATCAACCGGCTCCCCAAGGTGAGCGGACCCGGTGCCGGCCAGGTTTATGCCTCCGCCGCCTTCCGCCGCCTGCTCGACCGGGCCTTCAAGGTGGCCGGCGAGATGCAGGACGAATTCGTGAGCCAGGAGCATCTGCTGCTCTCGGCGCTTGATGACCGCGACTCTGCGGCCACCAAGGCGCTCATTGCCAAGGGGCTCACCCGCGAGGCCCTGCTCAAGGCCCTCGTTGCCGTGCGCGGCAGCCAGCGGGTGACCGACCAGAACCCGGAGGCCAAGTACCAGGCCCTGGAAAAGTACGCCCGCAATCTCACCGACGTGGCGCGGCAGGGCAAGCTCGATCCGGTGATCGGCCGGGACGACGAGGTGCGCCGGGTGGTGCAGGTGCTCTCCCGCCGCACCAAGAACAACCCGGTGCTCATCGGCGAGCCCGGCGTGGGCAAGACCGCCATTGTCGAGGGGCTGGCCCAGCGCATCGTCAACGGCGACGTGCCCGACACCCTGCGCAACAAGCAGGTGGTGGCCCTGGACATGGGCGCCCTGGTGGCCGGCGCCAAGTACCGCGGCGAGTTCGAGGACCGCTTGAAGGCGGTGCTCAAGGAGATCGAGAAGCGCAGCGGCGAGATCATTCTCTTCATCGACGAGATCCACACCCTGGTGGGGGCCGGCGCGGCCGAGGGGGCCATGGACGCCTCCAACATGCTGAAACCCGCCCTGGCCCGCGGCGAGCTGCACTGCGTCGGCGCCACCACCCTCAACGAATACCGCAAGTACATCGAAAAGGACCCGGCCCTGGAACGCCGCTTCCAGCAGGTGCTGGTGCAGGAGCCGTCGCTTGAGGACACCATCGCCATCCTGCGCGGCATCAAGGAAAAATACGAGGTGCACCACGGCGTGCGGATCAAGGATTCGGCCACGGTGGCGGCGGCGACGCTCTCCAACCGCTACATCACCGACCGTTTTCTGCCGGACAAGGCCATCGACCTGATCGACGAGGCCGCCTCTCGGCTGCGCATCGAGATCGACTCCATGCCCACCGAGATCGACGAGATCGAGCGCAGGAAGATCATGCTGGAAATCGAGCGCGAGGCGCTCAAGAAGGAGTCGGACAAGGCCTCGAAAGAGCGGCTCGCCAAGATTGAGGCGGAACTGGCGAACCTCAACGAGACTCTCGCCGGCATGAAGGGCCACTGGAACCTGGAAAAGGAGGTCATCCAGCAGATCCGCACCATCAAGTCGCGGATCGACGAGGCGCGGGTCGAGGAGCAGCGGGCCGAGCGCCAGGGCGATCTCGGCAAGGTGAGCGCGATCCGCTACGGCACCATCGTCGAGCTCGACAAGCAGCTTGTTGCCGAAACCGCGCGGCTGGCCACGATCCAGCAGGACGGCCGGATGCTCAAGGAAGAGGTGGACGAGGAGGACGTGGCCGCGGTGGTGGCTAAGTGGACCGGCATCCCGGTGGACCGCCTGCTGGAGGGCGAGAAGGCCAAGCTGCTCCATGCCGACGATGAATTGGCCCGCCGGGTGGTGGGCCAGGAGGAGGCGATCACCGCGGTGGCCAATGCGGTGCGCCGGGCCCGGGCCGGCCTCCAGGACCCGAACCGCCCCTTGGGCTCCTTTATCTTCCTCGGCCCCACCGGCGTCGGCAAGACCGAACTGGCGCGCAGCCTCGCCCGGTTCCTCTTCGACACCGAAAAGGCGATAATCCGGCTCGACATGTCGGAGTTCATGGAAAAGCATTCGGTGGCCCGGCTCATCGGCGCCCCTCCCGGCTACGTGGGCTACGAGGAGGGCGGCTACCTCACCGAGGCGGTGCGGCGCCGGCCCTATTCGGTGGTGCTCTTCGACGAGATCGAAAAGGCGCACCCGGATGTCTTCAACGTGCTGTTGCAGATTCTGGACGACGGCCGGCTCACCGACGGCCAGGGCCGCACCGTGGATTTCAAGAACACCATCCTGATCATGACCTCGAACCTCGGCAGCCAGCTCATCATGGAGATGGGCGAGGCGCGGCGGGCGGAGATGAAGCAGCAGATCGACGAACTGCTCCATCGCCAGTTCCGGCCGGAGTTCCTGAACCGCATCGACGAGACCATCATCTTCCATGCCCTGGGCCGCGAGCATCTGGCCAGAATCGTCGATATCCAGACCGAGTTGCTGATGCAACGGCTGGCCGAGCAAAAGTACACCATCGAACTCACCCCGGCGGCCAAGGAATTCCTCATCGAGGTGGGCTACGATCCGCAGTTCGGCGCCCGGCCGCTCAAACGCGCCATCCAGCGCCACGTGCAGGACGAACTGGCCATGCGGATTTTGGCCGGCGGCTTTGCCGAAGGCGACCGCATCGTGGTGGATAAGGCCGCGTCCGGCGGCAGGCTTGATTTCCGCAAAGGATAAGGCGTAACAGGCAAGCATGCCAAAGCCCGCCATCCGGCGGGCTTTTTGCCGGTATTTTCGGAATGCTCCGCATGGAGTATAATGAAAATATTGATACTGTGGAGGTGCCCATGCTGCCCAAGAAAATGCTCCTGGTGTTATCGCTGGTCGCGGCCGTTACCATGACCGGCTGTGCGATCAATCCGGTTACCGGTCGCTCCGAGCTGGCTTTTTACGAGATGAGCGAGGGGGAAGAGATCAGCATCGGTAAAAAGGCCTTCCCCAGCGCGATCCAACAGATGCAGGGGGAGGTCAACGATCCGGCGCTCCAGGCCTATGTCGGCAAGGTCGGGAAAAAGCTGGCGGCAGTAAGCCATCGGCCGCAATTGCCTTACCGTTTTGTGGTGTTGAATGATTCCACGCCCAACGCCTTTGCCGTGCCGGGCGGTGCCATTGCCATCACCCGCGGGCTGCTGGTGGGCATGGAAAACGAGGCGCAGCTTGCTGCGGTGTTGGGCCACGAGATCGGCCATGTCACAGCGCGCCACGCCGCGCAAGGGATTCAACGGGGGATGCTGCTCAATCTCGGCGTAATCATCCTCGGTGAGGCGACGGGGGGCTACAGCGCCATTGCCCGCCAGGGTGGGCAACTGGCCGCCACCCTGATCGACAATTCATACAGTCGCGAGCAGGAAAGCGAATCGGACCGCCTGGGCATCGATTATATGGTGCGCGCCGGCTACAGCCCGTTTGGTTCGGTGCAGCTCCAGGAGTTTCTGCTGAAGCAGAGCGGCGAGCATGATCCCGCCTGGCTTGCCGGTCTCTTCCGTACGCATCCCTTTTCCCGGGAGCGGATGGTCGCCAACCAGGCATACATCCAGAGCCGTTATCCTGCTACGCTGCATGATTCGGCCTACGGCATGGCGCCGGCGCCGTTCCGTGCCGCCACGGCAGGGCTGCGCAAGAGTGCCAAGGCCTATGCCTTATACGACCAGGCTCGCCAGGAGGAGCAGCGCAAGAATCCTGGTCGGGCAACCGAGCTGTATCGTCAGGCCGTGCAGGCCGCGCCGGATCAGGCCTTGCTCCATTCCGCCTTGGGTCATGCCCTGCTGCGCCAGGAAAAATTAGCAGAGGCGAAGCCGTATCTGGCAAAGGCGGTGACGCTCGATGGTAATTATTTCGCGTCGCGGCTGGGGTTGGGCTATGTGCTGGTGCAGGAGAAGGAATGGGGCGGTGCGATCCGCGAACTGACGCGCAGCATGGACCTGATGCCCACCCTGGAGGGCGCCTATTTCCTGGCCGAAGCCCATGAACACGGGGGGGATCGCCGGCAGGCGGTCATCTTGTATAAGCAGGTGGCGGCGGCTGACCCCAAAGGCCGGCTGGGGCGATCTGCTGCCTCCCGCCTTCAGGCATTGCCCGGCGGCCGCTCATTCTAGACGGAAGCGGCGTGATGTTTCTCGTCGCCCCACCAAAGGGGCGACAGCAGTGCGTGGGCGCCTGCTTGGCACCGTTGCCGGCGTAATCACAATCACCCTGTTCGGGGCGATTACCTCTCTCACCGGTTGCTCGTCCGGACGTCCTCTCTGGCGGAAGCCGTTTCCAGGTATGGCATAAAAAGCAGCCGGAGTTCCTCCAGGTCCCGCCGTATCACATAGGGCATGGTCTTGGCGTACATATCGAGCAGGATGATGGCGTTGACGGAGGAGTCGGTCTGGGCTGTGGCCCGCAGTCGTGCGGCCATGGCGCGGTTGACAACCTGCATGTTGCTGTAGATGGCGTTCAGGCCCTCAAGGGTGAAATCCGGGCCCGATTTATCGCCCTTGCAGAGGTATTGCGCCAGCATGAAATTCGCGGTGGCCCGGTAGATGGTTTCGTCCTCCGAGGCCAACGGCAGATGGAACCGGGCCATGGGTTTGAAGAAATGGGTGTGGGGGCAATGGCTGGCCGCGATCAGGAGTCCCATCAGCGAGCCAATCGCCCGTTGCGCCGTGGTTTTTTGGCTGACACACCGTTCCACGGTGACGACCTCGATGGTCATCTGCTCATAGGAGGCGAGATGGTCGAGGCGTTGCAGCAGGGGAATAAGGTTGGCGGCCGCCGGACAGAAGGGTTGTTCCGCCTCGGTATAGGGGCAATGTGCACACTGGTGGAAAGAAAGGGCGGTCCATGCCGGCGGCGAGGCCGGCAACTCCGCGTCGCGCAACGTGAGGGTGACGGGGTCCAGCCCCAGGTCGAATCGCTCGCGGGAGTCGTCTGCCAGGGTGAAGGTATAGCTGATGCGGAAGGGGATATCCGGCATGATCGTGCTCAAGCGCCTGGTTGGGCGGTAATGAGGGTGGCCAGCTCTTTGCCCTTGCGGTAGGCAGCAGCCAGCTGATCCGGCCGGTGCCGCGCCTCGTCCGCTTGATCGAGCCCGCGACAGAGAAGGGTGTCGGTCAGTTCCGTGTCCAGAGCCTGGAAAAAATACCGTACGGAAAGCAGGGCACCATCAAAGAGTTTTTGTCCTTGGCTGGCGGCCGCGGCAATGAAAAGCCCCCGCCGCTTCCAGGTGGTGTCTCCGTAGGGGCGCCCTTCCAGCCAGTGCCTGCGGACCCAGAAGGCCTGGCAGCGGTCCATCAGGATCTTGGTTTGGGCGCTTACGGCGTAGAAAAAGATTGGCGAGGCGAGGATGATGCCCTGGGCCAGGTCGATCTGGTCGTAAATCTGCTGGAAATCGTCCTTGATAACGCAGCGGCCATCCTTCTTGCAGCCGTAGATTTCGAGACAGGGAGAGAGTTTCAGGTCGCGCAGATGAAACTCGCTCACCTGGCAGCCGCTTTCGGTGGCGCCGCGCACCGCTTCACCGAGCAGGGTGCTGGTGTTGCCGTGCCGGCGGGGGCTGCCGTGGATGGCGACCACCAGGGGCTTCGGGCTCTCGTTGCTCATGCCTCCATTGTAGGGAGTCGCAAGATATATTGCAACAAAAGCGATTCGACCATCTATAATGAGAAAAAACGCCGGGTATACTTGCCTCTTTCTTTCCGCTTAGGGAATGCGATCATGACCGCCGACCGGATCATCTCCCTGATTTTCGTTATCCCTGGCGCGTTGTTTTTTGCTGGCTTCCGCCTAAATCCGTGAGCGTTCGAGAACGGTGCAGATGCAAGGCGGTTCGGCCTCTGAATGCCCAGGGCGGCCACTTTCCATTGACAAGCTTTTGCCCGCTATGCTGTAATGAGGGCGAAAGCAGGGAACAGCGGTGCCGATCGAGCCGGGTGCCGCTGTCCCGCTCCTCTGCCAGGGTGATGGCTGCCGGCAGGCCTTGCCGGCAGCCGATCACGTTCTTTATTCCCCGCTTGCCGGGGCAAGCCGCGGGCCGGATGCTCCGCCGACCGAGGCGGGACGACGCCGCACTGACGGATGCTCATGAAACTCTTTCTCTGTGGCGTGTTCTTCATCTGGCTCGGCGGCATGGCCTATGGCCTCTATAAGCCCTTGCCCGCCGGCCTGGCTATAACCGGGCCAAAGCACCAGGTGCCGGAGGCGGAATTCCTTTACGATCTCACCTTTGTCCGCGATGGCGTTGTGGTGCGCGAGCAGCGGATTTTTGATCGGCTGCTGGCTGAGATCGCCGCGGCGGAACGCTTTGTCGTGCTCGACATGTTTCTCTTCAACGGCCTGCAGGGGGAAGGTCTTGCCGGCCCGCTGCTGGCCGATACCTTGGCCGATGCGCTTCTCCGCAAGAAGCAGCGGGCACCGCAGATGACGATCACCGTTATCACCGACCCCATCAACACCGGCTACGGCTCTTATCCAGCCGCAGCGCTGGACCGGCTGCGCGCCGGCGGCATTGCCGTGATTACCACCGATCTCACCCGCCTGCGGGATTCCAACCCGCTCTATTCCGGCTTCTGGCGGCCCGTGATCCAGGGGTTCGGCACCAACGGCCAAGGCTGGCTGCCCAACCCGTTCAGCGCCAACGGGTCGCCGGTCACGTTGCGGTCCTGGCTCACACTGCTCAACTTTAAGGCCAACCACCGCAAGGTGCTGATTACCGACCAACTGGCCCTGGTCACCTCGGCCAATCCCCATGACGCCAGCGGCTACCATTCCAACATCGCGCTGGTGGTGCGCGGCGCGATCCAGAACGACCTTTTGGCCAGCGAAGCGGCGGTGGCGGATTTTTCCGGTGCACCCTTCACCAAGCCAGCGGTGGCCGCCCGGACGGACGCTGGCCCCTACACCGTGCAGCTCCTGACCGAGAGCGCCATCAAGCAACGGGTGGTGGAGGCGATCGGGGCGGCCGGTGAAGGCGAGACGGTCTGGCTGGCCATGTTCTACCTGGCCGAGCGGGAGGTCTGTAGAGCACTCGTTGATGCGGCTTCGCGTGGGGCCACGGTGCGTCTCATCCTCGATCCGAACAAGGATGCCTTTGGCCGGGTCAAGAACGGCATCCCCAACCGTCAGGTGGCGGAGTGGCTGCGCCAGCGCTCCGGCGGCACCATTGCCGTGCGATGGTACGATACCCATGGTGAGCAGTTCCATCCCAAGCTGGTCTTTGTCGAAGGCCGGGCCAAGGGGCTGGTGATCGGCGGATCAGCGAATCTGACCCGCCGCAACCTCGACGACTACAATCTGGAAACCGCGTTGGCGGTAAGCGGTCCGGCGGGTTCGCCCTTTGTTGCCGGGGTGGCCGGGTATTGCCGGCGACTTTGGGAAAATCGTGATGGCCGATACACCCTGCCCCAGGCCGCCTACCAGGAGGCTTTGATGTTCAAGCGATGGCGGGCCAGGGTTCAGGAGGCGAGCGGTTTAGGAACTTTTTAGCATCCTGCTGCACGGGAGGAGAAGGCGGTGGCCAGGAGAAAAACGGCACAGGCAAACGGGAAAAAGGTGCTGGTGGTCGATAACCAGCCGGTGATCCTGCGGCTGATGCAGGACTTCCTGGAAAAGGAAGGCTATATGGTGGAAACCGCGGCCGACAGCCTTGAGGCGCTGGAGGTGCTCGAACGCTTCGTCCCGCAGATCATGTTCGTCGATCTGATCATGCCCCGCATCAGCGGCGACCAGTTGTGCCGGGTGGTGCGCAGTATGCCGGCCTTCCGCGAGGTGTTCATTATTGTCCTCTCCGGCGTCGCGGCCGAGGAAGAGGTGGATTTCGCCAGTTTTGGCGCCGACGCCTGTATCGCCAAGGGGCCATTTGCCAGGGTCAAGGAACACATCCGCCATGTGCTGGCGAAGCGGACGAGCGGCCACTACCAGGAGGTGTCGCGGACCATCCTCGGCCTCGGTGACATCTATCGGCGTGAGATCACGCGGGAACTGCTTACCTCGAAGCGCCACTTCGAGATCGTGCTCCGAAACATCGAGGAGGGAATCATCGAGCTTACCGCTGCCGGCCGCATTGTCTTTGCCAACCGGGCGGCGGTCCTGCTGGCCGCCACCCCCGAGGAGCGATTGCTGGCCACCGATTTTGCCGGCCTGTTCAAGGGGTCGTACAAGCGGGCCGTCCATTCCGTGCTGAAACGGCTGGGCGAACAGTCGCAGGAGGTGGGGGAGGATACGCCGGTGATTCTGGGCGAGCGCCGGCTGCTTTTGAATTTTCTGCCCATCGAGGACGAACACGGGCGGAGTACCATCGTCATCATGCGGGACATCACCCGGCGCAAGGAGGTGGAGGAGCAATTGCTCAACTACCGCCAGCACCTGGAAGAGATGGTGGTGGAGCGTACCGCCGATCTGGCCCGCGCCAACGAGGAATTGAAGCGCCAGATCGCCGGCCGCAGGCAGGCCGAGCAACGGCAGACCCAGGCGGAGCAGGAGTGGGTTAAAACCTTCGACGCCATCGGCGATATCATCACCATCCAGGACCCCGGCATGCGCATCATCCGGGTCAACCGGGCTGCCAGCCGAATTTTAGGGGAGCCACCGGCAAAGCTGGTGGGCAGATATTGCTATGAGGTCTTCCGCGGCGAGGAGACCCCCTGCCCGGACTGCCCGGAACAGCTCTCCTTGCGTGACGGCCAAACCCATATGGCCGAGATCACCAATCGGCGCCTGGGGCTGACCTTTCTCGTCTCCGCCGCGCCGATCCTCGACAAACAGGGGCGCTGTACCGCCATCACCCATTTTGCCAAGGACATTACCGAACAGAAGCGGATGGCGGCGCAGCTCCAGCAGGCCCAGAAGATGCAGGCGATCGGCACGCTGGCCGGCGGTATCGCCCACGATTTCAACAACATTCTCGGCGCGGTGCTCGGCTACACCGATCTCGCCCTGTTGGATATCCCCGAAGAAAATCGGTCGCTGCGGGAGCGGCTGCAGGCGGTCTTGCAGGCCGGTATGCGGGCCAAAGGACTGGTGTCGCAGATTCTTGCCTTCAGCCGCCAAAGCGAGACTCATCGCGACCCGCTGGAGATCGGGCCGATCGTGAAAGAGGCCTTGAAACTGCTGCGGGCCTCGCTGCCGACGACCATCGAGATTCGCCAGGAAATCAGTCGCACGCCGCTTACGATCGTCGCCGATCCGGTCCAGATCCATCAAGTGCTGATGAATCTCTGCGCCAATGCCTTCCACGCCATGCAGGAGCAGGGCGGGGTTCTCACCGTCCGGCTGGAGGAGGTGGCGGTGGACGCCAAACTGGCCGAGGGCCACCCCGATCTGGTGCCCGACCCCTATGTGCGGCTGACCGTGCGCGATACCGGCCACGGCATCGAGTCCGGCGTCATGGCGCGGATCTTCGAGCCGTTTTTCACCACCAAGGAGGTGGGGAGCGGCACCGGCATGGGGTTGGCGGTGGTGCACGGCATCGTCAAGGAGCATGGCGGTGCCATTGTCGCCACCAGCGAGGTCGGCCAGGGGACGGCTCTCGAGATCTATTTCCCGCGTTATGAGGTGGTGCGGACTGCCGCGGTCGCGGCGGAAAAGAAACCATTGCCGCACGGCAGCGAGCGGATTCTCTTGGTGGACGATGAACCGATGCTGGCACAGCTTGGCGCCGAGATTTTGGAACAACTCGGATACACCGTCACGGCCTTCACCAGCAGCGTCGAGGCGCTGGCCGCGGTGAAGGAGCGGATGGCTGAGATTGACCTGGTGATTACCGATCTCACCATGCCGCGCCTCACCGGGCTGGAATTGGCCAAGCGCCTGCGGCAGCTGCGCCCCGACCTGCCGGTGCTGCTCTATACCGGCTACAGTGAGGCCGCGGTGGAAGAGGCGGCACGGGAGATCGGCATCGGCCGCTGTTTGCGAAAACCCCTGGAGCTGTGCGAACTGGCCTTGGCTGTGCGTGCATTGCTCGATCAGCAGCGGGGCGGTTGAATGGCCGGCAAGGAAAAGATGAACCAGCAGAGGAGGCAACGCGAAGGCATGAAGCGGGCGCGGTGGAGGCGGAGATTTTTCCTTTCCGGCGTCATTCCGGAGCGCGGTTCAGTCATGGCGTCTGCCCGGAGTGCCGGCGGAAGCACTACCCCGAGTTTGCCGACCGGAAGGGATGATTGCCCGTGAAGCACCTCATGCCGGAACCACTCGTAAAAGTCGCCTGTTTTGTGGGGGGCGCCCTGCTTTTCGTGTTGCTGGCCATGGGACAGAATCTCGCCCTGCACACCAGCTCCGCTTGGTACGGTTATCTCGGGCCGGTGCTGGTTGGCGGCGGTGCCGCGGTACTTTTGCGTATCTGGCTGCATCAGCGCTGGCGCACCGCCGAGCGGTATGCCAAGCTGGAACTGATCACCGAGACTCTGCGGACCTTGAACAGCCTCGTGGTCGAAGTCCGCGGTCAGGGTGATCTTCTGCAAAGGATTTGCGACACCCTGGTGCGGAACGATCGCTACCATCAGGCCTGGATCGCCTTGCTCGATGCGGATGGAGGGCTGGTTGCCGCGGCCGAGGCGGGGCTGGGTGCCCACTTCGGCGAGCTGGCCGAACGGTTGGCCGCCGGGTGGCGCCCGGCGTGCGTAGAACGGGTCATGGCGGGCGCCGATTCGGTGGTCGTGACCAACGACCCGGCGGCCAACTGCCCTGCCTGCCCGCTTTCCCCGGCAAAACCCGGCTTGGCCGGCATGGTGGCGCGGGTGGAGCACGAGGGTCGGCTCCATGGCATTCTCGCGGTCTCGGTGCCGGGGCGTTTTGGCCGCGATCCGGAAGAGATCGCGCTCTTTCGCGAAATTGCCCGCGACGTGGGCCAGGCCCTCTATTATCGCAAACTCAGGGCGGAACGCCGCAAGGTCGAGGAGGCGACCCGGCGTCAGATGCAGGAGTTGTTCGCCATCTTCAACGCCATCGAAGGCGCGGTCTATGTCGCGGACATGAAGACCTACGAGATTCTGGCGATCACCGCCAGCGAAAAACAGTTCGCCGACCATGAGTTGGCCGGCCGCAAATGCTACGAGTACCTTCAGAAAGGCCAGCACGAGCCCTGCTCCTTCTGTACCAACGACCGGTTGATCGGGCCGGACGGCACCCCGAATCCGCCGGTGGTGTGGGAGTTCCAGAACACCCGGACCAATAAGTGGTACCTCTGTATCGACCGGGCGATCCATTGGCCCGACGGCCGGCTGGTGCGGATGGAGATCGCCATCGACATCACCGACCGCAAGCGGACCGAGGATGCCTTGAGCCGGAGCGAGAAGAGCCTGCGCGAGCTGGTGGAGAGTTCGCTGGTTGGCATCATGCTCATCGAAAACGACGAGATCATCTACCAGAACCCGGAGCAGCGCCGTCTCTTCGGCACCCTGCCGCGCGGCTATCGGCTCGATGCCTTCCAGGGCGTGCATCCCGAGGATCTGCCCAAGCTGCGGGAAAGCTACCGCCAGGTCACCCACGGTGAGGTGCCGCAAGTGGACGCGGATTTCCGTTATTACCCCGTGCGGCCCAAGGAGGGGGAGCCCGGCCAGATGAAATGGGTCTATTGCCGGGCGCGGCCCATCGATTACCAGGGCAGAAAGACCCTGCTGGTCAGCATGATGGACATGAGCCACGCCCGGGAACTGGAGCGGTTGATGCAGATCCAGGACAAGATGTCGTCCCTGGGCCGGGTCGCGGCCGGCATTGCCCACGAGATCCGCAACCCGCTCTCCGGGGTCAACATCTACCTCAATACCCTGGAAAAGATTTACGGCCGGCCGGGGCACGAGGCCACGGTGCGGGAGATCTTCCAGCAGCTCTATACCGCCTCGGACAAGATCGAAGCGGTGATCCGGCGGGTGATGGATTTTTCGCGGCCCAGTCAGCCCCATTTTGCCAAGCAGGCAGTCAATGGCCCGGTGGAGGAGGCGTTGCGCCTGTGCGCCGTGACCATGCGCAAGGGCGGGGTGAGTATTGAGACGGAGTTGGGGAGCGATCTGCCGCCCTGCCGGCTCGATGCGCATCTCATCGAACAGGTGCTGCTGAATCTCTTTACCAACAGCGCCGAGGCCATGAAGAACCAGACAACTCCACGCCGCATCAGGGTGCGTACCGAATACGCCGATCATTTTGTGTTGCTGTCGGTGGCGGATTCCGGCCCCGGGGTGCCGGCCGCCGTGCGCGACAAGGTTTTTGACCCCTACTACACCACCAAGAGCGACGGCACCGGCATTGGACTCAGTATCAGCCACCGGATCGTCACCGATCACGGCGGCCGGCTCACTGTTTCGGAAAGCGATTTGGGCGGGGCGGAGTTCGTCGTGGCCCTGCCGGTCGAGGAGGGGGAAGACGTCTGATGGAACACACAATCTTTATCGTCGATGACGAGTCCACCATCCGTGAGGGGGTGGCCTTGGCCCTGGCCAATGAGTATCAGGTGCGGACCTTCGCCGATGCCGAGTCGGCCCTGGCCGCGGCGGGAGAAGAGGTTCCCGACCTGGTGCTTCTTGATGTGGGGTTGCCGGGGATGAGCGGGATTGCGGCGCTGGAGCAATTCCGCGCCCTGGATAACGATCTGCTGGTGGTCATGATTACGGCCTTCGAGGATGTAGCCACGGTGGTGGCGGCCATGAAGCTCGGCGCCTACGATTACACGGTCAAGCCCTTGCAGATGGCGGGCCTCGAAGCCACGGTAGAGCGGGCGCTGGGCAGCATCCGGCTACGCAAGGAGGTCCGCCAGCTCCAGGAAAAGAGCCTGCGCGAGCAACTCCCTTGCTGCATCGGTAAGAGCGAGGCCCTGCACGATGTGATGGAGTTCGTCGCTGCCGTGGCCAAGAGCCCGGATACCCCGATCCTCATTGCCGGCGAGACCGGTACCGGCAAGGAACTGGTGGCCAGCGCCATCCATTATCGCAGCCCCAATTTCGCCGGCCCCTTTGTCGCGGTAAACTGCGCGGCCTTGCCGCGGGAGCTTATCGAAAGCGAACTCTTTGGCTACGAAAAGGGAGCGTTCAGCGGCGCCAGCCCCCAGGGCAAGAAGGGGCTCATCGAGGCAGCCGCCGGTGGTACCCTCTTTCTCGACGAGGTCGGCGACCTGAGCCTGGAGGCGCAGGCCAAACTGCTGCGCTTCCTCGAAACCGGCGAATTTTTCCGGGTGGGCGGCATCGAGGTGGTGCAGGTGCGGACCCGGCTCGTTTCCGCCACCAACCAGCAGTTGGATGAGTTGATCGCCAGCGGCCGCTTCCGCAAGGATCTTTATTTCCGACTCGGCGTGGTCCGCGTGCGGGTGCCGGCCCTGGCCGAGCGGCCGGGCGACATCCTGCCCCTAGCCCGCTATTTTCTCGACCGGTTCAACCGGAAATTCGGCAAGGCTCTGACCGGTCTTGCGCCCGAGGCGGAGGCACACCTGCTTGCCCACCGCTGGAGCGGTAATGTCCGCGAACTGCGCAATCTCATCGAGCGTGGAACCCTGGTGAGCAAGGGGGTGGTGTTGACCGCCGCCGACCTGGGCTTTGGGGCGGAGAATGGGGCGACGGATTCGGTCGGCCTGCTCGATCAGCTGCCGCCGCTGACCCGCGACGGGCTTGATCTGGAGGCGACGCTGCGCGCTGTTGAAGCGGCGTATTGCCAGCAGGCCTTGCGCTTGGCGGGCGGCAACGAGAGCCAGGCCGCCCGGCTGCTCCGGCTCAATCATCACACCTTCCGCTATCGCCGCAAGAAGCTGACCGGCACCAGCGGCCCCGACCCGGAATCCGCCGGCTAGCGCCGGCGCGACCATCCTCGCTTCGCAATTTTGCGAAGCCCCTGTTGCACTTCTTCCATCCGCGGCAACTGATGCGCCGGGCCGCTTTGCGGCAAGGCCTGATTTTCCTGGGTCAGGCCTGCCTGGCGGTCATGGCATGCTTCCTGCTATTTTTATGAGGCACGAGGGAAAAAGGGAGAGTGACTCATGGCGGTGGATGAGCGGACAACGCTGTTTGAGACATTGCAGAAAATGCGGCTGCTGCTGGTGGAAGACGATGCGCTGCTCCGCGATTCCTTGCGCCTTTTTTTCGAGAGCGAGGGGTGCCGGCTCGAGACTCTGGAGACCGCCGAAGAGGCGGTGAAGGCAGTGCGGCGCCGGGAGTACGACATCGTCATCACCGACTACCGGCTGCCAGGCATGGATGGACTTCAGTTCCTGCGCGAACTTCAGGCCTTCCGCCCGGGGACCATGCGAGTGCTGCTCACCGCCTACATGGATGAGGATGTCCTGGCCGATGCCTTCCGGGTCGGGGTGCATGAATTCATCGAAAAGCCGTTCAGTTCCGTCGATATCGAAGAGGCCCTGGCCCGGCTTATTGCCAAGCGGGCCACCGTCATGTGAACCACACACTCAAGAGGAGGTAATCCTATGGAACTTGTGCCGTGGAAGCCGTTTGGCGATCTGCGCACCCTGCGCAGGGAGATGGATGATCTGTGGAGCCGGTTTTGGGAAGGAAAGCCCCTGGCGGAATTCATGCCCCAGGGCTGGGCGCCATCGGCGGACATCTCGGAAACCAAGGACAAGGTCATCGTCAAGATCGATCTGCCTGGCCTTGAGGCCGGTGATGTCCAGTTGAGCATCTCCGGCGACCTGCTCACCGTGAAAGGGGAAAAGAAGCAGGAACAGGAGGAAAAGGACGAGCACCACCACTATGTGGAACGTTCCTACGGCGCCTTCCAGCGGTCGTTCCGCCTGCCGGTGGAGATCGATTCCGACAAGGTGCAGGCCAAGTTCGACAAGGGGGTCCTGCGCATCACCCTGGCCAAGACCGCCAGGGCCAAGAAGAAGGAAATCAAAGTGCAGGTGAAGTGAGCAGCCCGGGAGGGGATATGAAAATCTGCGTTCCATCCACCGGCCAGGGGCTCACCGCCAAGGTGGACCGCTCCTTTGGCCGGGCGGCCTTTTTTGCGGTGGTCGATGTCGGCACCATGCGGTTCCATTGCCTGCGGAATCTGCCACTCTTGCCCGGTGAGCGCGGCGAACAGCTGGTCGCCGAAATGGTTTCGCTGCTTGGGGTGGACGGGGTGCTGGCGGAGTGTATCGACGCCAAGGCCTGCCATATTCTGCAGCGTTCCGGGGTCAAGGTGTTTGAGGGCGTCTTGGCGAATGATTCCGTGCAGGAGGTGGTGTGCAAGCTGCGGCACGGCCAATACCAGGAGGCCGCATTGCTGCCGGAGGGGAGCCGGTCTCCGTTCGGTTGCGCCTCTTCCGCTGAGTGGCCGTAACGTGCCCCATTTCGGGTTTGTGGACGAAACCAGGATCTCCCGCGAGGCGGCGACGTTATTGCGCGCCAAGCTCCATCTGCGTTGCGGACGTCGTCGCGTACGGGAAGGCAAGGATGCCGCCGGCCTGGCCACTCTTTACGATGCGCTGCTTTCAGGCATGCGGTGGCATATCCTTATGACTCCAAGGCTCAAGGAGGCGCTTGGCAGCAACGATCCCGGCGAACGGCTCGAAAACGATCGGGTGGTGGTTGCGCTTATGCGGCAGGCCGGCATCCTGGATGGCGCCTTCCCGTGGGAGCATTTCCAGGGCTTGGTCGATCAGGCGCTCATGGGGAAAAAAGGTGCGTTTGACCGGCAGGCCGTGCTGGTCTGGGTGGATGACGTCATGACCCGGCTCGGGGTGATGCCTTTTGACGAAAACGAGCTGCCGGCCGAGAATCCCGCCACGTTTTGAGGCAGAAGACCGCCAGAGGCGGCGAGTGGGCAAGGGAGTTTTTGTGCATATGCCGGATATAGGGCAGTGGGCTGCCCGGTCAAGCAAGAACTTAAGAAAACAACAAAATATTAAGATAGCGCCCTGAAAGGTTTGACAGCAGCCTCTGCCCGCGATAGGTTGGCCAGGTATCTTCTGCTCCGGAAACCACAGTAGTCTTCGAGTCATTATCATACGAGATAATACCGCCATGGCCCAGAAAATCGTCATCATCGGCGGGGTTGCCGCCGGCCCCAAGACCGCCTGCCGCGTCAAACGTCTCATGCCCGACGCCGAGGTCGCCATCGTCGACCAGGACAGCCTCATCTCCTACGGCGGCTGCGGCATTCCCTATTTCGTCTCCGGCGATGTCTCGGACGAAAAGGAACTGCGCAACACCAGCTTTCACATGACCAGGGACGAGGCCTTCTTCCTCAAGGCCAAGGGGGTCAAAACCCTTACCCGTACCAAGGCGCTCGCCATCGACCGGAAAAACAAGAGCGTACAGGTAGAAAACCTCGCCACTGGCGCCAAGGAATCGCTCCCCTACGACAAGCTGGTGCTGGCCACCGGCAGCAAGCCCAACCTGCTGCCGATTCCCGGTGCCGACCTCGACGGCGTCTTCACCATCAGCGATCTCCATAAGGCCGTGGCCATCAAGGAGCGGGTGGCCAAGGGCGAGGTGGGCAAGGTGGTGGTCATCGGCGGCGGCGCCATCGGCATCGAGATGGCCGAGGCCTTTACCGACCTCTGGGGGCTCGCAACCACCATCCTCGAATTCATGCCGCAATTGCTGCCCCGCCTGGTGGACTGGGACTTTGCCCGGATGCTCGAAACCCACCTCAAGGAAAAGGGGGTGGCGGTCTTTACCAGCGAATCCGCCACCGCCATCGAGGGCGAAAACGGCAAGGTGAAACGGGTGGTCACGGCCCAACGAACCTTGGAGGCAGACCTCGTTGTCATATCCGTCGGCGTACGGGCGCGGAGCGAACTCGCCCAGGCCGCCGGGCTCCTCGTCTCGCCCCAGGGCAACATCGTGGTGAACGACCGCCTGCAGACATCGGACCCCGATATCTACGCCGCCGGCGACTGCATCGAGGTAAAAAACATCCTCACCGGCAAGAAGGGGATCGCCCCCATGGGGTCGTTGGCCAACAAGGAGGGCCGCATCGTCGGCGACAACCTGGCCGGCATCCCCACCGTCTACAAGGGCTGGATCGGCAGCTTCACCATGAAGGCCTTCGAACGCTGCATCGGCGCCACTGGCCTCGCCCTGGACGCCGCCCTGGCCGAGGGCTTTGACGCCGCGGCAGTGACCACCGCCCAGTCGGATCGCGCCCACTTCTTCCCGACCCAGGCGGTGATTCCGCTGCGGCTCGTCTTTGACAAGAAAACCCGCAAGGTTCTCGGCATGCAGGGCTTCGGCCCCATGGGCGATGCTGTGCTGGCCCGGCTTGATGCCGCGGCGGCGGTGATCATGCAGGGTGGCACCATCGACGACCTGAGCCAGCTCGAAATGGCCTATGCCCCGCCCTTTGCCACGGCGCTCGATGCCCTGAACGCCACCGCCAACGTGGCCGATAATCTCGCGGCCGGCCGGCTGCGGTACGTCTCGGTCAAGGAGTTCCTCGACTGGATGGATGATTTCGCCAGCCGCCCCGACTGGGCGGCCCTGGACATCCGCCACCCCAACGAGACCAAGGTCTTTGTCGAGAAATACGGCGCGGGAAAATGGGTCTCGGTGCCCTATGTCGACATCCGCAGCCGTTACCAGGAACTGCCCCGGGACAAGACCATGCTCATCATCTGCGACGCCGGCACCCGCTCGTCGGAAATCCAGATCTTCCTGGACAGCGTAGGGCTGGGCAACAACCTGGTGCTGGGCGGCGGCTTCAACGTCATCCGCCGTCTCGGAGTGGCCTGGTGGCCGCAAAGTTAAACCGGATCGCATCGACAAGAGAGGAGGGCCATCATGAAGAAGTGCTGCACCACCAATCGCCGCCTGTTGGTGACTCTCCTCACTCCCCTGCTCTGGCTGGCGCCAACCGCCACCCTGGCCCTCGACGGCCGGCTCAACCTCAACACCGCCACGGTGGAGCAGTTCGAAATGCTGCCCACCATCGGCCAGACCCGCGCCAAGGCCATCAGCGATTATCGCCGCCAGCACGGCGCCTTCCGCTCCATCGACCAGCTTCTTTCCGGCAAACTGGTCGGCGAAAGCTCTCTCGCCGCAATCCGGCCCTATATCAGCCTCGACGGCGTCACCACGCTGACCCCGTCGTCCCCTGCCCGCAAGATCGCGCCAGCCCCCGCCCCCGACCTCAACCGCCACATCAGCCTGCGGCCCGGCGAAGTCCGGGTGCTGCCGGACGAGGCCTACTTCCCGGCCCTGCTCCAGCATCTTGCCCAGGCCAATCGCCGCATCGGGCTGGTCATGTTCCTCTTCAAGGCCACGGATCGGCAGGACAATCGGCCGGCCCAACTGGCGCAGGCACTCATCGACGCCCGTCGCCGCGGGGTGCGGGTGGAGGTGCTGCTGGAAAAATCAGGCTACGATGAAGAATTGAACCGGGAAAACGAGAAGGTGGCGCAACTGCTGCGCAAGAATCGGATCGAGGTTCGCCTTGATTCACCGGGGACCACCACCCACGCCAAGCTGGTGGTGATCGACAGCCGCTACGTCTTTCTGGGCAGCCACAACCTGACCCAGGCAGCGCTTAAGCGCAACCACGAGGTGTCGCTGCTGCTCGACAACACCGCCCTGGCCCGCGAACTCACCGACTACATCGAACGAATCCGCGCCGGGGAATAACGGCCGGCAGGGATCACGCCTTGCGCCGCACCACCCGCACCTTACGCACCCCGCCGGTGGCGACCCCACCCCTGACCCGACGGATCAGCACCTTCTTCTTCACCGGCGCCTGGCCCGGAGAGGCCGGAGCCTCCCCCGCCGAGGCGATATCCTTCTCGCCGGGCAGCGACTGAGTATAGTTGCAGCCGGCCCGCGGGCAACGCAAAGAGATCTTGCCGGCCAGATTCTTCTTTTCCACCAGAAAGGGCGAGTCGCAGATCCGGCACGAAATGGCATGGGGCCTGGACCATGCCATAAACTCGCAGTCCGGCTCCGGGCAGACGTAGAACGGTTTGCCGGTGGGGGTGTGCTTGCTCACGATATTGCCGGTCTGGCAGAGAGGGCAGCGCAGGGAGGGCCCCCCCTCCTTGCCGTACGATTCCGAATGGCGGCATTCCGGGTGGCCGGAACAGAACCAGTACTTACCGAAACGGTCTTCCTTGAGCAGTAAGGGCCGGCCGCAATCCGGGCAAGGTTTGCCCGGGCCGGCAGGGTGGAGTTCGACCGCCGGGGAGGGCGGCTCCGGCATCAGGGGCGCGGACTCCTTGGCGACCTGGGCAAACACCTCCTGCCTCACCGGCTCCTCCGGCTCGGCCACGGTCTCCGGCGGCGGCACCACCTCCGGCACTTCCGGGGCCATCGTTGCCGGCAACGCCGCCTCGGGAACGGCCGCGATCTCTTCCGCCACTGGCGCCACTTCCTCCACCGGCGGCGCTGCCGGCAGGGGAGACTCGACCGCCGCTGGTGCCGCGACCTCTCCGGGGGGCGAAGGCGGCCCAGGCGGCGGAGCCTCAACGCCGGGGCTTTTGATGATACTGCGCGAGGTCTTGCCGCGCAGGCGCGGTGCCGCCGGCATGGCGATCTTGGCCAAGACGTTGCCCTGCATCATCATGGTCTGGTCGAACTGGTGCAGCGCCAAGGCCAATGGCTTGCGGCCGGAAACCGCCTCCGCCACGACCTGCTCGAAATAGGCTGAAAGATTGACCCCCTTCATGGAAGGAAAGGCCTTGTTCATCACATTGATGAGGGTGGCGCTGTTCTCCCGGCAGCGCAGGGTGCCGTCCGGCATCAGGGCCGCATAACCGCCATCGAGCAGGCGTTGCAGCAAAGCAATGCCCGCGGCGTCCAAATCCAGGGAAAAATCGGCAAGATCACCGGCCAATCCCTCGAAGGTATAGTATTCCGGCGGGAAGCCCGGCGCCTGTTCCGGAATGATCTGGATATTGCGCACCTCCTGGCCGCTTGAGAGCCCGGCCAAAGGCGACGGGGCCAGCAACTCCCGAAATTCCCGCCCCTGGCAGGCCGCCAGAAAACCCGCTTCCCGAATAGCCCGACCACTGGCCCGGAAATAACAACTCTCCCCGGCATGGAGACCGACCGCGAGCGACATCCCCTCGGCCTCCCGCATCTGGCTGGCCAGGGCCCGAGCATGGATCAGGCCATAGATTTGCTGGGTTGCCGGCGAAAGCACGCCGGCAAGGGCGGCCGGGCCAAGGTCCGGCCGCAACGGCAGCAGCGCTCCGCCCATTTCGGATTCCCGGTCGCCGGTGGCCAGCGCGCCGGGGCCGAACTCCCTTACCACCTGCGCCCGCACCTTGGCCCAAAGCGGCTGGGCGTCACTGTTCTCCCGCGTCGAGAAGGAGCTCACCAGACCAACCTCCTCGCCGGCAATGCCGACCCCTTCGTAAAGCTGCCGCAAGGCTGCCAGTACCCCGGCCGGCGGCAGCTTATGGACGAGATAGGCCTCCTGCAGCAGTTCCAGCAGTCGGAACGGCCCTGGTGGTTCGATTCGAATTTCTTCCTCGGCCACCTCGCTGACCACAAAGGGCTGCCCCCGGAACATCCCCACCAATTCCTTGCCCTGCAAGGCGTCGCGCACATAGCCATCGAAGGTGACGCCGTAGGCCTCTTCCAGGCGGGCGTCAAACTCACCGCCATCAGCGGCAAGCCGCACCCGCACCTGCCACTTGACCGGCGGCGCAAAGGCTCGAATCTCGGCCTCGCGCTCGGCCAACAAGAAAATGGTGGCCAGGGCATCGCCGGTGAGCGGCAGCCCTTGCGGGCCGGTGGTCGTCCCCAGCAGCCGTTTCAGATGGCGGCCCAAGTGGGCGTTAAAGAATAACCGCAGATGATAGGCCACCGCCTTGTCGCTATCCACCGGTTCCACCAGCCGGAAGGATCTTTGCAGCTCGCCGCGGCTGAAGCCAAAAAGATGGAGGCGCCGGCCGCCATGCATGCCGTTGGTCTCGGCCAGCAGATATTCGTTGATGAGCCAGGCCCAGTATTCTCCACGCTGATCGCTGTCAAAGGCAAGATAGAGGGTGGCGGTAACAACGTCCAGCAGACGGGCAAGGAGATTCTGCTGCCCATCGGCCGGCGTAAAGGTAAATCGGGGCGGCTCCTTCTTCAGCGGGTCGGCAGACGGCAGCAGTGTGGCCTTGACCGGCACCGCGGGCAGCACCAAGGTCTCCACCCCACCGGATAACTGCGCCGCAATGGTGCGGGCCTTCTGCTCCGACTCAACAATGATCACATCCCTTGCCATGCCCGGCCTCCGCCGCCTGAACGTCCTCGGGCCAGACCATGCCGGAGAAACGCTAAAAAATCCAATTTTTCTCACATGATATAGAATTTTCCGCGCCACCGTCCAGTAGATATTGCGCCGGTTTCGCTTTTTCCGCGGCCCTTCTCCTGCGGCGTCATCGCCTTTCTTGCCGCCATTGTTCAAGGAAATGGCCGGAACGCTCGACATGATGGTATAGTCGGAAAGCACGTCGAATCCCCAAGGAGGGTCGCCCCACATGCCCGCTCTTGTCACCCTGCATGGTATCGATCAGGCCCTTGCCGCGCTGGACCTCAAGTCCGGCACCCTCAAGGCCCTGCTCGCCGAGGCGATTCGTTCCTACTTTCCCGACGACGAGACCCTCCTGACCATCACCGCCATCCCCACCGACGAACTGGCCGCCAAAATTTACGGGGTCAGCACCGCGGCCGAGATCAAGGCCAGGAAAAAAAACTTCAGCAGCCTCAAGTCCGGGCTCAACAAGCACCTGCGCGAGCTTAATGCCGACCAGAACCCGGAAGGCATCATCATCGGCCGCGACAATGTCTTCATCGTCTCCGACGAGCGCAAGGATAACCTGCTCCGCGAACTGGGACTGGCCGCCGAATCGACCCAGACCCTGCGGGAGATGTTCCGCTCCTTCAAAAACCTCTTCAAAGACGTTATCAAGACAAAGGGGCTCCACGAAGTCCACGACCTGATCCGGGAGTTCGACGAAACCCGAAAGCTCATCGAAGAGCTGGGTGCCCTGCCTTCCGAGGCTGCCCCCGCCCCGGTTGCCCCTCCTCTTCCCCCGGCCCGGCCGGCCGGTGAACCAGCCGCGGAGACCGCCGAGGCACTGCCAAGCGAGACGATCGAGGAAATCGAGGAGATCAGCGAGGAGGAAATCGAAGAAATTGAGGAGGTTCCTGCCCTGCCAGTCGAGGAACTCGAGGAACTCGGCGAAGATGCCGAAATCGTCGAGGCCGACGAGCTGGAAGAGGTGGCGGCCGACGAGGTCGCAGAGGCCTCAGCCCCGGCCATCGAGGAAGTCGGGGAACCGGGTGACGGTGAAGACATCGAGCTTGTTGAGGCCGCCGAGGAGGTGGTCGAAGAAGTGCCACCGGGCGAGGTCGAGGAGGTTTCCGCCGAGGAGCTGGAGGAGGTTGAGGAGGTTGAGGAACTCCCGGCCGCGGAAGAACCGGTTGCTGGCGAGGAACCGGAGACCGTTGCCCCGGAAGAAATCGGGGCGGTCGGCGAGGAGGAACTCGAAGAGGTCGCAGCCCCGGCCGTCGAGGAAGTCGAGGAACCGGGTGACGGTGAAGGCGTCGAGCTTGTTGAGGCCGCCGAGATGGAGGAGGTGGTGGCCGCGCCCGGCGAGGAGATTGCCGAGGAACTGCCTGCTGACGGGGTCGAGGAGGTGCCGGACGAGACGGCCGGAAAACCGGCGAGTCCGTTGGACTTTCTCTCAAAGTACCTGGAGGCGGACGAGGCCGTTGCCGAGGAGGGCGATTTCCTCAAGGAAGCCGACGAGGAATCCGCGGCCCAGATCCTCAACCGCTTCATGCCCAAATTCATCCGTATCCCGGCTGGCGACTATCTGGCCGGCAGCGCGCAGCCCAAGGGACTCGAACAGCCACAGCGCCGGGTCAGCCTGCCCTCCTTCTATATCGGCCAGTTTCCGGTGACGAACGATCTCTTCGACCTCTTTGTCCGCGAAACCGGCTACGAAACCCAGGCCGAGGCCGCAGGCTACGGTATTGTCTTCGAAGGGCGCTGCGCCACCACCATCGACCCCACCACGGGCCTCGCCACCGTGACCCTGACTGCCGGCACCAGCGCCCACCACGTGAGCGGCGCCTCCTGGCGCCACCCCAATGGGCCGGAGAGTATCATCGAAGGCAGGTATCTCCACCCGGTGGTGCAGGTAAGCCACAAGGATGCCATGGCCTTTGCCGCCTGGGCCGGTAAGCGACTGCCCACCGAAGAGGAATGGGAGGCCGCGGCCCGGGGGCCCCTTGGCCAGCTCTTTCCCTGGGGCAACACCTGGCTGCCAAAACTCGCCAACCTGGAATCATCCTGCCTGGGCGACACCATGCCGGTAGACCGCCACGGCCGGGAGGCGATGAGCCACTTCGGCATCCATGATCTCGTGGGAAACGTCTACGAATGGACCGCCACTATCCATCAGCGGCCAGGCGCGGCAAAGGCCCCGGGCAGCAACATCATCTACGTGCTGAAGGGAGGCTGCTGGACCTCGCGGGGGGTAATCAGCACCACCCACCGCGAGATCGAACGGGGCTATTACTGGGCCAACACCATCGGCTTCCGCTGCGCGGTGTGACGGGAAAATTCAGAATGCAGAATTCAGAATGAAAAATAAAACATTATTCTCTTTGCTTCTGACTGCTGATCTTATTCCAGCACCTGATCAATCAATGCGTCCGCCACGTCATCGGTGATTACCACCGTGCCGATGGCCGTGGGCAGCACAAAGAACACGCGGCCGGCTACCGTTTTCTTATCGCTCTTGAGATAGCCCTTGATCCGGGTGCGGTCGAACTGCGGCGGAATGGTCACCGGCAGGCCGTAATCGAGCAGAAGCCGGCGCAAGGTTTCCGCCTCGGCTTGCGGCAAGAGTCCCTGCCGCACCGCCAGCTCCGCCACCGCGGCCATGCCCATGCTCACTGCCATGCCGTGGGCCAGGGTATAGCCCGAGGCAGCTTCCACCGCATGGCCGATGGTGTGGCCGAAATTGAGGATGCGGCGGAGATCCGCCTCCTTCTCGTCCGCCGCCACCACTGCTGCCTTGATGGCACAGCAGCGGGCAATCACCGATTCCAGCACCGGGAGTTCCCGCGCGAGGATCGCGGTCCGCTGCGCCTGCAGCTCGGCAAAAAATGGCGCATCGTAGATCACGCCGTATTTCACCACCTCGGCGAGACCATTGAGCATCTCGGCCTCCGGCAGCTCCCGCAGCACCTCGCTGTCGATGTAAACCCGCCGCGGCTGGTAGAAGGTGCCCACGAGATTCTTGCCCTCGGGGATATCGACCCCGGTTTTGCCGCCCACCGAGCTGTCCACCTGGGCGAGCAGGGTGGTGGGAAGCTGGACAAAGGGGATGCCGCGCATGTAGATCGAGGCAAGAAAACCGGTCATGTCGCCGGTCACGCCGCCGCCCAGGGCGATAAGGCCATCCTTGCGATCCACCCCGAGCTGGGCCAGCCGGCTGGCCAGTTCACCGATGGTGGCAAGGTTCTTGCTCGCCTCGCCGTGGGGGAAGGTGATGCAGTCGGCCGCAATGCCGGCCTGGGCCAGCGAGGCCAGCAGCCGCCCGCCAAAGAGGCCGGCCACCCGGTCGTCGGCCACCACCACATACCGCTTGGCAATACCGCGCGCCTTGAGGTCGTGGCCGATCTCCGCCAGCAACCCCGCCTTGATTACAATGTCATAGGCCCGGTCGCCGAGCCCTACCTGCACTGTACGCACCTGCCGCTCCTCTGCCCAAGTTTGCCGCTGGCCCGATACTATAAAAGAAATCCGCGGATTTGCAATGAACTTGACAATCGACGCCGGTTCACTACACTAAAAACAGTTCCCGATACAATTTGGATACGGAGGAACCATGGCCACCACTCCCCGCCCCCGGACGACGAAGAACACCCTGACCGATGCCGGCATCCGCGTCGGCAAGGCATTGGCCCGCTCCTCGGCAAAGATTGAACAAACCGGCCGCAAGGCGCGGCGGGTGGCCAAACAGCTGGTCGAATCGACGGTCGGCAAAAAAACGAAACAACCGGCGCCCGCAATCCGGCCCAAGGGAGAAGCCGAGTCACTGCTCAAGCCCAACTCCGCCATGACCGTGGAGGCGCTCATCGGCTTCCTGGCTGGCGACATTTACAACTACCTGGCAGAGACGAAGCAGGTCACCACCGCCGATCTCTTCCGGGCCATGAAACGGCGCGACAACAACACCGCCTACATCTGCGCCGCCCTCGGCTGGCTGGCCCGCGAGTACAAGATTCACTTCCTCGACGACGGCGAAACCATCGCGCTGGTCGAATAACAGAAACTCCCGCCTGGCACAAGAGTGCGCCCGTGCCGGGCGCACGAAAAAAGGGGATGCCGTTGCCGGCATCCCCTTGGTACTTCTCGCAATCAGGATACAGTGATTACATCTTGGCGCCGGAAGCGGCACCCTGCATCTTGACCTCTACCTTCTCGGTCAGCCCCTGGTAGTACTCCTTCAGGATGACGAGAACCTCGTCGCGGCCGAAATGCGGTACGATCTCGGCGCCCTCGGAGAGGGCCTTGCGCAGCTTGGTGCCGGAGAGGATAACGCGATCCTCCTTGGAGTGCGGGCAGGTACGCAGGGAGGCCATACCGTCGCACTTGTGGCAGTAGAAGGTCCAGTCGATCTTCAGCGGCTTGCAGATCAGCGCCTTGCCCGCGGGCAGGTTCTGCGGGATCTTGTCGAAGATGGTCTGGGCTTCGAACAGACCGTAGAAGTCGCCAACGCCCGCATGGTCGCGGCCGATGATCATCTTGGTGATGCCGTAGTTCTGACGGAAGGTGGCATGGAGCAGCGCCTCGCGCGGACCGGCGTAACGCATATCCAGCGGGTAACCGGCCTGGATGACGTTGTCCTTCACGAAGTAGTGCTCAACCAGGCAGTCGATGGCCTTGACGCGAACCTCGGCGGGGATATCGCCCTTCTTCAGGTTGCCGATCAGGGAGTGGATCAGAACGCCGTCGCATACCTCGATGGCGATCTTGGCCAGGAACTCGTGGGAGCGGTGCATCGGGTTACGCAGCTGCAGGGCAGCAACGTCCGACCAGCCGCGCTCCTCGAACATGGCGCGAACTTCGGCCGGGGTCAGGTAGACGCCCTTGTACTTCTCCGGGTACTCGCCCTCGGAGAGAACCTTGACCGGGCCGGCCAGGTTCACTTCCTTCTGGGCCATAACCATCTTGACGCCGGGATGATCTTCCATGGCGATCTTCCAGAACTTGTCGTCGGCAGACTCCTCGCCTTCGCCCTTGAAGACCTTCTCGCATTCCCACTTCTTGTCGGCCTCGCTCATCTCGTACTTCTCGGAGACCTTCATGGTGGCGTAGACGGTGCCATCGGCCTCCAGAGCGATCTCGTCACCGACCTTGATCGCGTCGGCATCGGCCTTGGAAACGTCCAGGGTGATGGGCAGCGGCCAGAAGGTGCCATCGGCCATGGTGAAGTTCTCAACAACGCCCTTCCAGTCAGCCTTGGTCATGAAGCCATTCAGCGGGGAAAAACCGCCGATGCCCATCATGATGAGGTCGCCCTTGGCGCGGGCGCTGATCTGAATCTTCTTCAGGCCCTTGGCCTTATCCTTCTCTGCCTCCAACTCGTTGCCATGCAGCAGGCAGCAAACCAGACCCTTGCCTCCGTGGGGAGCTACTAACTTTGACATACCGTCTCTCCTTTAATCAGTTGTGGAATTTGGTAATGTGGGTATGAAATACGCAGATTGAACGCCCATTCACTTTTTTTAGACGCCTAGGTATACGCAAGGGCCGGGGAATTGTCAAGGAAAAATAAACCGGGAAAAATTAATCAGCCGAACTGCCCTGTTTTCCTGGCTCGACTGGGTACGGCACGAACAAATCCAGCGCTTGGACGCAGCCGCAAAAAGCCCGCGCGAAGCGGGCGTTAAAAACAAAACAGGGGAAGGAAAGGGGCCGCGGAAGAGGCATTCCCGGTGCAGGAAGAGCCTTTGCCCCTCTTCGCTTTGGACAGGAAAAACAGCTTCTCAGGCGGTCCCTTCAAAAAGAAGCCCGGTGAGTTCCTCCAGTTTCTTGCGGAGCTTTATCATATCCTCCGACGGAATCTGCCGGATCAACTCGCCGCTCTGTTTGTCGGTGACCTTCACGACAATCTCTTCCGCCACCTTGTCCATGGCAAACTGCAGGTTGGTGCCCATCATATCCAGGCGATCCTGAACCTCCTTCAGCACCTCCTGCATCTCGGCATCGGAGAGCTGCTTCCTGACCCGGTCTTCCTCGCGGCGCAGCCGCTTTTCATCCAGGGCATTCCGCGCCATTTCCGCGCCTTCTTCCACCGGCCGGATCCGGGCTTTCAACCTCGCCCCCTGGTCGACCTGCTGCGCGGCAAGACCGTTGAGACCCTCGCGACTCATGTCGGTTCTGACATTCGCTATTTCCATAACCAACCTCCGCGTCTCGTTATCATCGTGTGATGGCCGCCCAACAATCCGTTATGGGCAATGGCCCCGATGGGGACCGCCTTCACACATTACCGGCAAATCGTCCGTACGCCTTTTCCAGCCGTTTGCCCTTGCGGACTTTCCCCATCGCTTCCGTGAGCGCGGCAAGCCTGCGGGCCGCCTGCTCCTGGCAACGCCGTTCGCATTGCTGAATCTGGGCAATGATCGCCATCGTCTCCTCCGGCAAGGACTGCGGCGGCTGCCCCTCCAGCACGGCAAAAGCGGCAGCGCGACGGTTCAGAAGTTCCTGCAGGCGAGCATGGTCATCGCCGGCACTGACCGCCTCTATCTCTTCCGTGAGTTCAAGAATCTTCTTATACATTCCACCACCCTGTCGACAGCGCAACACAGCGGGAATTCAATAATTGATCGCTTCCTGAAGCGTACCCGGCTTGGCAGCGACATACGCAACAGCATCATCCACCGGCCGCGCCGCCAGCTTTTTTCCCTTGGCAATACCGGTCCACGCCTCGAGCAGCGGCTCCACCACCTTCAGGGCCTCCACGATCTTCTGCGTATCGTTGTGCAGATTGGCCGTGATCAGATCGGAAACCAGATAACCGTACAGATCGTTCAGGTTCACGGCGATCTCGCCACCCTGCTCCATATCCAGCGACGCCTGGAGTTCAAGCACAATGGCAAGAGCCCGGCTCAAATGTTCCGCCTTCTTCACGATATTCCCGTCATTGATCTCCTCAATCGCCGCCTGCAACCTGATACGCAGTGCCTCATACAACTTGACCACGATCTCTTCGCGGCTCAGATTCTCCAGATCGTTTTTTACATAGGCAGCGCGGGCATTCCGGGCATAAGCATTCATAAAAGAGTACCCTTTCCTTTAAAGAATTGAAGTTATTTCTTGTTACCAGATATCTGGGCACTCAGATTACTGAGCGCTTCCAACTGGTTCGTCAACGTGCCGGAAGTGGTCTGGAATTGACTAAGCAATTCCTCCAAGGCCGCGAACTGGTTACGCAAGCTTTCCTCCCGCTTCGCAAGCCGTCTCGCAATCCGCTCGACCTGGTCGCCGAGGCGCTCAACGGAACGATTCAACCCTTCCTCTTTGGTGGCCAGCAAACCGGTGGTGCTTTGCAGATAAGTCTCCAACATGGAATCGACCTGCACCGCAAATCCTTCACTGCCATCAGTGGTCTGGGTGAAAAAAGCCACCACATCATCGCGATGCTCCTCATAGGCCGCGGTGAAGGTTGCGGAGTCAAAGCTCAACTTCCCATCTTCGTCTGCACTCACCCCAAGGGCGCTCAGACTATTGACTGAATCGTCAACACCATCTACCGCCGTGGTGAGAAAATTTTGCAGACGCATCTGCAAAATCCGGGCGGTGGAATCCCCCTGCAGGGCGCCAATGTTGCCGGCTTCCGGGTCAGAAGCCTGCAACGACTGCAGGGAGGAGTAGGCTTTGTTATATTTTTCCACAAAGGTGGTTATCTTACTGCTGACACTGCCAACATCCCGCGCGACCTTGACCTCAAAAGGCGTGCCCGGATCCGACGACTTCAGGGTCATGGTGACCCCTTCCAGCAGGTCATCAATGATATTGCCTGCACGCTCCACGGCGATGCCGTTCACTTTGAGCTTAGCATTGGCCGCGGGCTGGGTCTCGAACATGGTTTGCCCCGCGGGGTCATTATAAAGCTTGGAAAGCCCTTTTGCGTCGTTATCGACCAGATCATCATCGTCAATGGTGAAGCTGATGGTGTTGCTGGTCCCGGTTTCCTTGCTGGCCAAGGTCAGGTAGTAATTGCCGAGCCCGTCGTTGACCACGCCGGCCGTTACATCGGTATTAGCATCGTTGATGGCCTGGGCAATCCCGGCGAGGGTATTGTTGGTGCTATTGATGGTGACGTTCACCGCGGTATTGGTCCCCACCCGGATGGTCAGGGTGCCGGTGCCCACCACGTCGCTGCTGGCCGCAAAAGATGAACTCCTGACCTGTTGAGCCTTTGCCAAGGCAGTGACTTCTACCTGGTAGGTGCCGGCCACTGCCGTATTGTCGGCAGAGGCGGTCAACACCGTGGTATTTGCGGAGGTAGCGGAAAAACCAGCAAAAAGATCAGTTTTCTTGAGAGCAGCGGCGGCGGTCTGCAAATCAGCCAGCACCCCCTTCAAGGTTCCGAGGGCGGATATCTTTGATTGATATGCAGCCTCCTGCTGCTGCAGCAACAGAATCGGACGCTGCTCGATCGACATCATCTTTGAAATGATGGACTCGGTGTCGAGACCGGACATCAAACCACTTACGCCGATTACCATGACATCCTCCCAATCAACAGATCAACTATACGGTGGGAAGCCGGGGGGCGTTTTGCCGCCCCCCGCCTGTTGGTGGTTAACGAACGACCACTTCTTAGCCTTGCAGCAGGGTCAGAGCCGCCTGCGGCACCTGGTTGGCCTGGGAGAGCATGGCCAGACCGGCCTGTTGCAGGATCTGAGACTTGGTCAGGCTTGCGGTCTCCGCGGCAAAGTCCGCATCAACAATCCGCGATTTCGCAGCCGAGATGTTCTCGGATACGTTCATCAGGTTGGCGATGGTGGACTCAAACCGGTTCTGGATCGCACCCAGATCACCACGGAAGTCATCGATGTTCTTGACGGCCTCATCCAACCGGTAAATGGCCAAGTCAGCCGCGGACTCGGTGAGGATGTCGGAGGCGTCGATGGTTGCGGGGTTGGTGGTTGCCGTAGCGCCCGAGGCGATACCATCCACAATAGTGTTGGCAGCAGCCTCGCCAACCACTATGGCCGATCTGGAGGTCAGGGAGATAGAGCCCTTGGTGATGTCGTAATTGGTGGTTGGACCTACAGTAGCACCACTCACGCCATTGCCAAAGTAGCCAGTAATCACATCACCGGTATCCGACGTGTCGGCGAAAACTTCCTTGATCTCGATATTCCGGCCATCAGCGGCGGAAAGGACCATATCACCATTGGCCTGCACGGCAGCGGTTACGCCCGTGGTATCCTTCTGGCCATTGATGAGGTTGGCCAACCCGTTCACATCATACGCAGCCGCACCCTCAGCTTGGGTCAGGATCTGCACATCATTGACGCTAAGGGTATACGTGAGCGTATCGTTAGTAGTAGCATCATCAGTGATGACGTAGTTGGAGATCTGAGCCGCGGTCACTGTCAACGAGGACGCATTGGCCTTGGCGGTAACGCCGTGGGTATCGGTCGAGAGGTTGATAGCATTGGCAATGGAGTAAGCACTGCCTGCGCCTCTGCCGTAAGTACCGGCGGTGGCGGCGGCGATATTGGTGCTATTGATGCTCAAGTCGCCGGCAACATCCAACTTATACGCAGCGGTCTCAGCGGCAGTCTGATCGAGGTAGTTGGTGAGCTGGTAATCAACCTTCGCATAGCTGCCGATGGCATTGGTGCGCATGCTGCTCGCCATGCTGACGCTGATGGTCTCACCCACGTTGGCGCCAACCTGGAAGACCGAGTCCCCGATGCTGCCGTCGAGTACCTTGCGACCGTTGAATGCCGTGGTGGTGGCGATACGATCGAGTTCGGCGTTCAACTGCTGGAATTCCGCGTCCAGAGACTCACGGTCATTAGCAGTGTTGGTGCTGTTGCGCGACTGGACGGCCAACTCACGCATACGCTGGATGATGTTGGTCATCTCGTTCATGGCACCTTCAGCGGTCTGGGCCATGGAGATACCGTCGTTCGCGTTACGCACCGCCTGGTTCAGGCCGCGAACCTGGGCGTTCATACGGTCGGAGATGGCGAGACCCGCAGCGTCGTCCTTGGCGCTGTTGATTCGCAGACCGGAAGAAAGCCGCTGCAGGGATTGATTGAGGAGTTTGCCGGAACCGGTAAGGTTACGCTGAGCATTGAGGGAAGCGACGTTAGTGTTAACTACAATAGCCATGATGAAACCTCCATGTTTTGGTGTGTTGCAAGCCGGCCTGCTTCCTTGCAGAACCCGCTTTTTCCTGGTGAAGCAGTGATACTTTTAAAATACCAGATCATCAAACACGTTGTTATTATCTCTCCGCAGTGGCACCTCCTTTTGACCCGAGGTTGCAACCCTTTTCCGAGCCTTGCTTTCCTGATCGGATAACTCGGGAGAGAACTTAAACAATCGCCACAAAAAATATCGCAACGCAGTGCGGTGGGGCACTGGAACCGATTGCGAATACAATCGACAAGTTGTTCCAACCCGCCCCGTCCCTGACTTTTTCGGCATACATTCCGGCATAGCCTTGACTTTTTCGGAATGTGTGCCCATTAATGAATACATTGCTATCAATGATAGCAAAACCACCAGAGGTACGACTATGGCAACACTCACAATCCGCAATGTTGACGAGGCGGTCAAGCAGAGCCTGCGGCAGCGGGCCGCGCTGCATGGCCGCTCCATGGAAGAGGAACTCCGGCAAATCCTGCGGGAAGTGCTGGGACGCCGATCTTTACCGGCAAAGGGGTTGGGCTCCCGCATCATGGCAAAATTCGCCACGGAAGGTGGAGTTGAACTGCCATCGCCGCAACGCTCCTTGGCGAGGCTCCCACCAAACTTTGAGGAAGGCTCGCCGTGATCCTGCTGGACGCCAACGTACTTTCCGAATTGATGCGCGCAACGCCGGAGCCGTTGGTGCTGGCCTGGATGGACAGCCGGCCGGCCCCGGATTTTTGGGTGAGCGCCATCACCGTGGCCGAGATCAGGTTGGGGATCGCCCTGTTGCCCGATGGGAAACGCCGCGCCAATTTGGCCCGGCTGGCGGATGCGATGTTCCAGGAGGATTTTGCCAGCCGCTGCCTGCCATTTGACCAAGAGGCCGCCGCGCTTTACGCGCTGATCGTTGCCAACCGAATGCGCCAGGGGCGGCCAATCAGTGTTGAAGATGGCCAAATTGCCGCCATTGCCGTGGCCAGCGGGCTGACACTGGCCACCCGCAACACCACTGATTTCGCCGGCATCGAGGGCTTACGCCTCATCAATCCCTGGCTAGCAGCGTGACGCGAAGGCAGCGAAACGCCTAAGCCCCAACTACCTTCTTCCCGGTAAGTCCCACCGCGATGATGCTGATCTCGTAGAGCACGATGAGCGGCACCGCCATCAGGCACTGGTTGATCACATCCGGGGTGGGGGTGAGAATGGCGGCGATGACAAAGGCAAAGAGGATGGCGTAACGGCGGTGTTTGCGGAGAAAGGCCGCATCGATGACGCCGAGGCGGGAGAGCAGGACCATGAAGACCGGCAGTTCGAAGACCAGGCCAAAGGCGATGAGCAGCCGCAGGGAGAGGGAAAAATATTCCTTCACCGCCGGCATCGGCATCAGGAAATCGCTGGAATAACCGACCAGAAAACGGAAGGCAGGCGGGAAGACCACGTAGTAGCCAAAGGCGGCGCCGCCCAAAAAACAGCAGACCGAAAGGACGGTAAAGGGCAGCACCACCTGCTTTTCATGCTGATAGAGGCCAGGGGCCACGAAACGCCAGAGCTGCCAGAAAAGGACCGGGCTGGCCAGCAGGATGCCGGCGGCCAGGGCAATTTTCAGATAAAAAAAAAGCCCTCCTGATAGGAGGTGAAGATCAGGGTACTCCCGGCGGGCAGCACCGCAAAGAGCGGGCGGAAGAGCCACTCGCCGATCTCCTTGCTATAGGCATAGGCAATCCCAAAGCCGATTGCCACCGCAAGCAGGGAATTGACCAGGCTGCGGCGCAGGTCGGCCAGATGCTCGGTCAGGGCCTGTTTCTGAAATTCTTCCACCAGGATGCTCGCGTCGATTCGTGCCCTCAAGGGGCTTGCTTCCATGGACACCGATACGCGCCCATACTACCCGGCCGGCCGGTCAGGGTCAAGCAAATCGACGCGCCGCCCCACCTGGCGAAGGGGTTGCAATACTCCCCCAAACCGGGTAGTTCTGTGCTGCCATGAAAATCCTGCCTCACCCCAACCACCTGGCGGCCGGTTGCGCCTTACTGTCCCGCCCCTTGCTGCCCCTGGCCCGCCTTGTTGGCTTTCTGTACCTCACCGGCCCGTTCGACCGCCTCGCCGAAGTACTCCCCGAGCTGCCCGATCCCATCGAAACCAGCGGGGCAATCTACGAACGACCCGCCGCGCTGCTGCAGCCCTTTCTGCCGCTCCTTGAGGAGTTCGAACAACTCAAGCACCCCACCGCCCGGCCGTACCGGATTCTCGATGCGGCAGGCGACGAACTCCCGGCCATGGAGGCCATCGACCTCTGGCTCGGCCACCATCTGCTGATCCAGGAACTGGAAGAGATCAACAGCCTCCTGTGCGCCCCCTGCGGCTGCACCCTCTGCTGCATTGGGCCGGAAGCGGACATGAGTCAGGCTTTCTTCGAGATCCCGCTCCAGCCGGCGGAAGGCCAACGGTTTTCCCTCCCCACCATCGACACCGCGGCCAGCCGGGCAACGACGCCGTATCAAGAACCAGCAATGCAATGCGATGGTTCCCCTTTCTATGCCACCGGCCCGGCCCTGTATCACTGGCAATCCGGCTGGAGCCTCATCCTGCCCCAAGGCGCCGCCTGCCCTCACCTGGAGTCTTCGGGGCGATGCCGCATCTATCCGGACCGGCCGGAGGTCTGCCGGCGGCCGCAGATTTTTTCTTATGCACTGGAGGCGGTTACAGGGCAACCGGCGGGCGGAATAACCGCGTATCAGGCACGCCGCGCCTTGCTCGCGGTCTGGGACTGTCCCTATGTGCAGGCCTTGCAGGACGAAATCGCCGCCTTTGCCGCAGCGTGCGACCTCACGCCGGTATTCCGGCAAAACAAGGCATGACGAAGCCGTGGTAATCTTTTTTGCAACGCAAAGACGCGATGGCGCAAGATGTCACTGCTGTTCGCTACGACATGCTCCCCCTGCGCCTCTGCGCCGTTGCGTTATTTTTTTTCAGTTGAAGAAAGTATTTTTCCCTGCGAGAGCTGCCACAACGGCGTGATCCGCCGAATCCGTTGCGGCGTCAACGCCTCCCAGAAGATGGCCGGCACCTCGCTGCGGGCTGCCGGAATTTCCGTTACCCCACCGGGATGGATCACCACCTCGGCCCGCACATCCCACGGTTGGGCATCGTCAACAACCGCGTCTCCCAAAAAGTTCCCGGTAACCGCCACCACGGTGAACGGGGCGGCCAGTGCCCCGGCTGCCTGAAGGATGGCGATTGCCAAGTCGAAAAAGCCCTTGCCCTCGGCCACCGTCACCCCGCGCCGATCGACGGCCAACGCGTCGCTGATCAGCAGGGCAATCCGTTGGCCGGCCAGCGCAGGGAGGGTGAGCCGCGTTCCGTGGGTGGCAATGCCCTGCGGCGTTACTGCCTGGGCAAGCGCGGCAAAAGGCAGGGTATAGGGTGCCAGCCGCCAGAAGCCATCCTGCAGACCAGCCGCCGGCATGATCAGCGACTTGCCGTCGCCCAGGGTGTTGATCCGGACCTGCCGCAGCCCGAGCGCCGGCCCGACAAAGATCGCCTTGGCGTCCCGGTAGGCGGCCAGGCGGCGCACCTGTTCGGCGATCCGGCCGGGCGAAAACCCAGGCGCGCCGGCAGCCTCTTCCTGCCCACAACGCAGGGTTTCCTTGTTCATGCCGCTCCTCCCAAATAAAAAAGGCCGGCGGGTCCCCCCACCGGCCTCATGTTTCCATTGCCATCCGCTCTACAGACTGGGGGAGACCCTGCGTCCTTCGCTGGCCAGTTGCAACGCGGCATGGCGCCGCTCTTCGCCGCGACCGCTTCGCCCTGCCACGGTCATGCCATGCGCCTTTGCCTGAAAGCCGAATTCCACCAGACGACGAACATCCGTCCACATGGACTCACTGCCCATGAGAGAGACGATGATTTCGTGACCGTTACGGCTGAACTTGCCGACATAGGTCTTACGGGCCACATCGGTATACCCGGTCTTGCCGCCTTCGGCGCCTTCGATCTGCCACAGTGCCTTGTTGTGAGAGCGCAGCAGTTTGCCGTCACTGGTCTTTACCGCGGTAAAGGCCATGCGCCGGCAGAACTCCTCGTCCTGCATCGCCTGCCGGAAAATCATGGCCAGGTCGTGAGCCGTGGTCTGCTGCCCAGGTGCGGTCAGACCGTTGGCGGTCTTGCACACGGTATTGGTGGCGCCCAGCGCCTCGGCCTTGCGGGTCATCAGCTTGGCAAAGGCCCGCTCCGAGCCGGCAATCCGCTCGGCCAGCGCCACACTGGCATCGTTGGCCGAGGCCAGTAATACGGCGTTGATCAGATCGTCGGCCACATACTTCCTGCCGGGCCGGAGATAGACCTTGGAACGCGGCATCCGCGCCGCCACCCGGCTGGCCGGTACCAGATCGTCGTTGCGCAGCGAGTTGAGCGCGATCAGCCCGGTGAGCACCTTGATGGTACTGGCGGGCTGACCCGGCAAATCCGGATTGTGGGCGTAAATCAGATCGCCGGTCGTTGCATCCATCACCACCGCGCTCCGCGACGTCAACTGATCGCGCAGATAGACCGCATCCCGAACGGCGTCGCCGGAATAGACCACCGGCGTGGCGTACTGCACGTGACTCTTGGGCGCCTTGGCAACGACCCTTGATTTCCTCGTTTTCTTGGCCACTTTCGCCTTTCGCTTCTTCGCGGAGGCGGTGGCCTTCGATTTTTTCGTCTTCTTGGCCACCTTTGCCTTCCGCTTCTTCGCGGAGACCGTGACCTTCGACTTCTTGGCCTTTCGGCTGCTCACACTGGTGCCGGCTTCCCGGTCACCGGCAGAGGTGCCACGGGCCACAACCGGGGGTGCCATAAGCAACAGCGCGGCCCCGACTAAAAGTATATTTCTTAAGAACTTCCCAACACTCATGCGCTCTTCCCTCTAGTCCCTTATCGGCCCATCATAAAAAATCATGATAAAAATCATCGTGATACCTATAGACTGCTATATCGTATGCCGCAGGGGTAAATCAACCATTTTTTGAACTATTTTTTGCAACCACCTGTTTTCACGAAACTATTAACCACACCGCAACAGCCCTCAACCCACAACCGGTTGATGCCGTTGGCAATTCTCTCTACGATATATGGGGTATGAGCCAGGATCAAGGAATTCCAGCAGCAGATGTCATTTTTTTCACTTTTTCCCGGCAATGAGGCGTGGTACCCTGCTTTCATGCCTGACCTGACAATACATTACTGGACATGGCTCTTGGGCGAGACTGAACTATTCAGTTGCCATCTGATCCTCCAAGACGAGAACATCGCACAACTGAGCTTTTCCGCCACCGCCCATGCCAGGGCCCTTCATTTCCTAAGGCAGCGCGGAATCAGCGTCCGGCAGCTCCGGCGGCACGCCCCCTTCTCCCGGCGCATTCAAAATGCCCTGGCCGCCTATGCCGCCGGCAGCAGCCATCTCCAGCTCCCCCTCTTCCTGGATTCGCCCTTCTGGACAACAGGCACGCCATTCCAGCAAAGGGTTTGGAGAGAAATAGGCCGCATCCCCTACGGCGAGACTCGCACCTACGGCGAACTTGCCACCCGCCTTGGCATACCGGGAGGCGCCAGGGCAGTAGGCCAGGCGTGCCATAGCAATCCGCTGGCCCTTGTCATCCCTTGCCATCGGGTGGTGGCTGCCCACGGAGCGGGCGGCTTTGCCGGAGCGATTGGCATCAAACAACGATTGCTGGCGCTGGAAAAATCGCGCTAACGATGCTGCCGCTTACGCGACGGCCGATCGGCAAAAAGCGACTACTCCTCCTCGACCAGCTTGAGGATCGCCGCCGGAATCTTCTTGAGCGAAACCACCTCGTCCACCCCGCCCGCCTCGATCGCCTCCTTCGGCATGCCGAAAACGACGGAGCTCGCCTCGTCCTGGGCGATGGTCCTGGCGCCGGCCTCCTTCATCTTGAGCATGCCCTGGGCGCCATCCTTGCCCATGCCGGTCAGGATCACTCCCACGGCGTTGGCGCCACCGTAAGCAGCCACCGAATTGAAGAGCACATCCACCGCCGGCCGCTGGTAGCAAACCAAGGGGCCGCTCTTGATGTTCACGTAATAGCGCGCGCCGCTCCGGCGCATCACCATGTGGAAATTCCCCGGCGCCAGCAGCGCGGTACCGGGTACGACCGAGTCGCCGTCCACCGCCTCCTTCACCCGGATCTGGCAGAGGTTGTTCAATCGCTCGGCAAAGCTGGTGGTGAACTTGGCCGGCATGTGCTGCACGATCATGATGCCCGGCGTGTTGGGCGGCAACTGGACCAGCACCTCCTTCAACGCCTCGGTGCCGCCGGTGGAGGCACCGATGGCGATGATCTTGTTGGTGGTCTTGGAGAGCGACAGCTTGGCCTGCGGCGCCGCCGCCACCTGACTGGCCACCAGCCGCGCCCGGTGGGCCATGTCCACCTGGGCGGCGGCCCGGATCTTTTCCGCGAGCTGCGCGCTCATGTCGCCAACGGAATAGGCCTCGCCCGGCTTGCTGATCACATCCACCGCCCCGATCTCCATGGCCTCCAGGGCCAGGGCGCCGCCCTCCTTGGTCAGCGAACTGACGATGATGACCGGCAGCGGATAGTACTTCATCAGCTTGCGCAGAAAGGTGAGGCCGTCCATGCGCGGCATTTCGATATCGAGCGTCACCACGTCGGGCTTGAGCGCCACGATCTTGTCGCGGGCCACATACGGGTCCGGGGCCGTAGCCACCACCTGGATATCCTGCTCGTGGGACAACTCCTCGCTGAAGACCTTGCGGACCACCGCGGAATCATCCACCACCAAGACGCGTATCTTCTTCATGAATGCATCGTCACCATCTGGAATTTTCGCTTATGCCGTCCACTCATTCCCCCTCGTACACCACCCAGAGCAGGCCCTGCTCGGTATTGAACAGGAAGAGCCCCGGCTGCGCCCGCAGCGCCTCGGTGGAAAAATCGGCTGCCACCCGCGATTGCGGCAGACCGAGCTTCGTGGCGCCACCCGGATCGATCCTGCCCAGCAGGCTGCCGACCGCCATGTTGGCCGTCTCCTTCACCGTATCGAGCACCTGGGCCTCGTTGACATCCACCTCGTCCACCCCGAGAAAATTGACCGTGATCCCGCGGGCCAGATTCTTCGGCAGATAAAAACTGAGGGTGCCCGACTTCACCCCCTGGAAGGTGATGGTCGCCTCGTAATAGCCATCGTCCGCAACGATCTCCTCCGGGGGCGGCGTCTCGAACAGCGGCTCCAGAAAAGTGAAGTACATGGTCTCGAAGACCTCGGACAACGTCTCGCAGATGGTCTGCCGCAGATTGGTATCCATCGCGCCTCCCGCCGGAAAGGGGTGAACCGTTAAAAATCCATGTCGCTGTTTGTATCGTCCCGGTGGGGCATGTCGGACGCCAGCCGGTGTTCGTAGGCCTTGGCCAAGACCTCGTAGAGGATGGCCTTGATCGTTTCCGGGACAAAGGGTTTCTTGATATATCCCGCCACCCCGAGGCTCTTCGCTTCCTCCATCCGGGCCTCGCTGGACTCGGTGGTGATGAAGATCAGCGGGATGCGCTTGTAGTCCTCGCTGGCGCTCACCGTCCGCAGCAGTTCCATGCCGCCCATTTCCGGCATATTGATGTCGGAGAGGATGACATCGATCCAGTTGTTCTCCAGGATCGCCAGCGCCTCTTTCCCGTTGGCCGCTTCATGGAATTCGCCAATGGGGACGCCGGACATCTCCACCGTCTTCTTGACCACAGCCCGCATGGTTTCCGAGTCGTCAGCCACCAGAATATTGAACGCCATACCCCACTCCTGTCCTTACTTTAACCCAACGCGCACAATCATGAGCCCTTTGTCGCGTCAGATGTGAAAAAGCTCCTGCGCCTGCTCCATGTCGTCCAGCAGGTTCGCCATGCACAGATCCAGATCCAGCGGCGTGATGCCGAAGCGTTTCAACCCCTCGCCCTGTACCCTGGTGGCAAGACCGTCGGCACCGACGCCGATCCCCATGGTGACCACCAGGGCGTTGCTCAAGGAAGTCAGGGCGGTAAGCGGCTCCTTTTTCAGGGCATCCGGGTCGTGGTGCTGGAGCACTGCCAGCTGCATCTCTTCCGGGAACTCCCACTTCTTGAGGATCATGCCGCCGAGTTCGGCGTGGGAGATGCCCAGCAACTCCTTTTCCGCCTCCACAAAGGAACATTGATCCCGGACCACCTTGATCATGATCCGCTTGAAATCGTCAGCCACAAAGGTGTTCAAAAAGCGCTTGCCGATGTCGTGGAGCAGGCCCACGGTGTAGGCCACGCCCGAATCCACCCCCTGGATATGCTTCTTCGCCATGTGCTTGGCCAGGATGCCCGTGGCCACGGAATGCCGCCAGAGTTCGCCCTGTTCGAGCCTGTACCCATCACCTACCGCGCCCTTATAAAAACGGGCACTGCTGCTGGTGACGATGATATCCTTCAGGGTGTCGTGCCCCACGATCACCAGCGCCTCGTTGAGGGAGGAGACCTTGCGCGGCAGGCCGAAGTAGGAGGCGTTGCAGATCTTGAGCACATTGGCGGTGATCACCTGATCGTACTGGATGATCTCGGCCAGGGCCTTGACGTCGGTCTCCGGGTCGTCCAGCATCCCCATGACCCGCTGCACCACCTTGGGGAAAGGCTGGACGTGCTTAACCAGGTTCAAGATTTCGTCGATACAGCTCATAGCTCAAACTCCCCGCGGCCCGAGACTTTCAGCCGGGTAATGCCGGTGCCGATTTCAAGGCTCACCGTCCGGTTTCCGGTGCCGCCCACATCCTCCTTGGCGATCATGATGTTGTTCTTCCAGAAGATCTTGCGCAACACCGCGTGATTCCGTTTGCCGATATTGAAGATGCCGGCGTTGTCCATGATCTGCGAGCCACCCACCACCTTTACGATCAGGCGGTTCTTCACCGCACCGTATTTGTAGGTCTCTTTGAAGAGCAGCGGGATGCCGGAATCGGCGAACATAAATGGTTTCGCCTGGGCCTTTTCCATATCGAGGGAGGAATCAGGCAGCATGTAGTGAAGCAACCCGCCCACCTTGGCGACCGGATCCCAGATGACCACGCCGATGCATGAGCCCAGGGAATAGGTGATCAACACATCGTCGGCCTGGTTGCTCACCTTCATGTCCGAAATGCCGATCACAAGCTTCATGCGATCTCTGTCCTTTGCCTCGTCATGCAGTATCCGCCAGCCTTAACGTTTCTGATAGGCAGTGGCATCGACCTGGGTGAAGCCGTGCTTGAGACTGGTGATGCTCTCCGAATGGCCGATGAAGAGATAGCCGCCCGGCACGAGCGCCCGGTGGAACTTGGCAACCAACTGCTGCTGCGTCTCCCGGTTGAAATAGATCATGACATTACGACAGAAAATGACGTCCAGCTCCTCCCGCCACGGAAAATCATGCATGAGATTGAAACGGCTGAAGGTCACGCAGCGCCGCAGCGTCTCCTTGACCTTCACGTATCCGGCTGAATTTCCCACCCCTTTCTGAAAATAGCGCTTGAGAAAGAGCGGCGGCACCTTGGCGATCCGGTCGTCGGGATAGACGCCCCGGTGGGCCTGGGCCAGCACCTTGGTGGAAATGTCGGTGGCCGTAAGGCGAAAATTCCACCCCGGATGCTGCTCCAGAAAATCCGCAACCACCATGGCCATGGTATATGGCTCCTCGCCGGAGGAACAGGCCGAGGACCACAACCTGATCTCCCGCTGGCGACGGTCCGAGGCGGTTATCTCCGGCAGTACCCGGCTGACCAGCAGATCGAAATGCGAGTTTTCCCGAAAAAAACTGGTGAAGTTCGTAGAGACGACGTCGATCATCTGCACGAGTTCGTCACCGCTCGCATCCCGCATCAGATACTCATAATACTCCTTGAAAGAGTCGATCCCCAGGGCGCGGAGCCGCTTGCCCAGCCGGGCATTGAGCAGCTCCTTTTTTTCCGGTTTGAGATAGATCCCGGCCTTCTCGTAGACCAGGGCGCTGAACTTCTGAAACTGGACGTCGGTCAGTTGCCGATAGGTCAGGCCGAACGATTCGGGCAAATCCTGCACCGCCGCCGACCCTTCTGCATATCCGGTTTTCCCCGTCGTCAAAGCGGTCATGCGGCACACATCGTCCGGTTAACGCAACGCGCGATCACTACTCCTCGAAACGCTTCAAAACGCCCTCGCCCACCACCTGCCCGATATCAAGCAGGATCTTCACCTCGCCCTTGACCTTGGCCATGCCGAGGATGTTGGTCGTTTCCCGGGAGACCCCGAGGGCGGGCGGCGGCTCAATCTCGCCGGCGGTGATGTTGAGCACCTCGGAGACCGAATCGACCACCATGCCCACCTGCACCGGACCGCTCCGGCCCTGCACCTCGACCACGATGATGCAGGTGCGCTCGTTGTACTCCGCCGGCGGCATGGCGAATTTAAGCCGCAGGTCGAGTATCGGGATCACGCGGCCGCGCAAGTTGATGACCCCCTTGATGTAGTTCGGGGTATGGGGCACCGCGGTGATTTCCATCACGCCGATGATCTCGCGCACCTTGAGAATGCCCAGGCCGTAATCCTCGTTCCCCAAGGAAAAGGTCAGATATTTGCCGGCCAGATTGCCGACGCCTTCCCCACCCTGTCCTAACCGTACTTCCGCAGCAGCTTCCATCAATTCCTCCTTTTCATGACGTACGACCCGTCACCACGGCCTTGCTATTCCACGCTTGAGGCGATAACCCCGGCCAAATCGAGGATGAGGCCGACCCGGCCGTCGCCGAGGATGGTCCCGCCGGCAACGCCGGGGACATCCTGCATGCCGCCCAGGTTTTTGATCACCACCTCTTCCTTGCCGAGCAGTTCATCGACCATCAGAGCCCGCTTGCGGCCTTCGTTCTCCACCACCACCACGATAGCGTCACAAGGGTCGGTATAGGTGGTGGCCTGCACATCAAAAATCTGGTAGAGCCGGATAATGGGAATCAACTCGCCCCGCACCAGCAGCGTCTCGGCGCGGTTGTGCACGGTATTGTAATTCTTGCGGTCCGGCCGCATCGACTCCTGGATGGCAATGGTGGGGATGATGTACCGTTCGCTGCCCACCCGCACGATGATGCCGTCGATAATGGCCAGGGTGAGCGGCAGCCGGATGACGAAGAGACACCCCTTGCCCGGCTGGCTGTGCACCTCCACTTTGCCGCGCAATTTTTCCACCGCCTTCTTGACCACGTCCATGCCCACACCCCGGCCAGAGACGTCGGTGATCTTCTCGGCCGTGGAAAAACCGGGCATGAAGATGAGGTTGTTGAGTTCGTGTTCGGAGAGGGCTTCCCCGGCCTGGATCAGCCCGCGGCTCACCGCCTTCTGTTTGATCCGCTGGGTGTTGAGCCCCTCGCCGTCGTCCTCGATCTCGATCACCATGTTGCCGCCCTTCTGGTAGGCGCGCAGATGGACGGTACCGGTGGCGGGCTTGCCGACCTTGCTCCGCTCGTCCGGGCTCTGGATGGCGTGGTCCACCGAGTTGCGCATCATGTGGACCAGCGGGTCGTAGATCGAATCGACCATGTTGCGGTCGATCTCGGTTTCCGCCCCCTCCATGATGAGATCGACCTTCTTGCCGGTCTTCTTGGAGAGATCGCGCACCAGCCGGATCATCTTGTCGAAGGTCTGACGGATCGGCACCATGCGCATGGCCATGGCGGTCCGCTGCAAATCCGAGGTGATCCGGCTCAGCTGCGAAAAATCCTTGGCGAGTTTCGGATCGGCGAGTTTGGCCACCAGGGGGTTCTGCCGCACCAGCGACTGCATGATCACCAGCTCGCCTACGGCATTGACCAGGGCGTCGAGTTTTTCCACATCGACCTTGATGGAAGAACCCAGCCGCTTGCGCTGACTTCCCTTGTTATCGGCGGCGGCTCCGCCGCGCTGGCCTGTTTCCTCCTCCTCGACCGGCGCCGGCTCGACGGTGGCAATCGCCCCGGGCCGTGCCGCCGGCCGTGCCGGAGCCACTGGCGCCGCGGCTGCAACCGGTGTCGCGACCGGAGGTGTCTCCACTACCGATGGCGCCGCCTCCACCGAGGCGGCCTCACCCTCCTGCAGCTGTCTGATTCGCGCCAGAAAGGCGGAGATGTCGGTTTCCTGGTAGCGTTCCGGTCCGCCCTCCAGCACCTCCTTGATGTTCTGCACCATGTCCTTGAGGCAGTCGCCGACGCCGAGAACGATATCGATCACATCCGAGTCCATGGGAAGTTTGCCGTTACGGACATCGTCCAGCAGGTTCTCGGTGGCATGGGCGAGCTTGTTGATGGTCTTGAGGTTGAGGAAACCGGAAACGCCCTTGATGGTATGGAAGGGGCGGAAGATGTTGTTGATGATCTCCTGGTCGTCAGGGTTCTGTTCGAGTTCCAGCACGTTGATCTCGATGGATTCAAGATGCTCGAAAGCCTCGTCGATAAAACCGCTCAGCAGCTCCTTGTCCTGGAGAAAATCAGCCGCCGGGCTGGCGCCGCCCGCAGGTGGGGCAGCGGGCGAAGCCTGTTCCGCGGCCGGCGATCGTCTCGCCACCGCCGCCGGCGAGGCGGCGGCCAGATCGGCGGCATCCACGGTATACCCAACCCCGCCAAGGCTGGCGGCAAAGGCATTCAGGGTCGCCTCATCCGCCACCCCCTCCTTGCGGACCACTTCCTGCATCTGGGCGAGGCAACGGCCCAGCGACTCATAATTCTCCGCGGAATCGGGCAATTCCGCCATGATGATTTTTTCGAGGGCCGCGCGGAATGCCTTGCCCATCCCTTGCAGCACCGGAGTGTTGGCGTTTTCCTTGCACGTCACCAACCGTTCGCCGAGATCCAGCAGGTCGCCAACCACCGACAGATCGCCCGGTTCGACCATCAGAATCTTCAAAGCCATATCATCCAGCAGTTCGGAAACTGCCTTCCCTGTCTCGGTCATATCGCAACTTCCCTCTCCGGCAAAGAAAACAGACGCAATATCGTGCCCAAGTTGTTCCCGGCAGCAGACAGCCCCCTGCCCGGCAGGCCGGAAAGCATTCAACGCAAATCACGGCGCTCAATCTTTATATAGTTCCCAAACCATGGTAACTTTTGCAAGTTTTTTTCGCATCATAACGAGGATTGCCTGTACATACCTTGCGCCATTTGCCCGCCGGACAAGGGGCACATCTCCCATTTCCTCACAAAATTGGCGTAAAATTCACGAGTTGGCGCATTTACACTTGCCTTATGAAGCGTACTCGGGTAAAAGGGTCCACAAACGCAGCAACCCGACCCAACGAATCCCATCGGCTGCCGGGGTGAAGAAAATAGAAGCGAGCCGGCCGCGGTCCAGACCTTCTGCGCTTTTCGCTCTCTTGATCAATGTCCTTTTCCCCTTTTCCCGGCAGCCCCCATAAGCATATCCCCAGGAGGAAGGCGTGCAACTCTCCAACCGCACCTCAAACCGTATTACCCTAACCCGCGGCACCTTCGCGGCCCTGATGCTCTGTTGCACGTTGGTCGCCTGCGCCCCCTTGGAGGGAGGCGACAACGACATCGCTCCGCCCCGCGCGGCCAGAACCCAGCCCCCTCTCCCCCCGGTCATGACCTTCGCCCAGGCGGCACCTCAACTCACCCTGAAGGCGCCGCTCATCGACCCAGAGGATGAAGACTCGATCATCGTTATGCCGATGGAGGCGGGAGAGACACGCGGAAGCGCCCAGACCGGAGAGGGCGACATCTTGGAAGAAGCCCGCCCAGCGACCACGACGGACGCTCCGGAAGTGACCTTTGATTTTCCGATGGTCATGAACCAGCAGGTGGAATACTACGTCGATTATTTTCGGAACAACCTCCGCCGCAGATTCACCGACTGGCTCGGCCGCGCCAACCGCTACCTGCCGATGATCCAGGAAAAATTCCGCAACGCCGGGCTGCCCGAGGATCTCGCCTACCTGCCGCTCATCGAAAGCGGCTTCAGTCTCACGGCCTATTCTCCAGCCAGCGCCGTCGGCCCCTGGCAGTTCATGCGCGGCACCGCAAAACGGTATGGCCTGACCGTCAACGACTACGTGGACGAACGCCGCGACCCGGTCAAATCCACCCAGGCCGCGGTCGAATATCTTCGCGATCTCTATGACGAGTTCGGCTCGTGGCACCTGGCGGTGGCTGCCTACAACGCCGGCGAAGGCCGGATTCGCCGGGCCACCCAGAAATATGAGACCGACGATTTCTGGGAAATTGCCGCGACGCGCCACCTGAGCATCGAGACCCAGCAGTACGTGCCCAAACTGATCGCTGCCATCATGATCGCCAAGGAGCCGGAAAAGTACGGCCTCACCGGCATCAACTGCGACGACACCTTCTGCTACGAGACGGTCTATGTGCCGCGCCGCACCGCTCTGGCGGCGGTGGCGCTGGCCAGCAGCATCGATCTCGACGTCCTCGAAGACCTCAACAGCGAACTGCGCCGCGGCATGACCCCGCCCGATCCGGCGGTGTACGCCCTCAAGGTGCCGCCGGGCACCAAGGATGCGGTGCTCAAAAACCTCTCCCGGGTGCGCTCCGTTACCGCGACCAGGTTCAAGGAACACGTGGTCAGGAAGGGCGACACCATTCCCCGCCTGTGCAAACGGTACGGGATCACGAAGAGTGCGCTCCTGAAGGCCAACAAGCTGCGCAAGGCCAAAAAGTTGAGCGCCGGCCAACGGCTGCGCATCCCGTACAAAGCCACCTCCTACACCATGGTCGCCCATGCCGACGCGTCCGTGGCCAAGGCCAAAGGCAAAAAAGAGAAAAAGGGCGGGAACAGCAAACGGAAAAAGCAGGACAGCAACCACCGCATCGTCCACCGGATCAAGGCCGGTGAGACCCTGGCCGCCCTGGCCAAACGCTACAAGGTTTCAGTCGAGCAGCTCATCGCCTGGAATCGCCTGAAGAACCCCAGGCAATTAAAGATCGGCCAGAAGGTGATCGTCTACCCTGAAACCGCGTCCACCTCGAACAACCAGACAGAGTCCGACATCCCGGCCGAACTCCGTCGCGGTTAATCCTTGGGCGAAGCGCTATGGAACTCCGCAACAGAACGGCACTGGTCCTCGGCGGCGCCAAGGGTATCGGCAAGGCCATCGGCTTTGCCTTGGCCCGAGCCGGCGCCAACGTCATCCTCACCTGGTACGATTGGCCGGAAGCGGCCGCCACCATGCAGCAGGAGCTGGCGCAACTGCCCGGCAACCATCTGGCCGTACGAATCGATCTGCGCGAGCCTGAGGAAATCGCGCAGCTCTTTGCCACCATCCGCAGCCGGTACGGTTCGCTTCACATTCTGATCAACAACATCGAACGCGGCGGCATGCCGGTGGTGCATGGTCAATACACCCCGGCCCAGTGGGAACTGGAGATGGCAACCACTCTCCGGGCCAAATGGTGGGTCATGCGCCATGGCCTGCCGCTCCTGAAGGAGACGGACGAGGCGGCAGTGGTGGTGCTCTCCTCCATTGCCGGGCTGGTGGGCCGTTCCGGGCCGGCAGGGCTCATCTTCAACGACGGCTACAGCGCGGCCAACCGGGCAATCTCTTCCTTCACCGAGACCTGGGCGCGGGAGGGGGCGCCTTCGGTGCGGGTCAACGAACTGATGCTGGGATTCTTCGCCAGCCGCCATGCCGAAGGCACCCGCGGCTGGGGACTGCTCACCGGGGAACAGCGCGCTGCCCTGCGCGACCACATCCTGCTGGGCCGCACCGGCGCGGTGGAGGAGATCGTGAAAACCGTCTTCTTTCTGCTGGCCGACGCCACCTACATGACCGGCAGCGTCCTGCGCCTGGACGGCGGCTATGCGCTGGGCGGCGAGAAGGTGCCGCCCATGCCGGCAGGGGTGGAATAATTTCTTTGCTCAAGCAAGCGTTAACTTTGTCGGCTTCACTGCTGCCGGCTATGCGCGTTGCGCGGCTCCTCGCCGTACTTCCTGTACGGTCTCGTCGCTGCTCGAAAAGCCTTCGCGTTCCCTTCTTGATTGAAAAAAGAAATGGGGCGCCTATTTTTTCTCGCCCATCTCTGCCAGAATCTGCTCCACTGCCCACTCGGGGATCATGTGGAGGATCAGTTCCACGGCCTTGACCTTCACCTCATCCTTGTTCTTGGGCAATCCGCCCTCGCTCTCCGCCAACTCGGCCAGGATATCGTCGGCATCGTACCAGCAGAGTTCGCGGTCCTTCAGGTCATAAACCGTCAGAATCCGGCGGCCCGGTTCATGGAGATGTTCCTCTTCCATCACCGCGCCCACGATCTTCTTGGCCACTTCGTAGGGGATGAAATTCACTTCGTCGCTCATCGGTCACCTCGTCGTAAAGACTCATCCTAAATCTGCTGCCTGGTGCGCCTGCTGCGCCCGCGGCAAAGGGGTTATGTCCTACCCGATTTCGCGAGATTTTGCAAGGAAGCGCCCCCCACCCTTGCCAGAACCGGGAAAGCGTACTATCCTGCCCGCAGCGGAGGAGCGATGCATGGCCACGGATACAGACCGACATTTCATGACCGCCGCCCTGGCCGAGGCGGAACAGGCCCTGGCCGCCGGCGAATTCCCGGTGGGCTGCGTGCTGGTCCATGAGGGCGAAATCGTGGCCAGCGGCCGCCGGCTCAACAGCCAGGGACCGGCCACCAACGAACTGGACCATGCCGAGATCATGGCCCTGCGCCAGCTCTTCGCCACCCGGCCGGAACTGGACCGCAGCCGGATCACGGTCTATTCCACCATGGAACCCTGCCTGATGTGCTTTAGCACCCTGCTCCTCAACAACATCCGTACCGTGGTCTATGGCTACGAGGATATCATGGGCGGCGGCACCAACCTGCCGCTTACCCAACTGCTGCCGCTCTACCAGGCCATGCAGCCCAGCGTTACCCCGCACGTGCTGCGGCAGGAGAGCGTGGCGCTGTTCAAACGCTTCTTTGCCGACCCGCGCCAGGCCTACTGGCAGGGCAGCCTGCTCGCCGACTACACCCTGCGCCAATGACCCCCGCCGCCCCCCAACAGCCGCGCACCGTCTCCTTCAAGCCGCGGGAGCGGAACATCTTTTTCCATCTCCTCACCGCCTGCAACCTCGCCTGCCGCCACTGCTACATCAACCCGGCCCAGCACGGCACCGCCACCCTGCCGCTGGCCACCATCGAAAAATGGCTGCGCCTCTTCCACGACCCGGCCAAAGAGAGCAACGTCATCTTCCTCGGCGGCGAGCCGACCCTCCATCCGGACCTGGCCGCCATCATCAAGTTTGCGCGGGGGCTTGGCTACCAGAGCGTCACCGTGGATACCAACGGCTTTCTCCACCACGACCTGCTCGACCGGATCACCCCGGAGGAGGCGGTGATCAGCTTCAGCCTCGACGGCCCCTCGCCGGAAGTCAACGACCCGCTGCGGGGCGAGGGGGTCTTTGCCTCCTGCACCGCCAACCTCAAAAAGGCGGTGACCAGGGGATTCGACGTGAGCGTGATCTACACGGTGAGCCGGTTGAACATCGACCACCTGCACCGGATGCCGGAGCTGCTCAGGGAACTTGGCTGCAAACGCTTTTTCATCCAGGTGATCGGGCTGCGCGGCAAGTCGGCGCAGGAGGCCAAGGGTCTGGACCTCCAGGTGACGCCGGCGGAATGGCTGGCCGTGGTGCCGCCAGTGGCGCAGGCCGCGGCAGCCAAGGGCATCCATGTCCTCTACCCCAAGGTCTATCTGGAGCCAAACGAGCCCTTCCAGTGCGCCGGCAACGTAGCGGAGAACTACTTCCTCTTCCCCAACGGCCGGGTCTACCTCTGCCCGCTGTGCGAGGATTTTCCCCTCCATACCTTTCAGATCGAGGAGAATTGCC
>JAJZRJ010000048.1 GCA_021802775.1 Deltaproteobacteria bacterium
GCAAGACCGGCCACGCCTTCATCAAGGAGCGGATGCGCAGCGAAAACGCCCTCTACGGCGGCGAGATGAGCGCCCACCACTACTTCCGCGCTTTCTTTTCCTGCGACTCCGGCATGATCCCCTGGCTGCTGGTGGCGGAGATTCTCTCACGAAGCGGCCAACCGCTTTCGGCCCTGGTGCGCGACCGCCAGGCCGCCTTCCCGGTGAGCGGCGAGATCAACCGCCGGGTCAATGACCCGAAAGCAGTGATTGCCAAGGTCGAGGCCGCCTATGCCGATACCCCCGGCACCAGGGACTACACCGACGGCCTGAGCTTCACGGCATCAGAGTTCCGCTTCAACATCCGCTCCTCCAACACCGAGCCGGTGCTGCGCCTCAATGTGGAGACCCGCGGCGACCAGGCGCTGCTCGAACGCACCACCGCCGAACTCCTCCGGCTCATCGAGGGATGAAGAACCGCCTTTTCGCCCGCGCCAAAGAAAAAGCCCTCCACGCGGAGGGCTTCGCCATGATCGTTTCTGCTCGTTCTCGGCGCTAACCGGCCGTCCGCTTCGGGGTGCTCTGCGTGACCCGCTTTGTGAGCCGTGAGGGCTTCTCGACAAAGCGGCCGCTGACATATTTATGCAGAACGCTGGCGATGAGTGTCTGGTAGGGCACGCCTTCCTCCAGGGCACGCGCCTGGATATCCAGCAGGTCTGGCGAAGAAAGGCGAATGTTCACGCGGCGCTCCTTGAGCGAGGTGGCCTGGGCCGCTGCCTTGAAACGCTCCTTCTCTTTCCTGGTCGGCGAGGTCGAGACGAGTTCGCCGCTCTCATAAGCCCGCAGGATTTCCTTTTCGAATTTATCGCTCTTTTTCATGGCTCTTGCCTCCGCCCAGATACTCCCTGGTGGCCTTCCGGCTGGGGATGATGGTTTTCAGAAAAAAGAAGTCCGCTTCCTCGACGAAGGGAACCAGATACACATAGCCTCGCAGGCTGACGACGAGAATGCTCTGGCCGGGATACTTTGTCGTGTTCGGGTGTTGCAGGATGTCGAGAAGCCCCTCGCCTTCCACGGCCAGGATGATTTCCTCGAAGGAGGATTCCACGGTCGTTCTTAAGCGCTTCGTTTTTCTCGTGGTTCCAACGAAAAATTTTCATGAAAAACTATATCGCGATGTGTGCCTTTTGTCATCAGGGAAAAAGAAGGGCTGGCTTGACAGGGGCGGCTTTTTTTGATCTCGTGAAATCATGAACACCTTGACCCACAAAGGATATGCCGCCCGCGTGGAATTTGACGCCGAGGACCGCATCTTTCACGGCCGCATCGCCGGCATCCGGGACATCGTCACCTTCCACGGGGAATCGGTCAAGGAATTGCTCGCCGCCTTCGAGGAGGCAGTGGATGATTATCTGGCCACCTGCGAGAAGCTCGGCCAGCGACACGCGGCTGAATAGTGCTGCAACTCAGCGACGCGGTTTGCCTCGCCCACAGGGTTTGTCTTGTTGCGTGTTGGCATTTCGATATAAGTACCATGACCCAACGCTTCGGTATGGACTCCATCGGCTTGCCAACTGTTGTAGCAATTTAACATCATTCGGATTAACTTTATAAATAATAGACATGGCTTTTCTAAGTGCTAGGTCATGCACGGGAAAAATGTTCAATCTCCCAAGGCCAAACAACAAAAACATGTCGACCGTCCAGTCTCCGATCCCTTTGACTTGCTTGAGGCTCTCGCGTATGGAATCGTCGCTTTCACCCGAGAGTCGCGAGAGACCCAATCGACCGCTTTCAAGGCGCTGAGCAAGATCAAGTATATACTCATATTTTCGAGCAGATACCCCCGTCGCCATGATTTCCTCCCTCGGCATTCTAATAAACGCCTTTGGCGTGGGACGGGAAGCGCGAAAAATTTCTCTCAATCGCTTCGTTATTGTCTCTGCGGCTTGCTTTGAAAGCTGCTGGCTAATAATCGCGTCAACGAGAAAATCAAACCTTGGTTGATGAGGTCTCAGGTTGCACGGTCCAATCGCATCAATAATCTTGGCGAGGACCTTGTCCCGACTGTGTAGCTCATAGCACGCGTCCGCCAAGTTGCTGCTTTCAGAGACAACCATTGCGTGAGCAACGGTTTCAAAACGAAATAGACCCTGACGCTCCAGCCACCTTTCAACGATAGCCTTCAAGCCCACGCTTTCGCCTTGCTCAACATAAACAGAGAAATCGGTAATCGGTAAGTGGTCTCCAAGGGCGTTAGCCACCTTCTTTCGCGTCTTCTCGTCAAGCGAATCAAACAATGAAGGCTGATTGAATGAATATGTCGCCCTGCTTTCCTTTTTGGCTACGTAGTCTCCCATCGGTTTCAGCCCACGCTCAAAACGCTCAAGTATCGTGGAAATAGCTTCTGGACTACAATCTATGCCTATCCAGTGCCGCTGGAGTTCGTTGGCTACGGCCATCGTCGTACCCGAGCCAGCATAGCAATCTAAAACCAAGTCTCCGGGACGAGAAGATGCTTCCAATATGCGACGAAGTAGATCAGGGTTTTTTTCTGTCGGATAGCCTGTGATCTTAATGTTTTGATTGTGGGCATCTTTGAAATCCAGCCATATGTCCTGAACTCCCACGCCAGAGTGCTGATCGAGATAGACTTTTCGTCTTGGGTTTCCATTCTTGGACCAGAATATTTCACCTCTCGCGTCCATCTGATCAAGAGTCTCGGGTGTGTATTGCCAATGCTTGCCTAGCGGCGGAAGCATACCCCGCCAAGGACCACCAGTGGCACCGTTGCGCTTACCCGGTGCGTGGACTGGGACTTTCATAAATCGTCGGCCCGTTTCTGGTTCAACATAGTGATATTCTTTCGTGCTTTGCTCCGATAGAGGCTCCACTGGACGGTTCCACACATAACGGTCTGTCTTCGAGTAGAAAAGTATGAAGTCCGCAATATTTCCGTAAGCTTTGCTGGTGTAATTCTTTGGGTTGCACTTTTTACGGACAATAAGGTTGCGGTAATTGGCGGCACCGAAGACCTCGTCCATAACCAGTTTGATCTGGAATATCATGTTCTCATCAAGGTGTAGGTAAATTGACCCCGAAGAGGAAAGCAACTCGCGCAACAACACTAGACGATGCCGAAGATTCTCTACATACTCAGCACCGCAGAGATTATCTTCATAGGCTTTGCGTTGATTGCGAGAAAGGAAGGAGCCTCTCGTTGCAAAGGGGGGGTCGATATAGATAAGCGTGACCTTTCCGCGAACGGATTCATCTTCCAACAGGGTTCTCAACGCCGCCAAGTTATCACCGCAATAGAGTCGATTCATATAAGCAGTTTCACGAATCGGATCAAAACGGCTTGCATTGCGCACGGATAGAATTTCAGAAATACTTTTTTTTGCAGGATAAGAGAGTTCTAGGGTCTGCCCCACTCCGTTACCATTCTTGCTTGGAACACTTGTTGCCATGTTAATACCTTACTTCGAAAGCAACCATTTCATAGTGATGCGTTCCGAAATCATCCTAAGCGTCACCACCTTAATCATTCCAGGCCGAGACTTTTCGATATAAGCATAATCTCGCCACATTGACCCCAGCAACAATCCGGGGCCATCGTTAAGGAATATCACCTTGAGGGAAAGCCCGCGTTTTTTAGCGTAGTTGAGGACTTCATTTGCACAATCCCGATACTGCCCCGTCCTGTCGTCTTCTTGTGCTCCGCCCCTGTCTGAATCATACCGCGCAAGACCGATTGCGACAGGTTGTCCTTTATGCGACAACACAAAATCGACAGGTCTGTCCGGTTTTGGATAGTCATCAAAGAGTTCGCCAAGCAACACATCCTTGCCAGCGCGCTCTGGTCCCGTAATTTCCAACAAAGGGAAATTCTCCCTTACGATGGTGAAAAGTCGTTCCGTTAGATCATAGCCCTTTTGACCCCTGTCTTTGTATTCCCACAAAACCGCACAAAGGGCCTCATCGGGCATTGGGCGCTCCTGAAAGCGCTGTTGGACCTCTGTGACCACTCGGAACCCCTTGCCGAAGCGATCACAGATATTCTTCACCGCGCTCTTCTTTTTGAGCATCTCAACAGGGGTTTCGGGGCTGACGTATTTCCGGAAAACCCGACACAACTGGATACGCATCCACTGCGGCTTCGTGTTCGTAATTGCCATGAGCAAATCGGTTGATGAATGGGCAGATTTCAAAAGTTGCCCAAAAGAGACGAGTACCGGTTTATATAACTCGCAGGCAAGAGGCAAAACGTCAGGGTAGTACTCGCCCGTTGACAACGTTATCCAAAGGTGCCCTTCCGGGCGGTAATCGGCGAACGATTTCTCTTTTTTTGCTATACGCATCCTGTTCTTCCTTAGGTTGTCCAAGGCGTGATTTTGTAGTCGCTTACCCCTTCCTGGTCTGCAAAAATACCTGCGGTTAAAACCTAGCCAACCGGCAGACAGATTGTCCAGAAAAAAAGCCCTCCTGGTGGAGGGCCTTGGATTACTCCCTGGTTGTAACCCGCCGAAAAATCAGATCGCATCGATGATGGCGTTGAACGTTGCACTCGGCCGCATGGTCTGGTTGGCCTTGGCCAGGTCGGGGCGGTAGTAGCCGCCGATATCGATAGGCTTACCCTGGGCTGCATCCAGCTCCCCCACGATGGTAGCCTCCTTTTCGGCCAGGGCCTGGGCCACCGGGCTAAAGCGGCTCTGGAGGGTCTGATCCTTGGTCTGGGCGGCCAACGCCTGGGCCCAGTAGAGGGCCAGGTAGAAATGGCTGCCGCGGGTATCGAGTTCGCCCACCTTGCGGGAGGGTGAGCGGCCGTTTTCCAGGAACTTCTCAATGGCCTGGTCCAGGGTCTCGGCCAGCAGCAGGGCGGTGGCGTTGTTGCTGGTGCGGTGGACCTGCTCGAAGGAGGGCACCAAGGCACAGAACTCACCTAAAGAGTCCCAGCGCAGGTGGCCTTCTTTCAGGAACTGTTCCACATGCTTGGGCGCCGAGCCGCCGGCCCCGGTCTCGAACAAGCCGCCGCCGTTCATCAAGGGCACGATGGAGAGCATGCGGGCGCTGGTGCCCAGCTCCAGAATGGGGAAGAGGTCGGTGAGGTAGTCGCGCAGCACGTTGCCGGTGACCGAGATGGTGTCCTCGCCCTGGCGGATGCGGGCCAGGGTGAAGCGGATCGCCTCGTCCGGGGTCATGATCCGGATGTCGAGGCCAGTGGTGTCGTGGTTCGGCAGGTACGCCTTGATCTTGGCGATGAGCTGGGCATCGTGAGCCCGGTTGGGGTCGAGCCAGAAGATCGCCGGGGTGCCGGTGGCCCTGGCGCGGTTCACCGCGAGCTTGACCCAGTCCTGGATCGGCGCGTCCTTGGTCTGGCAGCCGCGGAAGATGTCGCCCGGCTCCACCGGCTGCGCCAGCAGGGTCTCGCCGCTCTCGCTCTCCACCACCCGGATGGTGCCCTGGCCCGGCGCCAGGAAGGTCTTGTCGTGGGAGCCGTACTCCTCGGCCTTTTGCGCCATGAGCCCGACGTTGCCCACGGTGCCCATGGTGGCCGGGTCAAAGGCGCCGTGGGCGTTGCAGTCGTCGATCACCTGCTGGTAGATCGTGGCATAGCAACGGTCCGGCACCATGGCGATGGTGTCGTGGAGCTGGTCGTCCGGCCCCCACATGCGGCCGCCGTCGCGGATCACCACCGGCATGGAGGCGTCGATGATCACGTTGTTCGGCACATGGAGATTGGTGATGCCCTTGCTGGAGTCCACCATGGCGAGCTGGCACTTCTGCTCGTAGACCGCCATGATGTCCGCCTCGATCTCGGCCCGCTGCGCCGCCGGCAGGCTCTGGATCTTGGCGTAGAGGTCGCCCAGGCCATTGTTCACATTGACGCCCAGTTCCTTGATGACGCTGGCGTGCTTGTCAAGGACCTCCTGGTAGAAGACCGCCACGCAATGGCCGAACATCACCGGGTCCGAGACCTTCATCATGGTGGCCTTGAGATGGAGCGAGAGCAGCACCCCTTCCTTTTTCGCGGCCGCGATCTGCTCGCTGTAGAAGCGCCGCAGGCTGGCCACGTTCATGGCCGCGGCGTCGATGACCTCGCCGGCCTTGAGGTTGATCTTCTCCTTGAGCACCGTGGTGCTGCCGTCACCCGCCACAAACTCGATCCGCACCGCGCACTCCTTGCCCACGGTAACGGATTTTTCGCTGCCGTAGAAGTCGCCGGCCGTCATGTGGGCGACGCGGGACTTGGAACCGGCGGGCCACGGCTTCATCAGCCGGTGCGGGTTCTTGCGGCCAAAGCGCTTGACCGAGGCCGAGGCGCGGCGGTCGGAGTTGCCCTCGCGCAGCACCGGGTTCACCGCGCTGCCGAGCACCTTGGCGTAGCGGGCCTGGATAGCCTTCTCCGCCTCGTTCTGCGGGGCCTCGGGATAGTCGGGAATGGCATAGCCCTGGGCCTGCAACTCCTTGATCGCCGTCTTGAGCTGCGGGATCGAGGCGCTGATGTTGGGCAGCTTGATGATGTTCGCCTCGGGCGCCTTGACCAGCCGGCCCAACTCGCCGAGATCGTCCGGCTGGCGCTGGGCCTCGCCGAGGCAGTCCGGGAAATTGGCGATGATGCGGCCGGCCAGCGAGATATCCTTCTGCACGAAGGTGATGCCGCTGCCCCTGGTGTAGGCGGTGAGGATCGGCAGCAGGGAATAGGTGGCCAGGGCCGGGGCCTCGTCCACCTGCGTATAGATGATCTTCTGGGTCGTCATGGCTCTTTCCTTCCTTGCTTCATCATGCAAAAAGCGAAGGTCACAGCATTAGCACATACCGGCCGGGATTGCAAACAGCATGCGATGGCAGCCGCGGAACCGCGCATCCGACGGCCTCTTTCGACGAGATGACAGCGGAATCAGTTGATCCGGCCGCGGTAGATGCGGTAGAGGGCCGGCAGGTTGCCGAGGAAGAGGTCCACGAGGTCGGGGTCGAAGTGGCGGCCGCGCTGGCGTTTGATCTCCTCCGCCGCCTGGGCGAAGGTCCACGCCGGCTTGTAGGGCCGCTCCTCGGTAAGGGCGTCGAAAACGTCGCAGATGGCGGCAATGCGGCCGGCCAAGGGGATGCCGTTCCCGGTAAGCCCGCCCGGATAGCCGGAGCCGTCCCAGCGCTCGTGGTGCGTCAGCGCCACGGCCCGCGCCACCCGCAGCAGGTCGGAGCCCTGGCCGTCGAGCAGTTCGGCGCCGAGCTGGCAATGGCCCTTCATTACCTCGAACTCCTCCACCGTCAGCCGGCCCGGTTTATGGAGGATGAGGTCGGTGATGCCGAGCTTGCCCACGTCGTGCAGCGGCGCGGCATGAAACAGCACGGCCGCCGCCTGATCGCCGATGCCGGCGGAGTTGGCCAGCAGTTTGCTGTAGCGGCTCATGCGATTGAGATGCGCGCCGGTTCGCTGGTCGCGGCACGCCGCGGCCTGGGCCAGCCTGGTCACCACCTCGAGCTGGGCCTGGCGCAGTTTTCTGGTCTTGCGCTCGACCTTGGCGACGAGCTGATCGCGGTGGCTCAACAGCTCCTGTTTGGCCTGCTTCAGCTCCTCCTCCAGCATCACCTCCTTGGTGATGTCGGCCAGGGTGCCGAAGGAGAGGAAGACGCCATCCTCCTCGAAGGCCTCGACCCGGGCAAAATCCTTGAACCACAAGGATTCGCCGTGCACCTCCAGTCGATAGACCGCCTCCACTGCCTGGCCTTGTTGCGCCACGGACCGCAAGGCGGCGCGGAGCTGCTGCAATTGTTCGCGGTCGCGTACCACCTTGATAATGGCGGGCGGCGAACCGCACTTGCGGTACATGCACCGGCTGATCAAGCTTTCGCGGAAGGCGTTTGCCAGATCGGTATTGCCGCTGCCGAGCAGGGCACGCAGCGTCTGGCCGGCAAACTCGTACCAGATGTCAAGGCCGTCGTCGCGCCAGGCCGCGACATAGGGGATCATCGGGGTGCCGAGCTGATCGAGAATGTGGAACTGGGCAATGGTGTGGATCAGGCGCTGCCGGATGGACGCGCTGCAGGGTTCATGCAGGATTTTGCCGGTATAGCCATGCCGGGCGCGGAACTCCTCGAACAGCTGGCTGGTCAGCGATGAGTACAGGGCTGGCATCCTTGATAAATTTGTTACTTCTTCTTTCCTTAGCACAAAAAGCCCCGGCGCGGCAAGGGTTGAGCGCAAAAAACTTCTCCTTTTCGGCCGGCCGCCGCGGCCCGCACCCCCGCATCCAAACAGATCCGCCCTGCCCCCGGCGTCCGGCGGGCCGGCGCGGGAAAATCTTGCCCGGATCACCAGGGACGGCTAAGGTAACCGGACGATCATTTCTCATCCACGGAGGAATCCCATGGAATGCACCAAAGCAAACAACGCCACCGCCTGCCCCTGCCCCAAGGCGGAATGCCCGCGCCGCGGCGCCTGCTGCGAATGCCTCAAGCATCACCTGGCAAAGCAGCAACTGCCGGCCTGCTGCTTTGCCGCCCTGGCCGAGCCCCTGGCCAAGGACCGCTCCTTTGCCGCCTTTGCCCGGCTGGTGACCGTCTAGGCCGCAACCACGATCCCGTTGCTTTTTGCCGGATCGCTCCGCTACAATGATTCAGCCCCCGCATGGCAGCAGCTTTTCTTGAGGAAACAGGATGGACGATTTCACCTGGCAGGACGCCTACCACATCGGCAACGAAACCATCGACACCGAACACCGCCACCTGCTGGAACTCGCCAGCCGGGTGGTCCGGTTCCGCTGTCGCGGCGAGCGCCTGGAGCGCGTGCGCGAGGCCATCGTCGCCCTCTGCGACTACATCAAAATCCACTTCACCCACGAGGAGGCCTGCATGGCCGAGGCCGGCTATCCGGGGCTGCCGGCCCACCGGGTGCTGCACGCGGCGATCGTCCATGAAATGAACGCGATTCTGCGCAGCAGCGGCAGCGATCTCGACCAGTTGGTCCACAAGCTCAAACGGCTGATGCACAGCTGGGTACTCGATCACATCCAGGAGGCCGACCGCCAGATCGGCGAATTTCTGCGGCAGAGCAGGGAGAGCCCCGCTGCCTAGCTTTTTCGCCCGGGTGCCGCGACTCGACTTTCCGCGATCCCGGGCGTATAATAAAATTTTCGTCCCTGCATCGTGCCAACACGGATCGCGGCGCAGGCCGCATCTGTTCGACCAACCAATAGATAAGGAGGATGCAGCCATGAAAAAACAGCTTCTCGTCTTCTGTGCCCTGGCCTGGACAGTGCCGCTTTTCGCTGGACCGGCCCTGGCAGCGGACCCTGCCGCCACCCCGGCGCAGGCCCAGGAACAAATCTACGGCAGCCAGATCATGACCCCGCAGGAGCGGGCCGAACATCGCGCCAAGATGCGGGCGGCCAAGACCGTTGAGGAGCGCGAAAAAATCCGCAAGGAACATCACGACCGCATGGTGCAGCGGGCCAAGGAGCGGGGGATCACTCTGCCCGAGGAGCCGCCGATGGGCGGGGCCGGCATGGGTCCCGGCGGCGGCATGATGGGTCCAGGCGGTGGCATGGGGCCTGGCCCGCGCGGCGGCCGCTACTAACATCGGCGCCGCATGAACAACCTGGCCCTGTTCGTCCGTGGCGGGCAGGGCCGCTGATCCCTCTTCTCGCTCGCTGTTGACTTTGCAGCAACCGGAAACCATCGCAAAGGAGCGAAGCATGTTCAAGGAATTCAAAGAGTTCGCCATGCGCGGCAACGTGGTGGACATGGCGGTGGGTATCATCATCGGCGGCGCCTTCGGCACCATCGTCAAAAGCCTGGTCAACGACGTGATGATGCCGCCCCTGGGCCTGCTGCTCGGCGGGGTCGATTTCACCAACTTCTTCGTGGTAGGGAGGAGATCATGCAACCGGTTGTTGACCAGGAACTCTGCATCGGCTGCGGCAACTGCGCCGAGATCTGCCCGGAGGTGTTTGAGCTGCAGGACGACAAATCCTTTGTGATCGGGCTGGACAAATGCGCCACCTGCGACTGCGAGGGGGCCGTGGCGGGCTGCCCGGTGAGCGCCATCGAACTGCGATGACCCTGCTCGTCCTTCTCCCGATCATCCTGGGCTTTCTGCTGCTGGCGGCCCATTTCTTCCGCTTCGGCCAGATGGCGCTGGTGGCCCTTGCCCTGCTCTTCCCGCTGCTGTTGCTGGTTCGCAAGCGCTGGGCTGCGCGGGTCATGCAGCTTGCGCTCCTCCTCGGCGCCGCCGAGTGGGCGCGGACCATCATCCTCTTTTCCCTGGCCCGCATGGCCGTTGGCCATCCCCACCTCCGCATGGCGATCATCCTGAGCGCTGTCGCCCTCTTCACCGCTGGCTCGGCGCTGCTCGTCAGAACCCCGGCCCTCCGCGCCCGTTACGGGCTCTTATAAACTCCCGCCCCTCTCCGGCAAAGAGGGGCAAGACTTAGCCCTGTGCTCGGGTTGTGCTTTGCCACCACTAAAAAGTTGACAAAAGTTGACAAGGTGTGTATGCATATTTTTATGACCTCTTTACTTAATGTTGAAAAAATTATCGAAAAGCTTCAGGTCTTGGGATTAACGCAGGCCTCTGTTGCGGGAGACTTGAATGTTTCCCGCGAGGCTGTCTCCAAGTGGCTGAAAAACGAAACATTTCCAAGACCAGACAAACTCCTGAAACTGGCCCGTCGCCTAGAATTAAGCTTTTCCGATCTCGTTATCGCGCCCCCCGCAACAAACGAACCCGTTGTCGCCTTTCGGAAAAAGGGTAGAAAAAAGATCACCCCGGAATATCTCGAACAGGCCCGAGACATGGGGAGGATACTAGCCACTCTCGTCCCCCTCCTTCCTTTTGACGAGCTCTCTCAGCCCACCATTCTCAAATCACCGTCCACCGACTACAGTTATATTCAGAAGGTTGCCAAGCGCATAAGGGGCTCCATTGGCATACCTGACACCGATGAGGTTCCTTTCCCAAAGCTGATCCAGTTTTTCAATGAGTTACACGCCATCATCATCCCCGTTTTAAGAGGGGACAAGGAAAATCACGATAACGCTCTGCATATTTATCTCCCCGCTTCCATGACTACATGGATATATTTGAATCTTGATTGCCGCGTACATGATTTTAAATACTGGATGTGCCATGAACTTGGCCATGTCCATGCCCCTCAGTTGGGCGGAGATCTGGGAGAGGATTTCTCCGAGGCCTTCGCCGGAGCCCTTCTGGTGCCGGAAGAACTGGCGCAACGTGAATATGGCCAGTTGCGAAGGCTGGCAAACATTGGCAAGCAGATAAATCAGATCAAATCCGTGGCAGATCACCTTGTCGTTTCTCCTTTTACGGTCTATTCCGAAATCAACAAGTATGCCGCCCATCATCAACTACCAAAGATCGATCTGGAATCGAACAACGAAATCCATAAGGCGACCAGCAACTTCAACAAGAACTACAACTTGGTCAGCGAGTACATTTTCGATACAAAAACGCCATCCCCCCACCAGTATGTGGCCTGCGCCAAAGAACAATTCGGCAGCCCATTCTTTGAAATGCTTCGCACCCATATCGCCGACAAGCGAAAATCAGCCAGCTTCATCCAAGCCATCCTCAACATCCCCCTTCTGGACGCCCAGAATATCTACGAGGAACTCTGTTGAGGCCTGGCGGCATTCTTGTTGACACCAATGCCTATTTCCGATTGGCTCAGAGTATCCGTCCGCTGCTCGGGGAGTCCTTTGGTCAAGAACAGCATTGTCTTTACGTGATCAAAGAACTGCAAAAGGAGTACGATAAGAATCCTCGCCTAAAAAACTCATTCCCCTGGGTCAATAATGCAGAGTATGTAAAAAACCGTTCCCACTGCCTGCCTGTTACCCGTGACCAGAAACCGGAAATTAGCAGAGCATTCGATTTCATTCTCGATTACGTGCGGCATGTCCATCCTGGCGTTTCCCGCATTGACGTCCAATGCCTGGCGCACGCCGAAGTGCTCGGTGTCCCGATTGTCACTGACGACGCGGAGATGCGTGAAGCCGCAAATGCATACAACATAAAAATCTACAGCACTTTGGAACTTCTTAAACTGATGCTGGAATGCGGGCATGTCACCATTGAGCGGATAAGAGAGATCGCGGGTTTTTGGATTTACCAGAAAGACCAGCCGATCAACTTCCGGAAAGATTTCAAACGCCTTTTTGGCGAAGATGCGCCTCGATAAGCGATCTGAATTTCGTCTTGGTATGATCATAAATAGCGCTTTGTCGTTCGCTTCAGGCTTCATACCCTTGGTTGGCGACCCAGCGCGCAGGCGGTGCAAGGCGCTCCTATCACGCCACCTTGACAGGGTTTTTCCGATAAGTGCTGCTCGGCGCACCCTCCACATAGATGCCTTCGAGATAAGCGAGTTTTCTTGGCAACTGGCCAGCCGTGCCCCGCGTGATCAGGAAAGTCGCCGGCCGCCCGACCGTAAGTACTCCCAGCTTCTCCATACCGAAGAATCTGGCGCCGTTTTCCGAGGCGCAGCGGATGGTCTCTTCCAGTGAATACCCGGCCTTGAGGAACAGTTTCATCTCCATGGCGGGTGAACGCGCAAGCGACACGCTGCAATCAACCAAGGCCGGCACAAGGGTGCAGTGCGAGAGGTCGTCGATTGGTGCCCCCTCCTGGCGGGGCAGGTCGGCCACGGGGCCGATGGCGGTAATAACCCCATTCTCCACGGCCAGAAAGACATTCCGGCGCACCGCGGCACCGCTGCCGTCGATCAGGCTTCCTGCCACGATGTATCGTGTTCCCGCCATGAAGAGTCTGTTTCCTTCTCGCTGCGGTCGTGCTGTTGTCGTGGTTTGATGGAAGACAAGAGGCGCCTCTCCTGCCGCAAGGGGAGAGACACAAGAGCGTTAGCCGGGAGTGGCGTCCTTGTCAAGCGAGAGCTGTCAACCCCAACCTACCCCCGCCCCAGCGTTACCCCTACCGCAACCGGATGCCCTTTTTCCGGTCAACCTCCTCCTCTCTCTTCCCCACATTTACAGAATCTTTACCACCATTAACAGCATCTTTACTCGCTTTTACAGTAGGTTGGGTTCATGGGGAGATTCCGGCTTTCAGGGAAAAACGGAATCCAAAGAGAGGGGCGCCCGGGCAGCTCGCCCGGGAGTCTGTTTGTTCATCAGAGTGGAGGGAAGAAATGTCCAAAAAAACCGTAGTAACGGCCGTGGCCCTCGTTGCCATGGCGCCGCTGGCTGTGCTGGCGGCGGAGTACAAAGCCACCAGGGCAGCCAAGGCGCCGGCCGAAAAGCCCGTCAAGGTCGAAACCTGCTACGAGTGCCACGGCCCGGTCAAAGAGCTTCACACCATGGGCAAGCACAGCAAGGTGAACTGCGTGAGCTGCCACAGCGGGCTGGCCCAGCATCTCGCCGACCCCGGCCCGGAGACCCGGCCGGTGACCAGCACCTCCTGGGAGACCTGCGGCAGCTGCCACAAGGACCAGTACGAGAGCTTCATGAAGGAGGCGTACCACCGGCCCGCCAGGGACGAGAAATCCCAGCTCACCAACCGTTCGCCCAATCCGTACTGGGATAAGCTGATGGCTGGCCACGGCTTCACCAAGGAGCACAACCTCACCCGCAGCCACGTCAACATGCTCCCCGACCATCTGGTGGTGGACCGCGCCTACGGCGGCCGCTTCCAGCCCAAGAACGGCTGGCACTATGTGCTCGAAAAGGGCAAGGCGTGGGATGTTCTCATGGACACCCATCCCGAAACCAAGGAGCACAAACCCTTCATACCGCAGAGCGCTCCGGCGGCCAATCCGGTCTGCCTCCAGTGCAAGACCCAGGACCAGATCCTCAAGTGGTCCTACATGGGCGACAAGGTGGCCGGCGCCCAGTGGTCCAGGGAGTCCAACGTGGTGGAGTTCGTCAAGGACCTCGAACACGGGCTCAACTGCTTTACCTGCCATGACCCCCATGCCGCCAAGCCGCGCATCGTGCGGGACGGCCTGATCCAGGCCCTCACCCGGCCCGAGGGCGACACCCTCTGGCATAAGGACCCGAAACGGACCGGGATCAAGGTCATCGACATGGGCCTCCGCGGCTTCACCCGCAAGATCGCCCTGCTCGACAAGTACGACTCCCGGTTACAGTGCGGCCAGTGCCATGTGGAGTACAACTGCAACCCCGGCACCGACACCAAGACCGGCCAGCCGGTCAAGATGGGCGACCGCCGCACCAACCACTTCCCGTACAAGGACGTCTTCGGTCTCTATGACCATTACGTGAACAAGATCAACTTCCTCGACTTCAAGCACGCCATCACCGGCGGCCTGCTCTGGAAGGCCCAGCATCCGGAGTCGGAATCCTACTACAACTCCAAGCATGCCAAGGCCGGGGTCGGTTGCGACGACTGCCACACCCCGAAGGTGAAAAACAAGGCCGGCAAGACCTACACCTCGCACTTTGCCGTCACCCCGCGGGTGCAGTTGAAGGAAACCTGCCTCAAGTGCCATCCCAAGTGGAACGAGGAGCAGGCCAAATACACCATCGACTCGGTCAAGGCCCACATCAAGGGCAAGATGCGCAAGGCCGAATACTGGCTCTCCGCGCTGATCGACAAGATCGTCGAGGCGAAGAAGGCCGGGGTGGACGAGGCGACCATCAAGAAGGCGCAGGATCAGCACCTCAAGGCGCACATCCTCTGGGAGTACTGGACCGCCGAGAACTCCGACGGCTTCCACAACCCGGAGATGGCCAAGGAGTCGCTGGCCAAGTCCATGAATGAGTCCCAGGCCGGCATCAAGCTGCTCACCGAGGCGATGGCGCCGAAGACCGCAGCGGCGAAGTAGCCACACGGCATGACAGAGAGGCATTCATAACACGAGAGGCCGGGGTGGCACCACCACGGCCTCTCTTTAATGTAGGAGCCTTTAGCCGCGAAACCAAAAGACATCGCGGCTAAAGCCGCTCCTGCGGCAAGGAGAGACCATGAACCGATTGATCGTATTGATTGGCTTGTGTCTGCTGATGCAGCCGCAGGCAGTGCTGGCGGCCGCAGGGAAACATCCGGCCACCCCGGAAAACCAGGAGTGCGGTGAATGCCATGCCGACCAGGAAAAGATCTGGTTCGACGGCAAGCACGGGCTGATGAACGTCAAGTGCATCGTCTGCCACGGCGCCACCGACAAAAATTTCACCAACCGGCCAGGCCTTGCCGCCTGCCGCGGCTGCCATGCCGACGAGGTGGCCCAGGCGCAGCAGGCCAAAAAGAAGGAAGGAAAGAGCTGTTTTTCCTGCCATGACCACCACGCGCTGACGGTAACGGCCGCATTTGCCAAGCCGTACCACGCCAAGGGAGGCAAATAATTATGAAGATGACCAGACGGGATCTCATGAAATACTCGGCGGCCATGGCCGCTGCTTCGGCCATCGGCCTTGACCTGCCCCTGCCCCGGGGGGCGATGGCCGCCGCCGGCCCGGACAAATGGGTCAAAGGCGTCTGCCGCTACTGCGGCGCCGGCTGCGGTGTCTACGTCGGCACCGCGGGCGGCAAGGTGGTGGCGGTAAAAGGCGACAAGGAGAACTGGAACAAGGGCTTCCTCTGCCTCAAGGGCAACTTCCTGCCCGCCATCCTTTACGCCCCGGATCGCCTCCAGCACCCGATGCTGCGCCGCGGCAACAAGTTCGTCCGCATCTCCTGGGACGAGGCCATGACCCTCATGGTGGGCAAGTTCCACGACGCGATCCGCAAGAACGGCCCCAACGGCGTGGGCTTCTACGGCTCCGGCCAGGCCTACACCGAGGAGTCCTACGTCATCAACAAGCTCTTCAAGGGGGGCCTGGGCACCAACAACATCGACGGCAACCCGCGCCTCTGCATGGCCTCGGCCGCGGTGGGCTACGTCTCCACCTTCGGCAAGGACGAGCCCATGGGCGCCTACGACGACATCAACCATGCCGAGTGCTTCTTCATCATCGGCTCCAACATGGCCGAGGCCCACCCGGTCATCTTCCGGCTGGTGAACGAGCGCAAGCAGAAGGGCAAGGATGTGAAGATCATCATGGCCGACCCGCGCAAGACCCTGTCGGCGCGCATCGCCGACCTGCACATGAGCTTCACTCCGGGCACCGATCTGGCGATTTTGAACGCCATGGCCCATGTCATTGTCAAGGAGAAGCTCTACGACAAGGGTTTTGTCGATAAGCACACCCTCTTCAAGACCCTGGTCGATCCGGGCCCGCCGCCCAAGATCAGCAAGGTGAGCTGGGACGACTACGTCAAGTTCCTCGACGACTACACCCCCGAGGCCGCGGCAAAGATCTCGGGCTGCCCGGCCACGGAGATCGTCAAGGCGGCGCGCTGGTTCGCGACCTCCAAGGCGACCATGAGCTTCTGGTGCATGGGCTTGAACCAGCGCACCCGCGGGGTCTGGGTCAACAACCTGGTCCACAACCTGCACCTGCTCACCGGCCAGATCTGCCGGCCCGGCGCCACCTCGTTTTCCCTCACCGGCCAGCCCAATGCCTGCGGCGGCGTGCGCGACGGCGGTTTGCTCAGTCACCTCCTGCCCTACGGCCGTCTCGTGGCCAACGACAAGGACCGGGCGGAAATGGAACAGTTCTGGGGCGTGCCCGCCGGCCGCATCCAGCCGAAACCGGGCCTCACCGCCATGGAGATGTTTAAGGCGGTGAACTCCGGCGCTATCCGCTGCCTGTGGGTGGCCTGCACCAACCCCGGCCAGAGCCTGCCCAACGTGGAGGTCTACCGCAAAGGCATGGCCGCCGAAGACACCTTCCTGGTGGTCTCCGAGGCGTATCACCCGACCAGAACCTCCGAACTGGCCGATCTGGTGCTGCCCGCCGCCCTCTGGGTGGAGAAGGACGGCACCTACGGCCAGTCCGAGCGGCGCTATCAGTACGTCGAAAAGGCGGTCAACCCGCCGGGCGAGGCGCGGCCGGACCTGATGGTGATGACCGACTTCGCCAACCGGCTCATGGCCGCCATCGGCCGCGGGGCGGAGGCGAAAAAGCTCTTTGCCTACCGGAACTCCGAGGATGTCTGGAACGAGATCCGCCTCTGCTCCAAGGGCACGGCCTACGACTTCATGGGCATGACCCGCGCCCGGATGAAGAAGGCGCACGGCCTCCAGTGGCCCTGCCCCACCGAGAGCCACCCCGGCACGGTCCGGCGCTACACCTCGGA
>JAJZRJ010000049.1 GCA_021802775.1 Deltaproteobacteria bacterium
GGCCAAAGGCGCTTTGGCCAACCTCGCGAATTTCTTGGCCCTTTCGGGCCGGCAAAATTCGGCGCCACGTCCCTGTGGCGCCAACAGCCCGTTTTTCAACGGGCTGCTAAACGATCGCCTCCAGCGCCCCATGACACGACGGAAGCCTTTGGACTACTGCGCCTGGTGCTTGGCGAGCAGCGTCTTCTGCACCTCGTAGGGCACTGGCGCATACTCCTTGAAGTGGCGCCTGAAGCTGGCCCGGCCCTGGGTCATCGACTTGAGCGCAGTGGTGTACTTGTACTGCTCGGCCAGCGGCGTGGTGGCGCGGATGATCTGGTACTTGCCGTGGGACTCCATGCCAGCGATGATGGAGCGCCGCGACTGAAGATCGCTCATCACGTCACCCATCAATTCTTCCGGCACCATGATCTCCATTTCGTAGATCGGCTCCAGGATCAGCGGGTCGGCATTCTTGAACGCCTCCTTGAAAGCCTGGGCTCCGGCAATCTTGAAGGAGATGTCGTTGGAATCCACCGGGTGCATCTTGCCGTCGAAGACCAGCACCCGCACATCACGGACATAGGAGCCGGTCATCGGCCCCTCCTCCATCTTCTCCATGATCCCCTTGAGGATGGAGGGCAAAAACTTCTGATCGATCACCCCGCCGACAATGCAGTTGCAGAAGACCAGCTTGCCGCCCCACTTGAGGTCGATCTCCTCCTGCTGGCGGATGGAGAGGCCGCTCGGATCCGCCATCCCCTCTACGTAGGGCTCGATCCGGAGATGGACCTCGGCGAACTGGCCGGCGCCGCCGGACTGCTTCTTGTGGCGGTACATGGCGGTGGCGGCCTTCTGGATCGTCTCCCGGTACGGGATGCGCGGCTCGACAAAATCGACCCTGATGCCATGGACATGCTCCAGCCGCCACTTGGCCACGCTATGGTGCAGTTCGCCCTGGCCCCAGAGGATGAGCTGCTTCAACTCCGGCGCAAACTCGGCCATGAGCGTCGGGTCTTCGGCCTGCATGTCGCGCAGGGCCTCGGAGAGCTTTTCCTCGTCCTTTTTCTCCCTGGCCACCACCGCGGTGCGGATGCGGGGCTCCGGAAACTCGATGGTCGCCAGCGCCACCGGGAAATCCTTGGCATGGAGGGTGTGGTTGGTCAGCGTCCCCTTCAGTTTCAGGGTGGCGCCGATGTCGCCGGCCGAGAGTTTCTTCACCTGGTTGCGGTTCTTGCCGTCCATGATGAAGAGCTGATTGAGTCGCTCGGTCTCGCCGGTCTGGTGGTTGATGAGGTCCACCGCCTCGCTCACCTCGCCGCTGCAAACCCTGAAAAAGGTGATCTTGCCTAAAAACGGCTCCACCAGAGTCTTGAAGACAAAAAGCACCGCGGGTTTCGTGGGGTCGCAGGCGACCTCCTTGCCGTCCGCCGTTTTTTCCGGCAGCATCTCCCGGGCGCCTGGCGCCACGTTGTCGATAAAGCCCATGAGCCGGCCGCTGCCCATGTTCTTCTTGGCCGAGAGGCAGAAGATCGGGAAGACGTCGTGCTTGAGCATGCCAAGCTTGAGCCCCTGGCGCAGTTCGTCCTCGTCGAGACTGCCCTTCTCGAAATAAAGCTCCATCAGGGCCTCGTCGTTCTCCGCCGCCTTTTCTACCAGCTCATTGTGGAGCTGGTCGGCCTTCTCCTTTTCCGCCGCCGGAATCGGCAGCTTCTCGGGCTTGCCGCCGGCCGCCGGGAATTTGTACATGGTCATCTTCAGGAGGTCGATGATGGCATCGAACCCCTCGCCCTGATTGACCGGATACTGCATGACCACCGCGGCCGGGCCAAACTGCGCCTTGATGCCCGCCACGGTGGCGTCGAAGTCCGCCTTGGGGTGGTCCACCTGGTTGACCACGAAGACGGTGGGCTTCTTGAAGCGGTCCACGTAATTCCAGGTGATCTCGGAACCCACCTCCACGCCGTACTGGGCATGGAACAGAAAGAGACAGGTGTCCGCCACCCTGAGCGAGGAGGCGATCTCGCCGACAAAGTCGTCAAGCCCCGGGGTATCGATGATGTTGATCTTGTAGTCCCGCCATTCGGTGTGGAGCGTCGTGGCATAGACGGAGTTGCCGCGCTCGTGCTCGATCTCGTGGTAGTCGGAAATGGTGCTTTTCTCCTCCACCGAGCCGCGCCGCTTGATGAGCCCCGCCTCGAAGACCATGGTCTCGGCCAGCGTGGTCTTGCCGGATTTCACGCTGCCGAGCAGAACGATGTTCTTGATGTGCTTGTCGTCATATTCCTTCATCTGCCACCTCATGTTAGGATTGAACAAAGACCATGACCGACGCGGGGAACGGGACTGATTTGATTCAGGTATCAGGCAAGGGAGCGGACAGGGCAACGATGGGAAACGAGCGGGAAGACAGCCGGGGGGATGGGAGAGTTGTTGCCGCCATTGCGTCCTTACTCTTGGGTCCCGAAGCGATGAAATGGCCGGATTGCCCGGCCGGAAGCAGGGCCGCTGTGCGGCTGCCCCTTTCTTTTAGAGATAGCACAACAGCTTGAGAAGGCAACGAAAAAAGACGCTCTCCCCAACGGCCCCATCCCACCGGGCCTCACCCGACAACCGGCAGCAACCGCCCTTGCCAGACAGGGGCGGCAACACCATCGGGCTTTCTCGCCAACGGCCTTGACCTCCCTCCGGCTTTCATACTACAAGAAGATAAAAAGGCGCCGATTTTCAGCAGATACCCGTTGTCAAGGAGGGAAGATGCCGCACCGAACAGTGCTCCCGGTTGTCTGCCTGCTGCTTTCCTTCCTGCTGCTGAGCGGTTGCGCTGCCATGCTGCCGGTCAGCAAGACCAACGTGGAATCCACCTGGGAGAGCTTTGATCAGGCCAAGACCGCCTTTGACAAGATCCTCCCCCAGCAGACCACCCGGGCCGATCTCGCCGCCCTCAACTTCGACCCCTTCAAGACCCCCAACATCGAAATCCTCACTTACCTCGACATTGTCCAGCACTTCATGCCCAACGCCTCGATCCGCATCGAGGATATGGACAAAGGCGTGCAGGAGTGCATCCGGGCCGGCGAACGCTGCCAGGCCTACGAAATCAAACTCAAAAAAATCCGTTCGGAGCGCTACGGCAGCGTTTTTCTCGATCTCTTCCGCTTCAAGCGCCAGACCCACCAGACCGGCTGGCATTTCACCGCCCTGGTGGTGATGGTCGATGAGGTGGTGGTCTACAAGCTCTGGAGCGGCAAGCCGCAGATCGACGAGGATCTCTATCGGAAAAATCCGCTGGGGCCTCTTCAGGAGCCGGCCGATCTCGCCACCGACGCGGCGGTTGTCGGCACCTTCTGACCCGTCAGCCGATGGCAACGCCGCGGGCTTCTCTTGCTGCGGCATTGCCGCGTTGCCCACGAGGGCCCGGCTCGTGTCGGCGCCTTTGCCGGCCTGATGGCCGCGACAAAAAACCACCGTCATGCCCCGACCTCTCGCGTTGCCGCTGCTTTCCGGCTTGATTTTTTCCCGGGTTGATGGGAAGCTGATAATATTCGCACGCTGCCGTATAATTGCGCAACCGCGCCGCACATCGCGGAGCTTGCCCCTTTTTTCCGCGGCAACAAAAACCGCTTGCAAGGGCTTCGATTTTGAGATAAAAATAGTAATCGTTATCAAAAAAGAGGCATGCTATTGGCTCCCGGCTCAACTCCCCGCATCCGTATCACCAGGCAACGCCAGATCATTCTGGACGAGCTGTGCAGTGTCACCAGTCATCCGACTGCCGACGATCTCTATCAGATGGTACGCCGGAAGCTGCCCCGCATCAGCCTCGGCACTGTCTATCGCAATCTGGAGACCATGGCGGAGCTGGGGATGATCCAGAAACTTGAGGTGGGCGGCACCCAGAAACGATTCGACGGCAATGCCGCCACCCATTACCATGTCCGCTGCCAACGGTGCGGCCGGGTCGACGACCTGGACCTCGGCCTGATCGCCGGCGTGGAAAAGGAGGCGGCGGCCAAAACTCGCTTCGCCATCCTGCGGCATCGGTTGGAGTTCACCGGCCTCTGCCCGGAATGCCAGAAAAAATTATAACCATTGCCTCGGAGGAAACATGATGCCGGCGCTCAAAGGAACCCAGACCGAAAAGAACATCCTCACCGCCTTTGCCGGGGAATCCCAGGCCCGCAACCGCTACACCTACTTTGCCTCCACGGCCAAGAAAGAGGGTTTTGTCCAGATGTCCGACATCTTCGAGGAAACCGCGAATCAGGAAAAGGAGCACGCCAAACGGCTCTTCAAACTCCTGGAGGGCGGCGAGGCCGAGGTGGTCGCCCGTTTTCCCGCCGGCGTCATCGGCACCACCCTCGAAAACCTCGCCGAAGCCGCGGCCGGCGAGCACTATGAACAGGCGGTCATGTACCCGACCTTTGCCAATGTCGCCCGTAAGGAGGGCTTTCCCGACATCGCCGACATCTTCATGGCCATCGCGGTGGCGGAAAAATTCCATGAGAAACGCTACCGGGCTCTGATGGCCAACATCGAGGCCGGCCGCGTCTTCAAACGCGAACAAAAAACCACCTGGCGCTGCCGCAACTGTGGCTACCTCCACGAGGGAACCGAGGCGCCGGAGCGCTGCCCGGCCTGCGACCATGTCCAGGCCCATTTCGAACTCGTCTGTGAAAACTGGTAACCACATAAGGAGGGACCCATGGCCAACTATCTCGGAGTATACAAGTGTGACGTGTGCGGCAATATCGTCGAGGTGCTCCACGCCGGCATCGGTGAACTGGTCTGCTGCGGCCAGCCGATGACGTTGATGCAGGAAAATACCGTAGACGCCTCCAAGGAAAAGCATGTGCCGGTCATCGAGAAGAGCGGCAATGGCTATCTGGTCAAGGTCGGCGCCGTAGCGCATCCCATGGAGGAGAAACACTACATCGAGTGGATCGAACTCCTCGCCGACGGCAAGGCCTACCGCCAGTTCCTCAAGCCCGGCGACAAGCCCGAGGCCTTCTTCGCGGTCGAGGCGACCCAGGTCACGGCCCGCGAGTATTGCAACGTCCATGGCCTGTGGAAGGCGTGACCGGAGTGGGCATGCTGAACAAAAAGCTGGAAAAGTCCCTGAACGACCAGATCAACGCCGAGTTCTATTCCTCCTACCTCTACCTGGCCATGGGCGCCCATTTCGAGGCGGCGGGGTTGCCTGGCTGCGCCAAATGGATGCAGGCCCAGACCCAGGAGGAGTGGTACCACGGCATGAGGATCTACCGCTTTGTTCTGGAGCGCGGCGGCCGCGTCGAGCTGAAAGCCATTGCCGCACCGCCCGCCCGATGGGTCTCGCCGCTGGCGGTTTTCGAGAATGTGCTGGCGCACGAGCATAAGATCACCGGCCTGATCAACGGCCTGGTCGATCTCGCGTTCAAGGAAAGGGACCATGCCACCAACATCTTCCTGCAATGGTTCGTCTCCGAGCAGGTGGAGGAGGAGGCTGCCGCCAGCGCCATCATCGGCAAGCTCAAGTTGATCGGCAAGGAGAGCGGCGGACTCTTTGCCCTGGACAACGAACTGGGCCAACGGCTCTTCACCCCGCCCCCCCGGGCACAGGCATAACTACACCCCCCCCCGCTGCCCGCCTTGGCCAACGGGGGGCGGCGCCCCATTGACGGAGGTCTGCATGGACGTCTGCGAAATCAAGAAAGATATCTACTGGGTCGGCGCGGTGGACTGGAACATCCGCGACTTCCACGGGTATTCCACGGAAAAAGGCACCAGCTACAACGCCTACCTCATCAAGGACGAGAAGATCGCCCTCTTTGATACGGTGAAGAAGGAAGTGAAAGGCGACCTCATCCACCATCTCCGCCGGACGATCGACCCGGAGAAAATCGACTACATCATTGTCAACCACGTGGAGATGGACCACAGCGGCTGCCTGCCGGAGATGATCGACCTAATCAAGCCGGAAAAGGTCTTCTGCTCGCCCATGGGCCACAAGGCCCTCCTCGACCACTTCCACCGCGAGGACTGGCCGTACGAAGTGGTCAAAACCGGCGACACCATCTCGCTGGGCAAACGCACGGTGCGCTTCATTGAGACCAAGATGCTCCACTGGCCGGACAGCATGTTCTCCTACATCCCGGAGGAAAAGCTGCTCATTTCGAGCGATGCCTTTGGCCAGCACTGGGCCACCTCGGAGCGCTTCGACGACCAGGTGGATGCTGCCGAACTCATGGCGCACGCAGCCAAGTACTACGCCAACATCCTGCTGATCTTCTCGCCGGTGGTGCAGAAACTGCTGGAAAGCGTCCGCGAGATGGGGCTGGCCATCGACATGATCGCCCCGGACCACGGCCTCATCTGGCGGGGCGGGCCGGAGAAGATTCTCGCGGCCTACGACCGCTGGAGCCGGCAGGAGACGGCCGACAAGGCCGTGATCCTCTATGACACCATGTGGCACAGCACCGAGAAGATGGCCAAGGCCATCTACAGCGCCCTGCTGGACTCGGGAATCGACACGGTGAAGCTCATGCATGTCCGCAAGAACCACCGCAGCGACATCATGGCCGAGGTGCTCGACGCCAAGGCCGTGGTGCTCGGCTCGCCGACGCTCAACAACAACATCATGCCGGCCATGGCCGACATCCTCACCTACATGAAGGGGCTGCGGCCCAGGGACAAGATCGGCGCTGCCTTCGGCTCCTTCGGCTGGAGCGGCGAATCGGCGACGCACCTGACCGAGATGATGCAGGCGATGCACTTCACCGTGGTCGGCGAACCCATCAAGATCAAAAACGTCCCCACCCACGAAACGCTGGCGGCCTGCGTGGAGCTGGGAAAAACCATAGCCAAGGCCATGAAGGGATAGCCGCCGAGGGGCGCAAGGCATCTGCCACCGCGCCCTTATCCCTTTTCTTTCGCCATGGGCTTCCAGGCCATCAAGAACGAGGTGTTGACCCTGCTCCGGCAGGAGGACGTGGCCGACGCCCTGGCGCGTATCCGCCGACTCCCGAAAAGCCCCACCATCAAGGCGCTCTATTCCGGCATCTGCCACAACGACGAACTCCTGCGCTGGCACGCGGTGACGGCCATGGGCCGGGTGGTCGCCGACCTGGCGGATACGGAGATGGAGGCGGCCCGCATCGTCATGCGCCGCTTCATGTGGAGCCTGAACGACGAATCAGGCGGCATCGGCTGGGGGGTGCCGGAGGCCATGGCCGAGTGCATCGCCATGCACGATGGCCTGGCGGCCGAATACGGCCACATGCCGGTGGCCTACATGCGGGAGGATGGGTTTTTTCTCGAATACGCACCGCTGCAACGAGGACTCATGTGGGGGTTGGGCCGCATCGCCGAAGTGCGGCCCAAACTCCTGCTCGCCAAACAGGTGTTGACCTACCTGCCGCCCTATCTCGACTCCACCGACCCGGCGGTGCGGGGACTGGCCGCCCTTGCCCTCGGCCGGCTCCATGCCGGGCCGGCACGGCCTCGCATCGAACGATCGCGAGAGAGCCGGGAATCCCTCCACTTTTACCGCGATGGCCGACTTACCATGGTCACCGAAGGGGAACTCGCCGCCCTCGCCCTCGGTCATCTCCACGACCGCGGGCCTGGCGCTGTTTGAACCGTTTGAGCCGGAAATACTCCTCCCGCTCCCGCTCGGCGATGTACATGGCGATCGCTTTTATCTCCCGGCGCAGCCGCGGCTGCACCCGTTCCTCCAGCACCCGCGTTTTGCGGGAGAGGCGGATGATCTCCTCGCCGAGCCGTTTGACCTTGTGCTCAAAGGCCGCCAGCGGCAGCATCGCTTCGGCCAGTTGCTCGAAACGGTCGATGGCCTCCTCGCTATGGGCGGTGCTCCGGTAAAAATCATAGTTGCGTGCCTCCACCGGCCGGCGCACCGGCCCTTTCGCCTGAATCTCGCGGTACCGCACGCCCAGGATGTTCCGTTCGACCAGTTCCACCGGAAACTCCCGCTGCGTTACCTCGGCCATGGCCGCCACCACCGGCTCGCCTTCCAGGGCGCGGGTGATGGCGAGTTCAGCCAGAGCCCCGGCATAGCGTTCGCGTAACGCCTGCCGTGAGCGGAGAAAGGGCCGCGCCGTTTGCAGCAACTCCGCCACCAAGGCCTGCCGCCGCGCTTTGAGAATGGCCAGGCTCTCACCCACGGCGCGGACCTTCTCCTTAAGCTGAAGCAGGGTGGTGCGGTTGGGGTTGTTCACGGCGAGTCGAACCCGAAGCGGCGCAACAGGGCAAGCCCGGCATCCAGGGTCTGCCCGACCGTGCGCCGGCCGCCGGTCTGTTGCACAAACTCCTCCTCAAAGGCCTTGGCGAAATCGAGGTGCCCCCGGTCGGCCTCGCTCATGCCGTCGCGACCGACGATCACCTCCAGGTTTCGCAAATCCCTGCCCCGCGCATAGTGGCGGTAAAGGAGATTGGCAATGGCCCGATGATCCGCGCGGGTGCGGCCAGGTCCAATGCCCTGCTGCATGAGCCGCGAAAGGCTGGGCAGCACGTCCACCGGCGGAAAGATGCCGCGCTGGTGCAATTCGCGGGAGAGGACGATCTGCCCCTCGGTGATGTAGCCGGTGAGGTCGGGGATGGGATGGGTGATGTCATCCTCCGGCATGGTCACCACCGGCAGCATGGTGATGGAGCCCGGCCGCCCCTTGATCCGGCCGGCCCGCTCGTAGAGCGAGGCGAGTTCCGAATACATGTAGCCCGGATAGCCGCGGCGGCCCGGCAGTTCCTCGCGGGCGGTGGCCACCTCCCGCAGGGCGTCGCAATAATTGGTCATGTCGGTGATCACCACCAGCACATCCCGCCCCTTTTCGAAGGCGAGGTATTCTGCCACGGTGAGCCCGAAGCGGGGCGCCATCAGCCGCTCCACCACCGGATCGTCGGCCAGGTTGACGAAGGCGGCATAATCGGAGCGCATGGCGCGGATCGCGTCGAGATAGAAGGCATACTCGTGGTAGGTCAGGCCCAGGGCCACGAAGACCAGGGCAAAGCCGCCGCCACTCTCGCCCTTTGCCTCGATCACCCTGGCGTTCTTGAGGATGGCGGCCACCATCTCGCGGGCCGGCAGCCCGGCGCAGGAGAAAATCGGCAGCTTCTGCCCCTTGACCAGGGTGTTGAGGCCGTCGATAGTGGCAAAGCCGGTCTCGATGAACTCCTGCGGCCGCGCCCGGCTGCTCGGGTTGATCGGGTGGCCGGTGATCGGCGCCCATGCCTCGGGCACAAAGAGCGGCAGGCCGTCGATGGGGCGGAAGGAGCCATCGAACATCCGGTGCAGGACGGTCTCGGCCAGCGGCGCCTGTTTGACGCTGTCGGTGAAGATCACCGCGGTGGCGCTGATATCGAGCCCGCGGCTCTCGCCAAAGAGCTGGACCAGCACCGTCTCTCCGCTCACGAGCAGCACCTCGCCCTCGATCTCGCGGCCGTCCGGCCGGCGGACCCGGACGATCTCGCCCATGCGCACCTCGGCGACCTTTTCCACCAAAAGGAGCTGGCTGCGGATGGCACTCACCGTGCTGTAGACGTGTTCGGCAAGCCGCATCAGGCCATCTCCCGCAGGATATCGGTGAGAAAATCGCCGCGCGCCAGGCGCGCCTCGGCAGCGGTGTGCTGATCGAGCAGCCGGGCCGCCTTTTCCAGGGTCAGTTTCGGAGTGGAAAAGGCGTCGCTGTCAAAGGTATTCTGGCGCAGGAACTCCTGGCGCAGCCGGGCTGCGGTGTGCATCACCAGGTGATCGGCATCCTGCAATCCTTCGGCGCCGACAATCTCCGCCACCTCCCGCAATTTCTCCTCCCGCTGCAACAGCGTGTGCGTCTGGCGCTTGAGCCCCGCCCAGGCCGGGTCCACCTCCTTGCCGAAATACGCGGTCATCTCCTGGTCGTAGAGGGAATAGCTCTGGAACCAGTTGATCGCCGGGAAGTGGCGGCGATGGGCCAGCCCGGTATCGAGCATGAGAAAGGCGCCGGCCGCCCGCAGGCAGGCCTGGGTGGTAGGTTCGGTGAGATCACCGCCCGGCGGCGAGACCGAAAGGATCATGCTGAGCGACCCGATCTTGCCGCTCATGGTCTCCACCATGCCAGCCCGGGCGAAAAAACTCGCCAGCCGCGAGGCGAGATAGGTGGGGTAGCCCTCCTCGCCGGGCATCTCTTCCAGTGCCGAGGATATCTCCCGCAGGGCCTCGGCCCAGCGGGAGATGCTGTCGGCCAGCAGCAGCACGTGGCAGCCCATGTCGCGGTAGTATTCGGCCATGGTCACCGCGGTGTAGATCGAGGCCTCGCGGGCCGCCACCGGCATGTTCGAGGTGTTGGCCACCATGATGGTACGGCGCATGAGAGTGCGGCCGGTCCAGGGGTCGGTGAGAGTGGCAAACTCCTCCAGCATGTCGGCCATCTCGTTGCCCCGCTCGCCGCAGCCGACATAGACCACGATATCCACCTCGGCGAACTTGGCGATCGCCTGTTCGAGCACGGTCTTGCCGGTGCCGAAGCCGCCGGGCAGCATGGCGGTACCGCCGCGGGCCAGGGGAAAGAGGAAATCGATGACCCGCTGGCCGGTGATGAGCGGCGTGGTCGGGGCAAATTTGCGCCGCCAGGGGCGCGGGATGCGGATCGGCCACTCCTGCGCCGCAGTCAGGGTGCCGCCGCCCACCAGCTCCGCCAGCGGCTGCGCCAGGGTGATGGAACCGCTGGCCATGGCGGCCACCGTTCCGGCCTGGTCGGCAAAGAGGAAATGGCGCGTGCCATCCTCCTCGATGGCGCCATAGGGTTCGCCCACCGCCACCTTGTCACCGGGCTGCTTCAGGGGCACGAAGGCCCAGACCCGTTCCTCGGCGAGCGCCGGCCACTGGCTGCCGGGCAGGATAAAGGGGCCGGTGGCAGCGGCCACCTCGGGCAACGGCCGCTGGAGGCCGTCGTAGATCGCACCGAGCAGGCCAGGACCGAGCCGGACGGTGAGCGGTTTGCCGAGGCTGATCGCCGGTTCGCCCACCCCCATCCCGCGGGTGCTTTCGTAGACCTGGGCCACCGCGCCCTCGGGACCCAGGCGGATCACCTCGCCGAAAAGCCGCGCCGCGCCGGCCAGCACCCGGTCGTACATCTTGAGACCGGGCATGGCCAGGGTCACGGTCGGTCCTGCGATGCCGGTGATCTTCCCTTCCATCCCCGCCTCCTCAGTGGTGCCCGTCTGCCGCAAGACGCGGTTGATAGCCAATGGCCATGGCAATCAGCCGTTCGGCATAATCCGGTTCGCCATCCGTCCGGCCCGGCCCCGGCAGCACCGCCAGAGCCCCGGCATAGCGCTGCCCCATCTCCAGAAAACGCTCCGGATCGATGCCGGGCAGCAGCCGTTCGTCCACCACCACCAACCGCGGCTCCTTTCCGGCAAGGATGGCAAGCAGGGCCGGTTCGGCCTCGGCCACGGCCACGCACTGCTGCCGGAAACCGGCCAGACTGAAGCCGTGGTCCGCATCCAGGGTGGTGAGAAAGACGAAGCTGCCGCTCATGCCGGTATCTCCCCTGTTGCGGCCATGGCCAATCGCCGCATCGTGCCATAGGCGCCCCACATATAGGCCGCCACCGCAGCATCCGGGGCCAATGGCCGCTCCTGCCGGGCAACTTGGCGGCGCACCCGGTCGATCAACTCATCCTCCAAGGGCCAGACTCGCTGCTGCACCGCCTGGGCAAGCCCACCGGCAACCGACATGACGCTTGTCTTACCCTGCTCGACCTTGATGAGACGGCGCAGATCGATGGCACCGCCCATCCGGTAGCTAAAAGGACGCCGCGCCTGCCAACGCAACCGTTTGGCCAGGGCCATGATGTTCTCCAGATCGACCAGGGCCGCCCAAAAGGGCTGCAATGCCGTCGGCCGCCGCGCCGCGGTTTCTAGCACCTGCCGTGTCATACCCTGCTCCACCGCCGTAAGACCGCCCGCGCCATAAAGCCGCCCGAGGTCGATCCCCGCCGGCCAGGAACGGCTAAGCCGCCGCAGGGCCGCCCCGACCTCCTGCTCGCGCAGCAGTTCGCGCTTCAAGTCATCGGCCAGGAGGGTTGCCATGAGCACCATTTTCCCCCCCTCCCCCTTTTTGCCGGCCAGGCCGCGCAAAAAGAGGAAAAGGGGCCGCAATTCAAAATAGAGAAAAAGGGGTGCCAGTTCCTGACGCAACCGGTGGTGCAACTGGCCGTAGAGCCAGCGAAACTCCTCCCCCAGGGCCGTCCAGCCGGCCGGGGCAAGCATCTCTTCCCACCGCGCCTGCCGCGCCGTCAGGCGCCCCAGCAGGTAGTCGGCCGGATAATCAGCCTGTGGCACGTTAACGAGCAGGCCGATCATCGGCAAGGTTCCCCAGTTCGGCGAAGATAGCGGGCAGGATCATGGGCCAGCCGCGTTCGAGGCGCTTTTCCAGGGTATTGATCACCCGCAGTCCGCCCTGCCGGTCCAGGGCCTCGACCCCGCCGGTGATGTCGCCGTCGGCCACCACCTCGGCCCGGGGGAAAAATTCGCGGGCCCACGCCAGGTCCGAGGGGTTGACATGCACCCGCTCCCACGGCCGGTCTGGCAATTCGCGGGCAAGCCGGACAAACATCTCCCCGCGCACCTCGTCCTGCATAACCGGCATCACCCGGCGGGCCAAGTGATAGAGCCGTTCGGCCAGGGCCATTTCCGCTTGGCCCTTGAGTCGGCGCCCCTCCTGCTCGGCCGCCAACCGAATCTCCCTGGCCCGCGCCTCGGCGGCCTCGCGCCGCTCTTCCTCGGCCGCATCCTGCTCGCTGGCCCAGCGTTGCGCCGCATTCCGGCGGTAGGCCGCGGCCTCCTCCTCGACCACCTGCCAGATCGCCCGCTTCTCCGCCTCGCCCTGGCGGCGCAGTTCGGTAATCAGGGCCTCGTAGGTCATGAACCGCTCACAGCATGAGGATCATGGCGGCAATGACAAAACCGAGGATCGCCATGGTCTCGGGGATCGCCACCATGATGATCACCGTGGCGGTCAACTCCGGTTTTTCCGCCAATGCCCCGGCGCCGGCCGCGCCGATCCGCGACTGGGCCCAGCCGGTGGCAAGCGCGCTCAACCCCATGGACAATGCCGCTGCAAACGCCATCAATACCTTTGCCTCCATACCCACCTCCTTAACCTTTGCCGAGCGGTGTGAACTTCCGGCCGCCCATGGTCATGAACTTGCCTAGGAACTCGACGTAATGCAGCCGCAGGGAATGCACGGTCGGCGCGAAGACGCCAAGCACGATGTTGATTGCATGAAGCAGGCTCGCCACCAGCACCCCCACCCAGATGCTGCCGACGGCGCCGGCAAGCTGGTTGGCCACATAGGCGAGCAGCACCGAGGTAAGGCCGATGGCCATGATCCGGGCATAGGAGATGATGTTGCCGATGGTCTGCAAGACCTCCAACGGCGCCATGAAGCCGCCGGCAAAGATCAGCAGCGGCACGAGCACGCCCAGCACCATGAGAAGCGGGGTGGTCAGCACAGCCAGGGTTTCCACCCGGAAGGAAAAGCCGATCAACGCCACCAGGCAGACCAAGCAGATGCTGCCCAGTTTGAAGAGCCCTTCCCGTTTCTCGCCCTGCCGGAAAGCGGCCAGCATCCCGAGGGCCAGACCGAGGCCGATGTGGACAAGGCCGACGCTGAGGGCAAAATAAAGCATCGGCAGGATGGAGCCTTGCCGGTCAATGAGATGCGGCAGATGAAAAAAACGGCGGCCCACCGCACCGAAAAATTCGCCGAAGAGGAAGCCGAGGATCAGGGTATAGACCGCGCAGACCCCGAGGATCTTGGCGGCATCCACCAGCGTTTGCTGCCTGGCAACCGGGATGGTGACGAGCGCGGCAACGAGCAGGATGAAGCCGTAGCCCATATCACCCAGCATCATGCCGAAGAAGAGGGGAAAAAAGATGGCGATGAAGGGAGTGAGGTCGAACGAGGTGTAGGTGGGGATCGGCAGCAGCCGCACAAAGAGTTCGAAGGGCTGGAAATAGCCGGGGTTCCGGAGAACGATGGGTACCCGTGCCAGATCGTGTTCGCGGATCTCCTGTTCCTCCACCACCACCTGGCCGGCAAAACGCTCCTTGAGCGCCCCCCGCAGACGGGGCAGTTCCGGCGAGGGCAGCCAGCCGAAAAGCCAGAAACACAGCTCGGTTTCGTAGAGGTCGGCGCGGGCCTGGATCAGGGCAAGTTGGGCGTGCAGCCAGTCATGGGCCAGGAGATAGATGCCGCGCCAGCGGCCGGCAAAGGCGGCGCGTTTTTCATCAAGGAGCGTGAGCCGCCCGGTGAGATCGCCGAGCACCTTGGAGCCCGTCTCCCAGGCCAGGCGCAATGACTGGCTGTCGAGCACCAGCGGCTGATCGAATTCAGGGATGGCGAGAGCGGCCAACTGTTCCATCACCAGGGCATGGCCGGCCGCCGGGAAGCACAGCACCGCCACCTCGACCTCGCCTTTCACCGTCTTGCGTTCGGCGGTAACGGTAACGGTGCCGGCCATACGCTCCATCGCCCCGGCCAGCGCCTCCCACTCGGCATCGCCGGGCAGTTCCAGGGCGAGGCGCACCTGCCCTCGGGCCGGATGCCGCTCCACCAGACCATTGAGCCGATTGACCAGATCCTGGCGACGGGTGAGCTGGGTGATCTCGTCGCGGAGTTTGTCGCAGTCGGCGCACCACTCCTTCCACCGGCGCAGATGGCGGTCGGTCACTTCGTGGAGTGAGTGGATCACCGCGGCCGGCGTGAGTTGCGGGATGCGCGACGCCACCTCGGGCAGGCACTCCAGCATGTCGTTCACCCGCACCAGCAGCCCTTCGTAAAAGGCGCGCCGGGTGAGCAGGTTCTCATCCGGCGGCGCGGGATGAAAAGGCGCCGGCCCTTCGGCCGGAAGCGAGGTGGGGATGGCTGAAAGCTCCGGATCGATGTGAAGCGCCCCCAGTTGCTGCACCACGGCCAAGGCTTCGGCAGCGAGCCGCTTGGGGCCGACCACCGCCACTTTGGACATCGGGACGATCATCGCCCCTCCCGCGGCAGCAGCGCCCGCAACCGGCGGACCACGATACGTTCGATAATGGCATCGTCCAGTTGATCGAACTGGGCCACGGATTGGCGGGATTGTTCCAGAAAGGCAGCGGCTTCGCGGGCAGCGGCCTCGCGGGCGGCCTTGTCACGGCTTTGGCAGGTTTCGCGGAAGGCGGCCCACTGCGCTGCGCCTTCCCGGTCGATGGCCGCCCGCTGCTCGGCAAGCCACTCGGCGGCGCGCTGCCGCTCCTCGGCCAGCGCCGCCAGCAATTCTCGCTCCGTCTCGACTATCGCCCGCAGGGAATCCTCGGTCATGCCCTCTCCCCGGCTTCGCGGCAGGACAGTGCCAGCGCGCCGTTTCCTCATTACAGCACGCTTTTCCCGGCCCTGTCAATTGCAAAACCGCGGCCCATCCCCCGGCATCCTCACACTTTTTTCTTGACGGGCACCCCTCGGGTGGTTTATTTAGGATAAAGATCATCTTATTTATCCTTATTGAGGTAATCATGCGTTTGACCAGGGCTGGAGAATATGCGGTGCGCTGTGTGCTCTATCTGGCGCGGCAGGGCAAATGGACACTGGTGAGCCGCCAGGAGGTGGCGAGCCGGGCGGACATCCCCAGCCACTTCCTGGCCAAGATCGCCCAGCAACTCGCCAGAAGCGGCATCATCGCGATCACCCAGGGCGCGGCCGGCGGCTACCGCCTGCTGCACGAGCCGAGCGAGCTCACCCTGCTGGCGGTGATCGAGGCGATCATCGGCGAAATCTCGCTGAACGACTGCGTGGCGCGGCCGGAATCCTGCGCCACAAGCCCAGTCTGCACGGTGCACCGGGTGTGGAACCGGGCCGCGGCCCAGTTGCGGGAGACCCTGCGCGAGACCACCTTTGCCGACCTGCTCGACGAATCGTGCTGCCTGGCGCCGCTGATGCCGGCCGCCACCGGCTGATACGGATTTGCCTTGACCCGTGATGGCGTTGTTCTCTACAAAAATAGTAGCCGCCTGTTTCCGGAAAACCGGAACCGGTGCCTGCCTATGAAGGAGGAAGCAATGAGGGGGCTTCTCTTCCGGATTTACGCCCTGTACCGCGACGGCTTTGCCGCCATGACCCTGGGCCGCGACCTCTGGCTCATCGTGGCGCTCAAGCTCATCATCATGTTCGCGGTGCTGAAGCTCTTCTTTTTCCCCAACTATCTGAACCTGCATTTTGCGACCGATGCCGACCGGGCCGCGCACGTGCTGGGCGAGATCACCACCCCGCCGGCGCCGCGGACCGTCAGGCACGAATAACTCACAAAACCATTTCACTCAAACCCAGGCGGCCGCTCTGCGGAGGGTCAGCCGCCACCGAAAGGAGGTTGCCGTGCCAGACTATCTCGCCACCGTGGATTGGGCCCGCGCCCAGTTCGCCCTCACTGCCATGTACCACTGGATCTTCGTGCCGCTCACCCTGGGGCTCTCGTTCCTCTGCGCCTTTTACGAGAGCATCTATGTGAAGACCGGCAACGAGGAATGGAAAAAGCTCACCCGCTTCTGGATGACCCTCTTTGGCATCAACTTCGCCATCGGGGTCGCCACCGGCATCATCCTGGAGTTCGAGTTCGGCACCAACTGGTCCAACTACTCCTGGATGGTGGGCGACATCTTCGGGGCGCCGCTTGCGGTGGAAGGCATCTTCGCCTTCTTCATCGAGGCGACCTTCTTCGCGGTGATGTTCTTCGGCTGGCAGCGGGTATCCAAGGGGTTCCACCTCTTTGCCACCTGGATGGTGGCCATCGGCTCCAACCTCTCGGCCCTGTGGATCCTGGTGGCCAACGGCTGGATGCAGTTCCCGGTGGGCATGGCCTTCAACCCGGACACCGCCCGCTTCGAGATGCAGGACATCATGGCGGTGATCATGAGCCCCTTTGCCATCGGCAAGTTCACCCATGCCACCAGCTCCGGCTTTGTGCTCGCCTCGCTCTTCGTGGTCGGCATCTCCTCGCT
>JAJZRJ010000071.1 GCA_021802775.1 Deltaproteobacteria bacterium
AAGGTGGCGGGTTCCAGCGCGCCGGAAAAGCGGCTTTATGCCCCGGACGACTCGCATCGCTTCATCGCCGTTGACGCGAACCGCTGCGTTGCCTGCTCTCGGTGCGAGCGGGTCTGTGAGTTTGCGGCTATTTCCGTTTCCTGCGAAGAGGAAAACGGGCAATTGCTCAACATCCGGCTGGCCATCGGGGACGATTGCGTCTCCTGCGGGGCCTGCGTCGATGCCTGCCCCACCGGGGCGTTGACCAAAAAGCAGCTTGGTCTGCCGCTCCTGCCCGGCGAGGCCGAGGAAGTGCGGAGCGTCTGCACTTACTGCGGCACCGGCTGTGAGATCGATCTCCAGGTCAAACAGGGGGTGCTCCTTGAGGTCAAGGCCGGGCGCGACGCCCCGCCGAACCATGGCGATCTCTGCGTTAAAGGCCGTTTCGGCTTTGATTTCCACCGCCATCCCGAGCGGTTGACCCATCCCCTGGTCCGTGAGCGGTTGGACGAGCCGTTCCGTCGCGTCACCTGGGAGGAGGCCCTTGATTTCGCGGCACGCCGTTTTGCCCATATCCGGGATACCTTCGGCCCTGAGGCGCTCGGCGTCTTGTCTTCCTCCCGTTGCGAGAACGAGGTCAATTACCTGGCCCAGAAATTCTGCCGGCTGGCGTTCAAGACCAACTCGGTGGACAACTGCGCCAGGGTCTGCCACGCCCCATCGGTGAGCGGCCTGCGCATCGCCCTGGGCAGCGGGGCGGCCACCAACTCGCTGGCCGACATCGAGGGGGCGGAGGTTATTCTGATCTGCGGCTCCAACACCAGCGAGGCCCATCCGGTGGTGGGCATGAAGGTACGGCGGGCGGTGCGCAATGGCGCAAAGCTCATCGTCATCGATCCCCGGCGCACCGAGATGGCGGCCATGGCCGATCTCTGGCTAAGGCTGGTGCCTGGGACCAATGTCCTGCTCCTGAACTCCCTGCTCCATGCCATCCTGGACGAGGGTCTGGAAAACCGGGAGTTCATTGCCAACCGGACCGAAAACCTGGAGGCGATGCGGGCACATGTGGCGGCCTACAGCCCCGAGACCATGGCGGCACGGACCGGGGTCGCCCCGGAGCTGGTGCGCGGAGCTGCCCGCCTTTACTGCGCCACGGGAAAGGGCATGATCCTCTATGGCCTGGGGGTCACCGAACACCGCCACGGCACCCAGGGCGTCATGGGGCTGGCCAATATCGCGCTCGTCTCCGGCAACGTGGGCCGGCCCCATGCGGGCATCTGTCCCCTGCGGGGGCAGAACAATGTCCAGGGCTCCTGCGACATGGGCGCCTTGCCCTATGTACTGCCGGGGTATCAGGATGTGGCGGATGTTACGGCCAGGGAGCGGCTGAGCCAGGCTTGGGGCGCGGAGCTGCCCGCCAACCAAGGGCTCACCGAGCCGGAGATGTACGAGGCCGCCAGGGATGGGCGTTTTAAGGGAATGTATTGCATCGGCTACGATCCGCTCCATACCCAGGCAGACGTCCACAATATCCGCGCCGCCTATGCCGAGATGGAAATGGTGGTGGTGCAGGATATCTTCCTCACCCGCACGGCGGAAATGGCCCACGTGGTGCTGCCCGCCGCCTGTTTTTACGAAAAGGACGGCACCTTCACCAATGCCGAACGCCGGATCCGGAGGATCAGAAAGGCGGTGGAGCCGCCGGGCCAGGCCTTGCCGGACTGGGAGATCACCAGCCGCCTGGCCGGGGCCATGGGCTACCCCATGCGGTATGAAAATCCGGCCCGGATCATGGAGGAGATCGCCCGTTGCACGCCGATCCTGGGCGGGATTCGCTATGAGCGGCTGGAAGGGGATGGGTTGATCTGGCCCTGCCCGGACCTGGCCCATCCCGGCACCCCCATCCTCCACAGAGAGAGCTTCACCAGGGGACGAGGCAGATTTTCGGTGCTGGGCAACGTGGAAACCCTGGAACAACCGGACGAAGGCTATCCGCTCATCCTGGTCACAGGCAGACGGTTGGCCCATTACAACAACGGCTCCATGACCAGACGTTGCGCCGGGCTTCTCACCCTTGAGCCGGAAGAAACGGTGGAAGTGCATCCGGACGATGCGGCCCGCCACGGGATCGGCGATGGCGCGCGGGTGATGGTGGCTTCGCGCCGGGGTGCCATCGAGGTCGTGGCCAAGGTTACGGAGCGAAGCCGACCGGGGGCGGTGTTCATGGCCTTTCATCACGCCGACCCGCTGGTCAACCTGCTCACCAGCCCGGGCGTGGACGAAATCGCCGGCACCCCGGAGTACAAGGCCTGCGCCGTGCGGCTGACCCCGGCCTGATCGGAGGCGGGAAGATGCCGAACCTCCCTTCGGTTCGGAACAGATTGGCCCGGCCAAAAAACACGCACAACAGCCGGCTTCATCGTGAAACCGGCTGACATAAACCATCCCAGCACAACAACACAAGGAGAACTCCCATGCTTGAAGTAACGGAATCAGCGATCACCAATCTCAAGGATTATCTGGCAAAGAACAACATCGACTCGGCTGTCCGGGTGGTCATGCAGAGCGGCTGCGCCGGGGTGGGATTGGGCCTTGGGTTGGATGAAAAAAGGGACTCGGACAAGGTGTTTGCGGAAGGGGGCATCACCTTTGTCGTGGATGGCGGGATGTTCGCCACCACCGGGGCCATCAAGGTCGATTTCGTCAAAGCCACCTCGGGCTGCGGTTGCAGTGGTAGCGGCGGCTTCAGCGTCACCTCGGAAAAGAAATTGGGCGGTGGCGGCTGCGGCGGCGGTTCCTGCTCCAGCGGCTCCTGCGGCTGCTGAACAGGGAAGTGTGTCATGAAAAATAATCCGAACGAACCGCCAAGTTGTTCCTGTTCCTGCGGATGTCCGTCCGGCAAGTGGTTGCTCTATGTCATCGCGGCCGCGGTGGCCGGCTTTCTGGTTGTCAGGTTTCTGCTGTAGCCTCAGGGACCATACTCTGAAGCGCCATCCGCCGGAGGGAGACTCCGGCGGATGGCGCTTCCATGAA
>JAJZRJ010000012.1 GCA_021802775.1 Deltaproteobacteria bacterium
CCGGAGTCGGTCAAGGATATGTTGCGCTTGAGCCGTGGTAATCTTGAATTGTTCACGGCTACCCAGAAAAAGCTGGTCAACACTTTGAGGGAGAAGGATCTTATCAGGGAGAGGGTCGAACGGCTGCGGACCACAAGAAGAGATTAAAAAAGATTGGACGGAGGGAAGGCCAACAAATAAGGCCGCCGGATGACGTCCGGGGGGTTGACGGGAAATCTCCGTTTCCCCCTTGACTTTACTTATCATGGATGTCCCGATTTTTATACGGATTTTCCGAGGGGGGCAAAAATGAGCGATCACGACACGAAACTGATTCGCAACAGCACGGCAGAATTTTTGATCTTCACCGGCCAGGCGGGCGAGCAGAGCATTGAGGCGCGGTATGAGGACGAAACCCTCTGGCTGACGCAAAAAATAATGGCAACCCTGTTTGATGTGGATGTGCGCACCATCAATGAACATCTGCAAAACATATACGCGCAAGGGGAGCTTGATCGAGGGGCAACTATCCGGAAATTCCGGATAGTTCAAAAGGAGGGACAACGTGAGGTGGTCCGCCAAGTCGATTTCTATAACCTCGATGCCATCATCTCGGTGGGGTACCGAGTCAACTCGGTGCGGGCTACCCAGTTTCGCCAGTGGGCCACCCAAGTGCTGCGCGAATTCGCCATCAAGGGCTATGTGCTGGACAGAAAGCGCATGGAGAACGGCGCGTTTCTGGGCGAGGATTATTTCGAGCGCTTGCTGGAAGAGATTCGGGAAATCCGCCTCAGCGAGCGGCGCTTTTATCAGAAGATCACCGACATCTACGCCACCAGCGTGGACTATAACAAGGACGCCCCGACCACCAAGACCTTCTTCGCCAAGGTCCAGAACAAGCTCCACTTCGCCATTCACGGCCATACCGCCGCTGAGCTGATCATGCAGCGGGCCGACAGCGGCAAGGAGCGCATGGGCCTGACCACCTGGGAAAATGCGCCGGACGGCAAAATCCTCAAAACCGATGTGTCGGTGGCCAAGAACTACTTGTCCAAGAAAGAGCTTGAATCCCTTGACTTCCGGTCTGAATTTGGTACGTTATAAAGACTGGAGGCACGCCATGAACATCACAGACGACATCAAGCCCGTCACCTACCTCAAGTCCCGCGCGGCCGATCTGCTCGAACAGATCAACGAAACGCACCGCCCGGTCATCATCACGCAGAATGGCGAGCCGCGGGCCGTGCTGCAAGACCCCAAAAGCTACGAGGCCATGCGGAACGCCATCGGCATCCTGAAGCTTGTTTCCCAAGGTGAGTCGGACATTCGCAGCGGCAAGACGCTAAACCAGGAGGATGTATTCGGGAATCTCGAAAAGATGTTGGCAAAAAAATGAAGCGGGCCTACCGGGTGATCTGGGCCGCGGCGGCCTATGACGATCTGCTCGGAATCATCGAATACATTGCCCGGGACAGCCCGGCGAATGCCGGAAAGGTTCTGAAAACCATCAAGAACAGGGCTGCCACCCTGCACCTTTCGCCGCAGCGGGGGCGGCTGGTGCCGGAATTGCAGGAACAGGGCATTGCCCAATACCGCGAACTCGTCATTGCCCCGTGGCGCCTGATTTACCGAATCGCTGATGACTCGGTCCTGGTACTCTCCGTTCTCGACGGCCGGCGGAATGTCGAGGATCTTTTGCTGGCCAGACTGACCACCGGAACGCTCTACGTGCTCGCGTAAAACCGGGACAGATATATTTTCCAACCATCAATGAACACCAGAAAAGTATCTTTGCCAGCAGCGAACTCGATCAGGGTTCAACTATTCGGAAATTCCGAATAGCTCAAATAGAGTGCTGACGCTTCCCTCCAGCCAAATTAGTATTGCCAACAGTCACGGTATGATATATTGTCATACCAGGAGGTGGCATTATGGCAACCGCAAAAATCGCTATCACTATTGAAGAAGACATCCTGCGCCGTCTCGATCTGCTGGTCAAGTCGCATACCTTTGCCAATCGCAGCAAGGCGATACAGGAAGCGATAAAGGAAAAACTGGGTAAAGTCGAAAAAAACCGGCTGGAAGCTGAATGCGCCAAGCTCGATCCGGAATTTGAGCAGGCCCTTGCCGACGAAGGGTTGTCCTCGGAGACGGGAGAATGGCCGGAATACTAAGGGGAGACATCTACTGGGCCAACTTGAATTCTACAATCGGCCATGAACAGGCAGGACAAAGGCCGGTGCTCATTCTGAGCCGTGACGTATTCAATAAACATTCCGGCACCGTGATCGCGGTTGCCATCACCAGCCAGCCGCAAAAGGCTGGCTTTCCCCTGACCCTGGAACTCGGCGCCACCAAACTTCCTAAAAAGTCGTGGGCCAAGATGAGCCAGATCAGAACCCTGTCCGTCAAACGGCTTGGCGAGAAGATCGGCAAGGTTTCTGCCAGGGAGTTGGAACTGGTGATCGAGGGCCTCAACGAACTCATCGCAGACTAACGGGGCGCTCGCGGTCGCTCTAAAGTCCTTACCGCGTTACTCGCTGACCCCGAAAATTATTTGATATCTGGCTGTTGCCGCTGTTCAATGTCACTGCCACCGCTTTGTCCGGGTTCACCCCGCCGCCCTGCGGGGCGACCGATAACGGCGCATCTGCCGCGTTGGCGACTCGTTGATATACCAGGTGTATCATCAACAACATCGTCGCCGCCTTGCATCTGCACCGTTCTCGAACGCTCACGGATTCAGGTACCTTCCATGTCCTCATCGTCCAGCCCTTGCACGGCCAACTGGCCGCAGGCGGCGGAGATGTCGCTGCCCCGGCTGGTGCGAATGAGGGTGGTGATGCCGGCGTCGCGCAGGATGCGCTGGAAAACCTCCATCCGTTCTTCCGGCGGCCGCTGGTACGGGAAGACCTCGTTTTCGTTGTAGGGCAGCAGGTTGATCTTGCAGCGGAGGCCGTGCAGCCGTTTGATCAGCTTTCTGGCCTGTTCCGGGCTGTCGTTCAGGTCCTTGATCAGGATGTATTCCATCATGATCCGCCGCCGCGGCGGCAGCGGGAATTCCCGGCAGGCAGCCAGGAGCTGGTCGAGCGGGTAGGTCTTGTTGATTGGCATCAACTGGTCGCGGATGGCGTCGTCGGCCGCGTGCAGCGAGATGGCGAGATTCACCGGCACCGCCTCGCCCAGGGCCTTGATTTTCGGCACGATGCCGCAGGTGGAGATGGTGATGCGGCGGCCGGAAAAGTCGTGGCCCCGCTGCTCCATAAGGATCTTGAGCGCGGTGATCAGGTGGTCGAAATTGAGCAGCGGCTCGCCCATGCCCATGAAGACCAGGTTGTTGAGCCGCGGCGGCTTGCCTTGGTTGGCCAGCCAGTCGGAGGCCGCATTGACCTGGCCCACGATCTCGCTGGGCCGCAGGTTGCGCTTGAACCCCATGGTGCCGGTGAGGCAGAAGCCGCAGCCCATGGCGCAGCCGACCTGGGAGGAGACGCAGAGGGTGTGGCGCTCCTCTTCCGGGATGAGCACGCTCTCGATGATCTCGTTATCGTCGAGCCGCAGGCCGAACTTGACCGTGCCGTCGGCGGAACGCTCCTCCTTGGCGACTTCCAGGTGGCTGATGGTCGCCACCCCGGCCAACTGCTGGCGCACCTCCTTGGCGATGTCGGTCATCTGGCCGAAGGTGCGGATGCCGGGCCGATAGAGCCAGGCAAAGATCTGGCCGGCGCGGAAGGGTTTCAATCCGAGCGAGACGACAAACTCGGTCAGCTCCGGCAGGGTCAGATCTTTCAAATCAACCTTGGTCATTATTACAGGGCTCGCAGGTATTCGGGTTTGAGGTGCACCGCGCCGGCCAGGGCCTGGTCGATGGTGGCGAGCACCGCTGCCTTGTCGCGGGGCAGCCGGGCATTGATCGGCAGATAGTTGGAGGCATGGTTGCTCATGAGCTGGCCGCGGGCGAGATTAAGATGCTCCACCATGACCCGCAGCTCGCGGAGCATGCCTGCCTGGTCGGGCAGGCAAAAGCGGCCGGCCTGGGCCTCGGCATGGAGCGGGGTGTTGGCCAGCAGCATCAGGGTGAGAATCCCGATCTGGTTGGGTGCCATGGCGGAGAGCACCCGGCCGGTGGCCTCGGCATGGGCCAGGGAATCAGTCGCGCCGGCAATGCCGAGCAGGGCGGTGACCGAGAGAAAGAGCCCGGCCTGCCGCACCCGCTGGCCGGCTGCAATCATGGCGCTGCTGTCCGCCCCTTTGTTGATGGCGGCCAGGGTCGGGTCATGGCCGCTCTCCAGGCCCAGGTAGACCCGGTCGAGCCCCAGCCCTTTCAGTTCCTGCAATTGCTCGATGCTCTTGGCGCGGATCGCCTTGGCATTGGCGTAGAGGCTCACCCGGTTGACCCAGGGCAACTGCGCGCGGATGGCGGTGAGCAGGCTTACCAGCCGGTGCTGCGGCAGGATGAGCACATCGCCGTCCGCCAGGAAGACCCGGCGCTGCCGCCGGCAATGGCGGGCGGCAAAGGCGAGGTCCTCGGCAATGATCGCCTCGTCCTTGAGGCGGAAGCGTTCTTCCTTATAGGTGCCGCAAAAGGTGCAGCGGTTGTGGGAGCAGCCCACCGTCACCTGCAGGATAATGCTGTGCGCCTCGCTGGGCGGGCGGATGATATGGTCGCCTTCGTAGTGCATGCTTTATTGCCACAAAATCCACGAAAGACACGAAAATTTTAGCTTCAATTCCCCGTAGGAGCGGATTTATCCGCGACCGCAGGCAATGGCCAGGCCGATTTTTCTCTTCGCGGCTGAAGCCGCTCCTTGTATCTTATTTCTCGTGATGGTTAGCTCCCATCACACGAGGTGGAGAGAGCTTGATCCGCTCCTGAAGGGCAAACCTACAAATCCTCCCCTATCTCCTTTTCGTGTCCTTTCGTGGTTTTCGTGGCGTTCTTTCTCACCCGTTCTTCCCGGCGAACTCGGCCATGAAGGCCACCAGCTTCTCCACCCCTTCCCTGGGGAAGGCGTTGTAGATCGAGGCGCGGACGCCGCCCACCGAGCGGTGGCCCTTGAGGCCGTCGAGGCCCAGGCCGGCGGCCTCCTTGATGAACTGCGCCTCCAGTTCCGGGGTGGGCAGGTTGAAGGTGACGTTCATCAGCGAGCGGGAATCCGGCCGGGCATGGCCCTTGTAGAAGGAATTGCCGTCGATGGCGCTGTAGAGGATGCCGGCCTTTTCCCGGTTCAGTTTTTCCATGGCCGTAAGGCCGCCGAGCTTTTGCAGCCACTTGAGCACCAGGTTCACCACGTAGATGGCGAAGCAGGGCGGGGTGTTGAACATGGAACCGTTATCCGCGTGGGTCTTGTAGCGGAACATGGTGGGCACGTTCTCCGGCACCCGGTCGAGCAGGTCCTCGCGGACAATGACCACGGTGACGCCGGCCGGGCCCATGTTCTTCTGGGCACCGGCAAAGACGAGACCAAAGGGCTTCACGTCGAAGGGGTGCGACAGGATATCGGAGGACATGTCGCAGACCAGCATCTTTTCGCTCTGCGGATACGCGTGGAACTGGGTGCCGTAGATGGTGTTGTTGGAGACGAAGTAGAGATACTCCGCCGCCGGGTCCACCTGGTAGTCGCCAGCTTCAGGCACATGGTCGTAGTTGGACGGTTCGCTCGAATAGGCGACGTGGATATTGCCGAAGAGCTTGGCCTCCTTGATCGCCTTCCGGGCCCAGACGCCGGTATTGAGGTAGCTGGCGGTCTTGCCCGGCGCCAGCAGGTTCATCGGCACCATGGCGAACTGGGTCGAGGCGCCGCCCTGGAGGAAGAGCACCTTGTAGTTGGCCGGGATGCCGACGAGATCGCGGAGGAGCTGCTCGGTCTCGTCGGTGATGGCGATGAACTCCTTGGAGCGGTGGCTCATCTCGATGAGACCCATGCCCTTGTTATTGTAGTTGACGATGTCCTTGGCGGCCTGGGTCAGCACCTCCTGGGGCAGGGTGGCGGGTCCGGGGCTGAAGTTGTAGATGCGGTCCGGCATAATCTCTTCTCCTTTCGTGCGGATATGGTATGCTGTGGGCACGTTCCCTGGCCGCCAGCGGGGAATCACGGGAACGATAACGGTTCAAAAGAGCAGTACTTTACCGAACCGCGTCCATTTCAACAACAGTTTTTGTCCAGGACCACCGTGGCGCACAAGTTGACAGAGCACCCGGCACCCCCATCCACCGACCATCTCCCTGCGGTCTGCCTCATCGGGCCGACCGCTATCGGCAAGACCGGGCTCTCCCTCTCCCTGGCCGGCGAACTGAACGCCGAGATCGTCAGCGTCGATTCCATGCAGGTCTACCGCCACCTGGATATCGGCACCGCCAAGGCCACCCCGGCCGAGCGCGCGCAGGTGCCGCACCACCTCATCGATATCGTCGAGCCGGACGAGGAATACCACGTGGCCCGTTTTATCAGCGATGCCATGACGGCCATTGGCGGCATCCGGAGCCGCGGCAAACTGCCCCTGCTGGTAGGCGGCACCGGCCTCTATCTGAAAGGGCTCCTTGAAGGGTTGTTCAGCATGCCGCCGATTCCGCCTGAAATCAGGGGGGGACTGCGACAGCGGCTGGAGCGGGAAGGGGAGGGGGCCTTGCGCGCGGAACTGGCCCGGCTCGATCCGGAGTCCGCCCGCCGCATCCCGGACAACGATCGCCAGCGGCTGCTCCGGGCCCTGGAGATTGTGGTCGCCACCGGCACGCCGTGGTCGTACTATCTGATGCAGCGGGAACAAACCCCGCTCCTCGACAACGTACTCATCATCGGCCTTGATTGCGACCGCGAGCGGCTCTATCAGCGCATCAATGCACGGGTCGAACAGATGGTGGCATCGGGGTTGCGGGAGGAAGTGGAAAAAGTGCTCGCCATGGGCTATGCTCCGACGCTCAAGCCCTTGCAATCCATTGGCTACCGGCATATGATCGAATATCTGCACGGCGCCTGGGGATGGGAAGAAAGCCTGGAGCTGCTGGCCCGCGACACCAGACGCTATGCCAAACGGCAGCTCACCTGGTTCCGGCACCTGGCCGGGGTCCGGTGGTTTGCGCCGGAACAGACCGCGGCCATCCGCGAGACAGCGGGCCATTTTCTGACACAGGGATGGATCGCCAATTCCGGCACGTAACCCCGTGTTGGAATTGTAAGGACTTGCCGAATTCACTTCGGCAAGTCCGTGAGTTGAAAAAATATGGATTTTTTCAACATAATAAAAGAAGCGCGATGAATCTGCCCAACTGTATCACCCTGATCCGGGTCCTCTTGGTCCCGCTCTTTGCCATCTTCGTGCTGGAGGGCGATTACCCGGACGCCTTTCTCGTTTTCGCGGCCGCCGGGGTCAGCGACGGCCTCGACGGCTTCCTGGCCCGGGTGCTCCACCAGAAAACCAAATTCGGCGCGGTGCTGGACCCCATTGCCGACAAGGCCCTGCTGATCACCGCCTTTGTCATGCTGGCAGTGGTGGGGCTGATCCCCTCCTGGCTTACCGTGCTGGTGGTGAGCCGCGACGTCATCATCATGGCGGGCATCGGCATCCTGATGTTCAGCCAGCACGATGTGACCATCCGCCCCTCCTATCTCAGCAAGGCCACCACCCTGATGCAGCTCGTCACGGTCGCCTTTGCCTTGGGCCACCAGCACCTGCCAATGCTGTTGCCGCTGGGCCAGCCGCTGCTGGTGGTGACCGCCGGCCTGACCTTGCTCTCTGGCGGCCATTACATTGCCGTGGGCTTCAAGATGTTGGGAGAGCAAGGAAACGGGGCAGGGATGGCGAGGAAAGGGGAGCAGCCGCGGAAGTAGGGCGCCTTGCTGCCAAGTTGCCTTGCCGAGAGAGAATCTTACGGATATCCAATAAAATAACCAGCATCCATCAAGCATTATGTCAGCACTCAATCCGCCATTATCTTGGCCAGTGCGGCCTCACGACCACGACGAGTGCGCCCGCCTGGCAGGAGAGGCAAAGGTGCCGGCAACAGTGGCCGCACTGTTGATCAACCGCGGCATCACCACTCCGGAGGCGGCCCGCGCCTTTCTCCATCCCACCCTTGCCGAACTGCCAGCACCCGATCTCATGCAGGACATGAAACAGGCGGTTGATTTGCTGGCGGCTGCCCTGAAAACCGGGCAGCCGATCCTGATCTACGGCGATTATGACGTGGACGGCCTGACCGGCAGCGCGGTGCTCTTCCTTTTTCTCCGTCAGGCCGGGGCCCAGGTGCGCGCCTTCCAGCCGGATCGGCTCACCGATGGCTACGGCCTGCATGGCCATCTTCTGGACCAGCTCCGGCCAACGCTGGCCGCAGGGCAACCGCTGCTGCTTACCGTGGATTGCGGCATCACCAGTCACGCGGCGGTAGCGAAGGCCAAGCAACTCGGCTTTGCGGTGATTATCACCGATCATCACCAGCCCGAGGCCGAATTGCCGGCGGCCGACGCCATCCTCAACCCGTACCGGCCCGATTGTCCCTTTCCCTGCAAGGGGCTGGCCGGGGTGGGGGTGGCCTTTTATCTCGTCATGGGGCTGCGCAGCCAGCTCACGGCCGAGGGTTTCTGGCAGCATCAGCATCCGCCGAATCTCAAGGAATATCTCGACCTCGTTGCCCTGGGCACCGTGGCCGACATGGTGGAATTGACCGAGGCGAACCGCATCCTGACCAGGGCGGGGCTTGAGGTGCTCGGTCAGCGGAAACGGGCCGGCCTGGCCAGCCTCTGCGAGCTGGCCGGCCTCACCGGCCCGGTCCGCGCCGACGACATTGCCTACCAACTGGCGCCGCGGCTCAATGCCGCCAGCCGCCTGGGCAGCGCGGCCACGGCCTTTCGCCTGCTGACCACCGACGACCCGGAAGAGGGGCGAGAATTGGCCAGGCAACTCGATGCGGTCAACCAGCAGCGCCGGGAACTGGGCACCGCGGTCTATGAAGCCGTGCGGCCCCAGGCAGAAACCGCGGTGGATCGGGGCAAGGGGGTGCTGATCTTTGCCGATGAGGGGTGGCATCCGGGGATATTGGGCATTGTGGCCGCCCGGTTGAGCCGGGAATTCCACCGGCCGGCCCTGGTTTTTGCCATCTGCAACGGGGTGGCCAAGGGATCGGGCCGTTCGGTGGCAGGGATCGATCTCCTCGGCATGCTCGCCTGCGGCGCCACCTGTCTCAAGGAATATGGCGGCCACCCCATGGCCCTGGGGGTCACGCTTGCGGCCGATGATCTGGCCGAATTCACCGCCACCATGGAAGGGGTCGCGGCCATGGTGCGACCGGAAACCCTGGTGGCGCCGCTGACGGTGGAGTTGCTGCCGGGCGGCCAGGATCTCGAGGAGCTGGTTGCCTGGTATCCGCGGCTCGAACCATTTGGGGTCGGCAACCCGGAACCGGTTTTTGCCGGCCGCGGGGTGCCGGAGAAGATGCGCATCGTGGGCGGCAGGCATGCCAAGTTCCGCTGGCCGGTCAGCGACCGGACCTTTGATGCCATCCAGTTCAATCAGCTTGCCCGGAAAAATCAGGAACCACCCCAGGCCAAGGCCATGGATTTTGCCTTTTCCCTGCGCCGCAATACCTTTCAGGGCAGGGAGAGCTGGCAGCTCCACGGCCAGGCAATTATGTTTTTAACCAGTTGTTTATTCGTTATTATACTTAACTATACATAATATACATTATGCGACATAGGCTTACGATGCAAACCTCGAGTAAACTGCGCTTCACCGACCAGAAACCTGAAATATCCCCTTGAAACAGGAGCATTTTTTTTTCATTTCTGGTACAAAGAATCCAGCGTACCACTGGCGCTAAATTAGTAATTATCACGATAAAACAAGAAAATAGTTTACATAACGGAGAAACAAAATGAATCGCGACATCTATCATGAGCCCCTGGTCAGCCGCTACACCAGCCCGGCCATGCAGGCCCTCTTTTCGGAGCGCACCAAGTTCGAGACCTGGCGCCGCTGCTGGATCGCCCTGGCCGAGGCCCAGCACGAACTGGGACTCACCGACCTCGTCACCCGCCCCATGATCGACGAACTCAAACGCCATGCCACGGATATCAATTTCGAGGTGGCCAGCCAGAAAGAAAAGGAAATCCGCCACGATGTCATGGCCCATGTCTTTGCCTATGGCCAGCAGTGCCCGCTGGCCGAGCCGATCATCCACCTCGGCGCCACCTCCCAGTACGTGGGCTGCCACACCGACCTGCTGCTCCAGAAGCAGGCCCTGGCCCTGATCAAGAAAGGGCTGGTCAACGTGATCCACAACCTCGCCCGCTTCTGCCGCGAGCACAAGGACCTCGCCACCTTGGGCTACACCCACTACCAGCCGGCCCAGCCGACCACGGTGGGCAAGCGCCACACCCTCTACATCCAGGACCTGCTCATGGACCTCGACTATATCGAAATGGTCGAGGGGCAGATCAAGGCCCGCGGCGCCAAGGGCACCGTTGGCACCCAGGCCACCTTCCTGGAACTCTTCAAGGGCGACCACCGGAAGGTGCGCCAGCTCGACGAGCTGGTCGCCAAGAAGCTCGGCTTTGATCGGGTCTTTGCCGTCACCGGCCAGACTTACACCCGCAAGCTCGACACCAAGATCGCCGAGACCCTGGCCGGCATCGGCGCCTCGGCCCACAAGTTCGCCGTGGACCTGCGGCTGCTCTCCAACCTCAAGGTGCAGGAAGAACCTTTCGAAAAAAATCAGGTTGGCAGCTCGGCCATGGCCTACAAGCGCAACCCCATGCGTTCCGAGCGCATGACCGGCCTGGCCCGCAAGCTCATGGGACTGCCGGCCGATTTCTACGCCACCTTTGCCAATCAGTGGTTCGAGCGCACGCTGGACGACTCGGCGATCCGGCGCATGGACATCCCCCAGGCCTTTCTCCTCACCGACGCCATCTTAAAGTTATACATTAATATTACATCGGGAATGGTTGTTTATCCGAAACAAATCGAACGACTATTACGTCAGGAACTCCCCTTCATGGCCACGGAAAAGATCCTCATGGCAGCGGTGGAAAAAGGCAAGAGCCGGCAGGAGATGCACGAGGTGGTCAAGGTGCACTCGGTGGCGGCCGGCAAGGTGGTGAAGGAGGAAGGCGGCGACAACGATCTTCTGGAGCGCCTTGCCAATGACGAGCGTCTCCCCTTCTCCCGCGCCGAACTCGATGCCCTGGCCGGCAATCCCGGGGAATTCACCGGCCGGGCTGCCGAACAGACCAGCGAATTCCTCGACGAGGTGGTGCTGCCGCGCCTCGCCCGCTATCAGGAACTGCTCGGCACCGTGGACGCCACCCTGACCGTCTGATGGGTATGGTATGATGATGCGGCTGCAAACCATCAGGGCCCGGATCAGCGCGGAGCGGATCCACTTCCTCAAGTTCATCCTGGAGGGATACGACGGCCTGGCGGTACTCTCCACCCTGGATGAGAAGGCCGGCCTGGTCACGCTCCGGTTTCCCGCCGAAGTACGGCAGGAGGTGGAGACGCTCTTAAACGATTTGGCCCCGCAGATTGGCCTGTTGCCGGAAACAGCGGACATGATCCCTCCTCGGTGCACCCAATGAACGGAAAAGGCCATTGCCCAAGCAGAGGAGCATTACCGGATCAACGAATCCCGCTATCAGGCTCAGGTTTCCAGCTCCACCGGCCTGCTGGCCGCCCAGACCATGCTGGTCAAGGCCAAGACCGATTTCGGAACGCGGTGTATGATTACTACAATATCGCCATGGTCGCGGTGGACTGGGCCAGTGGCGCCACGGAGGGAAGCGATGCGCACGCTAATCAATAACAGGCTCGTCCATATCGAGACCTTCGGATGCCAGATGAACGAACGGGACTCGGAGATCATGGCCCAGCTCATGGCAGCCGAGGGATACATCGAGACCGCGACGCCGGAAACGGCCGACCTCATCGTGGTGAATACCTGCAGCATCCGGGGCAAGGCGGAACAAAAGGCCATGAGCCTCTTGGGCCGCTATCGCAAGCTCAAAAAGCGCAAACCTTCCCTGGTCGTTGCCGTGGCCGGCTGCGTGGCCCAGCAGGAAGGCACGGCACTGCTCGAACGCATGACCCATCTCGATCTGGTGATCGGCCCGCAGGAGATATACCGCTTACCGGAACTGGTCGCAAATATCCAGGGGGGCTCCGGCCAATACTGCGCCACCATCCAGTCCCCTGCCTTTGTCATCCCGCCCTTCCTGCCGGAACTGGGCAATGGCCCTAGTCACAAGCGCTTTGTCACCATCATGCAGGGATGCAACAACTTCTGCACCTACTGCGTGGTGCCCTACACCCGCGGCCGCGAGATCAGCCGCGAGCCGGCGGATATCCTGGCCGAAGTCAGCCACCTGGCCGGACTCGGGGTGCGCGAAGTGACCCTGCTGGGGCAGAATGTCAACTCCTACGGCCAGGATCGACCAGGGCTGCCCTCTTTTGCCGAACTGCTCCATCAGGTGGCCGAAATACCGGGCATTGCCCGGTTACGCTTTACCACCTCGCATCCCAAGGGCCTTTCCGAGGAATTAATGCGCTGTTTTGCCGACATTCCCGTCCTCTGCCCCCACTTCCACCTGCCGATGCAGTCGGGGTCGGATGCCGTGCTCAAACGCATGAACCGCAAGTACACGCGGGAGGAGTATCTGGCCAAGGTCGCGCATCTGCGGGCGATCCGGCCCGATATCGCCATCACCACCGACATCATCGTCGGCTTCCCCGGCGAGACGGAAGCGGATTTCGAGGCCACCATGGAACTCCTCGAAGTAGTCCGCTACCATGGCGCCTTTTCCTTCAAATATTCGGACCGCCCCCACGCTGCTTCGGCGAAATTTGGCGACAAGGTGCCTGAGGCTGTTAAGTCGGAACGTCTGAGCCGCCTGCAGGCCCGGCAGGAAAAGATCACCTTCGAGCGCAAGGAAAAACTGGTCGGCACCGTGACCGAGGTGATGATCGAGGGCGGCAGCAGAAACGGCGATCAATGGAGCGGCCGGACCGCGGCCAATTTTATCGTCAACTTCACGTCCGCCGAGACATTTACCCCGGGGCAGCTGGTCACGGTGCGGCTCGGCGAGGCATGTCAGAATTCCTTCCGCGGCACCATCATCCAGCACGAGGAGCAACCCGCATGATCGATCTCCACACCCATTGTCTCTTCAGCGACGGCGAACTCATTCCGGCCGAACACCTGCGCCGGGTGGAAATTTTGGGCTACACCGCGGTGGCGATCACCGACCATGCCGATTCCTCGACCCTGGACTTCGTCATCCCCCGCCTGGTGCAGGCGGCAACGGATCTCAACCGTTACAGCAAGACCAGGCTGTTGCCCGGCACCGAATTGACCCACGTGCCGCCGGAAATGTTCGCCGAACTCACGGCCAGAGCCCGCCGGCTCGGGGCGCTCATCGTGGTGGGCCACGGCGAGACCGTGGTGGAACCGGTCAAGCCCGGCACCAACCGGGCAGCCATCGAGGCCGGGGTTGACATCCTCGCCCATCCCGGTTTTATCAGCCGGGAGGATGCGGAACTGGCTGCGCAGAAAGGGGTGCTGCTCGAACTCTCCGGCCGCCGTGGCCATTCGTTGACCAACGGCCACGTGGTGGCGATGGCCCGCGAAACCGGGGCCAAGCTCGCGGTGAACGCCGATGCCCATGGCCCTGGGGATTTCCTGAGCAAGGAAATGGCCGAAAAGGTGGGCCGCGGCGCCGGGCTCTCGGCCGCGGAATACGCCCAGCTGCGGGCCAACATGGCAGCCCTGGTCCAGCGCCGGGTCGGCTAATCGAAGGTGATCTGCGGCAGAATCTTGGCGAGCTTCTTGGGGCCGATGCCGTGCACGGCAAGGAGATCGTCGGCATTGCGGAACCGGCCGTGTACTGACCGCTGCTTAACGATCCGGCCGGCCAGCACCGGACCAATGCCGTCCAGGGCGATGAGCGCCTCGGTGTCGGCCTGATTGATGGAAATGGGCTGAAAGGAGACCAGGGCCAGGGAGGCAGGGTTGCCTTCCGGGGCGGATACCGCTTCCGGCGCCCCCTCCCCTGCCCTGACAAAACCCGATTGTTGGCTGCTTACACGAAGGAGTGGCGGAGCGAGCGGAAGGGAGTTTCGCACTGCCGCCCCCAGCCAGAAGATCAGCAGACTGAGGCCCAACAGCACCAGGGTGCGCGGATCGCGCTCAATAACCGTGGGCGTGCCGCTGCTCATCCTTCATCAGCTTGTAGGTGATGCTGTCCACCAGTGCCTGCCAGCTCGCCTCGATGATGTCGTGCGAGACCCCCACCGTACCCCAGCGACTTTCGGCGTCGCCCGACTCCACCAGCACCCGCACCCTGGCGCCGGTGCCGTGCTCGGTGGCCAGCACCCGGACCTTGTAGTCCAGGAGTTCCATCTCGGCCAACTGCGGATAGAATCCCTTCAATGCCTTGCGCAGGGCGTTATCCAAGGCATTGACCGGCCCGTTGCCCAAGGCCGCGGTGTGTACCGGTTCGCCGCCTACTTCCAGCCGGATGGTCGCCTCTTCATGCACCTGGCCGTCCGGGTCCTTCTGGCTGATGACCCGGAAGCCCTTGAGTTCGAAGTAGTGCTTCTGGGTGCCCAGAGCCCGGCGCATGAGCAGCTCGAAGGAGGCCTCGGCCCCCTCGAACTGGAAGCCCTGGTTTTCCAGCGCCTTCAATTCCTTGAGAATGGCGTTGACCATCGGGTCCTTGCTGCCGAGGTCGATGCCGTATTTCGCCGCCTTGTGCAGGATGTTGCTCTTGCCCGCCTGGTCGGAGATAAGGATGCGGCGGATATTGCCGACCTTTTCCGGTTCGATGTGCTCGTAGGTCAGCGGGTTGCGCTTGACCGCGCTCACATGGATGCCGCCCTTGTGGGCAAAGGCCGATCCCCCCACATAGGGTTGGTACTTGTTGTGGGTCAGATTGCCGAGCTCGGAGACAAAGCGGGAGGCCTCGGTGAGCATGGCGAGATTGGCCGCGGCGTGGAAATCCCGGCCCATCTTGAGGGCAAGGCCGGGCATGATCGAGGTGAGGTTGGCATTGCCGCACCGCTCGCCGATGCCGTTGATGGTGCCCTGCACATGGCTCGCCCCCATGGTGACCGCCATCAGGGAATTGGCCACCGCGGTCTCGGAATCGTTGTGGGCATGGATGCCCAGCGCCACGGTTTTTCCCTGGCCGGTGAAGTGCTTCCGCACCTCCGCCATGATGGCCGGAATCTCGGCGGGCAGGGTGCCGCCGTTGGTGTCGCAGAGCACCAGGCAGTCGGCCCCGCCTGCCACCGCCCGCCCAAGGGTGGCCAGGGCGTATTCCTTGTTGGCCTTGAAGCCGTCGAAGAAATGCTCGGCATCGTAGAAGAGATGGGCGACCTGCGGCCGCAGAAAGGCCAGCGAATCCTCGATGATCAGCAGGTTGTCGTCGAGGCCGATGGCCAGGGCGTCACGGACGTGAATATCCCACGCCTTGCCGAAGATGGTAATGGCGCGGGTTTTCGCTGCCACCAAGGCCTGGAGGTTCTGGTCCTGATCCGCCTGGTTCTTGAAGTTGCGGGTGCTGCCGAAGGCGCTGACCGTAGCGTGCTTCAGGCTGTAGTTTTTGATTTCCAGAAAGTACTCGGTCGAGGCGGGGTTGGCACCCGGCCAGCCGCCTTCGATGAAATCAATGCCCAGCTCGTCGAGCTTGAGCGTAATACGAACCTTGTCATCCACCGACAGGTTGAAGTTCTCAGCCTGGGTCCCATCACGGAGCGTGGTGTCGTAGATGACGAGTTGTTCGGTCATGGAGATGTTATTTCTTTTTGGTCTTGGCGGCCGGCTTGGCCTTGGCCGCGCCCTTGGTCTTGCATGCCGTGCAGGCCTTGGCGGCCTTCTTCGGCGCCTGGTCGAGGCCAAAGGCATCATGCAGGGTGCGCACCGCGAGCTCGGTGTATTTCTCATCGATGACGCAGGAAACCTTGATTTCCGAGGTGCTGATCATCATGATGTTGATCCCCTCGTCGGAGAGCACCTTGAACATGGCGGTGGCAATGCCGGCATGGTTGCGCATGCCCACGCCGACGATGGAAACCTTGGCGATGCTCTCGGAGCCGGTCACCTTTTCCGCGCCAATGGCCTTGGCGGTTTTCTCGACGATCGCCATGGCCTTTTTGTAGTCCGGCCGCGGCACGGTGAAAGTCATGTCGGTGAGGTTGCCGTTGCGGGTGTTCTGGATGATCATGTCCACGACAATGCCCTCATTGGAGATCGGCGTGAAGATGCGGGAGGCGATGCCCGGCCTGTCCGGCACCTTGCTGATGGTGATCCTCGCCTCGTTCTTGCTATAGGTGACACCGGATACCGGATTCGATTCCATGGCCTTATCCTCCTCAACAACCCAGGTTCCTTCAGTAGTGGTAAAGGTGGACCGGACGTGCACCGGCACCTTGTATCGTTTGGCAAAGCTCACCGAACGGATGTCCAGCACCTTGGCCCCGAGGCTCGCCAGCTCCAGCATCTCGTCGTAGGAGATGCGGTCGATCTTGCGGGCCGTGGCGCAGACATTGGGATCGGTGGTGTAGACCCCCTCCACGTCGGTGAAGATATCGCAGCGGTCGGCCGCAAGCGCGGCGGCCAGGGCCACCGCCGTGGTGTCGGAGCCGCCGCGGCCGAGAGTGGTCAGGTTGCCGTCGTCGGCAACGCCCTGGAAGCCGGCGACCACCACCACCTTGCCCGCCTTGAGATGACCGCGGATCAGCTCGGTGTCGATGGAGGTGATGCGGGCCTTGGTGTGCATGGTGTCGGTGTGGATCTTCACCTGGTCGCCCAAGAGCGACACCGCGTCGTACCCCCGCTCCTTCACCGCCATGGCAAAGAGCGCCACCGTTACCTGCTCGCCGGTGGCGAGCAGCACGTCCATCTCCCGCGGGTCGGGCAGGGCCTGCATCTGGTGGGCCAGATCGACGAAGCGGTTGGTTTCGCCGGCCATGGCCGACAGCACCACCACCATCTGGTGTCCCTGCTGGTGGGAGGAGAGCACCCGGTCCGCCACCGCCTTGATCTTGTCGGGGTTGGCGACCGAGGTCCCGCCGAATTTCTGTACGATCAATGCCATTGTTCTCTCTTCAGCTCCCATCGCTCGATGGTGTTCCCGGAGCGCAACCAGTGCGCCGGCAATAAAAAATACCGGTTTCAGACCAGTGAAACCGGAAACCCTGCGACTCCATAACGACCGCTATCGCCGTCTGACTCCGTATGTAACAAGAAATTATCCGATGGACTACATTTTTTTTCGCCAATGGCCGATACGGCAGAAGACCGGAATGGGCCGTACCACAACGGATCACCTCGGCCGCGTTGCTGGTGGTCACGAGAGTTGGTGCGCACAGGCAAAAAGATGCTTGTCATTGCCGGTCCGTTTTGCTAGAAAAGAGCAACTGTGCTTGCGAGAGACAGGCATGGGGAAACACATAAAAACGGGGGAATAATGACCGGAAACGACCTGCTCCGGAACGCCAGGGCCACCTGGTCGAAGCTGAAGGCTTTCTACGCAACCCGTCTTCACCCGTTTTTGAAGACGGCCCGCTTCTCCTGCTCCTGCTGCCGGAAGACCCTCAAGTTTTTCCTCAATACCCCGCACTTCCCGACCGTGGTCATTGCCGTCAGCGTCATGGCCACCGTCTTTGCCAATGTCACGCCGCCCGACCCGAACCGCACCAGCCCCTGGGCTACAATCTGGCAGCCCGGCGACGCCGCTCCGGCCGCCTCCAACCCGCCGCCAGCCGGAACCCGCGAGATCATCGGTTTTCTCCAGCCGGGCGACTCCTTAAGCACCTCGTTCAAGCGGTGTCAAGTCCCTGAGTCCGTTGGCCAGCAGGTGATCCGGGCGTTGCGCGGCATCGTCGATTTCCGCGAATTGCGGCCCCGTGACCGTTTTGCCCTGCGCCTCGACCCTCAAGGGGAGTTACAGGAATGCACCTATGAATCCGGGCCGCTCAATGTCCATAAGGTAACCCGCCATGACGACGGTACCTTCTACGCGGAACGTCTGAACGTGCCGTTGGAGCGGCGCACGGTCAAGGTGAGCGGTGCGGTGAACGAATCCCTCTACGACGCCTTTATCTCTTCCAGGGAGGAACCTCGCCTTCTCTACACCTTTGCCGATATCTTCGCCTCGCGCATCGACTTTAATACCGAGGTCCAGACCGGCGACCGCTTCAGTATGGTCTTTGAGAAATATTACAAAGGCGGCGAATTCGTCGGTTACGGCAAGATACTCATGGCGGAGTACGACCGGAAGGATGAGGCGCCGCTGGCGGGCTTCTACTACACGCCGACCACCGGCGAGTCCGGCTCATTTTTCGACCGCAACGGCGAGGAGCTGGGCACCTCCTTCATTCGTTCGCCGGTGCCCATGGCCCGGGTAAGCTCCGGCTTCACCATGCGGCGCCTTCATCCCATTCTCCGGTTCACCCGGCCCCATCCCGCGGTGGATCTGGCCGCCCCGACCGGCACCCCGATCATGGCCGCGGCCGACGGCAAGGTCACCAGCCTCGGCTGGAACGGCGGCTACGGCAAGCAGATCGTCATCGACCACGGCAACGGTTACCGCACACATTACAGTCATCTGTCCAAATTCCGCTCCGGGCTCACCGAAGGCAGCCGTGTCCGCCAGAAGGAGATCATCGGTTATGTCGGCTCCACCGGCCTGTCCACCGGTCCGCATCTCGACTACCGCATGGAATACAACCGCAGTTTCGTCAATCCCTTTGCCATGGAATTCCGGCCGCGCTCCGTGCTCCGAGGGCAGGAACTGGCGCGTTTCCGTCAGGAGCAAGAGGTAATGGCCCGGCTTTCCGGGGCGCTTGATGACCCCAAGGTGGTGATGGTCAACAGCGTCACCGTCACCCCGGAGAGCAAGTTCACCTTCCTCTAGAGCCCCCGCCATTTATGCGCCAGCCGCCTTTTCACATCGTGCTGGTGGAACCGGAGATTCCGCCTAATACCGGCAGCATCGCACGGCTCTGCGGCGCCACCGATACCGTCCTCCATCTGGTCAGACCGCTGGGTTTCAGCACCGACGACAAGCAGCTCAAACGCGCCGGCCTCGACTACTGGGAGCACGTACAGATCGTCTACTGGGAAAAGCTGGAGGCGTTTCTGGCGGCCCAGGACGAGCGGCGGCTTCATTTCCTGAGCAAAAAGGCAGGGCGGCTATATACCGAGGTGCAATACCAGCCAGGGGATTATCTGGTCTTCGGCAAGGAGACCAGGGGGCTGCCGCCGGAGATCCTCCGGCTCTATGCGGACCGCTGCGCCAGCATCCCGATGACCAACCCCAATATCCGCAGCATCAATCTGGCCATGGCCGCGGCGGTGGTGCTCTACGAGGCGATCCGCCAGAACAGCTAACGACGCTCGATCATCTCCAGGGCAAGCCGGGCGGTACGGCGGGAGGCCCCGGGCTCGCCCAGCGCCCGGCGCACCTCGTGCAATTGGGCGATCATCGCCTGCCGATATTCGGCATCCTCCAGGAGTCGTCCGACGGCCGCGCCGATCTTCTCCGGCGTGGCGTCGTCCTGCAACAGCTCTTCCACCACGCGTTTACCTGCCACCAGATTGACGAGCGACGCATACGCCACCTTGATCAGCCGGCGGCCCAGCGCGTAGGTCAGCCCGGAAACCCGATAGGAGACCACCATGGGCACCCCGAGGATGGCCAGTTCCAGGGTGACGGTGCCGGAGGCGGCCATCACCGCCTGGCAGGCGGCCATGAGATCGTAGCGCTGCTCTTCGATGATCCGCACGTCAAGTTTGGTGTCGCTAAGACCGCACTGGTCGAGGTCGGCCCGGCTCAGCGTGGGCGCCAGGGGGATCAGGAAGGTGAGGTGCCGGTGGCTGGCCGCCAGCTGCTCAGCCGCGGCAAGAAAGGCCGGCAGTATGCTGGCAAGCTCCTTGCGCCGGCTGCCGGGCAACAGGCCAATCAGGGTGTTGCCGGCTGGAATCCGGTGGCGAATACAAAATTCCTCGCGCGACAGAGTGGTGCGGACCGAATCGAGCAGCGGGTGGCCGACAAAATCAACGGCCATGCCATGCCGGGCATAGAATTCCTGTTCGAAAGGCAGAATCACGGCCATGCGGTTGACCAGGCGCCGGATGGTTCTGACCCGGCCGCTCCGCCAGGCCCAGACCTGGGGGCTGATATAATAGAGAATCGGGATGCCGAGCTTCTTGGCCTTGCGGGCGAGGAGCAGGTTGAAGTCGGGGTAGTCGATGAGGATCACGAGGTCGGGACACTCTTCGCGGAGATGGCGTTCCAAAGCCGCCTTGGCCGCCCGGATTTCGCCCAGATGGCTCAGTACCTCGACGATGCCCACCACCGCGAGTTTGGCCGCGTCGGCCAGCAGGGTCACGCCATGGGCGGCCAAAGCCTTGCCCCCCATGGCGGCGATCTTCACGCCGGGAGAGAGCTCTTGCAGGGCCTTGGCCAGGTGGGCGCCGTGCAGGTCGCCGGAGGCCTCGCCGGCAACAATAAGGATATGGGGCGCGGAGCGGCCGGCCATGCGCTTCATGGATTTCGCAGGAGGCGTTGGTACCGCTCGGTGTTCTCGCGAATCTGGACCATGATCTGCTGGGCCACCGCCAGGGCGGTTCTGCCTTGCTGACCAGAGACCCGCGGGGCGTAACGGTTGCGCACATTGGTGACAAAATCCCGCAGCTCCGCCTCCAGGGCGTCCTCCTCGGCAAAACAGGAGGTGGTAACCTCCTCCTGCGGCATCCCGGTCTCGGTGAGCTCCTCCTTTAAGCGGATCACCATGAGCTCCTTTTTAGCATAGTCGACCACGAGGTAGGACCGGGGCTGGAAGATGCGGAGTTTTCGGATGTTGTCCTTTGAAATCCGGCTTACCGTGATGTTGGCGGTGCACCCGTTCTCGAAGATCAACCGGGCGTTGGCGATGTCGGTAAAGGGGGTCACCACCGGCACCCCCACGGTGTGTATGGTGGCGAGCGGCGAGTCCACGATGGAGAGGACGATGTCGATGTCGTGGATCATTAAATCGAGCACCACATCCACGTCAGTGCCGCGCGGTTTGAAGCTGTGGATCCGGTGCGATTCGATGAAGATCGGCTGGGTGAGGTATTGTTCCATGGCGAGCACCGCCGGGTTATAGCGTTCCAGATGCCCTACCTGGAGGATACGGCCCTGCCCCGCGGCCAGGGCGATTAGCTCATCCGCTTCGGCCAGGGTGGTGGTCATCGGCTTTTCCACCATGATGTCAACACCTGCCGCAAGGCAGGCCATACCCACCTGGTGGTGAAGGCTGGTGGGCACCACGACACTGACCGCCTCGGCCTGCTTAAGAAGTTGATGGAAGTCCTCAAACGCCCGGGTGCCACACTTCCGGGCCACGGCCGCGGCCTGCTCGGGATTGGCGTCCACCACGCCGACCAGTTCCGCCCCGGCCATGGTGGCATATTTTTCAGCGTGGAACTTGCCGAGATAGCCGACGCCGATGACCCCAACCTTGATCTTTCGCATAATGTCACGCCATGATGTGATAACTGCCCCGTGATTTTCTGTTTGCAGGGGCATGCCGGCGTCGGCCACAAAACCGCGCCTGGGCCGTTTCATACCACGCTGCCGGGCGACAATCAACTTGTTATCCGGCAGCGGTGTGATATGATTGTTGATCCCATTATAATGGATAAACCCTACGAAGAAACCAGATACTTCGCGGCACGGTCCCCGCGGATGATACGTCGATCATGAAAACCTGGCTCAAAATCATCGCCCTCGCCATTCTTCTCAGCGCGCTGGCCGGATACCTCCTGGCCCCGCGGCTGATCAAGATCGAGCAGCTCCAAGCCCGGGTCGCGACCCAGCTTGCCGAAAAGCTCGGCCGGCCAGTGCAGGTCGCGTCGGTTCGCTGGCACTGGTTTCCCCTGCCTCACCTGAGCCTCTACCGCGCCAGCCTCCACTACGAGGCGGCGGACTTTATCCTGCCCGAGGCACGGCTCTACCCCAAATGGCTCTCCCTCTTGGGCTCCGGAATGGAGGTGGGCAAAATCGTCCTCAAGAAACCGGAAATCACCCTCCGGATCCGTGGCGACTTCTCGGAGACCCTGCCCGAATTCACCCTGCCCAAGCTGAAAATCGCCATCGACGATGGCATCCTCCATGTGCAGAGCCTGGCACCGATCTTCGGAGTGGTGGCCAAGACCTTCGATCTGACCGACATCACCGCCTCGGCCAAACTGGCGCCGGAGGATATCGCCTTCAAACTCGAGGCCGCCTCCACCTTCAGCAAGGCCTTCAAAATGAAGGGCCGCTACTCATTCAAGGATAAACATTACTCTCTGGAAACCGCCGCCGAAGAACTGAAGCTCCACAAGGTCATCCTCTCCACCGCCCACGGCACCCTGATACCGGTGGACTCCACCGCCAACTTCAAGGCCAAGATTACCGGCACCGGCACCACCACGGTAAGCGCCGATCTCCAGGGCGAGCTGCCCTGCTTCCTGTACAAGTCCAAGGACCGGAAGGTGCTGCTGGACTGCGGCCTGGTCGATCTGCACCTGGACAAGGCCGGAAACGATCTCACCGTGGCCATCAAAGAACTGGACATGGACCAACCCGGCCTTCACCTGAGCGGCACGGTCAAACGCTCAGGTGCGGCCGAGGGGGCGGAGCCGATCTGGCAGCTCGACCTGATTGGCAGTGATCTCGATCTCACCGAGATCCGCCGCACCGCTCTCGCCTTCTTTGGCAGCGACCCGATTATTCAGGATTTTTTCGATATCGTGCGCGGCGGGGTGGCCAAGGCCGCCACCTATACCTTCAAGGGCCGGGCCGTTGACTTCGAATACCTCAAACATCAGGTTATCACCGCGGAGGGGAAGGATGTCGTGGTCCATATCCCGGAGACCAAGATCACCCTCGAAGGAGTAGACGGCCAGATGCGCATCGACGCTGGTACCCTGTATGTCGCCGGGGCGAGCGGCAGGCTGGGCAAGAGCAAAGGGAAAAACTGCGCCCTGCAGTTCAATCTGCTCAACCATATCAAGAACCCCCCTTTCATCCTTGATGTCGATATCGATGCCGAGGCCAATGACCTCGTGCGGAATCTCTACGACCTGGTGCCTTACGAGGGGTTCCGCCAGGAGCTGCTGCAACTGCGCGATCTCGAAGGCGTTGGCGCAGGCCACCTCCATATCGGCGACACCCTCCAGGATTTCAAGGTGCTGGTCAACGTGACCGCCATGGACGTGAAGGGCCGCTATGCCCGCCTCGCCTCGCCCTTCCATGTCCAGAAAGGGAGCCTGCGGTTCGAACCCCACCGGCTCTCCTGGACCGGGGTGCTGGGCAGCCTCGGCAACCACCGGATCCACAGCCTGACCGGCTCCGTAGACTGGGAGCACGAACCGCTGGTCCGCATCGGCAACGTGAACGCCGCCCTCAACGGCGACACCCTGCTCCCGGACCTCAACCATTATAAAGCGGTGGCCGATTATCTCGCCCCGCTCCTCACTACGCTCTCCGGTGACGTGCAGGTTGCCAGGGGCACCTTTGAAGGTCCGGCCCTTGACCGGGAAAAATGGCGCTACAGCGCCATTGCTACCCTGAAAAACGTCGCCTGGAAAAGCCCCCTGCTCGATGGCGCGCCCGTAAGCGGCCACTCGGGCGAGATCACCCTGAGCGACAAGGAGATCAAACTCACCCGCAACGAGGCCCGTTTCCAGAGAGGCGCCCTGGCCGTGGAGGGTGCGCTCCGGCATCAATTGCTGGCCGACTGGCGGGGTGGTCTCGAGTTCTCCGGCAATCTGGCCGAAGAATTCGGTCCCTGGCTGCGCGGCCAAGGATGGCTGCCCCTCGTGGCCCAGCCCCGGCTGCCGGCGAAGATCAAAGGGGTGCGCCTCGACTGGGACGACAAGAACTTTGCCGCAGCCGGCACCCTGATTGCCGGTGGCATCAGCCTCAACAAGCCGCCGCAGCTCGCCTTCAGCGTCAAGACCTCCGACCATAACCCGCTGGCCCTGACCCTCGAGGTGGAGGACCAGCAACGCCGCGGCCGGCTCCATCTCGACCTCCTCGACCAGATACCGGAGACCTTCCGGCTCGCCTGGCAGGGAGAGCTGCTGGCCGCTGCCCTGAAACGGCTGCTGGCCGACAGCACCCTGCTCACCGGCGCAATCAAGGGCAACTGCACCATCGCGGTGCCGGCCGAGCCGGCACCGCCAAGCGTGGTCGGCCAGTTGACCGCCACCGGCTGCCGGCTCCCTCTGGACGACACCGCCACCCAGTTCCTTGACATCAAGAAATTGAATCTGAGCGGCAGCCGGGGCAAGGCGACGGTGCGACGGCTGGTGCTGGCACTCAACGAGCAGGAACAACTCACCCTGACCGGGGAAGTGGCCGCAGTGCCAAACGGCCTCCAGCTGGCGCTCAACCTGACCTCACCGCACCTCACCCGGACGACTGCGGACAATTTCCTCGATCAGCTTAAAAAACTCCGTGACATTACAGCCAAGCCAGGGAAAGTCGACGAGAAACCGGCTGGCCGGACCATCACCGGCACCGTCCACTTCAGTCTCGACAATTTCGTCTCCGGCCCCAAGGATGACGAACCAGCCGAGGGGGCGCCGCTGGTTTGGAGCCCGATCAAAGGAGTGCTCACCCTCAAGCCGCGGGGCAAAATGACGGCGGAGATCGAGACCGCCAAGCTCTGCTGTCTGGATGCCAAGGGAACCTGGCTTTCCGATCCGGCCATGGGCATGAGCCACTTCACCCTCGCCACCGTTTGCCCGACTCCGCCCAAATTCGAGGAGGTGCTCCCCTGCGTCGGCATCACGCAGAACGTGGTGCAGGGCGAATTCGACCTGAACGCCGATCTTTATGGCGACCTTTCCTTCTGGCACAACGGCCGCGCCACGATCACCTCAAAAAAAGGCCGCATCCTGCGAATGCGACTCCTGTCGAAGATATTCAGCATCGTCAACCTGACCGACCTCCTCCTCTCGGACAGCGATCTTCCCAACTTCGACAATAAGGGGTTCGCTTACTCGGACCTCATTCTGGAGACCCATATCAAGGAGAACGAACTGATCATCGACAAGGCCGTGGTGCGCGGTGAAGGGCTGAACCTCTTTGCCCGCGGCAAGCTGAACCTTGGCACCCGGCAGGCCGACATCACCCTCCTCGTTGCCCCCTTCAAGACCATCGACGCCATTGTCGGCAACATTCCCCTGGTGGGACGGGTCTTCGGCGGCAAGGAATCGGCGATCATCACCATCCCGGTGGGGATCAAGGGCGACATCAGCGACCCCGAGGTCACCGTGCTGGCGCCGGATGCGGTGGGCGAAGGGCTGCTCAACCTGGTCAAAAACACCCTCCTCCTCCCCTTCAACATCCTGAGCCCGATCCTGCCGGGAGGAGCGGCCCCGGACGCCGGCCGATAGCCCTGAGCCTAACCCCGGCCGGATAAAAATCCGTAAGCGGGAAATCTCCCACTCCGGTTCCGGTTGTGGTACATTTGAAAAATATACTCGGCACGAAGGGGGCATGGCGATGCAGCTCGGCATGGTGGGACTCGGCAGGATGGGGATGAACATGGCGCGGCGTCTCTTGCGGGACGGCCATCAACTGACCGCCTATAACCGGACCCCGGCTAAGACCGAGGCGGTCATGCAGGAGGGCGCCAGCGGCGCCTTTTCCCTCGCCGAACTCACCGGCAAACTCACACCGCCGCGGATCATCTGGCTGATGCTGCCGGCCGGCCAGCCGGTGGACGATCACATTGCCGAACTCACCAGCCTGCTCACCCCGGGCGACATCCTCATCGACGGCGGCAACAGCCACTACAAGGACGACCGCCGCCGTTTCGCAGCACTTGCCGGCCAAGGCATCCATTATGTGGATGCCGGGGTGAGCGGCGGCATCTGGGGGCTGAGCCTCGGCTACTGCCTGATGCTTGGCGCCGAACCGGAAATCTTTCACTACCTCGAACCGCTGCTTATCAGCCTCGCCCCGCCGAACGGTTATCTCCACTGCGGCCCGGCCGGGGCCGGCCACTTTGTGAAAATGGTGCATAACGGCATCGAGTACGGCATGATGCAGGCCTACGGCGAAGGCTTCGCCCTGCTCGACGCCTCACCGTATGGCAAGGGCCTCGATTACTCCCAGGTTTCCCGCCTGTGGAACCAGGGCAGCGTTATCCGCTCCTGGCTGCTGGAACTGCTGGAAACCGCCTTTGCCGCCGACCCCAACCTGGAAACACTCCGGGGCTATGTCGAGGATTCCGGCGAGGGGCGCTGGAGCGTGCAGGAGGCGGTGGAGTTCGGGGTGGCCGCACCGGTGATCGCCCTGTCGCTCTTTGCCCGCTTCGACTCCCGCACCCCGGACAGCTTCGCCAACCGGGTGCTGGCCGCCCTACGCCGCGAATTCGGCGGCCATGCCACGCAATCGGCATCCTCTTCCGAAGCGTGAGGCTGCGGCCATGGCGCCCGACACCAACCGGCCCCTGCAGGCGGAGGCAGTGGCCATCACCGGCCGCGCCCCGGAAGTCGGCGCCGGCTGTGCCCTGACCGCCACCGACCGCTTTGCCCCCTGCACCATCGTCATCTTCGGCGCCACCGGCGACCTGGCCCACCGCAAGCTCATTCCGGCACTCTACAACCTCTTCTGCAACCATGGCCTGCCGGAACCGATCACCATCGTCGGCTGCGGCCGCACCGCCCTCGATCACGCCGCCTTTCGCGCCACTCTCCACGAATCCTTGGCCAGGGAGGGCACCACCGATTTCGATTGCTGGCCCGAGTTCGCCGCCTCTCTCCACTATCAGACCATGGCCTACGACGCGGCCGTTGATTACGAAAAGCTGGGGCACTTTCTCGCTGACCTTGACCGCAGCCGTCCGACCGGCGGCAACCGCATCTTCTATCTGGCCGTGCCCCCTGCCCTCTATTCGCCCATCGCGGCGCACCTCGGTCAGGCCGGCCTGGCAAAGGAAGGCCCGTCTGCCGACAACGGCTGGGCGCGCATCGTGGTCGAGAAACCCTTCGGCCGGGACCTTGATTCCGCCACCACGCTCGACCGCGTGCTGCACGCCAATTTTCAGGAACACCAGATCTTCCGCATCGACCATTATCTCGCCAAGGAGACGGTGCAGAACATCCTGATGCTGCGTTTTGCCAATGCCATCTTCGAGCCGCTCTGGAACCGCGGCTATATCGATTATGTGGGGATCGTGGCCGCGGAAAAGCTCGGGATCGAACACCGGGCCGGCTACTATGAAGAGGCCGGCATCATCCGCGACATGTTCCAGAACCATATGATGCAGTTGCTGGCGCTCACCGCGCTGGAGCCGCCTTCCCACTTCGAGGCGGCCCGGGTTCAGGACGAAAAGGGCAAGGTCTTCCGCTCGCTCAAACCCTTTGAGGTGGAACACTGGCCGGAGAATCTCATCCTCGGCCAATATGGGCCAGGAATCATCGATGGCCGCCCGGTGCCGGGCTATCGCGACGAACCAGGGGTGCGGCCCGGCTCGGCCACCCCGACCTTTGCGGTCATGCGCCTCTTTATCGACAACTGGCGCTGGCGCGGGGTGCCCTTTTATCTCGCCTCGGGCAAGCGGCTGGCCCGCAAGGAGAGCCGCATCGTGATCCAGTTCAAGAACGTGCCTCACTCCATGTTCCGCAACGTGCTGGTCGAGGCCATCGCTGCCAACCGGCTGGTGCTCGGCATCCATCCGCAGGAGGAGATCAGCCTCACCTTCCAGACCAAGAACCCCGGCGACCGGGAATGCCTGCGGCCGGTCACCATGCGATTCAATTACTACCAGGGCTACCAGGGGCCAGCGCTGGCTGCCTACGAAAAGGTGCTGCTCGACTGCATCGGCGGCGACCACCTGCTCTTCTGGCGCCAGGACGGGGTCGAGCTGACCTGGTCGTTCCTCTCGCCGATCCTCGAGGTCTGCGAGGTATGCAGCATGACCGATCAGCGGCTGCATACCTACCCGGCTGGCGGCTACGGGCCGGCCGCGGCCCACCCCTGGATGCGTCTGCTGATGGACGAGAAATGATTCCGGAGGTCCGCCGTTTCGACAGCCTCGCCGAGGCAAGCCGCAGTCTGGCCGCGTATCTCACGGCCACCATCTGCGCCGACGCAGCGGCCAACGGCGTCTGCTCCCTGGCCCTGACCGGCGGCGCCACCCCGCAAACCCTCTACCGCGAACTGACGGCACCAGACCTGGCGGGCACGATGCCCTGGCCGCTCCTCCATCTCTTCTGGGGCGACGAACGGCTGGTACCGCACGAGCACCCGGCCAGCAACTACGCCCTGGCCAAGGCCACCCTGCTCGACCAGGTGCCACTGCCAGCTACGAACATCCATGCGATTGCCACGGATACCGCCTCAGCGGAAACCGCGGCAGTACGCTACGAAGAGGAACTGCGCGGGTTTTTCGGGGCACCACCCGAGGGGGCTGCCGGTTTTCCCCGCTTTGACTGCATCCTGCTCGGCATGGGCGAAGACGGCCACATCGCTTCGCTCTTTCCCGGCTCACCGTTACTCGCCGAACAACGCCGCTGGGTGGTGGCCTGCGGCCCAAGCGGCTCTCCGCCGCTGCCCCGCGTCACCCTGACGCTGCCGGTATTGAATAGCGCAAAGCGTGTCGTGCTGCTGATCAGCGGCCCACAAAAGGGCTGCATCCTGAACGAGATCCTGGCAGCGCCCGAGGCGGCTGCGCAAAGATATCCGGCAGCACGGATTCGCAACCCGGCAACCATATTGTGGTTCGTCGCTCCATAAAAGGATGGCAGACCCCTTCCCCAGCGAAACGACCTAGGCGCTCTGCGCAGTGCCCAGCAGCCTGTGCCACCAGGAACGCTGACACGCCTGCTGCGTGAACATCTCTTTGAGCTGTCTGGTCTGTTCGTCGTCGGGAAGGAGAAACTCCATGCCGATCTGGAAGGGCCGGGCGGTTCCGGAGAGGATGTGATCGAACCATACCGGCCGAGCCGGTATGCAGACCGGCGGAACAGAGAGGTCAGCCACCCGGATTTCCAGGTAGATGGTCTGCCGTTGATTATCGGTGAAGGTGTAAAAGAGGTGATAGTTGCCGATGCGGATGTGCGGCACACTCAGGCGCAAGCCATGGGCAGAGATATCTTCCAGATGGCCGACAAGCGGGTCGGTCAGACTCACCCCGCTGCTGTTGTCACGTAGCAGCAATGTCACCGGCAGACTGCTTTTGAACCGCGGAGAACGACGATTCTCTTTGACCATCCCAGCCCACGCCCCCCTTAATCAGAGACACCTCATTTTTTCACCTGGCCCTTCACCTCGGCCAGAATCTCCTTGACCGGCTGACCGCTCGGACCGGCGGCCAGCGGATTGAGGGCCACCAGTTCCTCCCAGCTTTTGATCGCGCCTTCCTTATCCTTCAGGTCGTTGAGCAACACCACACCTTTGTTGAAGCGGGCGGTCTCATGTTTCGGGTCCACGGCGATGGCCTTGTCGAACGATTCAATCGCCTTTTGCGGTTCATTGTTATTGCGGTACATGACCCCGAGGTCGGTGAGCACATCGGCATTGTCGGGGTTGATGGCCAGGGAACGGCTGTAGGCGTTGATCGCCTTTTGCGGCTGATTCGAATCGAAATAAAGGTGGCCGAGCTGGGTCCACGCCTCACCGTTGTTGGGATTGGCCGCCACCTCGCGTTCCAGGTTGAGCATGGTGTTCATCTGTTCCGGGGTCAACTGGCTCTGCCCCCCGCCCTGCGACGCTGTTCCCCCTTGGGGTGCCGATGCCGGCGACTTGTAGACGCTGAAGACGATCCCACCCAAGAAGCCGACGAGCAGGCAGATGCAGGCCACGAGATAGAGGGTTTCCTTCTTGACCGTCTTGGCTGGCTGCTTGGCGTCGCTCGTCATGGTGCGTTCCTCCGGCATATAGATAGTAGATATTTATATACTATAATAGGTGTATGGCTTTTACCATATTGGTTTTCCCCGCGTCTGACAATGGTTGTTTTTATGAATGGCCTTTCTTGAATGGTCGACGCCGCAACCCCGATGGCAAGAAAAGGTTGGCGCACTTCTCCCTTGACAATGCCCACGGCATCCTTCATAGTTTCTATGAAATATATTTTCTCATTCAGTCCGGCACGCTCATTCCAATCAAATCCATAAAGAGGCCTTGCGATGTTCAAGAATATTGCTCTACTGCTGGTCGTGGCCATACTTTTTTCCTCCTGCGCCACCACGGAGACCAACAAGGCACAAACCGGGGTGGTAGGCGGCGCCGCGGCCGGCGCACTGCTCGGCCAGATCATCGGCAAGGACACCGAAGCCACCCTGCTGGGTGCCGCCATCGGCGGTGTGCTTGGCTATATCGTCGGCAACGAGATGGACAAGTACGATCGCCGGCAACTGAATGCGGCTTACGAGGGAACCCCCTCCTATAAAACCTCCACCTGGGTAAACCCCGATTCCGGCAAAAGCTATTCCGTCACCCCGCAGCCTGCCTACCGGGTTGACGATCGCGTCTGCCGCAAGGCCGAAATTTATGCGGTGATCGACGGCAAGAAGCAGAAAACACTGGCCACCGCCTGCCGCAACGAGCAGGGCCAGTGGGTGCTCCAGCAGTAAAGCCGGCCGGATGGATGTTCAGGCCCTTCAGCGGGCCATCAAGCACTTCCTGGCCGAGGATATCGCCGGCGGCGACATCACCAGCGAGGCTATTTTCCTGGCGACCCAGCCCGGCAAGGCGATTTTTATCGCCCAGCAGGAATTCGTCGTTGCCGGCATCGAGACCGTGGCGCCGCTCGTGTTCCAGACCCGCAACCCGGCGCTGCGATGTCGCCCGGTCAAAGACGGCAAAAAGGCCAAACCGGGCGACATCCTGCTCTCCGTCAACGGCCCAATCCTCGATCTGCTCGCTGCCGAACGGGTGGCGCTCAATCTCTGCCAGCGCCTGAGCGGCATCGCCACCCTCACCGCCCGCTTCGTCGAGGCGGTCAAGGGGCTGCCCGTGCGCATCCTCGATACCCGCAAGACCACGCCCGGCCTTCGCATCCTGGAAAAATACGCGGTCACCGTGGGCGGTGGCCACAACCATCGCTTTACCCTGCACGATCAAATCCTTATCAAGGATAACCACATCGCCGCCGCCGGCTCCATTGGCGAGGCGGTACGAAAAGTCCGCGCTTACGCCCCCAAAGGCCGCAAGGTTGAGGTGGAGTGCGAAACCCTGGCCCAGGTGCGCGAGGCCTTGGCCGCCAAGGCCGACATCATCATGCTCGACAACATGACCCCGGCCGCCATGCGCAAGGCCGTGGCCCTGGTGGGCAAGCAGGCAACCACCGAGGCATCGGGCGGCGTGACCCTGAAAAACATCCGCCGCATCGCGGAAACCGGGGTGGATTGCATCTCCATAGGCGCGCTCACTCACTCGGCGCCGGCCATGGACATCAGCATGGAACTCCTCACCCGCTAAGCCCATCCCTCGCGGTTTCCGCCGATCCGTCCGCCGCCGAGGAGCCAGAGCGCCAGGGCTGGGGACTGGAATACGCCCCATCGTCATTGACTCCCCGGTGGTGAATCAGGTATCAGGAAAGGCAATAATCACAAACCTCGGGGGAATCCATGACCGCACTCGAAACACTGATCGCCACCCTTTCCGGCTGGGTGTGGGGGCCGCCCATGCTGATATTGCTGGTGGGCACCGGCCTCTATCTCACCATCATCCTCAAGGGCATGCAGTTCCGCGCCCTGCCCCACGCCTTGAAACTCATCTGGCATAAGGAGCACGCCGGTGACGGCGACATCAGCCACTTTGCCGCCCTGATGACGGCGCTTGCCGCCACGGTTGGCATCGGCAACATCGTCGGCGTGGCCACCGCCATCACCCTCGGCGGGCCGGGCGCGGTCTTCTGGATGTGGATGACCGGCCTGGTGGGCATGGCCACCAAGTACGCCGAGGCGGTGCTGGCCGTGAAATACCGGGAAAAGGGCGAACACGGCATGCGCGGCGGCCCCATGTACTATCTGACCAAGGGCGTGAACCTTCCCGTTCTGGGCTGGCTCTTTGCCCTCTTCACCGCCTTTGCCACCTTCGGCATCGGCAACATGGCCCAGGCCAACGCCGTGGCCACCATCTTCCAATCCACCTTCCGGATCGAACCCTGGCTCACCGGCACGGTGCTGATGCTGCTCACCGGGCTGGTGATCTTGGGCGGCATCAAGTCCATTGCTCGCTTCACCTCGTTTCTCGTGCCCTTCATGATTGTAGGCTACATCGCCACCGCCCTCACGGTGCTGGCCCTGAACGCGGCCGAGGTTCCCCATGCCATTGCCCTCATCTTCGGCCATGCCTTCAGCCCGGCCGCGGCCAGCGGCGGCTTTGCCGGGGCGGCCGTGGCGGCAGCCATGCGCTTCGGTATTGCCCGCGGCGTCTTCTCCAACGAATCGGGCCTCGGTTCCTCGCCCATTGCCGCGGCTGCGGCCCGCACCCACGACCCGGTCAAGCAGGCCCTGGTCAGCATGACCCAGACCTTTATCGATACCCTGGTGGTCTGCTCCATGACCGCGCTCATTATCCTGACCAGCACCGCGTGGCTGCAAGGCATCGCGCCGGGCGAACTGACCAGTGCCAGTTGCGGCGAAGCCCTGGGTCACACCGGCGTGGTGCTGGTGGCGATTGCCACCGCGCTCTTTGCCTACTCGACGCTCATCGGCTGGAACTATTACGGCGAAAAGGCCATCGAATACCTGCTCGGACCGCGGGCCATCCGGCCTTACCGGGTGGTCTTCGTCTGCATGGTGATCGTGGGCTCGATGACGAAGCTCGAATTTGTCTGGAACTTCTCGGACCTGATGAACGGCATGATGGCCATTCCCAACTTGATCGGCCTGTTACTGCTGGCCCATGTGGTCAAGGCGGAGACGAAGCGTTACTTCAACCGGTAGGCGGGAACCGGGGAATCGGTTCCGGTTAGGGGGCCGCCTTGACCTGGGTCAACCGTTTCCCGTGCCATTCGTCCACCCGACTTCCTGCCGGAGCCGGGGCCGCGTGGCGATGAGCGCAAAACCGACGACCACGAAGAGGAGCACCAGCAGGCCGTTGCCCAAGAACGAGGCACCGTAGGACCATTGCCGGTTCACCACCCCGGTGAGGACCGCGGCGCTGAAGGTGGCCAGGGCGCGGATGGCGTAGAGCACCCCGGAGTTGCCACCGAGCCTGCGGGAGGGGAAAAAGAGCGTGGTGAGCACCGAGAATTCCAGCAGGGCGATGGCGTCGCCCAGGGTATGAAGCAGGCGGATGACCAGCAGGCTCCGGAAATCATAGGCCAGGGCGGTCAATGCCTGGAAGAGCGCCGAGAGGCCGAGGCCGGCAAGGAAAAAGAGAAAGACCGTGCTCCGCTTGTCGTGCAGATGGCCGACAAAGGGCACCACCGCCGCCATCCAGAGCCCGACCACGGCAAAGTAAAGGCCGATGCGCTCCGGGGTGAAGTGCAGGGTTTCACGCATCAGGAGCGAGATCGAGGTCTGCTCCACCCCGAAATGGGTGCCCAGCAGGAAGATGCACACCATAAGCATAAGCGGTTTGAATTGACGCAGGTCGTCGCCGTAGTCGCGGAAGGCAAAGACCCGCACCGCGTGGTCACGCAGCCCCAGGGCAACGATGAAGATCAGCAGGGCGCCGGCGCTGGCTGCCGGGAACAGCAGCCCGTCCTTGAGCAGGAAGCTGCCGGCCAATGGGCCGAGGCCAAAACCGAGATACGTGCTCAGATGATAGAGCGCCACCCGTCTCCCCCGCTGTTCCTGGCCGAACTGCTTGAGGTAAAGCGATTCGCTCACCACCACCAGGGCCGCGGCCCCCAGTCCGCCAACCAGCACCACCAGCAGGAGCCCGCTCAGGTTGACAACGCGGGGCAGCAACAGAAAGTAGAGGGAAAAACAGGCCGCGCCGGTGAGCAACGTCCGTTTCGGTGAAAAGAAGTCGGAAAAAAGCCCCATGGGCAGCATGAGCAGCATGGAGGCAAGGGCGAAAACCCCGATGACCAGCCCCACGGCCACATCGTCAAACCCCTGCTGTTTGAGCAGGACCGGCAGATGGGCCAGCACCATCCAGTGCACGAAATAGATCAGGAAACGGACAAGGACGGAGAGCGAGATCTGGCGATCCATGGAGGGCCTTTGGTGTGACGGCAAAAAAGCGGCGCGGACTACTTCTTGAACAGGGCTTCGAGCTTGGCCCGGGCGTCGTCTGCCGGACCGCCGCTCGGCCCGGCGGCAGGCTGAAAGTACTCGCAGCGGTTGGCCTTTTCCTTGTCCCCTACCCGTTCGGCGTTCGGCTCCCGGCACTCGTTGCAGGCGCCGCGATCATAAAAACGGCACTGGACGCAGCCATGGAGATCCGCGCCGCAGTGCGGGCACTCGTCGCGAAAACCGACCCGGCCGCTGATCGTCACCTCTTTCCGGCAGGCGTGGCACTGCATCGCGCTAAGCCCGCTTGGCGTAGTGGTCCAAAATGGCGTCCACCAATGCGGGGATGGTGAAGGTTTTCGGCTGGATGTGAATGGTCAACCCTTTCTGGACCGCGGTCTTGGCGGTAATGGGCCCGATGGTCGCGATCTTGACGCCGTCAAGCAGCCGCTGCTGCTCCGCCTCGCCGGCACACTGAAGCATCTCCAGGAAATTGATGACCGTGGAAGAGCTGGTGAAGGTGATGAGGTCGATGGCCTTCTCCTCCAGCGCCTGCCGCACCTCGGCGTAATCGGCCGGCTGCACGTTGCGGTAGACCGGCACGGTGGTGACCGTGGCCCCGGCCTCGCTCAAGGTCTCGGGCAGCACCTCGCGGGCTTTGGCTGCCCGCGGCAGCAGCACCTTCTTGCCGGGCATCCCTTCTTTGAGCAGCGCGGCAGCGAGCCCCTCGCCGGTAAACTCCTCGGGAACGAGGTCGGCACGGATGCCGTGGGCCTGCAGCACCTCGGCCGTGGCGGTGCCCACCACCCCGATCTTCGGCCCCTTGAGGTTCCGGGCGTCCAAGCCGAGTTCGGCCAGACGCTGGAAAAAAAACCTGGTGGCATTGATGCTGGTGAACAACAGCCAGTCGTAGTCACCTAGCCGGCGCAGTTCCTGGTCGAGTTCGGCCCAGGAATCCGGCGGCACCAGGGCGATGGTCGAGCCCTCCAGGCAGTTGGCGCCCAGGTCCTCCAGGCGATGCACCAGTTCGCTCGCCTGTTCCCGGGTGCGGGTCACCAGGATGCGCTTGCCAAAGAGCGGCCGTTTTTCATACCAGTTGATCTTGTCGCGCAAGGAGACCACCTCGCCCACCACGATCAGGGCCGGCGGCTTGATCTTTGCGGCCCGCACCCGGTCGGCGATGGTGGCCAGCGTTCCCTCCACCGACTGCTGCTCCGGGGTCGAGGCCCAGCGCACCACCACCACCGGGGTCTCGGGGCTGCGGCCGTTGGCCATGAGTTTCTCGGTGATGATCGGCAGGTTCTTGATCCCCATGTAGAAGACCAAAGTGCCGATGCCGGTGGCGATCTTGTCCCAGGCGATATTGCTCGCCGCCTTGGTCGGGTCCTCGTGGCCGGTGATGAAGGCGACCGAGGCGGTGTACTGCCGATGGGTGATGGGCACGCCGGCGTAGGTGGCCGCCGCGGTGGCGGAAGTGACGCCCGGCACCACCTCATAGGCAATGCCGTGGTCCACCAGCACCTCGATCTCCTCGCCGCCGCGGCCGAAGATGAAGGGATCGCCACCCTTCAAACGCACCACGGTCTTGCCCTGCCTGGCGAAATCGACCAGCATCCGGTTGATCTCGTCCTGGGTGTGGGCATGGTGGACACCGCCCATCTTTCCCACGTAAACCAGCTCGGCATCCTTGGGCACCTGCTTGAGCAGCTTCTTGCTGGCCAGATAGTCGTAGACTACCACCTCGGCCCGCTGCAGAAGCTTCATCCCCTTGACCGTGATGAGTTCAGGGTCGCCGGGGCCGGCGCCGATGAGATAGACCTTGCCGGCACGAGGAGTCGGGGGAGGATTGTGTGCTGTTTTCTTCATAACATCCATACATCCATCCAAAAACAAGCGACCCGGCTTGAATGCCGGGTTGTACCGCGCCTGATCCGGCGTGGCTTAGTGAATCTTGGAACCGTAGACCGCTTCGAGAATCTCGCGGCCGCCCATGGCTAAAAGTTCCTCCGCCAGGGTCCGGCCAATGGTAGCGGCGTCTTCGGGCCTGCTGGTCATCATTTTCTTGATGATCCGGCTGCCATCCACCGAGGCAATGAGGCCGGTCATGGTCAGTTCGTTGCCGCTCAAGGTGGCAAAACCGGCCAGCGGCACCTGACAGCCGCCCTCCAGCCGGTGGAGGTAGCTGCGCTCGGCCCGCACGCAGACCTCGGTGGCGTAATCCGCCATGAAGGAAAGCCCGGCGAGCAGTTCGCTGTCCGCCTTGCGCAGCTCGATGCCCACCGCGCCCTGGGCCACGGCCGGCAGCATCTCCTCGGCGGTGAAATAGCAGGTGGCGCGGTCGCTCATTTTCAGACGATTGAGGCCGGCGGCCGCCAGGATGATGGCATCGTACCGCCCTTCGTCGAGCTTGCGCAGCCGGGTGTCGAGGTTGCCGCGCAGGTCCTCGATGACGAGGTCGGGCCGCAGGGCCGCGATCTGCGCCTTGCGCCGCAGGCTGCTGGTGCCGACCCTGGCGCCGGCCGGCATCCCGGCGAGATTGGCGTATTTCCCGGAGATGAAGGCGTCGTACGGATTTTCCCGCTTGGTGACGATGCCGATGTGGAGTTCCGCGGGCAATTCGGAGGGCACGTCCTTCATGCTGTGCACCGCGATATCGACCTCGCGGGAGAGCAGGGCCTCCTCGATCTCTTTGACGAAGAGCCCCTTGCCGCCCACCATGGCCAGTGGTACGTCGAGGATCTTGTCGCCCCTGGTGACGATCTTCACCAGCTCCACCGTGGTACCGGGGTGCTGCGCCTCGATAAGCCCCTTGATCCAGTTCGATTGCGTCAGGGCGAGCAGGCTGCCGCGGGTGCCGATCTTGATGAGTTTCTGCATGGATATTCCTTCCAACCCTCTCTGGCCTGTGAAATTCCTTGAAGGCGTCAGCCGAACGCCCGCGGTTGCGTGTTTTTTTTCCGATCAACGACAGGTGCGGCAACTGCGGCCCGTGCATCCCGCGCACTTGGAGCCGCCACCTTCCGCCCCCCCTCCGCCACCGGTGCGGGCGGCAAAGGTGGACATCTGCTTCACGAGCTCCGTGCTCCGGCATTTGGGGCAGACCGGCTGACCGCCGCCCATCACCAGCGCCTCGAAGGCATGGCCGCATTTTCCGCAGACAAAATCATAGAGTGGCATGGGACCGACTCCGCTCCTTATTCTGTTTTTGCGCGTATTTTCAAGACAACACTCCACCAGCAGCCGGGCGGATCAGCCATTGGCGATGCGATCAACCAAGGCGGCGGCCAAGAGCGGGATCATCAGCTCGTGATGGCCGGTGATGTTGTACCCTTTGCCGCCGCTCATGGTCGGCCGGTTGACCACGTTGGTCATCGGCCGGTAGTGGCGGATGAAGTCGAAGTTGGCCGTGACGAACCGTTCCACCTTATGCCCCAGGTTGCGCACCACGGTGATCGCCTTCAGAAAGACCTCGGGCAGCAACACGGCCGAGCCGAGATTCAGGTACGCCCCGCCCTCGAGGTCGGCAACCATGGCGCAGAAGAGACGGAAGTCGTCGTGGCTGGTCTGGCCGATGGCCGCACCGCTGGCCGAGGGATGGATGTGGATGATGTCGGTGCCGATGGCCACATGTACGGTGAGCGGGATATCGAGCCTCCGGGCAGTGGCGAGTAGGCTGACGTGGTTATTGGGGAAGTTCCTGGCCAGCAGGTAGTCGCCCAGGGCCGCGCCGAGGCCCAAGCCTTTGGCCGCGCCCTGATTGATGGCGGCGTTGATCTCCTCGCCAGTCTCCTTGGCCGCGCCAAAGGCCCCGGCGCCGAGCACCTGTTCCACCTCCTCGGAGGTGCGGCCCACCATGGCGACCTCGGTGTCGTGGACAATGCCGGCGCCGTTTAAGGCAAGCCCGGTGATAATGCCACGCTCCATGAGGTCGATCAGGATCGGATTGAGCCCCACCTTGATGACATGGGCGCCCATGCCGACCACGATGGGCCGGCCCGCCTTGTGGATGGCGGCAAGGCGTGCGACCAGTTCCGGGAAATCCACCCCGAGAAACTGCTGCGGCAGGGCCGCGAGATAATCGCCAATGGTGGCGCCCGGCCTAAGCGGCCTGGCAAAATTATCCACCGTCACCTTGCTGTGGCGGCCGTGGAGGGAGTAGGTGTGGAGTTCGGAAAAATCGAGCGGGGTGTATCTGTTCATTCCCTCTCCTTATGCCGCGCCCTGGCCGAAGAGCACCTCGTCCACCAATTGGCAGAGCAGGTGCTCCACCCAGAGGTGGGTCTCCTGGATGGCCGGGGTTTTGCCGGAGGGCACGTTCAAGGTCAGTTCCGCCACCGTGAGCAGCTTGCCGCCGCTGCCGCCGGTGAGCGCCGCGGTGCGCAGCCCCATCCCCTTGGCCTCCTCGATGGCCTTGAGCACGTTCGGCGAGTTGCCGCTGGTGGAGATTCCCAGGGCCACATCACCCGGCTGCCCCAGGGCCTGTATCTGCTTGAGGAAGATATCGTCAAAGGAAAAATCATTGCCAATGCTGGTAAGGATCGAACTGTCGGTGGTCAGCGCGATGGCGGGCAAGGGCCTGCGGTTGATGAGGAAGCGGTTGACGAACTCCGCGGCCATGTGCTGGGCGTCTGCCGCGCTGCCGCCGTTGCCGAAGATCATGATCTTCTTGCCGCTGCGGATGGCCTCCACCATCCAGCCGACCAGGGTCTTGATCGCAGCCCGCTCGCGGCTGGCAAAGGCCTCTTTGGCGGCCAGGGATTCCTTGAGACTTTCGTCGATGATCTGGTCCATGTCGAATGCCATCTGCTTCCTCCTGCGTAATTGCCAGGAACCTTAGTCAGGACGGGAAGTTTTGTCAACGAGAAGGGGGCGGGAGTTTTTTTTCCGGCACCAGCCAGAGAAGTGGCGGTAGTTCCTCGATCTGACGCCGGGTAGCCTCCCAGTCGCCACTGTTGTCGATCACCCGGTCTGCAAGCCGGACCTTCTCGGCAAGCGGCATCTGGGCGGCCACCGCCTGTTCGGCGGCCTGCCGGCTCACCCCATCCCGCTGCATCAACCGCGCGATACATATCTCCGGCTCGGCCGTGACCACCACCACCTGCCGGTAGTCCGCCTGCCAACCGGCCTCGAAGAGCAAGGGCACCTCGACTACCAGCCGGCTGTACCGCCGGCCTACCAGCCACGCCTCGGCCTGGTGGTGCATGGCCGCTCGGGCCAAGGGATGGATCAGGGCATCCACTCGCGCCCGTAGCGCGGCATCGGCAAAGAGACGCTCACGGAGAAGCGGGCGGTCCAATTCCCTGTCCGGCCGGAAAAAGACCGGGTCGATCCCCTCTCGCAAGGCCAGCCAGCCAGCCTCATCCGGCCGCAGCAGTTCCCGGCAGACCGCGTCGGCGTCCAGGCGTCCCGCGCCGCTTAATTCGGCCAGATAGGCGGCTACCCGACTCTTGCCGGTAGCGATACCGCCGGTCACGGCTATCGAGGCATGCCGCACCAAGGGAGAAATATTCATGCGCAGTCACCCTCCATTGCCCCGGTGCGCAGGCGGGCAAGCGCCGCCTCGATATCGGGCCAGAGCGGGGCGGTAAATTCCATGGGGTTGCCGGTCAAGGGGTGGCGGAATCCAAGGTGCGAGGCATGGAGGCACTGCCGGCTGATGCCAAAACTGGCGACGCGGCGCGACTTGCCGCCATAAACCGGATCCCCTGCCACCGGATGGCCAAGGGCCGCCATGTGGACCCGGATCTGATGGGTACGGCCGGTCTCCAACCGCACCTGCACCAAGCTGAATCCGGCGGCAAAGCGTTCCCGCACCTGCCAATGGGTGACGGCCGGCCGCCCCCCATCCTGCCGCACCGCCATCTTCTTGCGATGCACCGGATGGCGGCCGATGGGGAGATCGACGGTGCCGGCCGACTTGGCTGGCACTCCGACCAGCAGCGCATGGTAGATCTTGGTGATCTCCTTACCCTTGAACTGCGCCACCAATCGATGATGGGCCAGATCGTTCTTGGCCACCACCATGCAGCCCGAGGTGTCCTTGTCGAGGCGGTGCACGATTCCCGGCCGCAGTTCCCCGCTGATTCCGGAAAGGTCGCGGCAGTGATGGAGCAAACCATGAACCAGGGTGCCTTCGGCGTGGCCACAGGCGGGGTGCACCACCACGCCGGGCGGCTTCGACAGCACCACGATGGCGTCATCCTCGTAGAGCACCAGGAAAGGAACCTCCTGGGCGGTGAGCACCGTTTCCTTGAGCGGCGGCAGGGTAACGGTCACCTCCTCGCCGTCGCGCACCAGATAGCCGGCCTTGCGGCTGGAGGCATCGACCAGGACGCACCCTTCCCGAATCAGGCCCTGCAAACGGCTCCGGGTGATCTCTTCCTGCGCCAGGGCCTCGGCCAGAAAACGGTCGAGCCGCTGCCCCGCGGCCTCGCCGGCCACCGGAAACGTGAACTGCCGCGCAGGAGCGATGATATCCATAACGGGTGTCAGGGGGAGAGAAACGACCAGCCCCCGTGGCGTAGCGGTTCGGGATGGTTGGTCCGCAGTTGGCCGTGGTACGACCAGGGTCACAACGGGAATCCGAAAAATCAGGCGAACATCCGCTCGATATGCTGTTCCACCTTCTCCTCGGCAACATCCTTGGCCAGGGCAATCTCCTTGACCAAGAGGCTCTTGGCGGTATCCATCATCTTGCGCTCGCCAAAGGAGAGATCCTTGTCCACCCGCAGCAGGAAGAGGTCGCGGAGCACGGCGGCAATCTCATAGACTGACCCGGTCTTGATCTTCTCCATGTATTCGCGGTAGCGCTGATTCCACGGCTGCGACTCGATGGCGATCTCGCGGTCACCCAGGATATCGTAGACCTTCTTGACCTCGCGGGCGGTGATGATGCCACGGAGCCCGACGTTACGCGAGGAACTGGTGGGAATCATAATCGTCATGTTGGAATCGATGATGCGCATCACATAAAACGCCTGTTCCCGTTCCCCGACCATGCGCTGCTCAATGGCCTCGATCTGCCCAACACCATGCGCCGGATAGACGGCCATATCACCAACACTGAAGTTCTTCACGACCTTTTTGCCCATGTGCTCCACCTCCAACTGACGTCTACGTGCGAAGCTAGCCTGAAAACGCGAAAAAAGAAGACGCAATATACCACATTTTTCGTTTTAATCAAACACCGTCGTAATTAAAGGGAAATCTGTGGCAATAACAGAACGTTCTCGACCCGCCGGAGAAAAAGCGGAACCGGAACAATGCCAGAGGAAGGTCAGCGGGGTTCGGTATTGATCGCGTTCATCGCCGCGGGCACGCCGTCGGTCAGGATGCGTTCGACCGCTTCCTCGATGCGCGTATACAAGGCCGGCAGCTCGCGCTGTTCATCGCCGCTGAAGCGGGACAACACGTAATCGCTCGCCGTGGTCGCCTCGGACGGCCGCCCTACTCCCACCCGAATCCGGGGAAAATCCTTGGTGCCGAGGTGGTCGATGATGGACTTGATGCCGTTGTGACCGCCAGCGCCGCGATTGGCCACCAGCTTGAGTCGCCCGAAGGAGAGGTCGAGATCGTCGTGGATCACCACCACCCTGCCCGGCTCCAGGTCGTAGAAACGAACCACCTGGCCGACGGCGTTACCGCTCAGGTTCATGTAGGTCATGGGCTTACAGAGGACCACCGGCCTGCCCCACAGGGCACCCTTGGCAATATCGGCCTGCCATTTGGATCCCTTCAGGGTCAGCCCATGCCGGCCGGCGAGGTAGTCGAGAAAGAGAAAGCCGATGTTATGCCGGGTCATGGCATACTCACTACCCGGATTTCCCAACCCGACGAGCGTAAACACGATATCTCTCCCTGGCAAAAGAACCCGGACCAGCGGCCTCAACAAAAAAGAAAAGCCGAAAAGGAACCCCTTTCCGGCTTTAAACCCACATGTTGCGCGCGGCGCATCAGGCCTGCGCGGCAGCACTCACCGATACGCACACCGTCTCCGGCGCGTCGAGCATCGTCACCCCGGCCGGCAACTGGATATCGGCAAAGCTCATCTTCTCACCGATCCCCAAGGCAGAGACATTGACCTCCAAGGCATCCGGAATATCGAGCGCCTTGCCCTTCAGGGTCAGCTTCTCCTTGGCAATGGTCATATCGCCGCCCATGTCCACACCCTTGGCCTTGCCGGTGTAGCGGATCGGCACCACGAAGACCATGGGGGCATCGAGGGAGATCTCGTAGAAATCGGCATGCACCACCGAGTTGAGCAGCGGGTCCGTCTGAATTTCCTTGGTCACCACATGCTTGACGCTCTGCTTCTTGCCGTCGGTGACCGTCAGATTGATCACCGCATTCTTCCGGTGGATGGAGAGCAGCGCCTTGGTAAAATCATGGCTGTTCAACTCCAGTGCCAACGAATCCTGCTTGCCATAGACCACGGCAGGAGTCTGCCCAGCCCGACGCAAGGTCCGCGCCGCACCCTTCCCGAACTTCGTCCGCAACTGTGCGGTCACCTCAACCTGCAACATAGCTCAACCTCCTCACTGAAATCCCGGCCCGGAATGTATCCCGGTCCGCATTGTGTACGTTTCTAACCAGATATTGAAAAAGTCATCCGTGACCTTTTTCAACCACGAACTTGCCGAAGTGAATCCGGCAAGTTCTCACAATTCCGGCACGTTGCCGACGTACCGGAATTGCCGGCCCCTCCTTGGGCCGGACGCAGACCGCCGAGAAACGAGTTTTTCAACGGCCTGCTACACAAACAACGAGCTGACGGAATCCTCGGAATGAATCCGCTTGATCGCCTCGCCCAGCAGGGGCGATACCGACAGGATCTTGATTTTACCACACGCCTTGGCCCTCTCCCCCAGCGGAATGCTGTTGGTGATGACCAGCGACTTGATCTGCGATTTTTCCAGCCGGTCGATGGCCGGACCGGAGAGCACGCCGTGCGAACAGCAGGCATGCACCTCGGTCGCCCCGGACTCCATGAGCACCTTGGCTGCGGAGCAGAGAGTGCCGGCGGTATCGACCATATCGTCGAGCAAGACCGCGATCTTACCCTTCACGTCGCCGATGACGTTCATGGCCTCGCACTCGTTGGCCCGCGCCCGCCGCTTATCGACAATGGCCAGGTCGGCGTTGAGCCGTTTGGCAAAGGCCCTGGTCCGCTCCACGCCGCCGGCGTCCGGCGAGACCATGACCACGTGGTTCTGGAAGGTCTTGCCGATATAGTCGAGCAGCACCGGCGCGGCATAGAGATTGTCCACCGGGATATTGAAAAATCCCTGGATCTGGCCGGCATGAAGGTCCATGGTCAGCACCCGGCGCACCCCGACCACCATGAGCATCTCCGCCACCACCTTGGCGGTGATCGGCACCCGCGGCGCTACCTTGCGATCCTGGCGGGCATAGCCGTAATAGGGCAATACCGCGGTGATCCGCCGGGCCGAAGCGCGGCGCATGGCATCGACCATGATCACCAGTTCCATCAGATGGTCATTGACCGGCGGGCAGGTCGGCTGGATCAGATAGATATCGCGGCCGCGGACATTCTCGCCCAGCTCGACAAAGATCTCGCCATCGCTGAAGCGCCGGACCTCGGCGCTGGAGCGCGGGATGCCGATGTAGCTGCAGATCTCGTCCGCCAGGGGCAGATTGGCATTGCCGGCAAATATTCTCATCTCATCCTTGAACATGCTCGCGCCTTATCTCCGTGCCGCGTGCACCGCGGCGTTCGCTCGAAAGAAAAAAGGCCCCACGGCATTGCCGCATCGCCTTACAGTACCAAGAAACAATGGCTGGGGCGGCAGGATTCGAACCTGCGAATGCAAGAGTCAAAGTCTTGTGTCTTACCGCTTGACGACGCCCCAACCCCAAATCGTGTCAGCCGCCCAACGGCCGCGTGAGAATCACCTTGTCGCCATACCGGGGTTTGAGCGAGGCAGCGCAACGTTCCGCCGTCTCGCGATCGGCAAAAAGACCGAAGACTGTAGGGCCGCTGCCGGACATCAAGGCATCATCGGCGCCACCCGCGATCAGCGCCGCCTTGAGCGCAGCCACCTCCGGATACCGGCCGATCGTTACAGCCTCCAGATCGTTGAACAGGGGCAACATCCTGATATTGCCGCGTGACTCGGCGGAATTGGCCGAAACCAACCCGCGGCCTAAAATAAATGGATTGCCCCCCATTGTCAATGCAAAATTCTCGTAAGCCCATTTTGTCGAGACCGGAAACCCCGGATTCACCAAGAGAATCCAGCCGACCTCCGGCACCGGCGCCGGGGTCAACCTTTCACCGATACCCTGCGCCCAGGCGGCCGGGGCATCGAGGACAAAGAACGGCACATCGGCCCCCAAGGGCGTGGCCAACGCCGCCAGGGTAGTTTGCGTAAGGCAGGCCGCGAAAAGCCGATTGAGCCCGCGCAGGGTGGCGGCGGCATCGCTGCTCCCCCCGCCCAAGCCGGCGGCAATGGGAATCCGCTTTAAGAGCGTGATCGCCACCCCTCCGTTGATCCCGGTGTGGCGAAAAAAGGCGGCAGCAGCCCGATAGACGAGATTGTCCGGGCCAAGGGGCAGCGAACTGTCCGGGCAGGAAAGGGTGATGCCGGCCGGCTGGCGGATCAAGGTCAGGCGATCGGCCAGGGCGAGTTTCAGCATGAACGACTCCAGCTCATGATAACCGTCCGGCCGCCTGCCGACAACGGCAAGCCGGAGATTGACCTTGGCCGGAGCCTCAACTTCTATCTGCTGCACCATCACCTTCACACCGCCCAAATGAAAATGCCCGGCCACGTAGCAGCCAGGCATTTGCTCACTCTCACTTCTTTCCGCGCCCTTTACTGCGTTGCCTTCACATAGCGCATCTGCAAATCATAAAGGACATTCTCCAGCAGTTCCCTTTCCTTGTCGGTCAGGTTGCCGGCGGTCTTGCCCTTCAGCAGTTGCAGGGTGTCGATGGTATGTTTGGCCAGCACCAGGTCCGTGCCCTTCTGGCCGGTCTCCGGATCGACCAGCTCGCCCAGATGGAAGAGGGCCGAGGTGTTGAGCGACATGATGAAGGTGGTAAAAGTCGGCTCGGGCAACACACAGCGGCCGCCCTGCCTGATCTGCCCCGGCGGGCATTCTTTGCACTTGCCGGCCTCGTCGCCCATATGCGTCCTCTCTGCCGAAACTTATGCCCCGAAGTCGGGCAGGTCAAGCACCATGGCCTCGTGGATATTCTCCAGCGCCCGCACCTTCTGGAGTTGCTCCTTGGTCACCAGGCTATCGGTGTTGAGCAGGATGACGTTACGGCCCGAGGCCTGCTCGCGGCCGACGGTCATGCGGGAGATATTCACCCCGGACTCGCCCAGGGTAATGCCGAGCTTGCCGATGACGCCCGGCACATCGTTGTTGTGCACGAAGAGCATCGGGCCGCTGGGCAGGGCCTCCAGCCGGAAGGTATTGAGCCGCACCAGCCGCGGTTCCTTGCGGCCGAAGACGGTGCCGGCCAGGACGTTCTCGCCCTCGCTGGTCTTGACCCGGATGGAGAGCAGGTTGAGGAAATCGTCGGACTGGCTGGTCTTCGACTCGACCACCCGGATGCCGCGCTCGCTCGCAATGATCGGCGCATTGACGTAGTTGACCGCATCCTTCAGAATCGGGGTAAAGAGGCCCTTCAGGAAGGAAACGGTAACCGGCGTGGTGATCATCTCGGCGAGATCGCCGCAATATTCGATGGCGATCTCCTGCACCCCGCCCTTGGCGATCTGCATATGGAGGGAACCCAGCATCTCGGCCAGGGTCACATAGGGGCCGACCTGGGAGAGGACCTCGGCGCTCACCGACGGCACGTTCACCGCGTTGGTCACGGTGCCGTGCTGGAGGTAATCGGCCATCTGCTCGGCAATGGCCACCGCCACGTTCTCCTGGGCCTCGGCCGTGGAGGCGCCCAGATGCGGGGTGCAGATGAAATTGTCCATGGCCAGCAGCGGGCAATTCTCATGGGTGGTGGGCTCGACCTCGAAGACATCGAGGGCCGCCCCGCGGATCTGGCCGCTCTTGAGGGCCTCGGCCAGGGCCTTCTCCTCCACCACGCCGCCGCGGGCGCAATCGACAAAGATCATCTCCTTCTTCATCAGCTTGAACTGCTCCGCGCCCACCAGATGCTTGGTCTCGGGGGTGAGCGGCACATGGACCGAGATGAAATCGGCACGCTTGCACAACTCGTTCAGGCTGACCAGCTCGATGCCGAGTTTCTCGACCTGCTCCCTGGTCATGTGTGGATCAAAGGCGATGACCTTCATGCGCAGGCCCTGGGCCCGATCGGCAAAGATGCGGCCGATGCGGCCGATGCCGATGATGCCCACGGTCTTGCCGGTCACCTCGCGGCCCTGGAATTTCTTCTTCTCCCACTTGCCTTCCTTCATGGAGGCGGTGGCCTGCGGGACGTTGCGGGTCGCCGCCATCATCATGGCAATGGCGTGCTCAGCCGCGGTGGTGGCGTTGCCGTCCGGAGCGTTCATGACGACGATGCCCTTCTTGCTGGCCGAGGGGATATCGACGTTGTCGAGGCCGATACCGGCGCGGCCCACCACCCGGAGCTTTTCGCCCGCCTCGATGATCTCGGCGGTCACCTTGGTGGCGCTGCGGATTACCAGGCCGTCGTACTCGCCGATGATCTTCTTCAACTCCTCGGGTGCCAGCCCGGTCTTGACGTCCACCTTCAACCCGGCGTCCTGGAGGATCTTCACCCCGATCGGCGCCAGATTGTCACTGACCAATACCTTCATGTTGTTCACCTAAAATCGATTTCACCCGGAACGGGCCGCCGGAGCGGCGGAAAACTCTGTCAAACAGGGGGAACCCCCATGGTCACGCGCGAGAAAAGGTCTTGAAATGAGCGAATATGATGCCATCTGCGTGGTTTGTCAAGGAGAATTCCAGTTGCCCTCACTCCCGAAACAGAGCGGAAAAATCGGTTGGTCCCTCATCCTCCTCGTCCCTTGCCGGCAGCCCCTGATAGTGGCGTTCGACCACGCAGCTTTCCCGCAATTCCGCGTAACGGCTGGCAAAAAGCCGGGCAGGAAAAAGCGGGCTGGCAAGATAACCGAGCACATTCTCCCGCACATTGGCCACGAGCCCGGCCAGCACCGCAGCCTTGTCCGGGTCGGCGACGAAATTGCGCTCCTTGAAAACGGCGAAGGTAAGCGTATCCCCCAGTCTGGCCAGCACCGCGGCCTTGAGGGCGGCATCCTCCTCAACCAGCTCATCGACACACTCCCTCGGCAGCGGCACCGTGGCCTCGCACCGGATCTTCACCAGCCAGCGGTCACCCACCACCGCCTTCGATACGTCGTGAAGCGTCACCACCATGCCGCTTGCCAGTTCCTGTCGCTCGATCAACCCCATTGTTCCCACCATGCTGTTCCTCCGCGGCCAGTGCCCAGCCGTTGCCAATATTGGCATATGCACGCAACAAGGGTTGCCCTGTTGGCGCGAACCGGGTATATACCATATTTCTTTTGTTTGCGGAAACGAATCGAATTGCGGATACCCGTCATGCCCATTGTCGTCTACAATACCAGGACCGGCAGCAAGGCGCCACTCGAGCCTATCGAGCCCGGCCACATCAAAATGTACGTCTGCGGCATCACCGCCTACGACTACTGCCACATCGGCCACGCCCGCTCGGCCCTGGTCTTCGATATGATCGTCCGCTATCTGCGCTACCGCGGCTATCGGGTCACCTTTGTCCGCAACTTCACCGACATCGACGACAAGATCATCAAGCGCGCCCAGGAGCAGAACACCACCTGCGAGGAACTCTCCGAACGCTTCATCCGCCTGTTCCACGAGGACATGGCCCGCCTGGGCGTCGCCCCGCCCACCCTGGAACCCAAGGCCACCGAGCATGTGGGCGAGATCATCGCCCTGATCGAAAGCCTCATTGCCCGCGGTCTGGCCTACCAGGTCGGCAACGATGTCTATTATAAGGTAGAGCGTTTCGCCGGCTACGGGGCGCTCTCCGGCCGCTCACTCGACGACATGCAGGCCGGCGCCCGGGTCTCGGTCAACGAGAACAAGGCCCATCCCATGGATTTCGCCCTGTGGAAGGGCAGCAAGCCGGGCGAGCCCACCTGGGAGAGCCCCTGGGGTCCGGGCCGGCCGGGCTGGCACATCGAATGCTCGGCCATGAGCAGGAAGTACCTCGGCGACACCTTCGACATCCATGGCGGCGGCAAGGATCTGGTCTTCCCCCACCACGAAAACGAGATCGCCCAGAGCGAGGGCGCCTCGGGCCGGCCCTTTGTCAAGGTCTGGATCCACCACGGCTTTGTCACCATCAAGGACGAGAAGATGTCCAAGTCGCTGGGCAACTTCCTCACCATCCGCGAGGTGCTGGAGAAATATTCGGCCGAGGTGCTGCGCCTCTTTGTCTTCTCCACCCACTACCGCAACCCGCTCGATTACTCCGAGAGCGCGATGAACGATGCCGCAGCCGGCCTCGACCGCCTCTATGCCGCCCTGGCCGAGATCAGCCAGTTGCCGGAAGAGGGCAAGAATGGAGCAACCTCGGCGATCAACGCCAAGGACCGCGAAAAGCTCACCGCGTTGGAGGCCCGCTTCCAGCAGGCCATGGACAACGACTTCAACACCGCCCAGGCCATGGCCCACTTCTTCGAGGCAGTGAAGACCATGAACAAGGTGCGCCAGGCCCTGCCTGCCGCCCCGGCCGAGGGAGACCTCGCCCTGCTGCGCGAGAGTGCCGCCACCCTGCGGCAGCTTGCCGCCATCCTCGGCCTGCTCACCGAAGAGCCGGCCACCTACATGGCCGCCAAAAAGAGCGCCCTGCTTGCGGGCCTTGCCATCACCGAGGCAGAGATCGAATCCCTCATCGCCGCCCGCAACCAGGCCCGCAAGGAAAAGGATTTTGCCAGGGCCGACGCCATCCGCGACGAATTGCTCATGAAGCAGATCGAGATCAAGGACTCCCCCACCGGCACCACCTGGAGCGTCAAGGCCTTCTGATTTGCCTTCGCCCGGAAAAATTCACCCCGCCCTGCCGCTGCCTGCGGTATAGTGGATTTGTCCACCCCGCTTCTCGCCACCACCCCTCTGAAGGGAGGTCTGTCATGCGAAGAGCCCCTGCTGTTGCCGATCAATTCTATCCCGGTGCCCCCAAGACCCTGACCCGGATGCTTACGGAGCTGATGCCGCGGGATGGCCCCAAACAGCGCGCCATCGCGGTGGTCTGCCCCCATGCCGGCTATGTCTACTCCGGCCGGGTGGCGGGCGAGACTTTTGCCCGGGTCGAGATGCCCGAGGATGTCATCATCCTGGGCCCGAACCACCACGGCATGGGGGCCGAGGTGGCGCTGATGGCGGAGGGGGAATGGGAGATGCCGCTGGGGACGGTGCCGATCAATACCGAACTGGCCAGGCTGTTGCTGGCGGAATCGGCCCAGATCGAGGCGGACACCGCGGCCCACCGCTTCGAGCATTCGCTGGAGGTGCAGGTCCCCTTCCTGCAATACCTGCAACCAAAACTGCGCCTCACCCCGCTGGTCATCTCCCACCTGTCCTTCGCCACCTGCCAGGAGGTGGGCCGGGCAGTGGCCGCCGCCATCCGCGCCTACGGCAAGCCGGTGCTCATCGTGGCCAGCACCGACATGACCCATTACGAGAGCCGGGCCGTTGCCGCGGCCAAGGACCGCAGGGCCATCGAACAGGTGCTGGCTCTCGATCCAAAGGGACTCTACAACACGGTGATCGGCAATCGCATCACCATGTGCGGCATCATGCCCACCACCATTGCCCTGATCGCGGCGGTGGAACTCAGGGCCGCCAAGGCCGAACTGGTACGCTATACCGATTCGGGGGAGACCAGCGGCGACACCGACCAGGTGGTGGGCTATGCCGGTTTTGTGGTGTCGTGAGGCGGAAAGCCTGATAATTTGCTTGACAGAACCGGCCCGGTTCACTATTTTTGGGCCACCTTGACCCACCCTGCTGGGGGATCGTCTAACGGTAGGACTGCAGACTCTGACTCTGCCTGTCGGGGTTCGAATCCCTGTCCCCCAGCCACTTTTTCTTCCCTTCTCTCACTCCCCACACAAACCAGATGAGATAGCAGACTTTCATCGGTCTAGGCGTCGGCGCTGATCCCGTTGCGCCGCTCGTTCACGATCCGGCCGTCGCTCACCTCGAAGATGCGGTCAAATCCCTCCACCATCCGCTGGTCGTGGGTCACCACCAGGATGGCGGAATGATTCTCCACCGCCAGTTTCTTGAGCAACCGCATGACGTTCTTGCCGTTCTCGGTGTCCAGCGCGGCGGTGGGTTCGTCGGCCAGAATCACCCGAGGCCGGTTGGCCAGGGCCCGGGCAATGGCGGTACGCTGGGATTCGCCGCCGGAAAGCAGGGCCGGATAATGGTCGAGGCGATGGCCCAGACCAAGGCTCCGCAACAACTCGACGCTCCGCTCCCGCGCCTCCTTGGCGGCAACCCCGTTGTTCTCCAGGGCGATCATCACATTCTCCACCGTGGTGAGAAAGGGGATCAGGTTGTGGGCCTGGAAGATGAAGCCGAGCTTTTCCCGGCGCACTCGTTTCAGATCGAGCCCGGCTGGCCAGCCATGATCGACGATCAGCTCGCCATCGAGCACCACCCGGCCGCGGGTCGGCTCGGTGACCAGGCCGATGGTGGTGAGCAGCGTGGTCTTGCCGGAGCCGGAAGGGCCGAGGATCGCCACCAGTTCGCCAGGCGCGACATCGAAGGTGGCATCGCTCAGGGCCACCACCTCGGTGTCGCCGCTGCCGTAAATCTTGGTCAGTTTCTCGATCTGGAGCGCGTCCATCGCCCTCACCCTCCCAGGGCCTCGGCCGGCTCGACCCGCATCGCCTTGCGGATGCCCACCAGGCTCGCGGCAATGCAGATCACCAGCACGATGACAAAGAGCCCGATCAGATCAACCGGCACCAGGTCCACCCGGCGCGGGAATTTGTCGTGGGTCAGCCCGATGAGCGTATAGCCGACCGCGTAGGCGATCAGCCCCATGAGCAAGGATTGCTGGAGGATGAGCCCGACAATCACCCGGTTCCTGGTGCCGATCAATTTGAGGGTGGCGATGACCCGGAGCTTGTCCAGGGTCATGGTGTAGATGATGAGCGAGATGATGACCCCGGAGATGATGAGCAGAATGGCGCGGAAAAGACCGAGCTGCATCTTGGCCTTCTTGATCATGCCCTCGGTGAGGATGTGCACCTGATCCTGGGCCGTGAAGGGGCGGAAATGGTTCCAGCGGCTGATCCGCTCCTGCACCTGGCTAAGGTCGGCGCCGGGTATGAGCCGCGCCACCACGGTGTTGGCGATGTGGGTGGAGCCGACGATCCCGGCCACCTGCGGGGTCAACTGGCTGGCCTGACTCGGCGAGAGATAGGGCAGACGGCTAAGCTGCCCGGCAAGCCTGGCCCGGTTGTTGCGGATGGCGTTGTCGTCGTCCTGGAACTGGATCTTCTGGGCATCGGCCAGGGTCACATAGGCCACCGGGTCGCCGGCCGAGGAGACCATCCTGGCGGTGTGGCCCACCACGGTGTAATCGTCGTCCGCCAGGCGCAGCGTCTCGCCCAGCGGCACCTTCATGGCCCGGTCCACCACGATCTCGTAGTGTTTCTGCCGGATGGCCCGGCCGGCCACGATCACCGGCGGCCCGCCCAAGCCTCCCAGCTCATAGCCCACCAGGAAGAAACGGAAGGGCTTGCCGTGCCGATCGCTCTGGATATTCTGGAACGACAGGGCCGAGGCCTGCGCCACGCCGGGCACCGCCCGGATGCGGTACTTGATGTCTTCGGGAATCCGCGAGGTGGCGGCAAAGGGGCCGGAGGTGTCCTGCTGCACCACCCAGAGGTCCGCCGCGGTGGCGTTCAACACCGCCGTGGCATCGGTAAAGAGACCCCGGTAGATGCCGCTCATGCTCATCACCACGCCGAGAAGCAGACCAAGACCGAGGCAGGTCTGGATGAAGCGGCTCCGGTGATGGCGGATATCGCGCAACGCCAGATTCATCGGCCCACCCGCACCCGCTGGCCCTCGCTGAAACGCTGCATCTTCTCGGCCGGCGCCACCGCAACGGTTGCCTGCGCATCAAGCCCGGAGGTGATCTCGATCATCCCCTGCCGGTCCTCGATGCCGGTGGTGATTTCCTGAAAACGAAGTCGTCCCTTTTCGAGGCGCCACACCCCGCGGCGACCCTCACGAAAGGCCAGCGCGGCCCTGGGCAGCGCCAAGACGCCACGCCGGGCGCCGGCCGTAATCAAGACCTCGGCCTGCTCACCAAGGCGGAACTCCGCCCGCGGCTGCGCAAAGTCCACGTCCACTTCCAATTCCTCCGTCACGCGGTCGCTTTCCCGGCCAAGCCGGGCGACCTGGCCAGGGATTTTCTCGCCCGGCGCCGAACGAAGCGTGATGAGGGCCGGCTGTCCCGGGGCCAGGCCCTTGAGCTGCGACTCGTCCACGTTGGCCTTGACCCACACGGTGCGGTGATCGGCGAGCAGGAAGATCGGCACCCCGGCAGTCACCGTGGCCCCCGGTTCCAGGAGCCGCCGGATGACAAGGCCATCCTCCGGCGCCACGATGGTGGCGTCCGCCAGCCGGGACTGGCTCGCGACCACCGCCTCCCTGGCCAACAGAAAGGCGGTTTCGTACTGTTCCGCCTCCTGCCGCGAGACCAGTTCCTTGGCGGCCAGCGCCTTGAAGCGAGCCGCGTTCTTTTCCGCCAGTGCCAGAGTGGCGCGGGCCTGCCGGTGCTGCGCCGCCAGTTCGCTGGTATCGAGCCGTGCCAACACCTGCCCCTGCGTGACCATATCCCCCTGATCCGCGCTCACCTCGACAATCCGTCCGGTGATCTTGCTGGCGACGTTGACCACCACCTTGGCCTCCACCGTGCCGTTGCCATATACCCGGGCCACGAGATCCTGTTTGAGCGGCCGCACCTCCCGGACCCGGGGCGGCCCCAAAACCGTGAGCCGCAACCCCACGAAGAGGACCAGCCCGCCGGCCAGCACCATCATGAGTTTCTTCCGCTTCTGCAGCAGTGCCCCAAATTGCATCGCCATTCTCCTGTTCCGCTCTTACCGGCCTAACGCCCGTTCCAACCGCACCAGCGCAATCTCCCGGTCGTATCCGGCCTGAATCTTCGCGGTTTCCGCATTCAAGGACTGGGCCTGGGCATCCACCGCATCGATGGTGGTGCCCACCCCCTCCCGATACCGTTCCATCGCCAGCCGCTGACTTTCCCGGGCCGCGGCCGCCTCTTTGGTGCTGGCCTCAAGCCGCGCCTCGGCCTCCCTAACCCCCAGCCAGGCAGACTCCACTTCCTTCCCGACCTGGATGCGCAGATTCCGCTGTTGGGCGGTGAGCCCCTCCATGGCGGCTCTGGCCTCCCGTACCTGGTTCTTAGTGGCAAAGCCGGAAAAGAGCGGCAGGGAGACATTGACCCCCACCGTCCAGACCTCGCCTTCGGGCAGGACGGTTTGGCCGGCATCGCCATAACTCGCGGTCCCCGAAAGGGCAGGAAGATATCCGCTCCAGGCGGACTGCAACGAACCGGCGGCCGACTCCTTGAGGGCGGCCACCCGTTTCAATTCCTTCCTCGCAGCCAGGGCCTCCTCCCGTAAGGCAGCCACCTCGGCCGGCACCTTTGCCGCCGCGATTTCCGACGCGGCCAATGGCCGATTCCCCAGCGTTTCCACCCCCATGGCATGCGCCAGTTCAAGGCGGGCGATCTCCCGGTTGTTTTCCGCCCGAATCAGCAGGCTCTTGCCGGCAAAAAACGCCGCCTCGGTCCGCGCCACCTCCACCTTGGAGCGGGTGCCGTGGGCAAAAAACTCCGCTGCCTGATGGGCCAGCTTCTCCCTGGCCACCACGGTTTGCCGGCTGGCCTCCACCTGCCTTTCCGCCGCCAAAGCCAGATACCATGCGGCCTTGAGCCGGAAGGCCACGTCCTGACGGCTAAGCCCCAGCCCTTCATCCGCCGCATCCTTGGCCCCACGGGCTGCGGCGGTGGCGCCGGCAGTGCGGCCAAAATCATAGATATTCTGGCGCACCACCACCGCAGTGGAGGAAAACTCGGTCTCCCTGATGGCCCCCAAGGCGGTGAGGTAGGTGTCCCCCTTGCTCCAGTCGGCGGCCAGATTGACCTGGGGCCAATAGTTCGCCCTGGCCTGGCCGAGCCGCGCCTCAGCGGCCGCCAGCGCCGCGGCGGCCTCTTCGATCTGGGGGTGATTTTTGCTCGCCGTTGCCAGGGCCTCATCCAGGGTCAACGGCTCTGCGGCGGCAGCGAATCCGGTGCTGCTCACAAGAAGCCCAACCAACCAAAATATTTTTTTCATACGCCACCCATGCAATCTCTCAAACCTGTTCCGGGAGCGGAGGCTCCTGCAGCAGCCGTTGAAAATTCTTCCACAGTCGTGTTGCCTCGGCCTCCAGAGAAAAACCACCATGGCTGATGGACCACCGCAGGGCCGTGAACTGAATCATGCCGAGCAGGGTGATGGCTGTTTCCCGCGGAGCAAGGTCCGGACGGAATTCGCCGGTCCGGCACCCTTCGGCGATGAGCGCACTCAGTATCTCGACATACTGTGCAATCCGGCCGGCGATGCCGGCAGCCAATTGCCGATCACCGAGGTGAATCTCCTCGGAAAAGATGAACCGGGGCAGACCCGGGGTTGCGGCGATAAGCGCGACATGGGAACGGAAAATGGCGTTCAGTTTGTCCAGGGCCTTTTTTTCCCCGGCTGCGAGCCGGATTGCCTTGCCCAGCACCGCCTCACCGATAAAATCGCCGATCGCGGCCAGGATCTCCTGTTTGCCGCGAAAATGGCGATAGATGTTGGCCCCGCTCATCCCGGCCCGGCTGGCGATCTCGGTAATGGTAAGGTCGCGCATCCCTTTTTCGCCGATGATCTGCAGTGCCGCCTGCACGATCTCTTGTTTGCGAATCCGGGTATTTTTTTTGCTTTTCATAACGCCCCCGATGTGAATAACCATTCACGTAACAGGAGACCATGACGCTGTCAAGCGCTTTTCCGCCAAACCGGCCCCAGGGGCCACCGCGGCGATAACGCCCGCCATCGCGGATTCTCTGCCACGTTTCGCCGCCATTGCCAAAACCTGTTGCCTTTTGGCAATGGGGGTGTGCTATAGTGAAACACGGAAGCCAACCCCATGAGGCAAGGCGACAATGCCGAGGCCTTACAACCTTGCAGACGATGACGAGGTGATCCCATGGCAGTGCATACCGCGGAAGAACTCCAGCACCTGACCGTGAAAGAACTGCGCGAGCTCGCCAAGGAACTCCCTGGCGCAACCGGCATTCATGCCATGAAGAAAGACGACCTGGTGACTCTGCTCTCCTCCGGCGCAGGCGGCAGCGGCGCGGCCAAGACGACGGCGGTGGCCCCGAAGCAAGCCAAACAGTCCGGGGCGAAAAAAAAGCCGCGGACCAAGAGCGAGATCAAATCCCTGCTCGGCGAATTGCACAAGGCCAAAGATAGCGCCCAAGTCACCAGGGACAGAGCCAGAATCGAGGTGTTGCGGCGCCGCATCAACCGGCTGAAGAAGCAGACCCGTAAACCCCAGCCCGCGGCTGCATAATTTTTCCGGCATCGGCACCGGGACACAAGGCACCAGCGTGAGGCTGGCGCCTTTTTTTGGCCCAACGCACTCCGGCCGGCGCCGGTCGCCTTTCACGCCCAAAAGATACCGCGTGAGAGTAGGCATCCAGAGGGAATTTTTCAAAAATTTCTGTATCACTCCCGCAAAAACCTCGCTACAATGGGGCAGGCCTGTACTGAACGATCCTTATTGAAGCACAATGAAATCATGAACTCCGACTACCTGAACCGCCGCGAAAGTTTCCGCATCGATACCATCATCCCGACCTCGGTCCGCAAACTTTCCCCCGGCGCACCGCCGGAGGCGAAAATCGTGCCGGTTACCCTCATCGACTCCACCAGTTGGGCCGCCGAACTCATGGCCAGCAGCGAGGAGGTCAACACCTCCTTCGCCCTGCTCCTCATCGAGATCAACGCCAAGCTGGACCTGCTCCTCGGCGAGACCGCACCCAAGGAACGCCCGGCCGGCAAACGCCCCCCGCAGGTATCGTTAGGTCAATTACTCTACCAGGCCGGCGCCAAGACCGACCAACTCCTTGCCCGTCAGCATATCGGGCGTCCGGAGGATGCCATCCGGGTCAGCGAGGTGAGCCTGAGCGCCAGCGGCATCAAGCTCCACACCATGAACAATGTCTCGGTCGGCGATGTAGTGGAGGTGCGGATGCTGCTCAACGCCAACCAGCCGGTGTGGGTGCTGGTGGGCGGCTCCATCGTACGGGTTACCGTGGCCCCGGAAGGAGACCGGGAGGTGGCGATCAATTTCCTGCCCATGGCCGACCCGGTCAGGAATGCCATCACCACCTACGCCCTGAAAAAACAAAAGGAACAGCTCCGGGCGGAACGCTTCCAGGACCTGTAATCCCTTGGCGGCGACCGACGCTCGAACGCGCATAACCATGAATCGTTCCCAGAGGTCTACATGACAGCTATCATCGGTATCGTCGTGGTGCTCGCCGCGGTCCTCGGCGGCTACGCCATGGAAAGCGGCAACTTCCACGTTCTCTTCCAGCCCGCCGAGTTCCTCATCATCTTCGGCGCGGCCATCGGCTCCCTGATCCTTTCCTCACCGAGCAAGGTCTTCAAGGCCATCATCAAGGACATCGGCCACGTCTTCACCGATTCCAAGCTCAACAAGGGTTATTACATCCGCCTGCTGCTGCTCCTGAACGCGGTTTACGCCAAAATCAAGAAGGAGGGGTTGATCGCCATCGAGGCGGACGTGGAGAACTACGAAAAAAGCGCCCTCTTCCAGAAGCACAGCGACATCATGGGTGACCGCGACGTGGCGGAGTTCATCTGCGATACCATCCGGGTGATGATCACCGCCAACTACCCGCCCCATGAAATGGAAAACCTCATGGACATCGACCTTGAGATCAACAACCACGAGCGGATGGTGCCCTCCCACAGCATCAACAAGATGGGCGATGCCCTGCCGGGCCTCGGCATCGTCGCGGCGGTACTGGGCGTTGTTCTCACCATGGGCATGATCACCGAGCCGCCCGAGGTGCTGGGCCACCACATCGGCGCCGCGCTGGTCGGCACCTTCCTCGGCGTACTCACCTGCTACGGCTTTGTCGGCCCCATCGCCACCAACCTGGAACACAAGGCCAACGAACGGGCGGCCTACATGAACGTCATCAAGACCTCGCTGATGGCCGCGTACTCCACTGACTTCATGATCCACTTTGCCATCGAATCCGGCCGCCGGGCCATCCCCGGCGAGGACCGCCCCTCCTTCCTGGAAGTTGAGGACGCGCTGAAGAAATGGAAAGCAACAAAAAGCTGACCATCATCATCAAAAAGAAGAAGAAGGGCGGGGCTGGCGGCCACCATGGCGGCAGCTGGAAGGTGGCCTATGCCGACTTCGTCACCGCCATGATGGCCTTCTTCCTGCTCATGTGGCTGCTCAGCATGACGCCGCAAGAGAAGAAGGAGGAAATCGCCTACTACTTCAAACACTTCAGCCTGTTCAAAGAGGGTTCCGGCACCAACCCCCAGATGGGCATCAGCACCCAGCAGAGTTCGCAGATCAGCATCGAACCAGCCCCGCCCAGTGGCCCGGCCACCGATGGCGAATTGCAGCAGGCGGAAGAGTTCAAGGAGCAGGTTGAAAAAGAGATCTCCACCCAAATGGAGAAACTCAAGGATCAGGTGGTCGTCACCTTCTTCCAGGGCGGGGTCAAGGTGGACATCATGGACAAGGTCGGCACCCCGATGTTCGCCCTCGGCAGCACGGAACTGACCGACGACGGCAGGAAGCTCATCGCGCTGATCAGCGAGAACATCAAGGAAACCAAATACCAGGTGGAGATCGAAGGCCATACCGACGCGGTCACCTATTCCACCCGCCAGTACGGCAACTGGGAACTCTCCACCGCCCGCGCCTCCGCCGCCCGCGTGGCGCTGGAAAAAAATGGCCTGGACGCCTCCCGTCTCATCCGGGTTTCCGGTTATGCCGCCACCCAGCCGGTGATCAAGGACAACCCCTATGACCCGCGCAACCGCAGGATCAGCCTGCGTCTTTATCCGGAAGACGCCAGTGGCGGCGCTTCACCGCAAAACCAGCAATCCGCCCCGGAGGGTACACCGCGCAAATAGCGCTTGAGGCGCTCCGTGAACTGAATCACATAGTATTTTTGTTGCGGTTCAACGATATCAGGCCTTGTCCCCCCCCATGGGGGCAAGCGTAGACGAGGGGGTACTGATGTCAGGGAACGCTAGTTGCGACAAAATCCAGCAGCTTCTTGATCGTGCCGATGTCCGAATCAATGGCGACCGGCCATGGGACGTCCAGGTTCTCCATCCTGATTTCTACGCGCGACTTTTTGCCCACGGCACCATGGGCCTTGGCGAATCTTACATGGATGGCTGGTGGGAGTGCCCGGCCATCGATGAAATGGTCCACCGGGCGTTCCGGGCCGGCCTCGCCGACAAACTCCACTGCTGCCAAAACCGGCTGCACATCCTCAAGGCCAGACTCTCCAACCGGCAGAAGCTCTCCCGCGCCTATCAGGTCGGAGAACATCACTACGACATCGGCAACGACCTCTACGAACGCATGCTCGATCACCGCATGATTTACAGTTGCGCCTATTGGAAGAAGGCAACATCGCTCGATGCCGCCCAGGAAGCAAAACTTGAACTGGTCTGCCACAAGCTCGGTCTGGAGCCAGGAATGCACGTGCTCGATATCGGCTGCGGCTGGGGCGGCATGGCTCACTTTGCCGCGGAACGCCATGGCGTGAGCGTTACCGGCGTGACGGTTTCACGAGAACAGGCGGAACTCGCCCGGCAACGCTGCCAGGGGTGGCCTGTCGATATCCGCCTCCAGGATTATCGGACCCTGACCGGCAAATTTGACCGCATTCTCTCGCTGGGTATGTTCGAGCACGTCGGCTACAAAAACTACCGGACCTTCATGCGCACCTGCCGGCAATTGCTTACGGACACCGGCCTGCTGCTGCTCCACACCATTGGTTCCAACCAGTCGGCCTGCACCATCGATCCCTGGATCGACCGCTATATCTTCCCCAACGCCATGCTGCCCTCGGCCAGCCAGATCAGCAGGGCATTCGACGGCCTGTTCGTGTTGGAAGACTGGCATAATTTCGGCGTGGACTACGACCGCACGCTCATAGAATGGCACACCAACCTTGACACCCACTGGCCGCGGCTTGAGAAAAAATATGGCGAGCGCTTCCGCCGCATGTGGCGTTATTATCTGCTCTCCTGCGCCGGCTCCTTCCGGTCAAGGGAGAACCAGCTTTGGCAGATTGTCCTTGCCCCGCAAGGGGTATCGGGCGGCTACCAGGCGCCCCGGTGACGCCCTCCTCCGACGCCGGACCCATCACACGCAAGGACACTCGCCATGTTCGTGGCCAAAAAGATCATCACCCTATTGCTCATGCCGTTGCCCCTGCTGCTGTTCCTTGGGCTGGCCGGACTGCTGCTGCTCTGGTTCTCCCGGCGCCAGCACACCGGCAAGGCGCTGGTGGGTCTGGCGCTTCTTCTCCTGGCCGTGGCCAGCTCCCCATGGGTGGCCAACCGGCTCCTCGGCCCCCTGGAACGGCACTACCCGCCGATCCTCACGCGCCAACCGACCACCGAATACATCGTGGTCCTGGGCGGCGGCCACGTCTCGGAGCAGGGGCTGCCCGCCGTCAGCCGGCTGAACGGTTCCTCTCTTGCCAGGCTTGTCGAGGGTATCCGCCTCTACCGGCTGCATCCCGGCAGCAAACTGCTGCTCTCGGGCGGCCCGGTATTCGATCCGAAGCCGGAGGCTGCCACCATGCAGGCCGTGGCCCTGGCGCTGGGAGTGCCGGCTCATGATATCACGATTGAGGTTGCCTCCCGGGACACGGCCGAGCAGGCCAAACACCTCGCGCCACTGCTCGGCGACAAACGCTTCCTGCTGGTCACCTCCGCCTCGCACCTGCCACGCGCCATGGCCCTCTTCCGCCAGCAGCACCTCTCCCCCATTGCCGCCCCAACCGACTATCAGGTGAAACACGGCCAGCAGCACGGCCCTGGCCGTTATTTCCCCGGTGCCTCCTCCCTGCGGAAAAGCGAGATCGCCTTACACGAACATCTGGGACTTGCGTGGCTCCGGCTGCACATAGAATTCCGGGAGAATGTCACGCCCTGATTCCACACGCCCAAGAGGAGAATCGCCATGCGCATCTTCATCGTCGGCGGCACCGGTTTTATCGGCTCCCACCTCATCCCGCGCCTGCTCCAGGACGGCCACACGGTCAGGGTGCTGGTCCGCTCACCAGGCAAGGCCAGCCAACTGCCGGCCGGTACCGGGGTGGTGGCCGGTGATCCGACCATGCCGGGCCACTGGCGGAACGAGGTCCGAAACGCCGAGGCGATCATCAACCTCGCCGGCTTCAATATTTTCGCCCGCTGGACCGCCAAGAACAAACACCTGATCCGTGACAGCCGGATTCTCTCCACCCGCAACATCGTCGAGGCCATTGTTCCCGACATCACGCCGGCGCAGACCCTGATCAACGCCAGTGCGGTGGGGTATTACGGTGGCAACGGCGATGCCGACAAGAACGAGGACGCCCTGGCCGGCGACGATTTCCTGGCCCGAGTCTGCGTCGATTGGGAAAAGGAGGCCTTCAAGGCATGCCACAAGGGCACCCGGGTGATCACCACCCGCTTCGGCATCGTGCTGGGCAGGGGGGGCGGAGCACTCACCAAGATGCTGCCCGCCTTCCGGCTGGGCATTGCAGGCCGGCTCGGCAGCGGCCGCCAGTGGTTCTCCTGGATTCACGTCGATGATCTTGTCGCTCTCTTCCCCTTTTTCCTCGACCATCCGGAGATTGCCGGGGCAGTCAATTGCTGCGCGCCGCACCCCGTGCGCAACGTTGACTTTACCAAGACCCTCGGCCGGGTGCTGCGCCGCCCCACCATTCTGCCGGTGCCCCGTTTGGTGGTGGAAGCGGCGCTCGGCGAATTGGGCACCGTGGTCCTTGACGGCGCCCGCATGGTGCCCGGAGTGCTCATAAAACACCGGTTCCCGTTCCGCTATCCTGATCTGGACTCGGCGCTCCAGGAAATTGTGCATCCGTGATCCGTTGCCGCCCATGCTATTCCAGCAGCAAGACGCGGGAGACGCCGCGGAAAACCACCATCCACGGTCCATTGACAAGACCATTGGTTATGATGATGATATAATCTGACCGGTACGAAAGGGCGCCATCCCGTTGGCCCGAAAGTGGTGCCCCTGGAATGGCGTTCAACAACTCGCTGGAAAGAGGAGGGGTATATGAAACGACAGGTTGAGATGCAAGAGAGCATGCTCCGTGCCCACCGCGAATTCATGACCAACCTTGAAGACTCGGTGGCGCTGCTGGAAAAGGAACTGCAAGACGCCGCTGAAATGGCAACCATCTGCACCGATGAGTGGTGTCTCTCCACCGAGGGCGTGCTCGATGAACTGAGCAAAATCATCTTCTCCATCAGCGAACCCCGCTGGCTCACCACGGAAGATTCCAAAAAAATCAGCGCTTTACGCCACCGGACGCACGACCTCTACGCCCGTTACAAATCGCTGAAGAAAAAATAGCCTGCCAGGACCGGGGGCATCCGGAAGCAAGCCCCTGATGCCGGGCTTTTCCCCGGAAGGGGCGGCCCTCCGGGTGCCCACCCGGTCCCTGTGCCCCATTCCGGCAAAGTAACGAGAGGGGGAACCATGCCACAGGACATCAACATCGTCATCGGCGGCGAGGCCGGCCAGGGGCTGGTGACCATCGGCCAACTGCTCAGCAAGGCGCTGGTCCGGGCCGGCTATGAGATATTGATCACCCAGAGCTACCACTCGCGCATCCGTGGCGGCCACAACACCTTTGCCATCCGGACCGGCACGGTCCCGTTCCACGGTCCCCGCGACACCATCGAGCTGCTGGTGGCCCTGAACGCCGAAACCGTGGCCCTGCACCAGGGAGAACTCGCCAGCCAGGGGCTGATCATCGCCGATGCCGCCTTTGCCCCGGATTCCGCCGCAGCGGTGGCGGTACCGTTCAAGGAACTGGGGCCGGAAAAATTCTGGAACACCGCGGCCCTCGGCCTCATCGGCAACCTGCTCGGCCTGCCGGCCGACCTGCTCTTTGCCGGGGTCGAGGCCACCCTTGGCAAGAAACATCCGGAAGCCCTGGCGATCAACCGGGAGGTCCTCGACCACGGGTATCAGTGGGCAGCCACCCGGATCACCGCCCGCCACTTCACGCTCGCCGGCGGCATTGCCGGCGGGAACCGCCTGATGCTGCACGGTAACGAGGCCATCGCCCTGGGCGCTCTGGCCGGCGGCGTCAAATTCTGCGCCTTCTATCCGATGACCCCCTCCACCTCCGTGGTGCTCAGTCTCATCGCCCACGCCGACCTCATGGGCTGCGTGATCGAACAGGCCGAGGACGAAATCGCCGCCATCAACATGGCCATCGGCGCTGCCTTTGCCGGGGCACCCAGCATGGTCGCCACCTCGGGCGGCGGCTATGCCCTGATGACCGAGGGGGTGAGCCTCGCCGGCATGACCGAAACCCCGGTATTGCTCGTGGTCGCCCAACGGCCGGGGCCGGCCACCGGGCTGCCGACCCGCACCGAACAAGGGGACCTCGACTTCGTGCTTCACGGCGGCCATGGCGAATTCCCGCGGGCAATCTTCGCGCCCGGCGATCTGGAAGCGTGCTACCGGTTGACCCAGCGGGCATTGGCCACGGCGGAACGCTACCAGACCCCGGTGTTCCTGCTCACCGACCAGTTCCTGGCCGATTCCTCCCGCGCCATTGCGCCCTTTGATCCCGAACAGATCGCACCGGTCAAGGCCGGCGCCGATCCCGCCTCGGCGAAAGCGCCTTACCGCCGCTATGCCATCACCGAGAACGGCATCTCGCCACGGCTGCTGCCGGGTGTTTCGGAACATCTGGTGGTGGCGGACAGTGACGAACATTACGAAGACGGCCACATCACCGAAGAGCAGCCGGTGCGGATCGCCATGGTGGAAAAACGGCTCCGCAAATTCGCCGGCATGAAAGAGGAAGTGCTGGCGCCGCAGCATGAGGGCACTCCCGATGCCGAGCTGCTGCTCGTCTGCTGGGGATCGACCAAGGGGCCGGTGCTGGAGGCCGCGGCAATCCTGCGGGAACAAGGGAAAAAGGTGGCTACCCTCCATTTTGCGCAGGTCTGGCCGCTCATCCCGGAACAGTTCCTCGATCTGCTGGGGTCGGCCAGCAAGGTAGTCTGTATCGAAGGGAACGCCACCGGCCAGTTCGCCCGCCTGCTTCGGCGGGAGAGCGGTTTTGCCCTGCCGCACCGGGTGCTGCGCTACGACGGCCTGCCCTTCACCGCCCAATACATCATCGACCAACTGGGCCAGGTTCCGGCACAGGGAGAAAATCCATGACCACCATCGAGCAATACGGCAAATTCGACACCGCCTGGTGCCCGGGCTGCGGCAATTTCGGCATCCTCAATGCGTTGAAACAGGCCCTGGTGGCCTGCGACCTTGCCCCGCACCAGGTGCTGCTGGTTTCGGGCATCGGCCAGGCCGCCAAGACCCCGCATTATCTCAACGCCAACGTCTTCAACGGCCTGCATGGCCGCGGCCTGCCGGCAGCCACCGGCGCCAAGCTCGCCAATTCCGAACTCACCGTCATTGCCGAAAGCGGCGACGGCTGCATGTACGGCGAAGGCGGCAACCACTTCCTCGCCGCCCTCCGCCGCAACCTCGATATCACCATCCTGGTGCACGACAATCAGGTCTACGGCCTTACCAAGGGCCAGGCCAGCCCCACCTCCGATCAGGGCTTCGTCACCAAGACCCAGCCGCATGGCGCACCATCCGCCGCGTTCAATCCGGTGGCCGTGGCGGTGGCGATGGGCACTTCCTTTGTCGCCCGCGGCTTTGCCGGCATCCCGGACCAGTTGGCCGACCTCATCGCCCAGGCCATCAGGCACCGGGGCACGGCGCTGGTCGATATCCTTCAGCCCTGCGTCTCCTTCAACCCGGTCAACACCTTCAAATGGTACAAGGATCGCTGCTACGAACTGCCGGCCGAATACGATCCAACCGACCGGGATGTTGCCCGGAGAACGGCGGCCGAATTCGGCGAACGCATCCCGTTAGGCGTCCTCTACCGGCACGACAAGCCGCTCTTCGAGGAGCATTTCGACGCCCTCAAGCAGGGGCCGCTCCATCGGCAGGAGGTCTCCCGCACGGCCTTCCGGCAAGTGCTGGAGCAGTATCGTTGAGTTTTAGCGCTGGTGGCGGTCGGCGAGGCTCGCTTCCAGGACAAAATCGCCGCTGCTGGTCTTGAAGGGGATCAACCCGCCGAACCACCATTTTCCCGAAAAAATCCGCACCGTGTCGGAATCTGTTGGAATGGCCCTGCGGCTACCTACTCTCCCGGCAAACAAACCGTCAAGGAGAAAAACATGCAGGAGTCCCCATACCTGGAAGGGCGCGAAAGCCTGGTCGGCAAATTCCGGAAGCCAACAGGCATGAGCGCCTCCTACGACTGCATCATCATCGGCGCCGGCCCCGGCGGCCTCCAGGCCGCAATCCACCTGGGCCGCTACCATCGGCGCGCGCTGGTGCTCGATCACGGCAGCGGCCGCACCCGCCATGCCCTGCACATCGAAAATTACCTCGGAATTACCGCCATCTCCGGTAAAAACCTGGTGGATATCGGCACCGAACAACTCAAGGCGTTCGGTGGCGGGTTCCGGCACGAAAACGTGGAGTCGGTGACCGTGGCGAACGGCTTTGTGGTCACCACCGACAAGGAGCGCTACCAGGCCCCCTTTGTCATCGCCTCCACCGGCGTGACCGAAAAGATACCCTTCATCGCCCGCATGAACCGCTTTTTCGGGCGGAGTGTTTACACCTGCATTGACTGCGACGGCTATCGTACCATGGGAAAAAAGGTGGTGATCCTCGCCGATTCCGTGGAGGGGGTCCGCCTGGCCCTGGGTATGAAACAGATGTTCACGCCGGAGATCACGGTGGTGCTGCCCGAAGGAGTTTTACCAGCCGATTTCGCCGAGCTGCTCGCCGAGGAAGGAATCACCGCCCGCGCCGGGACACCCCAGGAGTTTCTCGGCGAGCCCGGTCTGACCGGGGTCCGACTTCACTCCGGGGAGGAGATTCCCTGCGAGGCCGCCATGCTCAACTACGGCTATACTTTGAACGACGGCTATCTCGCCGGGCTCGACCTTGCCCGGGAGGGGAACCGGGCCGAGATCGTGACCAGCCATGTGCATGAGACCTCGGTACGCAATCTCTTCGCTGTAGGCGCCCTCCGGCCGGGCAACCCGCAGGCGATCATCGCTGCGGGCCAGGGCTGCCAGGCGGCCATCGAAATCAACCGGCGACTGCTGGAAATCTGAGATTCCCCCCACCACGAACAAAAAACGGACGGTCAGACGCCGCGCGTTCAGGCAGTGGCGAGGGACGATCAATCGATCTTGCTCTGTTGGCGCCGCAGACCGGGCATCTTCCCGGCGGGGCGCTGCGTGAGCCTGTTCCACGGTATCGGCAAAGGTGAAGGACATCTCTGCGGCCTTGTGCCCTTCCGCCTTGGCGGTCTCGATCATGGCCGGATACATCTTCGCGAATTCATTGGTCTCACCGGCAATGGCGGCCTTGAGATTCTTCCTGGTGAAAAATGTCCGAAAGCCCGGAATGTGATATAAAGACGGTATTCCTTATACAAGTCATCCCAAACTCAAGGAGGTTCCGTATGGGACTTACAGCAACGATTGGTGTGGCGGTAAAAAAGGATGCGCCCGCAGTCTCGCTGGACGACACGTTGCGGGCAGCGATCCAGAAGATGACCGCGGCAGGGTGTTCGGCCCTGGTGGTTAAAAGCGGTGCGGAACTCGTCGGCGTGGTGAGTGAAATGGACCTGTTAGACAGCGTTGTACGTCACGACAACCTCGACGCCACCAAGGTTGCCCGTTTCATGACCCCTTGCGAGATTATCTCCGCCAAGGCCGCGCTATCCCCGTGCGTGCAGCTTGACGAGAACGAGAAGGTGCAGGACGCCCTCGCCACCATGCACAAGGCCGGCACCCACCATCTTCTGGTCGCCGGAGCAGGCAACAAGCCCATTGGCATGCTCTCGGTGGCGGATCTGCTCAAGCTCGCCATCTCATAGCACAACGGCTCACCGATGTTCCGGCGACGACCATCCCTTTGCCACCAGTATCTCCCGGTGTTTCTGGTCGGCCTGCTGCTGGGCATCGCTCCGCCGACGACAAAGACGGCTGCGGCCCCCGACCCTCTCCCGGGCGTGGTCATCAGCCATGGCGGCTATCTCCTGGAGCGGAACGGCTGCCGGATTGCCGATTATCATCCTGATACCCCCCTGGTGCCGGCCAGCATCTGGAAGATCGCCACCGGACTCCACGCCCTCACCCTGCTGGGTCCTGATTTTTGCTTCGAGACCCGCTGTTATTACGGTCCGGACCGGACCCTTTACCTGCAAGGCAGCGGCGACCCCCTGCTGACCTCCGAGGAGATCGCCCTGCTGGTCAGCCGGTTGCAGGCTGCGGGGGTGCGGGAGATCAAGGGGATTGTGCTCGACGATTCCGCCTTCCGGCTTTCCACCGCCGCGGCCGATGGCGCCAACGGGACTCTCAACCCCTATGATGTCGCCAACAGCGGCTTGGCCGTCAACTTCAACACCATCCATATCATCAAGGCGCCGGACGGCACGATCCGCTCGGCCGAGCCGCAGACCCCCACCCTGCCGATCATGGCTGTCCACGGCAAAAGGTTGCCGGCCGGTACCCACCGGATCAACATCTCGCAGGATCAGGAACAGATTTGGCGGTATGCCGGTGAACTCCTCGGCGAACATCTGCGCGGCCAGGGCATCACCGTCAACGGCTCGGCCCGGCCGGGCCCGGTGCCGGCCAACCTGATGCCGATATATCGCCATGTCTCCTCTACTCCCCTGGCCGAGGCGGTGAGCGCCATGCTGCGCTATTCGAACAACTTCATCGCCAACCAGCTCTTCCTCGCCTGCGGGGCAAAACACTTCGGTTCCCCTGCCACCTGGGATAAAGGCAGAGAGGCGATGACCATCTTTTTGCGTGAGCGAGTGGGGCTTGCGCCGGAGAGTTTCACGGTAGAAGAAGGTTCCGGGTTGTCGCGGAAAAACCGAGTGACCCCGCGGGCGATGCTGGCGCTTCTCAATGCCTTCCGGCCCCATGCGGCGCTGCTTGCCACCAACCCGCAGGGCATTATGATCAAATCCGGTACCTTGAACGGCGTTTACACCTATGCCGGCTACTTTCCCGGCCCGCAGGGGCCGGACCCCTTTGTGCTGATGCTCAACCAGCCGGGAAACCACCGCGACCGGCTGCTCCGTTACCTTGAAGGAGTGCACCGGGGGTTGTAGACGTATTCACTCACGATTCGCCCGCTTTTTCCAGTTGCCTGGGGGTGCAACGACAGGCCACCTTGACCCAGGGGGTGGTTGGGATTTGCAAGCCCCGGATGTCTTTCCCCTGGACAACTCAAACACCGGCTGTCCGCCGCGCGATAGACCGGGGCCGCACGGTCCGGAAGAGAAGGCATACAGGAGAGGTGCGCCTTGTGGCGTGAATTTTCCGTCAGATTTTCAAAGAGCAGCCGGATTTTTCATCCCATATCGGGATTTTTGCGGTCAACACGACCACCAGGCGGCACTTTTTTGTTGGGCTGAAGAAAAACACGGCCCACCCAGATGATACGTCACGGATTCAGGTATTTCTTTGAGCAGATTTTTTTCTCGGCGCCCCCCCTTCCCTTGTTTGGTTTGGCTTCCCGCTATTTCTGTCTTTTCCGGCGACCACACCCTAACCATTCAACATGTATTTTTTTGTTGACTCTGCGCAACACGTCTGATAGGAAAAC
>JAJZRJ010000050.1 GCA_021802775.1 Deltaproteobacteria bacterium
ACCTGGTCATTGTCGGCGGCGGTCCGGCCGGGCTCACTGCCGGCATCTACGCCGCGCGCAGCGGCTTGGCCTCGGTGGTGGTGGAAAAGGGGATGCTCGGCGGCCAGGTGGCCACCACCCCGATGGTGGAGAACTACCCCGGGTTCACCCAGGTGGGCGGCAAGGCCCTGACTGACATCATGGTAAGCCATGCCCTCCAGTATGTGAAAATCTTTCCCGGCGAAGAGGTGGTCGATATCGCACTGGGCGAGCCGTTGGTGGTCACGACCACCCGGCGGCGGTTCAGAACCAGGGCGGTGTTGCTGGCCACCGGCGCGGTCAATCGCCGGCTCGGGGTACCGGGCGAGGAACAACTGGCCGGCCGCGGGGTGAGCTATTGCAGCACCTGCGACGGTCCCTTGTTCAAGGGCAAGCAGGTGATTATGGTGGGTGGCGGCAACAGTGCGGTGACCGAGGCCCTGCATCTGCACAACATCGGCTGCAAGGTCACCATGGTGCATCGTCGCGACACCCTGCGGGCCCAGGAACAGCTGGTGAAAGCCCTCACGCAGTCGGGGATTCCGCTGCTGCTTGAAACCGAGGTGGCGGAGATCCGGGGGGAGAAGAAGGTGGGGGAGGTGGTCCTGGTGAACAACCGCACCGGCGAGAAGAGCACCATGCCGGTGGCCGGGGTCTTTATCGCCATCGGCTACGAACCCGCGGTGGGGCTGGCGCAGAAGCTGGGTCTCGAACTCACCGCGGATGACTACATCAAGCGGGACGAGCACCACCGGACCAACGTGCCGGGCATTTACTGCGCCGGCGACGTGGAGGGCGGCTACAAGCAGATCGTTACCGCCGCCGGCCAGGGCTCGGAAGCGGCGCTCAGCATCTTCGAGGACCTGGTCAACCCCTACTGGAAGAATAAGGCCGATCAGCCCCCGAAGCGGTAGGCAAAGGCGGTGACCGTGGCCCAGAGGAGGACGGCCGCGGTGATAAGGCCTAACGCTCCGGCCAGGGCCTTGTGGAAGAAGGTTTCGCGCCGGCGTTCCCGGTAGCCGAGCAACATGGCGGTGATCGCCCCGGCCACCATGCCGCCGCCATGGCCCCAGTTGTTGATCCCCGGCACCAAGAGCCCGAAGGCAAAGATGCCGATCGCCCAACCGCCCACCTGGCTGAACAATTCCTGGCCATAGCTGCCGCCCCGGTGCCGGCCGTAATAGAGCACCGCGCCGATCAGGCCGCAGACCGCGGCCGACGCCCCGATGGTGAAGCGTACCCCGACGAGATACGAGAGGACAAAGCCGCCGAGACCGCCGATGGTGTAGATCGCGAACATCCGCGGGGTGCCGAATTCCTGCGCCACCAGCGGCAGGAGCTGGCGCAGGGCCAGCATGTTGAAGAGGATATGCAGGAGGCTGCCGTGCAGGTAACTCGCGGAGATGAGCGACCACCAGCGACCCAGAACGCTGATCGGCAGGGTGCCGGTGGCGCCGAGCAGGAGCAGGCTGCGGTTGTCGGGCGAGAGAAAACTGAAGGGATTCATGGCCATGCCGGCCATGGCGGGGTTGAGTAGCAGCGAGAGCACATACATGACGACATTGGCGCCGATAATGAGGTGCAGAATCTGGTCCGGCCGATCAAGGAGGCGGCCGGAAAAAAGCGCCTTGAAGCGCGAGCCGGGATGCGGGATGCCGCACCAGGGGCAGCGGGGTTCGTCGCGGCTGATCAGGCGGCGGCAGTTGGGGCAGAGCAGGGATTTTTTTTGCGCAGTGGCCATGGGTGGATGGTGCCTCGAAGTTTTCCCCTGTCATACCATATTGGCCGGAGAACGCCAGCGATTCCCGCTCGATGGTTACGCAGGAACGAGGGGTGCTTGGGGGTGGTGAAAGGGGTTGACCGGCGATCAATTATAAAGTAATTAATTTATATCTTAACTATTGGGCGCGGTCCGCTGTCTCGCCCTTTTTTCCGACCCACGTCATTGGGCAGCGCTGGTGTAGCGACAAGAAACATGATAACCTTTTACAGCACAGGCATCCGCATCCCATACCCCTTGCGCAGATGGAGTCATTGCATGACGCCACGGCAACGAATCATCCGGGCGCTTTGTCCCTTGGTCCTGTTTTTCTTGTTTGTCACCTCCGCAGAGGCGGCAGAACTCAGCATGACGCCGCCTGCGGCCTGGACCGCGCAGAAGGCGGTGCGCTTCGCCCTCGCCAACAGTCCTGACGCCAAAATGGCCGAAAGCCGCATCAAGGCTGCCCAGGCCGCCATCACCATGGAACGGGCGGCCTTTTTCCCGCGGCTTGATCTGAATTCCCGGTACAGCCAGACCAACAATCCCATGTATTCCTTTGGCAACATCCTCAACCAGGGGGTGTTTCATCAGGGGATCGACTTCAACCATCCCGGTCAGACCGACAACCTCAACCTCGGGGTCCGTCTGAACTACCGCCTGTTCAGCGGCGGCCGCGACTGGGCCGGGCTCAATGCCGCCGAGGCGCACGAGGTGGCCGGCCGGATGGAACGCGACGCCGTGAACGCGCAGTTGGCCTTCGAGGTGATTCGTGCCTTCAATTTGATCCAGCAGGCAGAGGGGATGGTGCGGGCGTATCAGGATGAGGCCAGGGCGATCGACGCCGCCTTGGCCGTGGCCCAGGCCCGTTATGGGGAAGGGGTGTTGCTGAAGGCCGATCTGCTCGATCTGGAGGTGCAGCGCGCCAGGGCCCGGGAAAATCTGATTCAGGCCCGGCACGGCCTGGATATAGGGCGTCGGATCTTCCTCAATCTGCTGGGGCTGCCGGAGGGCGAGGTGGTGCTTGACCTGGTTGGCAGCGCCCGCCAGGAGGTGCCGGCGAATCGCGGCTATGACCAGCGCCCCGAACTGCGCGGGGTGGAGGCCGTCATTCAGGCCGCCAGGTCCAGGGTGCGTCAGGCCGCTGCCGGCTATTATCCGACCCTGGACGGCTATGCCGGCTACGGCATGGATAAGGGCTACGAGTTGGACGGCTCCGGGGACTCCTGGGAGGCCGGCGTGCAGCTCAAATTCAACCTGTTCAACGGCCGCCAGACCCAGGCGGAAGTTGCCAGGGCATCGGCGGTCCTGACCGAGGCCCAGGAGCGGAAACGGAAAACCGAACTGGCGCTCGGCCTTGAGGTGAAACAGGCCGAATTCGCCTTGCGGGAAGCGGAAGAGCGCTTGCAGGTCAGCGCCAAAAGCGTCGAGCACGCCCAGGAAAGCGCTCGCATCAACCGGTTGCGCTACAGGGAAGGGGTACTGTTGACTGCGGATCTGATCGCGGTCGAGAGTCGGCTGACCGAGGCCATGGTCCGCCGCACCGAGGCCGAGACCGCGCAGCGCATCGCTCTGGCTGCGTTGCGGCGTGCGGTTGGCCTGGCCCAGTTTGAGGAGTTGCCGGCATCGCCGCCGGGCAACCAAGCCGCCACTGATTAAATTGGCGCGAGGAGCACATTGCACTATGCGTTGCCATCATCGTCTGCTCGCTGTTCTCGGTCTCACGTTATTGGTGGCTGCCGGGTGTCGGCAACCGCCGGAGGCGCCGAACGCCAAGTCATTGCCGCCCGCCGCGGTGCGGGTCTTTACCGTGGCGCAGAAGCCGGCGCGGTTGCAACAGGAGATGACCGGCACGGTGGAGGCGGTGGAGCAGGCGACCATTGCCGCCAAGGTGACCGGGGTGATCGAGGAGCTGCCGGTGGCCCTCGGCGCGGCGGTGCCCAAAGGCGCCTTGTTGGTGCGGATCGCGGCCGGTGAGACCAATGCCCGGCTGTCGCAGGCCGAAGCCCGGTTGGGACAGGCGAAGCGGAACCTGGAGCGGGAAAGGCGGCTGCTGGCAAAGGATGCCTCGACCCCGGAAACGGTGCGCTCGCAGGAGGATGCCCTGCGGGTGGCCGAAGCCGGCTACCGCGAGGCGAAAACCATCTACGGGTATACCGTGATTACCGCCCCCTTTGCCGGGACCATTGCCCGGAAGATGGCGCACGCCGGCGACTTGGCCACCCCGGGCCAGCCGCTGCTGGTGCTGGAAAATGGCGGCCGGTTGCAGGTGGTGGCCGCAGTGCCGGAAACGGTGGTGCCGCAGCTCAAGATCGGCGACAGCGTGCCGGTTTCGATTCCGGCTGCCGGCTACGAGGGCAAGGGCACGGTGGCGGAAATCGCCTCGGCCTCCGATGCCGCCACCCGCAGCGCCCTGGTGAAACTCGCCATCGCCGATGGCGCCACTCTGCGCTCCGGCCAGTATGCCCGGCTCATCCTGCCGGGTACCGCTGCCGCCGAGACCCTGTTGGTGCCGGCGACGGCGGTCGGGCGGATGGGGCAGATGGAGCGCCTCTTTGTGGTGCAGGAGGCCACGGCCCGTTTGCGCCTCGTGCGTACCGGCGACCGCCACGGCGATCAGGTGGAGATTCTGGCCGGCCTCAACCCCGGCGAACAGGTCGTGGTTCAGGGCGGCGACCACCTTGTTGACGGACAGCCTCTGCGCATCGTGCCGTGATGACCCAGCCCGCCCCCTCCCCACCCCATGGTTTCGCCGGCCGGTTGGCCTCCTTCTTCATCGATTCGAAGCTGACGCCGATCGGCATCGTCGCCTCGCTGTTGCTCGGCATCATGGCCGTGGTCATGCTGCCCCGCGAAGAGGAACCGCAGATCAAGGTGCCGATGATCGATGTCATGGTCGCCATGCCCGGCGCCAGCCCGAAGGAGGTGGAGGAGCGGGTTTCCATCCCCATGGAAAAGCTGCTCTACGAGATTGCGGGCATCGAGTACATCTATTCCACCTCGATGCCGGGCCAGAGCCTGCTCGTTGCCCGGTTTTATGTGGGCGAGAATATGGAGGACGCCATCGTCCGGCTCAACCAGAAACTCGCCACCAACTTCGACCGCATCCCGCACGGCGTTTCTCCGCCGCTCGTCAAGCCCCATACCATCGACGACGTGCCGGTGCTGGCACTCACCTTCCACAGCGCCAGCTATGACCATTACGCCCTGCGGCGATTGGCAGCCCAGGTCGATGACGCCATCAAGAATATCCACGAGGTGGCGGAAACCAAGCTGATCGGCGGCACCAAGCGGCAGGTGCGGGTGCTGTTCGATGCCACGCGCCTGGCCGCCCGCCACCTGACGGCCACCGACGTCGCCTCCCGGCTGCAGCAGGCCAATCGCCAGTCCTATTCAGGAACCCTGCGTTCCCTGAACCGGGAAGTCCTCTTGCAGACCGGCCAGTTCATGAATTCGGCCAGGGAGATCGGCCGCATCGTGGTGGGGGTCGCGGGCGGCCGCCCGGTCTACCTCGATGACGTGGCCACCATTGTCGACGGCCCGGAAGAGCCGGACAGCTATGTGCTCTTCGGACAAGGCAAGGGCCGGCCCGAGGAGGCGGCGGTGACCCTGTCGGTGGCCAAACGGCCGGGCGCCAATGCCGTGCAGGTGGTGGATACCGTGCTGGCCAAGGTCGAGACCCTGAAGGGCACCATCATCCCCGGCGACATTCAGGTGAGCGTCACCAGGGATTACGGCGAAACCGCGGCGGAAAAATCCAACGAACTGCTGTTGCACATGGGCATCGCCGTCTTCGGCGTGGCGCTGCTGATCCTCTTTTTCCTCGGCTGGCGGGAATCGATCATCGTTATCCTCGCCATCCCCTCCACCCTGGCGCTCACCCTCCTGCTTTTTTACCTCTATGGCTACACCCTGAATCGCATCACCCTCTTTGCCCTGATCTTTTCCATCGGCATCCTGGTGGACGACGCCATCGTGGTGGTGGAGAACATCGTCCGTCATATCCGGCTGCCGGCCAGCAAAAGCAAGTCGCTGGTCCGGATCGCGGTGGAGGCGGTCAATGAGGTGGGCAACCCGACCATCCTCGCCACCTGGGCGGTGATTGCCGCGATCTTGCCCATGGCCTTTGTCGGCGGCCTGATGGGGCCGTATATGCGGCCGATTCCCCTCGGTGCCTCGGCGGCGATGATCTTCTCGCTGATCATCGCCTTTACGGTGACTCCGTGGGCGGCCATCCGGGTGCTGCATAAGCAGTGTTCCCCTGCCGAATGCCCCATCGAGGAGGATGAGGAACCGGCGACCGACGTGCAGGACCACGCGCCGGCGGACTTTTTTACCCGTCTCTACCATCGGGTCATGGACCCGCTTCTGGCCGATGCCGGCTGGCGGAGCGCCTTTTTCCTCGGCATCGGGGTGCTGCTGCTCGGCGCCTGTTCCCTGGTCTACTTCGGGCTGGTCAAGGTCAAGATGCTGCCCTTTGACAACAAGAGCGAGTTCCAGATCATCCTGAACATGCCCGAGGGCTCCACCCTCGAACAGACAGCACAGGTCGGGCGCGAGATGGCGGCGGTGGTCGGCCGGGAGCCCGAGGTGGTCGATTATCAGGTCTATGCCGGCGCGGCTGCGCCGTTCAATTTCAATGGCCTGGTGCGCCATTACTACCTGCGCAACAACGCCGAGATGGCCGATATCCAGATCAACCTGCTGCCCAAGGGGGAACGTTCGGCGCAGAGCCATGAAATTGCCAAGCGCATCCGGCCCGAAGTGGCGGCGATTGCCCGGAAATATGGCGCCGCCGTGGCCATTGCCGAGGTGCCGCCGGGACCGCCGGTTTTGCAGACCCTGGTCGCCGAAATATACGGGCCGACCGAGGCCGACCGGGTCACGCTTGCCAGCCGGGTCAAGCAACTCTTTGCCGCGACGCCGGGGGTGGTTGATGTGGATTGGTACCGGGAGGCGGCCCGGCAGAGGACGGTGATCACCGTGGACAAGGAAAAGGCCGCTTTGAACGGCATTTCCGAGGGCGAGATCAGCCGTACCGTCGACATGGCGCTGCGGGGGGCGGCTATTGATCTGTTCCACCAGCCGCGGGACAAGGAAGAGATCGATATCGTCTTGGAACTGCCCAGGGAGCAACGGGCCCGGGTGGACGGTATCCTCAACCTCCAACTGCGTTCCGGCCTCAATCCGGACGGGGTCCTGGTGCCCCTCCGCGAGCTGGTCACGGTCAGTGAGGTGCCCATCGACCAGCCCATTTACCGCAAGAACCTGAAGCCCGTGATCTATGTCACCGGCGATGTGGCCGGCGCGGCGGAAAGCCCGGTCTATGCGATTCTCGCCATGAACAGGCAGCTGGCCGCCGTTGGCGGCGGGGCAGACGGGGCCGCCGCCCGGGCCGTCTCCGTCTACAACCTCACCCAGCCCTTTACCGAGCGGGAGCCGGCCATCAAGTGGGACGGCGAGTGGCACATCACCCTGGAGGTCTTCCGCGACCTGGGCCTCGCCTTCTGCGCGGTGATGATCCTGATCTACATGCTCATGGTGGGCTGGTTCAAGGATTACCTGGTGCCGCTGGTGGTGATGGCCGCCATCCCCTTTTCGCTCATCGGCATCCTGCCGGCCCACTGGGCCTTAGGCGCCTTTTTTACCGCCACCTCGATGATCGGCTTCATGGCCGGCGCCGGCATCGTGGTGCGCAACTCCATCATCCTGGTGGATTTCATCGAACTGCGGCTCAGCCATGGCTTGCCCCTGGCCTCCGCGGTGGTGGAGGCCGGCGCCATTCGTTTCCGGCCCATGCTGCTCACCGCGCTGGCCGTGGTGGTCGGCGCCTCGGTGATCCTGGCGGACCCGATCTTCCAGGGGCTTGCCATCTCGCTGATGTTCGGCGAGGTGGCCTCGCTCCTCATCAGCCGCATGGCGGTGCCGGTGCTCTACTATATGCTGCGCCGCCGCCAGCAGCCGATGGTGCCGGGGAAGTCCGCCTGACGAGCATTTTTCGGATGCGCCATAACCGGCTGTTGAAAAACCTGGTTTTTCGGCAGCTTGGCGGCCGTTGCCGTTTCCGGTCAATGGCCGGGGGAGAGGCCGGCCACCAGGCGCCGGAGCGCGTCTTCCTGCTTGGCGATGGATTCAGCCAGATGGAATTGCACCAGGGCTCGATGGAGATTCTGCTCCGGCTGGCGGGTCTTGAAATAGACGTTGCCGCGCAGGTGATCGGTGAAAAAGCGCAGGCCCAATTCCACGGCGACGAGCCAGGCGGCGTCGGGAAAAAGGGCGATCTCCGCGGGGGTAAGGAAGGAGCCGGCCTCGGCGAGATAACCGGCAAGGATTGCCCGGCAGAGCTCGAGGTCGAAATGCACCGCCGCCGGGTCACGGGCCTCCTCGCCCAAAGGGTTACAGGCGGAGCGCAGGCAGTCGCCCACGTCATAGTGCGGCAATCCCGGCTTGACCGTGTCGAGATCGATGAGCGCCGCGGCTCGGCCGCTGGTGCGGTCAAGCAGGATATTGGCCACCTTGGGGTCGCCATGGATGATTCGTTCTTGAATGCGGCCTTCGGCCCGTGCGCTTTCGAGCACCGGTATCCGCGGGGCGGCCTGGTCGATAGAGGCGCGGCAGTATCGGCTTTCCGGGGTGGTTTGGGGGGCGGCGGCTGCCCAGATTGCCTCGAACTCGGCAAGATAGCGGGGGGTAATATGAAACCCCGGCAGGGTATCGTAGAGCAGGGCCGGATCGAGGTCGGCGAGCTGGCGCTGGAAAAGGCCGAGGGCCAGGCCGATTTCTTGCCCGTGGGCCGTGCTCTGGACGGTGTCGAAGGCAACGGCGTTATCGATGTAGGAGAGGGCTCGCCACCAGCCGCCTTGGGCATCGGCATGAAAACCGGCTCCGCTGCTGGTTGCTAGCGGTTCGACTGCCCGCCACCAGGGGGTTGGTTGGCTGACAGCGCAGCGAGCTGCCAGGTGGCGGCTGATGATGCGCAGGTTGTGCATGATCGCCGCGGGATCATGAAAGACCGCGGAATTGAGCCGTTGCAGGATAAAAGACCGGCCGACAACGGGGTGCACCAGATAGGTGTCATTCACATTGCCGTTGCCATGGGGAAGCACGGCAGTAATTCCGCTTCCCTCCGCAAAGAGGGCTGCGATTTGGTCAGGTGCGATCATGGGGTCTTGTCCAATCGCGCCTGATGCAGGTGGTTACCGGCGAAGGGGGCTTGCCAGAGGAGATTTCTACCGGTCCGATATTTAAGAATATAGGCATGCTGCCGATACGTTGCATGGGCCAGGCCGTATGCCGCGACTGGTCTTGTCTCTGGCCGCGCTATAGTCGGCAAGGCAAACGAGAGATGGCGCTGACGTGATAAGGTGTTGCTGTGCTGCAATGGGAGATAGATGGCAGGGTCCGTTGGCTCTGCACCGCCTGCACCCGCAAGAATTCCCACGTGTTTCTGATGAGTCGGGCGAGATTTCTGGGTGAGGAGCGCGATTCGGCGCACGTCTGTTACTGCTGCCGCTGCGCCGACCGCGTGGTGGAACGATATGGTCGCTGGCGGTGGATCTATTTCGGCTTCTGCTGGCTTTTCGGGCTGGCCGCGCCGGAACGCGTCAAGGATCGCCGCCTCAAATAAGGAAGCGGCATCGGGCGTTGCCTTGCCGTTTCCCCGCCACCTTGCCATCATAGCCTCTAGCGGATGGCGTCTTTCAGGTTGGCGCCAATGGCGCTCCCGATATTCGCCCCGCGCAGGTTGGTCTTGGTGAGACTGGCGCCGGTAAGGTCGGCTCGTTCCAGGTTGGCGCCGGCCAGGTCCGCGCCGGCGAGGTTGGCCTTGGTCAGATTGGCGCCGGAAAGATTGGCGCCCTTGAGGTTGGCCCATTTGAGGTTGGTGCCGGAAAGATTGGTCCCGCTTAAGTTGGCGCCGGCCAGGTTGGCCCTGGTCATGCTGGCGTTGGCCAGGTTGATGTTGGCCAGGTTGCAGCCGGGGCAATCCTGGGTCATGTCCCGATAGATGGCGTTGAGGTCGCGGCGGGCCACGTCGGGGTTGTAGGACCTGCTGCTGGATTCCTGGATCGCCGGTGCGCTCGGCGGCGGCGCCACCACATTGGGCTGGTCGGTAACGGTCGCTCGGCCCGTGCTCTTCTTGGCCGGTTCCTCGGTTTGGTGCGGTCGCCGGGCCTTGACCGCCACCGGGCTATGGGCCACGCCGGGGGTGACGGTAAAACGGCTGGCCATCAGGCCGGTAGAGGTATATTGCTGGTACTCCTCACCCGCCTTGTAGACGGCGTAGCACTGCTCGTCCCCTCCTCCCCACCGTTTGAATTTCATGCAGAGGGTGTCACCTTCAATGTCCCAGGTGCCGCGGGTCTGATCGCTTATGTCCTGCCGGAAGGCGCGGAGCGATCCGTCGGGGTGCAGCTCCACCTTGGCCTTGACGCCATACTCCTCCATGACGAGGGTGTTGCCGCGTACCAACTCGTCAAGCTGATCCCCGGAGAGTTTGATTTTGCCCGGGGCAGGGTCGGCGGCCTTGGACTCGCCTTTCGTCATCAGGCCGCAGGCAGCGGTCAGGGGCAGGAATACCGACAGAAGCAGAATTAGGGTAATGCGTGGACGCTGCACAGGATGCCTCCCTGAAAAACGATTGACAGGAATTGAATCGTGACCGATCTTTTTTTACCTGAAACTCCGTTGCTTGTCATGAAAGAAAGGATTTTTTTGCCGGAGGCAACGCATTCCGGCGAAGAATTTTCTTTTCTTGGCGGCTTGACGTCTTTTTTGCGCTGGCGTGTTGCGCGAACGGTGTGCTATGCTGGTGGGCAATGCGCGGCCAACGGGGAAAGGGGAATGGTTGCGTCACCGCATATGGCAAGGGGGGAGAGGGATGTTCGACAAGGTGTTTCGCACGGATACCAGCGCGGCGCAACTCGTGGTCCGGGTGGCGTTGGGCGTGGTGATCTGGCCGCATGGCGCGCAGAAGGTGCTGGGCTGGTATGGCGGCCCGGGTCTGGCCAAGACGATGCAGATCTTCGCCGACCTCGGTTTTTCCACGCCAGCCACCGTGGCGCTGCTGGTGATCGAGTTTGTCGGCGCGGCGCTCTTGATTCCGGGTTTTATGACCAGGGTGTGGGCGCTGGGGATCGGGACGACCATCTCGATCTGCATGTTCATGAACCATGTACAGCATGGTTTTTTCATGAACTGGTACGGAATTCAGGCCGGTGAAGGGTATGAATACCACCTGCTGGTGCTCGGCATCGCCCTGGCGCTGGTAGTGCGGGGCGGCGGCATGCTGTCGGTGGACCGGCTGCTCTGCCATGCCAAGGACCGGCGCAAGGCCAGGATTTTTTACTAGCCGCTATTCCCCGACAAGGCGCCTGCGGCCTTCCGAGTAGGAGTGTCTGGATCAATGGACCCGGTGCACCGTGGCCGGATTGACCACCGCAGGCTGGCCGGCCTCGTCCTCCCATTTCACCAGCTGCTTCGCCAGTTCGTCCGCCGTAAGCCCGAGGGCGGCGGCGAGTGCCTGCGTGTCGTAACAAGGGGCGCCCTCGTCGTCGTAGCCGGTCGGCTTGAGATCCGGAAAGTGTTCGCTGGTGGCGAAGTGGGAGGCCTGGCCGATCAACTCGCGGAGTTCCGGCGGCCCGTAAAAGAGCAACCATTTCACCGCCGCCGACCAGGTGGCACCATCCACCTTCGGGCTGGCCAGCACCTCAAGGGCCATGGCGAGATCCCATTCCTGTTTGAAATCATCCATCGCAGTTACCGTCCCGTATCGCTCAGTTCCTGCCGGGTGCGGACGCAGCGGGCGTTGAAGGCGTCGAACTCCTCGCACACCGTCCTGACAAAGCGGCGTTGGCCGGCATGATAGGTGCAGGTGGTGGCGAACCGGCATTCGTTGTTGAAGTCGTCCCAGTGCTGGCATTCCTCCACGCACTGGGCGTTGCCGTAACTCATGATCTTTCGCTGATAAAGGCACCGCTTGTTGAAGTCGTCCCAATACTGGCATTCGGTGCGAGTAAGGGGGGTGGCATTTCTGCCTGATCCCGGCTGGCAAACGATATTGGTCTCGCCGCGGGTGTATGATTCTCCGGCCTGAAGCACGATGGTCTTGGCCCAGGCCGACGGCGCGGCCAGCAGCAGGACGATGGGGATGGTGGCTAAGATGGTCTTCATGGCATCTCTCCTTGATATTCCCTGAATCCGTCAATCAGCTTTTTGAACGAGTCGGGATTGTATTTTTCAAAACTCTCCTGATCCACGTAAACAAAGCCATAGTGCACAGTCTGTTGAGCTTTGTTGATGTCCTCGCACCACTGGCGGAGTCTTGCCATTTTGAGTGGCACATCCACATCTTCCTGTCCTTTGGTTTCAGCCACAACGATTTCCTTATCCGACACCTTCACTAGAAAGTCCGGGTAATAGTTCGAAATATCGCCATCGGCATTCACGTAGTCCAGCTTGAAATGGACGGCCAGATAGTTCTTCGCATAGGAGACCACATCGCTGCAATTTTCCAGGAAATTCGCAAATTGCAGTTCGAAATGACTGTCGCCGATGATCCGGTTGAAGACGCTCTTTTTCGCCAATAGATAGCCCTGGTCTTTCACCACAAAGGGCCGGGTCTGTCGTAGCTTGATGGTGTCGCGAATCTCCGCGTCACCCTTGTCCCGCACCGTGAGGTCATTGATCGCCTTCTTGAAGGTCTCGATTACGATCTTGGTGGCAGCGAGTTCCGACAGATTACGCAAGGTATTCGCCGACTCCAGATCTACAGGTTGCCCAAACAGCGCGTCCTGAATAAACGCCTTGATCTTCCCGTACAGCACGTCATAGCCGCTGACCAGCCGCAGTTCCTTCATCACGGTCTGGGCAAAGTAGCCGATCACGCTCCGGTAATCCGCCACCCCGGCAGTATCCAGAACTGTCGTGTGCGTCACCTCGCCGGTGGTGATGTCCTTGAAAACGATTTCGCGCTGTTCCTCCTCGCTGAACTGCTGGTAGCTTACCGGCTGAAAGGCCATGGCCTCCGTATCAAGATCAGCAAGGTTTTTATATTCCCGGTACACCCGCGGCGAGAGCACCGGGATCGTGATGTCCAGCGCCGCCATGTCCTTCTTCTCGTTGTCCTTGTCGATTTCCACCACCAGCGGCGTCTTGGGTTTGGTGCCTTCGCCCATGGCCTTGCGTTCCAGATCAACACCTTCGGCCCGGATCGATTCCACGAATTCCATGAAGGCATCGGTGCCCACCACGCTGACATATTCCTCCACGCCGCCGGGGTACATCTTGCGCAACCCGCGCCCCAGCGTCTGCTCGGGCAGGATTCTTGCCGGCGAATTGTAAGCCCGCAGCCCCACAATCGTGGTGACGTTCTTCACGTCCCAGCCTTCCTTCAGCATCAGCACCGAGACGATGGCCTTGTACGGGCTGTTCAATTCGTCAATTTCATTGGCCTGCCTGCGGAGTTTTTCCAGTTCCTCCTTGGCCTTGCCCGACGCCGCTTCGGAAATCTCGCCGTTGTTCTTGGTGTGGATCACCAGCACCGCGCCCTTCAGGTCCGGGTAGCAGCCTTCCAGATACTCGGCCACATCATCGCAGTTCCGGGTGTCGTCGGTCATCACAAAGAGGATGGCCTTTTTGCCGACCTTTTGATGCTCTTCATATGCCTTGCGCCATTCGATCACGCCCAGATCGAGATAATCGGCGTATTTCTCGGTGTATTTGGAGCTTTGCCGTTCGGCGAGCTTTGCCCGGCTGGCGGCATCGGGCAGTACCGGATGCTTGACCACGTTCTGGCAGATCGCCTCGACCAGCGGGTAATCCGCGATGGTCTGCACAAAGATGGCGCCGTTGTTGTGCTTGGGCGTGGCGGTCACGTCCAGTTGCAGGCTCAGGCTGCCGCCCTTCTGGAGCAGCCGGTTGTGGATGTCCTCGATGGATTTGAACCACGCCAGCCCTGCATCGTGGATATGATGGGCCTCGTCATTCAGGATCATCAATTCGTCGATGTCGCGGACGATCATCCCCAAATCCACCTTGGAATCGGTGGTCGCGCCGGTGGGCCGTTTGCCCAGGAAATAATCCATGGTGTTTTCGTCGTCGGGCGAGGGCGGAATCTCGTTGCCCGAATAGACGCGATGGATATTGGTCAGAAAGATGTTGCCGAAGGGCCGCGTCACCCGCACCTCGTCCTGGCGGTGCAGGGTGAGTTGGAAATCATCCCGCCAGTTGCGACCGTCAAAACCGTTGTCTGGCAATACCGGGTCCGCGAAAAAAATGCGCAGCCCCTGAAAGTCCTTGTAAATCCGGTCAAGCACAATGATGTTGGGCGCGATTACCAGGAAGTTGCGCGAAAGCTCGGAATCCGGCTCATAGAGTTTGTGGAAGAAACTCCAGGCCAGGGCCAGGCTCATCACCTTGGTCTTGCCGCTGCCGGTGGCCATCTTCACCACATAGCGCCGCCATGATTCGTCGAACATCTGGGCCGAAACCGCGCCGCTGCCGTCAAACCGCATCAGATCAAACTTGTCCCTCGCGCCCACCACATCGTACAGGTAGATGACGGTCTCCAGCGCCTCGCGCTGGGCGAAAAAATATTGGAATTCGGCGGTCGATCCATCCGCCCGAGGCAGCAGATGCGGCTCCTTGAACCACCACTTGAGCAGGCTCTTGCTGGTATCGGTGGCACCGACGTAGCCGCTGTCGCGGAACTCCTTCACCTTGCGGCGCAGGGAGGCCACCAGTGGCGGCATCAGCTTTTCCATGGTGGTTTCCCGCAATGCTTCGTCGGCGGGAAACCAGCGGATGGCCGGGTTGAGTATGGCATGGGGAGAGGGCGGAAAATCCTTATGCAGGGCCATGGGGAATGCTCCATTGATGAGCCGACCTTCTGATGGCCGGATTAGCGCCTAAATAGCAATTGCCTGATTTTCCTTTGTTATTCAGTTGCCGCTGTTCCCTTGGCGGGCAGCGTCTAAAAGACCTTCCTGGGGCAGGAGGGTGATCGCACCTTTCTGTTTTATGTTCCTACCCCTCACCAATATAGGTAATTTTTTAATTTTTTTACCCATGTTTTCAAGATAGGGGTAAAACGCACCGCTATGTCGCTCACGGGGAGACCAGTGCCTTTAAAAGCGCATTATTGACATAGTAAATCTCTCGCCCCGCCTTGACAGGGTGGAGCACACCAATCCGCGCTAATTCCCGCAAATAGAAAGAGGCTGTCTTACGCTGGGCAATGCCTGCCTCCTCAAGAAAGCGAATCTTGCAGTACGGCAGGCGGAACAGGATTTCCAGCAATTCTTTGGAATACACCTTGGGCAGCTCCTGCCGGACCAGATGGGCGCTCTCCGCCATCAGGCTCCGGATGGTGAGAATCTGCTGCCGCGTCCGTGCCGCCATTTGTTCCACCGCTTCCAGCATGTACAGCAACCACGGTTCCCACTCCCCGCCTTCCGTCACCCCCCGTAACTTCCGGTAGTAGTCGGTTTTGTGGTCGATGATATAGCGGCTGAGATACAGCACCGGGATATCCAGCAACCCGCGTTCGACCAAGTACAGGATGTTCAGGATGCGGCCGGTTCTGCCGTTGCCGTCGGTGAAGGGGTGGATTGCCTCAAACTGGTAGTGCATGACCGCCAGCTTGACCAGCGGGTCAAGGTCGTCTTCGGCATGGATGAATGTTTCCAGGTTGGCAAGCTTGTCGCGGATGACCGATTCCCCTTCTGGCGGGGAGTAGATTGTCTCGCCGCGCGGGTTCGCCAGCTTGGTGCCGGGCGTAACCCGGATACCGGCGGAGGTTTCCTTGATAATCCGGAACATTTCGACAAAAAGGTTGGTGGCGAGTGGCCGGTTGCCGGAGGTGATGGCATTGTACCCGTGCCACAGCGCCTCCTGGTAGCGCAATACCTCTTTGGTGTGCGGGTCCGTTCGCTGGCCCTCGCCGGCAAAGGCCCTGTACAGTTCGTCGTTGGTGGTGACAACATTTTCTATTTCC
>JAJZRJ010000013.1 GCA_021802775.1 Deltaproteobacteria bacterium
AAGAAATAGCGGTGTAGCCGTCCTCATTATGATAGAATTTAATAATAAACGTCTTTATTGTAATTTGTGTGCCAAGTCAGGTGCTGTCGTGAAATGGAATTTTTTCCCCGATTTATGCATTTCAAGCATTCCCAGCGCATGAAGGCCAAGCAGGTCGGCTCTGGCAGTCTGGTAAACGACCCCATGTGTCCGCATATGTGTCGTGAAGGTAAAAATCGTGTCCGGGTGTTCCAGAGCGCTTGCCAGCAGGGCCCTTTGCCGATGGTTTAATTGTGGATGCTTCTTCAGAAGCTGGAGGGCGTTTCTGGATTCCTTCTGTTTTCCTTTCAGGTAGATTCGCAGTTCGTCAACCGCCAGTTTTATGGCCCGCAGGTGGAACATGATGAAATAGGTCATATCTCTGTCGTCTGTTTCCGCATAAAGAAACGAACGGTAATACTGTATCGAGGCCCTGCGCATGATCCTTGAGATGGAAAGATACTCGAACAGCCAATATTTTCTTTTGAGCAAAAACCAGTAAAAGAGGGCCCTGGCCGTGCGGCCGTTGCCATCCACAAAAGGATGCAGATATGCCAGCCAGAAATGGAGGATAATGCCGCGAATGACTGGATGGACAAACTCCTCACCATCTTCCTCGTTGGCAAAATTGCAGAGTTGATGGATTGATTTATCGATGATTTCTGGTGGTGGCGGGGTGTGCAGCACGTGATCTTTTTCATCATACACCCGGATATCGCCATCTGCCGCTGTCCGGAAACGCCCTTCCTGTTCCGGAGCTTCCAGCGTCTCTTTTGAAATAAGACGATGGAACTCGAGCAGCAATTCCGCAGAGAGGGGTTCATTCACATAATCACGAATTTTGGTGATCGTAATATAGTTATTGAAGATCATCCTTTCGGCATGATTCGCCGGCTGCCGGCCAGACCGCAGCATTTCCTTGGCAACGACTCGGGTTGTTGCCGCCCCCTCCAACTGGCTGGAGGTAATGGCCTCTTCGATGATCGATTTGAGGATATATCGCTGTTTCTCCTCGCTTTGCAGGGCCGGTTCATCGATTAAAATCTGGCCGGCAGTATTTTGGTCCAGAAAATGCAGGGCCTTTTGAGCATTGTCAGGAATCCAATAGGTGAAATTTTTTCCTTCGCGATCCGCAAGCGGTATGCCTTTTACGCCGCGGATGATTCTGCTCAATTTGAGGGCCGTCCATGCCTTCTCGGGGGTGATGGCAGGGGGAAAAGTGAGGTATTTAAATTTGTCCCAGTAGAGATATTCGCTGTCTGCTTTTTTAATAACTGGTTCCAGAACCATTATAAGCGTAAACAAGGAACCTTGGTTTGCCTGTAAGATGGACTGCCAGTCAGGCGCCTTCTCCGGTATCTTCACGTCTTTTCACCCCGCCAAAGTCATCTTAATAAAACGACAATGAACTGTTATGAATAATCATTTTTCTAAAATACTAAATCACCATAGATTAGTATTTTTAGGAAAACAAGAAAAATACTAAATTGGTGGAAATTAGTATTTTGTTGGTAGAAAGAAGAAGAGCTGGCTGTTAGCGGCTGGCCAGCCATTTGCGGAGGAGGAAGCGGGCAAGGTCGCCGGCGCAGGGGGAGGGGTGGTCGGCCGGCGTGCTGTCAATCGCCACCGCAGCCGGATCAAGGGCTAGACGCCAGCCCTCGCGGGCGGCGCGGCGGCAGAAATCGGCGTCGGCATACCCGGCGCGGAAGCCGTTGTCCAAAGGGCCGATGTCGTCCAGCACCTCGCGCCGGAAGATGAGCGCCTGGCCGGAAAGCCAGGCAGCGGGCAACGGCGTTGCCTGTTCAGCCGGGATTTGTCCATCGGGCTGGTGGCGAAAGAGCGAGGGCAGGGGGCCGGCATTGATCAGGGTGGTGTGGTCCGGCGTCACCAGCCGCGGGGCGATGAGGCCGAGCTCCGGCCGGTCGTCGAGCAGGGTCAGCAGTTGATACAGGGTGCGGGGCTGGAGGCGGATGGAATCTTGCCACAGCGAGAGATAGCGGCCCTTGGCCAGGCGCAGGGCCTGGTTCATGGCCGCGACCGCCGTGGCATCGTCGCGCTCCTCGAAGAAGAGCACCGCGGGATGGGTCCGAAACAGTTCGGCTGGCGGCGGGGTGCTGGCGCGGTAGACCACGATGGCCTCGCAGGCCACCGGGTCGGCGGTGGCGACCAGGGCAGCCAAAAAGTCGTGCAGTTGTTCCGGGCTGCCGCTGTATGCGAGGCAGAGCGAGAGGTCGGGGATGATCTCCATGGCCGCCCGCGTGGTGGACGTTACCCGCGGCCCTCCGGCAGTTTCGCCTGCACCGTGGGGAACAGGCTCATGTCGGTGTGGGGCAGGAAGAGCGAGGCCATGTAGTGGCTCATGAACTGGGCGCTTTCCGACAGCTCCAGGTTGGTGATGAGCGAGCTGACGATCATCCGTTCCCGGAAGCGGACATGGTCGGTGAGGCTGATCTGGCAGCCCAGCATGGAGCCGTTGCCCAGATAGTAGAACTTGTCGCGGTCGATGTCCGGCAGCAAGCCGATGCAGATCGCCTGTTCGAGGTCGATGTAGGCGCCGAAGTTGCCGGCCATGATCACCCGGTCGAGGTCGTCGAAGGTCATGCCCACCGATTCCAGCAGGGTGACGTAGCCCGCGTACATGGCGCCCTTGGCCCGGATCAGGTTGTCGAGGTCCACCTCGGTAATGGCGATGTCCTCGCCCATGAGGGTTTCCTTGCCCCAGGCCAATACGTACTCGTAGCCATCCGCCCCTTCCCGGATGCGCGGGTGGTCGAGGCCGCGGTTGAACTTGCCCTGTTGGTCGATGACCCCGGCCTCCAGCAGCTCGGCGACGATGGCGATGAGGCCGGAGCCGCAGATGCCGCACGGCTTGATGCGGTCGATGGTGATGATCATCGGCTCAAAGGTCTGGGGGTGGATGTGGAAGTTTTCGATGGCGCCGGCATTGGCCCGCATGCCGTGCCTGATGCCGCCGCCCTCAAAGGCCGGGCCGGCGGAGCAGGCGGCGCAGACCATCCACTCCTCGTTGCCCACCACGATTTCGCCGTTGGTGCCGATGTCGATGAAGAGGGTGAGTTCCGGGCTTTTGTACATCCGGCAGGCATGCACGCCGGAGATGATGTCGCCGCCCACGTAGCTGGCCACCGCCGGGTAGAGGAAGAGGCGGACCGAAGGGTGGGCGTGGATGCCCAGGGCGGCGGCGCGGGTCAGCGGGAAGTGGCTGCACGTTGGCACATAGGGCGCCTCGCGCAGGAACTTGGGATTCAGGCCCAGCAGCAGGTGGCTCATGATGGTGTTGCCCGCGGCCATGATGTAGCTGATGTCGCTCGGGCTGATCATCACCTTGGTGCAGACTGTGTCGATCACCGCGTTGATGGTGTGGACCACCTTTTCCTGGAGGGCCTTGAGACCACCGGGCCGCTGCGAATAAATGATGCGGGAGATGACGTCCTCACCGCAGCCGATCTGGTCGTTGTAGGCGCTGGCCTCGGCGATCACCTCGCCGGAATTGAGGTTGATCAACACTCCGCAGACCGTGGTGGTGCCGATGTCCACCGCCAGGCCATAGAGGTTGCCGGTGGTGTCGCCGGGTTCCACCGCGATGATGCGGTCCGGCTCCTCGGCCCGCTTGCCGCGCAGCATGATCGCCGTTACCTGCCAGTTGGCCTGCCGCAGGATGAAGGGCAGCTCCATCAGCAGCTCCGGGTGATCGTAGGTCGGCTCGGCGCAGTCGTGGCACTTCTTTTTGATGGCCCGCATCAGCCGCTGGAGGTCGGGCACGTTGTCTTCGAGCGTGGGCGGTTCCAGGGCAAGGAAGCGTTTTTCCACCGGCGGCGCCACCTGCCAGCTGCCGATGAGATGATCGAGGGAGCGCGCCGAGATGGCGCGGGTGGTCTTGGGCTTGGCCTTGAGCGATTTGCCGTTCTTGCTCACCTGCTCCGGGATGCGGATGGTGACATCGGCCACCACCGCGGACTGGCAGGCGAGGCGGAGCCCCTTATCGTATTCCTCGGCTTTGAGATTGGCGCGGTCCGAGCGCAGCTCGCCCGCCGCAAGCTGCACCTTGCACTTGCCGCAGACGCCGTCGCCGCCGCAATAGGCGTGGATATAGACCCCGGCCTTGGCCGCCGCGGCGAGCAGGTTCTCGCCATCCTCGACCTGGACGGTGACGTTGTCGGGCAGAAAGGTGATCGTTGGCATCGGTTGCACTGGCTCGATTGGTTCGTGGCGCCGGAAAATGACTCACAAAAGATAGCAGGATCGCACCCGCTGTCAAGCACTCCTTTTGGCGACCGCGGCCCTGCTTGCGAAAAAGGTTGACGCTGGCGAAAGGAGGCCCATAACAGTCTGTTGAAAAAACCATCCCTGGCTTTTGCAACTGTCGGTTGGCCAAAGGAGCTTTGGCCAACCTCGCGAATTTCTTGGCCCTTTCGGGCCGGCAAAATTCGGGGCCACGTCCCTGTGGCGCCAACAGCCCGTTTTTCAACGGGCTGTTATGGTGTCCCGTTAAACGCTTGACGTTTATCGATAGGTGTTATACCCTTTCCCATGATCAAAAGTTTTCGCTGCAAGGAAACCCAAGCCTTGTTCGAAGGACGTGCGCCGCGCCGATTTAAGACCCTTGTCGCGGTGGCGGAGCGCAAACTGCAGATGCTGGACGTGGCAAAAACCATCGCGGATCTGCGGTGCCCGCCCGGCAATCGGGTGGAGGCGCTCAAGGGCGACCGGCGGGGGCAGTGGAGCATCCGGATCAACGAGCAGTGGCGGCTTTGTTTCGGCTTTGCGGACGGCGAGGCAACAGAGGTCGAGATCGTGGATTATCATTAAAAGAGGTCGAAGATGAATCCGAAAAATAAAATGCGTCCCATTCATCCGGGTGAGGTGTTGCGCGAGGAGTTTTTGCTGCCCCTCGGCATGAATGCCCACGCCTTGGCGATGGAACTGAAAGTGCCGGCGCCCAGAATCAACGACATCGTGCGCGAGCGGCGGGCCGTGACCCCGGACACCGCCCTGCGCCTGGCCCGCTACTTCGGCACCACCCCGGACTTCTGGCTGGCCCTGCAATCGGCCTATGAATTAAAGGTGGCCGAGCGGGAACTGGGTGCGCGCATCAACCAGGAAGTGCAGGCGCGGCGGGCAGCATGAGGGTGTGCGGCCTTGTCTTTTCCCGGAAGCCATGGGCCTCTTTTTTTACCCTTGGCTCTCTGTTTGGTTGCCTGCTATAGTCCTTTGTATGGAGAAAAGAACCGAGGAATGGCTTCGCCAATCGCGGATTATGATCTCGAAACCGCAGAGGCCATGTATGCAAGCGGCCAGTATATCTATGCCGTATTCATGTGTCATTTGGCCATCGAAAAAGCCCTCAAGGGCCTGCTGTATGAGAGGTCGCGAGAGATTCCTCCCAAAAGTCATAACCTGGTGTTGCTGCTGACAAAATTGGGGGTGCGGCCTCCGGATCATATTGGCCGATATATCGTCAGGTTGAGCAAGGCAAGCATTCCGACTCGTTATCCCGAAGACCTCGCCAAGGTGCAGCGGGACTATTCCTCTCAAGTGACCCGGCAGATTCTCGATGGGGGCAAGGAGGTAATCGAATGGATAAAAAAACAGTTATCGATATAGTGGAGCGTTTTACCGAAGAGTTGCGGGCGCGGGGCATCCGACCGGAACAGGTGATCCTGTATGGTTCCCAGGCCACGGGCTCGGCAACCGAAGCGAGCGATATCGATGTGCTGGTGGTCTCGGAGGGATTTGCCGGGAAGAGTTATTGGGAGCGCGTCGAGGTGCTTGCCGATGCCATCTATGCGGTCTACGCTCCGGTCGAGGCGGTGGCGATGACCCCGGAAGAGTGGCGGCGGGGAGACTCGATGATTGCGGATTTCGCCCGGCAGGGCGAGGTGCTGTACGCGGCGTGAGTTTTTCTCAGGATAATCTGCAATAATGGAAACAGCCACCCCAACCACGCCCCTCCGCTATCATGCCGGCTTTCTGCAATTCACGGTCACGCTGGCTGATCCGGCGGCCAATCTGGCGGCGGTGCGCCAGGGGCTGGCCAGGCTCGATCTTGCCGGGCCCGGCATCGTGGTGTTGCCCGAGCTCTGGGCCACCGGCTTTGCCTACGACCGGCTGCCGGCCCTGGCCCTGGAAACTCCGGGCCTGCTCCGCGAGTTGCAGGCCGAGGCAGCGCGATATAACATCCATCTTGCCGGCTCGCTGCCCGAGGCGGTGCTTACCGAGATCGGCACCACGCTCCATAATACCCTTTATATTGTCGAGCCGGACGGCCTCTGCGGCCAGTACCGCAAGCAGCAGCTCTTTGGCCCCATGGCCGAGGATGTGCATTTCGCACCGGGCGATGACCCGCAGCCCATACCAACCGGCCTCGGGCTCATGGGCGGGCTGGTCTGCTACGACCTGCGTTTCCCGGAGCTGGCGCGCGACCAGGCGGCCCAGGGCATCGGGCTGCTGGTGGTGACGGCCGAATGGCCCGCGGCCCGGCTCTCTCACTGGCGCACCCTGCTGCAGGCCCGCGCCATCGAGAACCAGCTTTTTGTGGTGGGGTGCAACACCTGCGGCATCGTGGGGCAGACCGAGTTTGCCGGCCATTCGATGATTATCGGGCCGGATGGCACCGTGCTGGCCGAGGCGGGCGAAGGGGCGGAGGAGAAGGCGATGGAGCTCGACGCGGGGAAAATCGCCGAGGTGCGGGCGCGTTTCCGCACCGTGGGGGTGACGCCTTACCGCCATGACGACCAGGACAGGGTCATCGAGCCGGCAGCGCTGGCGGAGATCATCGCCCGTTATAAAGTATTGGGCCGCAAGGTGGTCTTCACCAACGGCTGCTTCGACATCCTCCACCAGGGCCATGTCACCTATCTGGAGGCGGCGCGCAAGGAAGGCGACTTGCTCGTCGTCGGGCTCAACTCCGACCGCTCGGTGCGGCGTTTAGGCAAGGGCGACGACCGGCCGGTGAACCGCGAGCAGAGCCGGGCCCGGGTGCTGGCCGCCTTGGGCTGCGTCGATTTCGTGGTGATCTTCGACGAGGAGACCCCGCAGCGGCTCATCACCACCCTGATGCCCGACGTGCTGGTCAAGGGCGGCGACTGGCCGGTGGAGCGTATCGTCGGCGCGCCCGAGGTGCTGGCTGCCGGCGGCCGGGTGCTCAGTATCCCCCTGGTGGATAATTTCTCCACCACCAGCCTGCTTGATAAGATCAGAAGCGCATAACCTCTTTTCATTCACCGGAATTTATCCGAATCCTCATGGTGTTCTAACGGGGCGGCCCTATCTTGGAAGTCGGTACACCGGACGTGGATACTTGCGGCAAGGAGGGGGTATGGCTCAGAAAAGGCAAAAAACCGCGCAGGCTCGCGCCCTCGAACGGGCGGCCAAGTATATCTGCACCGCCAAGTGGGGCCTGTGCCCCATGGTGGTGGAAAAGTACCCTTGCCCGCAGCGCTGCACCCTGCACACCAAGCCGTGGCAATGCTGGGTCGCCTACTTCGCGGCCATGCAGCAAGCGGCGTCGGCCAGGGGCAACAAAGCCGGATCGGGCGCGGTCTCTTAGTCTTCCGGCAGCAGACAGAGAGCCTGCCAGGCAGCCGGCAGGGGCAGGTGCTTGGTATCGATATCCAGTAATCGGCAAAAGTCGGCCAGCTCTGTCGCGGTGCAGTTGACCGAAGAGGGGCGCAATCCCGCCCCCACCTCCCGCGCCTCGTTGTGCAGGAAGGCGCAGAGCAGGCCGGCGATTTCCCGTTGCAGTTCCTCGTCGCGCGCCAGCCCCTGCCGCCTGCAAAATTTCCCCAGCCGTTCCCAGTTGTAGATACAGCGCCGGATGCCGCGATAGAGGCGAAGGTCGCGGTTGGCCGGATCGAGGTCACGGAGCATGATCTCCCGGTAGCGGGCAATGACCTGCGTTTCGAGTTGCCGCAGATCGCCGGCATCGAGCGTCAGTCCCGGACCATCCGGGTCGGCGGTCAGATAGTGGAGCGCGCTGTGGAAGGCAATCTCCGGGATTTCGCCCGCGGTCCTGACAATCAGCAGTTCTTCGGCAAGCAGGGTCTCTTTGTCTCGCATGGTCATGGCGCGGTCATGGGGTGATGGTGAGAACGATAGATATAGCACTCTGCCAGGGAGAAGGCATGATTTTTTTGCGTCGCGACCAGCCGGAGTTCGTCGCCCTCGTGAAAAAATATTTATTAAAGAGCTTCATGGGTTATACCGATGATTAAGGATAAAGCCCCTTGGGGTTTACGGCACCGTCCTTTGAGGGGGCGGCGCGCGGCCGGAGGCCAGACCCCGGCCGGGAGACAAGGAGAGAGGAGACATATGCACTCGCACAATGAGCGGTTCCCGCGCCATGGGCTGTGGCGCGGCATGATCTGTTGCGGTCTGCTGGCCATGCTGTTCTGTCTGCCGCGGCCGGCCCAGGCGTTCCTGCCGTTTCTCTTCGAGCAGCCGAACCCCCCGGTCGCTCAATCCGCCCCACCCCCGGTGAACGAGGCCGCGGACCTGCACGACCAGGTCAAGAAACTGGCGGCCGGGCTTTTTTCCAGTCTGCGCGACGCCGATCCGGAAAACGGCGACCTCTCCGGTGGTCTCATTGTCTGCACCTTTGTCGATCTCAAGAAACTTTCCCGCACCTCCTCGCTGGGGCGTTATGTGGCCGAGCAGCTCATGAGCGAGTTGCAGCAGCAGGGCTATACCGTGGTTGAGCTGCGCAAGGGCACCAGTGTGCTGGTCCAGGAAAAACGGGGCGAATTCGGCTTGTCCCGTGATCCGGCCCAGCTTCGCGGGGATGCGGCCGCCGCGGCCATGCTCACCGGCACCTATACCGTCACCGGCGAGCAGGTCATCGTCAATGCCCGGATCATGGACAACCGCACCTCGGTGCTGCTCGCCTCGGCCACCGCCATTATCCCGAAAAACAAGGTGGCCAATTTGCTGCTGGCCGACAGTGCGTCCCTTGCCACGCGCAAGCGGAGCGAGCCGATCTACATGAAACAGCTGGAGATGTAGCCGGTTTTTTTTATGATCCTGAATCCGTGAGCGTTCGAGAACGGTGCAGATGCAAGGCGGCGACGCTGTTGATGATACACCTGGTATATCAACGAGTCGCCAACGCGGCAGATGCGCCGTTATCGGTCGCCCCGCAGGGCGGCGGGGTGAACCCGGACAAAGCGGTGGCCTTGACATTGAACAGCGGCAACAGCCGGATATCGCCTAATCAAACGCGAAGCCGTCACGGATTCAGGATGATGCCAACGAAAGGGTAAGGGGAATGCATCTCCTGCCCCGGACGATAAACGCAGGGCAGGATCACAGGTTCAGGGGAGGAAGAAAACAATGAAGCGATATCGTGTGCGGATGTTGGTGGGGTGCATGGGGCTGCTGCTCGGTCTCGGCAGCGTTTCCTGCGCGAGCAAGACGGCGAAGAGCGGGGAGCCGGAGGCAGCGCCGAAGAGCGCGGCTGCCGAACCGCCCGCGGTCGTCAGTCAGTCACAGCGCGTGCCGACCAATCAGCGGGTCTTCCAATACATACCAGACACCTCCAAGGCTCTCGGCACCGAGACCATGCTCTCGGACATCTCCAAGGAGATCGCCGGCAAGGTCTTCTACGAGCTGAAGGAGGAAGGGGAACGCAATTTCACCGCCAAGATCGCGGTGGTCTCGGCGGTACCTCTTTCCGATCTTAAACGGGAGAGCGAGTTCGGACGAGTCATGGGTGAATACCTGCTGACCGACCTGGCTGATCGCGGGCTCAAGGTCACCGAACTGCGGCTCTCCAAGGAGATCAGCATCGTGCCGCAGACCGGCGAGTTCATCATGTCCCGCAACATTGCCGAGCTGGCCAACCATGCGCCGGAGCTCGATTACGTGGTGGTTTCCACCTTTTCCAACACCCGCAAGACCCTCATCGTCCAAGGCCGCCTGGTGTCGCTGAAAGATGGACAGGTGAAAACCAGTTGGCGCTATGGTCTGCCGCTCAATCGTGAATTGCTCGGCCTCTTTTATCAAGGGGAGGCGCCATTCAAGATTGCCGTAAAGGGTGTGCACAAGTGAGGGAGCGCGGAACACCGATGACAACGAAAGATCTGGCACGAATTGGTGTGGCCTGGTTGCTGGTGGGGGCTGCGGGCATGGGCTGGGCTGCGCCGGCGATCGCCGCGGACGCGGCCAACGGTGAGCCGGTGATGGCCAAGCCGGAGCCGCCGGGCAGCAACTATGCCTCGCTCTCCCATCTGGTGACCATGGTCTGCGATGATGCCATGGAGCGCTTCTACAATTTTTTCGGCACCTCCCCGGTGACGGTGGAGCCCTTCCGGGTGGCGGGCGAGTTTTCCACGGCCAACCGGGTGAGCCTGCTGGGTGCCACGCTGGCCGACCAGATGAGTGCCGGCATCAACAACGAGGCAGTGGCTCAACCGGCATCCGCCAATGCCACCGCGGAACAGCGGTTGCACGGCCTGCTCCAGGAAATGGACGGCTACCTGCGGATCCACATGAGCGGCCGGAACAACCGGGGCGAATGGCGATCCTATGTGGTGACCGTGGAGATGTCCGAACCGATTTACCGGGCTCTGCACAGTTACGTGGTGATGTAGCCGTACCTCACGTTCACGCGGGTTGACACGAATGGCTGACGAAGCAAAAAGCAGCGGCGAAATCGACGATTGGTTGGCCGACCTTGATGAGGAACCGGGTGATGCCGGCGCGGCTGCCGAGGGCAGTGAGCTCGACCAGTCGGACATCGACGCCCTGCTTGGCGGGGCGCCGCCCCCGACCGCGGCCGGCGCCCCGGCGATTGCCGAGGACGCGGCGTTGGAACTCGATCAGTCGGACATCGATTCCCTGTTCGGCGACTTAGACGCCCCGGCGCCGCAACCGGTGCCGGCGGCGCCAGCCGAATTCGGGGAAGACCTTTCCCAGGCCGGCATCGACGAATTGCTCGGCGGCGAAGCGGCCCCTGCCGCCAGTCCGGCGGCGGAGATGGGGCTGGATCAGTCCGACATCGACAACCTTTTCGCCAGCCCCTCGCCGGCCAAGGAGTCGCCGCTGGCCGAAGGGGAAGAGACGCCGAGTCAGGAGGAGATGGATGAACTGTTCGGCTCCATCGGCCTGGGCGCCGCGACCGAGGATGCCGCCTCGGCGCCGGCAGCAGCGACCGGGACCGTGGCTGCCGGCGAACCGGGGGCGGAGACCACCACCTTTTCGGACGTCCTGCACGAGGCAGGTTCGGGCAGGGATGATTTTGCCCTTGATGACGACTCCGGCTTTGCCGCCGACGCCTTCAGCTTTGACGACAGCATCCCCGATATTCCGGACGAAAGCGGGGAGTTGACCGAGAAGAAGGCGCCAGTCGCAAAGGCCGCCGCCGAGGAGGATATTTTCGCCGAAACCGGGAGCCAGCAAGAGGATCTCACCGCCCTGCTGGCCGCCGGCGAGGAATCAATCGGGACCAAAGGGGGGGGGAAACCGTCTGCCACCATGTCATCCTCAATCAGCAAGTCCACAATAGGCATCGCTGTCGTCGCCATGCTGGCGCTGGGTGGCGGGGCATATTACTTCATGACCCGCCCCAAGACCGTGCCGCCACCACCGCCGTTGCCTGCGGTGGAACAGGCGAAACCGGCCGCCACGGCGCCGGCCAACCATCCGCCGACCGTGAAGGATGGAGAGGTCTGCCTTGAAGAAGCCACCAATACGGCCGCGATCCAGTTGACCGGCGAGGATGCCGACAACGACAAGCTGCAGTTTGAAATTGTCAAGCCGCCGGATCACGGCCGGCTCTCCGGCGACCTGCCCAACCTGGCCTATCTGCCCAATCCCGATTTCCCGGGGGAGGACACGCTCGAATTTCTGGCCTCTGACGGCAAGGCCGCGAGCGCGCCGGGCCGTATCCGCGTCGTCGGGCGCAACCTGCAGCAGGAGGCCGTGGCCAAGAAGGAAGAAGGCGGCAAGGCGGTCAAGCCCGCCAAGCCGGTGGTCAAGGCCGTGGATGTGGCGCTGACCACCACCAGCGGTCAGTCGCTCGTCATCGACTGGAAAAAGGTGTGGAAGAAGGCGAACCGCTCGGCTTACGGCAGTAAGGTGCAGGTTGAGATCGTCGAGGCCGGACTTAAGGGCGGCGAACTGACCAGCATGGGGCCGAGCCGGCATCGCTATCAACCGCGGCGTTATTTCAGCGGCACCGAGGTGGTTCGTTATCGCTTCCACAAGGCCGGCATCTCCTCCCAGACCAGGCAGCTGCTGGTGCGGGTGGTGCCCGGAGGCATTGGGCCGGAACTGGTCTTGAAGCCATTGGCCCCGGCCTATCAGATCGGCGAGACCGTGGTGCTCAATGCGCGGGCCACCCGCAGCACGACCCCCGAGACCCTGACCTTCAAGTGGGAGCAGGTGGGCGGTACGGCGGTCATGCTGGAGCCGATGAACCCGCAATCCTCGGCCGTGGCCTTTGTCATGCCCTCGTATTTCAGCCGGGAACGGGCGCCGCAGCCAGTGGTGCAGGTAACGGTCACCGATGCCTTCGGACGGCGGGATTCACGGACCATCACGGTGGGGGTGGAGGCGAAGCGGAAGAGTCCGAGCGCCTTGTGGCGCGGAACGACGGAAGGAGAAGTGGCGCCGGAGCCGCCGCTGCCGATGGGAGCGTATCCGGGGAGATTGTAACCATTGAGAAACATCCGGTGAATGTTTGTCGCGCCGGATACCGGATAGATAACAACGAACGCATGGATCATGCGACACGCCGGGAGGGGGAATCCCCTTCCGGCTTTTTTTTGTCCGCCGTTGCCGGCTCCCAAAACCCTGGCGCGGGCAACGGTATGTTGTTTCCGGCAGAGAATCAACCCGCAGCGCGAGGCAAGTGGCCACGCTGCCAGCGGTGCAACGTCAGAGAGCCGAGAGCTGCGGCGGCGCCAAAGGAGAAGACACTGAGCACCAGCGGCACGCCGCGGGCCTCGAAGAGATCGTAGCCAAAGACCTTGCCCGCGGCGACGATGAAGATGATCAGGGCGACGGCCAGCAGGTCGCGGTTTTGGGTCCGCAGTCCCAGCATCATCAGCAACAGGGCTCCGCTGTTCAGGAAAAGGGAGCGGAGCCCGGTGATGAGATTGGGAAAATCAGCGGTCCGGTCGGCCAGCGCAAGGGCTGCGCCCAGTTGCAGCGCGGCAAAGCCGTTTGCCGCTGCGATCAAGAGCAAGGCGATGGCGGAGCGATCCCGGCGATCGACGGTGGCAAAAAAACCGGCGCTGCACACCAGGGGATGGCGACGGCTTTGTGTATAATGGAAAGCAGCCATCAGCGTGAGGGCGGCGGCAACCGTCAGGCTCAACGGCAGATTGGCGGCGGCGATGGAAAAGCTGCCCGTCGCAAATCCGGAGACCCCGGCGGCAGCCTGCAACAGATAGGAAGCAAGGCGAATGCCGCCGATTTCGCAATACCCGGACAGCCGCACCAGGAAGAGCCCGCCCAGGGACCAGAGCGGTAAGGCCAGCAGCAGATTGGGAACCAGGTCCGGGGTGGCGGCCAGCAGCAAGGCGGCGCCGGCAAAGGTGAAGAGGCAGGCGCCCTTGCCGCTTTCCTTGCCGCGATGCGCTGCCAGCGTGGCTGCCAGAAAGAGCAACGCGGTCCAGCCCAGGCCCGCCAAGCCGATCCCGGCCGAGGGAACAAGAATCGCTTTGGCGGCCAGGTAGAACAGCAGTCCGCTGGCGGTGGGCAGGATGGAGTCCAGGCTGGTCAGGCGACCGAGCACAAAGATGCGGTGTGCCGTGACGCCGAGATAGAGCATGGCATAGAGCAGAAGGAAAGGCGGGAACCAGGCGATGTCCAGGGCGGCAAGCGAGTCCGCCGGGGCTGTCAACGCCTTGCCGAGCTTGGCCACCCAGTGCAGCCAGAAAAAACCGGTGAGCAGAACGATGACCCAGCGATTCAGTTCACCACGGCGCGGCAGGGAGGCGAGAATATAGGCGGCGATATTGGCGAACAGCAGGAAAAAACCCAGGGCGATGAAGCTTGGATCGGGAAAATCAATGGCGTAGGCGCTGAGGCTCGCACCGACGATGCCGATAAAACCAAACAGAGGCACGTCGTGACGCTCCGCCAGCAGGGACAAGAGCAGCATGGTGGCAAGCAACAAGGCGTAAGCGAGGCCCGCCGGGAGCGTCGCAAAGCGCGCGTGGGTTTCGATAATGACCAGAAACATGAGAATGGCGCCACAGACTGGCAACACCGGGCCGAGGGGGTGGCGACGAACCTGGAGCCAGGCCCCGGCCCCCAGGAGCAGGGCCGCATAGGTGAGGCCGATAAAGGTGCCGGCGCCCACGGCGAGAGCCCCGCTGTCCGTCAGGGTACGCAGCAGCAAGGCGATGACCAGGGCAAAGGAAATGGCCGCGATTCGCGGCAGCAGAGAAGCCCGGCCCAGCCAGAGCCAGAAATCTTCGGTGAGGTTCGTTTGGCCGTGGGCCGTGCCGGCGGGCGCCGTTGACGGCGGGCGATGTGATACCGCGGAGTGGGACGTCCGGGGAGCAGTGCGTTGCGGCAACTGGTCTTCCAGCTCTCGCACCCGGGATTTCAGGTGATCTACTTCGGCGGCAAGGCGGTCCAGTTCGTCGCGTATCGTCATGTCGCCCGTGGCTGGTGTTTTCATGGGGAGATCCCGCTCTTATTGAAAACCGTGAACATCCTTGCGTAAGAATACCACATTGTGGTATGCGATAAAAAGGGGTTTTTGCTTATCCCAAGGAGGTGGTGATGAAAAACCACGTGCTGCGCCCGCTCTGGGTGGCGTTGGGGGTCGTCGGCCTGGTGCTGTTGCTGCGCCAATTCATGGTGCCGGACGATTTTGGGGTGCACGGCAGAAATTTTACCTACGGCTTCCACCGCTTGAGCAACATTGAGGAGTGGCGCGCGGTGCCGGTGAAATACCGGGGCAAGGCGGAGTGCGGGCAGTGTCACGAGGATGAGGCCAGCGCGGCGGGTACTTCTTTGCACCGGAACATTCAGTGTGAAAATTGCCATGGCCCGGCCCTGGCCCATCCCGACTCCCCTGCGGCGCTGCCGATCAATCGCAGCCGCGAACTCTGTCTTCGTTGTCATGCCCGGCTCCCTTATCCGACCTCACTTCGCGGAACGCTTAAAGGCATTGACCCGATAACCCACTACCCCGAGGCCCTGTGCAGCGAATGCCATAATCCCCACAAACCCGAGGTGGAGGTGTCGTAATGGCCAGCACGCGAAGAAAATTTTTGCAGGGTTCGGTCGCCGGTATTATTGCGGCAAGCGTGCCGCTGAGCGCTTTCAGATTTTTGCGCCCGGCCCAGGTGCAGGCCGGCATCGGCGATGCAGCCACCCGCTGGGTCTTTCTGGTGGATACCTACAAGTGCGTGGGCTGCGGATTGTGCGTCGCGGCCTGCAAACAGGAAAATGAAGTGCCCTATGCGGCGCCGGTGACCCGCACCTGGGTCGAGCGGTATGTGGTGACCGAAGAGGGTAAGACCCATATCGATTCACCGCAGGGCGGCCGGGATGGTTTTGTCTCCCCGCGGATCGACGGTCAGGTGATCGATTCCTCTTCCATCAGCAAGGCCTTTTTTGTGCCCAAGCTCTGCAATCAGTGTGACAATCCGGCCTGCGTGCAGGTGTGCCCGGTCGGCGCCACCTACCAAACCCGCGATGGCGTAGTGCTGGTGGATCGCTCTTGGTGCATCGGTTGCGGGTACTGCATCATGGCCTGCCCGTACGGCGTGCGTTTTTTTCACCCGCAACATCGCGTCGTGGACAAATGCACTTTTTGCTATCACCGGATCACCAAGGGGCTCACTGCCGCCTGTGTGCAGGCCTGCCCCTTTGGCGCCCGCCGGATCGGCAATCTGAAAGACCCCAGCGACCCGGTCACGCGCGCGATCATGACCGAACGGGTGGCGGTGCTTAAAGACGAATATGGCACAAAACCCCAGGTTTTTTATCTTGGCCTGGACACCGAGGTGAGGTAGGGCAATGGCGACGGAGATGGTTGTGCATGGCCTGGAATGGACGTCAAAGGAGCTGTTTGTCTATCCGAATGAGTTTATTTACTGGACCATTCAGATTGTCATGTATCCTTACATGACCGGCCTGGTGGCGGGAGCCTTTGTCTTGTCCTCGCTGTACCACGTCTTCGGCCAGAAAGACCTGAAGGATCTGGCGCGATTTTCCCTGGTGTTTTCCCTGGCGTTGCTGCCTGCGGCGTTGCTGCCTTTGATGTTTCATCTGCAACAACCCTGGCGTGGCCCCCAGATCTTTTTTACCCCGCATTTCACTTCGGCCATCGCCGCCTTCGGTATCGTGTTTTCCACCTACGGCATGATCGTGGTCAGCGAAATCTGGTTTGTCTATCGGCGGTTCATCGTGGAGCAGGTGGCGGTGCTCACCGGCCAGCCTGGGGTGAGCGTAGCGTTGAAGCGCTCTCTGTATCGGCTTCTTTCCCTGGGAGCCCATGACCTGAGCGCGGAGGCGCTGGCCAAGGATAAAAAAGCGGTAAAACTGCTGGCCGCGGTCGGAATTCCGGTAGCCTGCTTTCTGCATGGCTATGCCGGATTTATTTTCGGTTCGGTCAAGGCCAATGCCCTGTGGATGTCGCCGCTGATGCCGGTAATCTTCATCATGTCGGCGGTGGTTTCCGGCATCGCCCTCTGTATGTTGACTTATATCGTCATCATGGAGTGGCAGAAATTCTGGCGGCGACGCCGCTATGCGGACGGTGTCGCCGAAGCGGCCGCCATCGCCGGCGCGGAACTGGAGGTGGTCAACAAGGCGGCCCGATATCTGCTCGGCTTTCTGGTGGCCGCCATCAGCCTGGAGTTGCTGGATCTCGTCTTCCGCGGCTATACCGCGATGAAGTCATGGGATATCCTGCGTTCGGTCATGTATGGCAAGGATTTTCTCAACATCTTCGTGCTTCAGTACGGGCTCGGCAATCTGGTGCCGTTCGTCTTGATGCTCCTGCCCAAACGCACCATCGGCCGGACGGTGGTGGCGTTGATGCTCGTTCTCTACGGGGTTTTCATGATGCGGTGGAACGTAGTGATCGGCGGTCAGGCATTTTCCCTCTCCTTTGCAGGATACATGCACTACCACCTGCCCATCGTTCCGCACGATATCGAGACCTACAAAGAGGGGTTATTCGGGGCGCTTACTGTGGCCGGCATGCCGTTTTTGTTTTTCTGGGTCATCAACCGGATTCTGCCTTCCATCCGGTATCGTTGACGGAATGAGGCGCGGCGGCGGGACAGCACGCCGGGAAGGGCGGGAGTGCCGCCGCGTTATTTGCCGGCTCCGCAGTTGGTTTTAAGCGCCGCGATTTCCTTGGCGTAATCCTGCTTGCCAAACACCGCTGAGCCGGCCACGAAGATGTTGGCCCCGGCCGCGTAGACCTCGCCGATGGTGGCCGGGGTGATGCCGCCATCCACCTCGATGCCCGCCGCCAGCCCCCGTTGATCGATCAACGCCTTCAAGGCCCGCACCTTGTCCAGCGCCGAGGGAATGAAGGACTGCCCGCCAAAGCCGGGGTTGACGCTCATCAGCATCACCAGATCCACTTCTGCCAACAGATAGTCGAGGGTGGCGAGCGGGGTGGCAGGGTTCAACACCACCCCGCACTTCTTGCCCAGATCGCGGATGCGGCGCACGGTGCGGTGCAGGTGGTAGCCGGTCTCGACATGCACGGTGATCCAGTCCGCCCCGGCCTCGGCAAAGGCGTCGAGATACCGGTCGGGATTCTCGATCATCAGGTGCACGTCGAGCGGCAGCCTGGTCACTCTGCGGGCCGCCTGCACCACCAGCGGGCCGATGGTGATGTTCGGCACAAAGTGGCCGTCCATCACGTCGATGTGGATAACCTCGGCGCCGGCCTGTTCCACGGCGGCGATTTCCTCGCCCAGCCGGGCGAAGTCGGCGGAGAGAATCGAAGGGGCGATCATCAACTGCTGCATGGCATTGGTCATGGCGGGCTCGTTGCGGGAGGTTCGGGCGCGGCCGAGGGTTCCGGGGAGGTCTCGCGGGCGGCGCTCTCGTTTCCCACGGTGATCATCACGTGGTGGTCGGGCTGGATGTACTTGCGGGCCACCGCCAGCACCTGGGCGACCGAGACCTGTTCGATGGCCTGCACGTAGCGGCTGCCGTAATCGTCGCCCAGCCCGTAAATCTCGTTGAGCGCCATTTCCATGGCCTGGGCGTTGTTGGTCTGCAACCCCAACTGGTAGTTGCTGATCAGCACGTTCCTGGCCTTGTCAAGTTCCGCCGGACTGATTTCGTTCTCGCGGACGCGGTAGAGTTCCTGCCAGATGGCGCGCGTCGCCGCCTCCTGCTTGTCCGGGCTGGTGCCGATGTAGATGCCGAAGGAGCCGGTGTCGGTGCCGAAAAGCGAGAAGGAGGAGAGGCTGTAGGCCAGGCTCTGCTTGTCGCGCAGCTCGGTGAAGAGCCGGCCGCTCTGGCCGGAAAGCACGGTGTCGAGCACTTCAAGGGCGTAGCGGTCCGGGCTGGTCAACGTGGTGCCGAGGAAGCCGACGATGATGTGCACCTGCTCCTTGCTCCGCGGAATCTTGACCAGCCGGGGCGAATAAGGGGCTTCCGGCAGCAGTTGGCTTTCTTCGGCGAGGGCCGAGGCCGGTGCCGGCGGCAACGGCCAGTCGCCGAAGAAGCGCTCCACCTCGGCCTTGATCCGTTCCGCCTTCACGTCGCCGGCCACCGCCAACACCAGCCGGTCGGGCCGCGCGTGTTTCGCATAGATGGCGCGCAACTGTTCGACGGTGAAGGAGCGCAGCGCCTCCTCCGAGCCGGCGGTATTGAGGCCGTAGGGATGACCCTGGAAGAGGTGCTTGTTGAACTCGCGGAAGGCCACCGAGGGCAGGGAGTCTTCCTGGTTTTTGAGCTGGGCCAGGAGTTCGGGCCGCACCTTTTCCGCCTCCTCGGGATCAAAGGCCGGGGTGCGGATGATGTCGCGCAGCAGCACCAGGCCCTCGTCGCTGAAGCGGGCGAGGAAATCGGCCTTGATGCCGAAGGTGTTCTTGCCGTTGAAGCCGGTGATGCTGCCAGCCATGTCGGCTATGGTGCGGGCCAGCTCCTGGGCGTTCATGCGCTCGGTGCCCTTGGGCAGCAGTTCGCTCAAGAAGGCGAAGGCGCCGCTGGTCCGCAAGGTCTCGCTGCGGAGACCGCCGGGAAAGACCGCCTGCATGGAAACGGTGGGAATCCCCGGATTTTCGCGGATCAGCAGGCGAATGCCGTTCATGAGCCGATAGTTGACCAGCGTGCCGGCGCCGTTGCCGCGGGTGATGGCGGCCACCGTCGCCTGTTGCTGGCGCGCGCTGGCCTCCGCCTCGGCGATAAGGGCGGTAAGGGTGGCGGCCGGCAGCGTCACCCCGCCCTCGTCAGGCGTGATGAAGCCGACGGTGAGCCGGGAGGGCTGAAGGTACTTGCTTGCCACCCGCTGCACATCCTCGCGGGTCACGGCGCGCATCTGGTTGAGGTATTCCTCTTCCCGCGGGTCGCCGGTCAGCATCTCGAAGGAGCCCAGTACCCGGGCCTGGCCCTCGGCCTTTTCCAGGTTGAAGACAAAGTCGCTCTCGAGGTTCCGCTTGGCGCGGGCGAGTTCTTCGGCGCTGACCAGGGTGGTTCGCATCCGGAAGACCTCGGTCAGCGCCCCCTTGAGCGCGGCCTGGGCGTTAGGCGCATCGAGTACGGCGGTAATCTCCAGCAGCCCCGGATCGCGCGGGGTAAAGGCCGAGGCATCGATGCGGTAGACCAGCCCCTGTTCGTTGCGCAGGGCCTCGTAGAGCCGGGAGACCTCGCCGTTGCCGAGGATATGGGCCAGCACGTCGAGCGCCGGGGTGTCCGGGTGGGCAAAGGCGGCAATGGGGAAGGAGATGGCGAGATGGGTCTGGTTGATGGCGTCGGTTTTGAGGAAGGCTCGCGGCGCCTGCTGCACCGGCTCCTGCGCCATCTCCGGGGCGGGTGTTCCCTTGCGCGGCAGTTTGCCCAGCGTATCGGCCACCTGCTGCATGATCTCGCCCGCCGCTACGTCGCCGACCACCACCACGGTGAAATTTTCCGGGATATAATGGTTGGCCAGGTAGGCGAGGATGTCGTCGCGGCCGATGGCGGTCACGCTCTCCTCGCTGCCGCTGATCGGCAGGCGATAGGGGTGGGTGGTGTAGGCCGTGGCCATCAGCTCTTCATAGAGCCGGATGCTGGGCCGGTCCCGGCGCATGCGGATCTCTTCCAGCACCACCAACTTCTCACGCTCCAGTTCCGCGGGGTCGAAAGTGGAGTTGAGCACCGCGTCGGTGAGCACCGCCAGCGCCGTGGGCCAGTGCCGGGCGGTGAGCGTGGCGTGGTAGACCGTGTATTCGTAAGAAGTATAGGCGTTGATGCGGCCGCCCACCGCCTCGATCTCGCCGGCCACCTGGCCCGGCGGCCGGGTCGGGGTGCCCTTGAAGATCATGTGTTCGATGAGATGGGTGATGCCTGCTTCCTTGGGCGACTCGTAAATGCTGCCGGCCTTGACCCAGAGCTGCACCGTGGCGACGTGAGTCCCCGGCGTCTCTTTGACGATCACCGAGAGGCCGTTCGGCAGGCGGGCCTTGTGGAGGTGGGGGGCGATTTCCTTGGCAACGAGAGGCGTCTGCATGGCGGCAATGATACCAGGGATCAGGAAAAGAAGAAACAGTTTCAGCCGGAAGAAGGCGGGGTGTCGGTTCATGCGGGCGGCTCCAGCAGAGAGGGGGTTCCGGTAACAGGCCGGTATCATGGCGTGGCCTTGGCAAGCGGCCGGCGGAGAAGGAGCAGCAGTCCGGCCGCGATCATCAGCCCGCTTAAGAGCTGACCCATGGTGAGCAGGTCGAAGAGGAAGCCGAGCTGGGCATCGGGTTCGCGGAAGAATTCCACCACCGTGCGGATTACGCCGTAGCCGATGAGAAAGAGGGCGAGCAGGCTGCCGCGTTGCCAACTCCGTTGCCAGTAGGCGTTTTTCGCGCTCCACAGCAGGGTAAAGAGCACTACCCCCTCCAACAGGCATTCATAAAGCTGGGAGGGATGGCGGGGCAGCGGCCCGCCCTGGGGAAAGACCATGGCCCACGGCACGTCGGCGATGCGGCCGAAGAGTTCGCCGTTGATGAAGTTGCCGAGCCGTCCTAGCCCCAAACCGATGGGGGTGGTGACGATGTAGACGTCGGCGGTCTGGAGAAAATCGAGGCCGGCCCGGCGGCAGTAGAGGTAGCCGCCGACGAGCAGGCCGATGAGCGCACCGTGGAACGACATGCCACCCTGCCAGGTGGCCGGGATCTCCAACGGGTGGGCGAGGTAATAGGCCGGATTGTAGAAGAGCACGTAGCCGAGCCGGGCGCCGAGCACCAGGCTGACGATGAGCGCCAGGTTCAGGTTCTCGAAGTGCTCGCCCAGGCGGGTGAGACGATATTTTTTGATCTGGCGGTGCACCAGGAGGTAGGAGGCGGCAAAGCCGAGCACGTACATGAGGCCGTACCAGCGGACCTGGAGCGGTCCGAACTGGACGATGACCGGATCAATGGCAGGATAGGGCAGCATGGCGTCTGTATCTGGTTCTGCCGGCCTAGGGCGGCCGGCTGGTTGTCAAACCGGGGCGAACCCGGTATCATCAGCAAACCACCTTATGATGCTCAAAAGCACGATATTTGGCAATGAAAATAACCCTGCTCGCTGTCAATGCCCGCTATACCCACTCCGCCCCGGCGCTGTTCTATGTCCGCAATGCGCTGGCGGCACGGCTGTCCGAGGCGATAATCCGTTTAAAGCAGCACACCATCAACGACCCCTACCACGAGACCCTGCTCACCGTTGCCGCGGACCAGCCGGACGCTTTTTTCGTCTCCGCCTATATCTGGAGCGCTGCCTTTCTGCGGCGGCTGCTCATCGACCTGCGTCAGCTCTTCCCGCAAACCCCGCTGGTGATCGGTGGGCCGCAGGCGCCGTGGCTCGATTTGCCGCCCGGTGTGGGCGCCACCGTGGTGCACGGCCCGGTGGAGGGATTGCCGGAGGGGTTTTACACCGACTTGGTTGCCGGCCGCCTTGCCTCGACATATCACGGCGACCGCTCCGCCGCCTTTGCCATGCCGTACCGGGACGAGGATTTTAGCGGCGAACTCCGCCACCGCCACATCTATTACGAATCCTCGCGCGGCTGCCCCTTTGCCTGTTCTTATTGCCTCTCGGCCGCCCAGCGCGGGGTGCAGCAGCAGGAGCTGGGGATGGTGCTCGCCGAACTTGGCCGGATTCTCGCCCACCGGCCGCGGATGCTCCGCTTTGTGGACCGCACCTTCAACGCCGACCCGGAGCGGGCCCTGGCCATCTGGCGTTTTCTGGCCGCCCAGCCGGGGGAGACCCTCTGCCACTTCGAGATCGCGCCGGACCTTTTCACCACAGAGATGCTCGATTTTCTGCGCACCGTGCCGCCCGGCCGTTTCCAGTTCGAGATCGGCCTGCAATCGACCCACGGCCCGGCCCTCGCCGCCATCAACCGCCGGGTGGACCTGGCGCGGGCCATGACCAACCTGCGGGCGCTGGTGGCCATGAAGACCATCCACCTGCATCTCGATCTCATCCTTGGCCTGCCGTTTGAGACCAGGGAGAGCTTCCGGCAGTCGTTCAACGAGGCCTTTGCCCTCGCCCCCCATTACCTCCAGATGGGGCTGCTCAAGGTGCTGCCCGGCACCCCCCTGGCGGATAAAGCAGAGGAGTACGGCCTCGTTGCCGGCGCCGAGCCGCCCTATGGCCTGCTGGCCAACCGCTGGCTCGATCATGCCGCGCTCAGTGAACTTTACTGGTTCGGCGAGATTGTGGAGGCCTTCGGCAACAACCGCTATTTTTGCGCCCTGTTCGGGTATTTCCGGCAACAGGAACCCGATCCCTTTGCCTTCTTTATGGAACTGCTCGCGCAGTGCCGCGCGGCAAGACGCTTTGGCCACGCCAAAACGCAGGAGGCGCTCAGCGCCGTGCTGGCGGAACTGGCCGCCACGAGGCGGGACCGCGCGTTGTTTCTTGATCTCCTGCGCTATGACTGGCTGGCCTGCGGCCACCGTTTTGTGCCTGCCCACCTGGAGCCGCTGCCGCTGAAAGAGACTCGCGACCACATATGGCACTCCCTCCCGGCGGACTCTCCGCCGTTTTTCACCCCGCAAACCCGCAGCGAGTTCTTCAAGCGCGCGGTCTTTGCGTCATTTGGCCGGGAGTTGCTTGCAACGGTGGGTTTTGCCGATCCGCCCGCCCGCGGAGTGCTCTGCTTCCTGCCCGAGCAGGAGAAGGGCGTGGCGCCTCGTCAGCGCATCGTGCTGCTGCCAGAAGCTGGCGCCTGACTTTCGCGACCGCAGCTGCTATGCTGGCATCAGCGGCAGATGCCGGGCAGGGAGGGAGAGATGGCTCGCACAGTTGATTATGTGAAGCTGGTTGAGTTTGTCGCCGAGCGGCGCAAGGCCACCGGCGGCTACGGTGCCACCCATGAACTGCCCGCCACGGTGGAGGACACCTACGAAGCGGTGGAGCTGTTTGCCGCCGTAAGCGGTCGTGCCCCCGTGCCTGAGCCACCGACCGGCGATACCGCCCTGGCCGGGTATCTTGGCCGGGTGCGGACCCGGCCGTGGCTGGGGTTGGCCACCACCTTCCAGGTGCTCGCCACCTGCCGGCGGTTGCGGTTAGCGGTGGAGGCGGAGCGGGCGCGGCACTATGCCGCGGCTGCCATCGCCACCACCCCGTCGCTGGAGACCAGCTACTATGTGGCCCGGCTGGCCCACGAGGTGATGGGCAGCGCGGTGGCGGAGTGGCTGGGACCGGCGCCGGTGCTGGTGCTGCCGGAACGCCGGGCGGTGGACCATGTCCGGATGCTGCTCACGGTCAAAGCACTCCTGGGCCAGCCGGTGGCTGAGGCGGCCGAACTGGCCGAGTGGCTTAGGCAGAGCCAGAACGGCGATGGTGGCTTTGGCTTTTTTCCCGGCACCACCTCGTTCATCGAAAACTGCCATGGTGCCCTGGCCGCGCTCTCCCTGCTCGATACGCAACCGGCGGACCCGGCGGCGGCCCGCGCTTTTGTGATCTCCTGCCAGACCGGCGCCGGCGGTTTTGCCCGCAACCCCGGGGCGGCCCCCTTCCTCGACGCGAGCTGGCATGCCATCCGCGCCCTCGCGTTGCTGGAGGCGATGGCCTACTAAACCGCCAGCTGCAGAATCTCGCCGATGGCCGCCGGGGTATAGAGTTCGGCGATGCCCCACTGCCGGGCCAGGCCATGGGCATTCTCGCTGATTATGGGAATATCGCGGGCTGGAATCCCCACCTCGCCCAAGCGTACCGGCGCCTTGATCTCGCGGAACCATTCCTCCAAGGCATTAATACCGGCCGCCGGAGTCGGCAAGCCGAAGAGTTCCCGGCTGCAACGGGTGAACTGCTCAGGGTTGCGGCTGTGATACCAGCGCATCCAGGCCGGGATGACGATGGCAAGCCCGGCGCCGTGCGGGATGTTGTAGAGGGCGGAGAGCGAGTGCTCGATCATGTGATTGGGAAAGGAGTAGGGGCCGATGCCCGCCGGGGTCAGGCCGTTCAGGGCCAGGGTGGCGGCCCACATGAAGCTGGCCCGCGCCTCGGCGTGGTTGGGATTTTGCAGGATGAGGTCGGTGGTCTCCATCACCGTTTTGACGATGCTCTCCACCAACCGGTCCTGCAATCGGGTGCCGGGCTGCTTGGTGCAGTAGCCTTCGAGCACGTGGGCAATGGCGTCCACCGCGCTGTAAGCGGTGTAGTCGGGCGGCACCGTGTGGGTGAGCACCGGGTTCAAAATCGAGACCCGCGGGTGCACATGGATGGAGGCGATGTTGTATTTCTGGCGGGTCGCCTCGTTGGTGAGCACCGCGTTCCTGTTCATCTCGCTGCCGGTGGCGGCGATGGTCATGATGGCAAAGACCGGCAGCGCGGCAGTTACCTCCCGGCCGGTGAAAAACTCCCAGACATCGATTTCGGTTGTCGCGCCCACGGCAATGGCTTTGGCCTCATCGAGCACCGAGCCGCCGCCCACCGCCAGGATCGCCTCCACCGCTTCCTTTTTTGCCAGTGCCACGCCTTGGCGGGCATGGGAGAGCATCGGGTTGGAGACCACACCCTCCAGGGCGACAAAGGTGATCCCGGCCGCGGTGAGGCAGGCTATCACGCGATCAAGCAGGCCGCTTTTCTTGGCCGATCCCTGCCCCGAAAGGAGCAGCACTTTTTTGATGCCGGCGGCCGCGAGTTCTTGCCCGATCTGCTGTTCCGTGTCGGCGCCGAAAATGATCTTGGTGGGATTGTGGAAGGTGAAGTCATACATAGGGAACCTCCGTCAAGTTTTGCTGGTCGACGGCCGAAAAGGATGCTGGAAAGGGGGCGCGGCCGCCACGGCTGTATCATGGTCGCTCAGCCGCCATCACGCAAGGAAAAAGCGATGCGCGTCATGCTGTCGGGATCTCTGTGGGTTGCCCTGCTGTGGCCGGCGATGGTGGCGGCCGGAGGCGCCGAGCCGGCCTATGGCCTCGGCGAGCCCGAGCCGTTGGACAGCCTTGTTGTCGCGGCGCCGGAGACCACGGCGGCCGCTATCGTCGAGTCCGCCATCCCAGCGCCACCTCCTGCCGTGCCCCATGCCACGGCCCCGCAACCATTTCGCATCCGTTTGGCCGGCACGCCGGTTCTTGTCGCCCGCGACGCCACCCCGCACACCAGCGGCCTGCGTTACCAGCCTTCCACGATTCCTCGCTAGTTGTTCCTGCCGGAATCTTTGGCCACTCCGTGGCGCGTCTTTTCGCTCTATGGTAAAAGGAGGAGAGCGCCTGACGGCGTTTGCGTGCAGGCCTTGCCGGAAGGAGAGCCATGAAACGTCTGCCCCTGAAAAAACCGTCCTTGAAAATCGCGGTGCCGGTGGTGGTGGTGTTGCTGCTGATGGTCGCTGTTGCCGCGTGGCAATGGCGGAGCCAGCGCGCCCAGGCCGCCCTCTTCCGTACCGCCGTGGTCACCCGTGGCGAGCTTCTCGTCACCATCAATGCCACCGGCACCGTCGAGCCGGAGGAGGTGATCGATGTCGGCGCCCAGGTCGCCGGCCGCATCGTCGCCTTTGGTCAGGACGCCAAGGGCGGGAGCGTGGACTATGGTTCCAAGGTGACGGCAGGTACGGTTCTGGCCCGGATCGATGATTCGCTCTATAGCGCCGAGGTGGCGGTGGCCGAGGCCCAGCTTGGTTCGGCCAAGGCCGGCTTGCAGCGTACCCAGGCCGATCTTTTCCGGGCAGGCCGGGATTGGCAACGGGCGCAGAAACTCGGCCCCTCCGAGGCCCTGTCGCAGAGCAGCTACGATGCCTATCAATCCGCCTACAAGACCGCAGTGGCGCAGGTGGCGGTGAGCAGGGCCGCCATCCGCCAGGCCGAGGCGACCCTCAGGCGGGCCCAGCGTAATCTCGGCTATTGCACCATCGTCTCGCCGGTGGACGGCGTGATCATCGACCGCCGGGTCAACATCGGCCAGACCGTGGTGGCGAGCCTGAACGCCCCGAGCCTCTTTCTGCTCGCCAAGGATCTCACCCGCATCCAGGTCTGGGTGGCGGTGAACGAGGCGGATATCGGCCGCATCCATCCGGGGATGCCGGTTCATTTCACGGTGGATGCCTTCCCGGGCGAGACCTTCCGCGGCGAGGTCGGCAAGGTGCGACTCAATGCCGCGATGAACCAGAACGTGGTGACCTATACCGTGGAGATCGTCACCGACAACAGCAACGGCCGCCTGCTTCCCTACCTCACCGCCAATGTCGAGTTCGAACTGGAGCGGGTGGCCAACGCCCTGCTGGTACCTAATGCGGCCCTGCGCTGGACTCCGACCGACCCCGGGCAGGTGGTGTCGCGCTTCCGCGGCGCGTTGTCCAAGACGGAGAAGGAGGGACGGCCGGGTAAGGATGCCGGCAAAAAGAAGGAAGGCGCAGCCGCGCCGCGGCCCGGCACGCTCTGGGTCCTCGATGGGGGCCAGGTGCGGCCACTCGCCGTCACTATAGCGCAGAGTGACGGCCAACTCTCCGCCGTGACCGGCGATGGGCTGCACGAAGGGATGGCCGTGGTGATCGGCGTCCAGCCATCGGCAAACGGTAACCGGAAGAGCGAAGGCGGCAATCCCTTTACGCCGAGTTTTGGCAGGAGCCGCCAGAATCAGCGGCAGCAGTAACCAGGGTCGCCATGCCGCTCATTGAACTGCGCGATATCTGCAAAGATTATCAACTCGGCGAGCTCTCCGTGCCGGTGTTGCGCGGGGTGTCGCTCGCCGTCGAGCGGGGCGAGTCGGTTTCGCTCATGGGCTCTTCGGGTTCGGGCAAAAGTACCCTGATGAACATCCTCGGCTGCCTCGACCGGCCGACCTCGGGCGAATACTGGTTCGAGGGCCAGGAAGTGTCGCGGCTGACTGCCGACGAGCGGGCGCTGTTGCGCAACCGCCGGTTCGGCTTTGTCTTCCAGAGCTTCAACCTGCTGCCCCGCACCAGCGCCCTGGACAACGTGGCCATGCCTTTGGCCTATGGCGCGCATCACCTTACCGAACACGAGGCCCGGGAGCGGGCCGCTGAGATGCTCCGGCGTTTTGGCCTTGGCGACCGGCTCGACCATGAACCCTCCCAGCTCTCCGGCGGCCAGCAGCAGCGGGTGGCCATCGCCCGGGCGCTCATCAACCGGCCGCCGCTGCTCTTTGCCGACGAGCCCACCGGCAATCTCGACTCGCGGACCAGCGAGGAGGTGCTCCGGATGTTCGAACAGCTCCACGTCGAGGAGGGGATCACCATCATCATGGTGACCCACGATCCCAAGGTGGCGAGCCATACCCAGCGGATCATCCACATCCAGGATGGCCAGATCATGGACGGCGCCTTTGCCGAGGCGACCGGGAGGGAGGGCGCATGATCTATGTCACTGCCCGCACCGCCTTCCGCGCCTTGCGGCGCAACCCCATGCGGGCGATGCTCACTACCCTGGGTATTGTCATCGGCGTCGGCGCGGTGATCGCCATGATGGAGATCGGCACCGGTTCCTCGGCCGCCCTGGCGAAGACCATCGCCAGCATGGGCGCCAATGTCCTGGTGATCCGGCCGGGCGCTGCCTCCAGCGGCGGGGTGACCTTCGGCGCCGGCACGGCCACCACCCTCACCCCGGAGGATAGTGAGGCGATCCTGCGCGATTGCCCGGCAGTGAAGAACGCCGCCCCCATGGTGCGGGCCCGCACCCAGATCGTCTACGGGGGGCGCAACTGGATTCCCACCTACATCTACGGCACCACCATTGCCTATCTCGATGTCCGGAACTGGGGAGCGCTGGCCGCGGGCGAGCCCTTTTCCGACCGCGACGTCATGAACGGCAACAAGGTCTGTATCCTGGGCCAGACCCTGGTGCGCGAACTCTTCGAAGGCGAATCACCCATCGGCAAGGAGGTGCGCATCCAGAACGTGGCCTTCCGGGTGGTGGGGGTGCTGCCGGCCAAGGGCGCCAACATGATGGGACTTGACCAGGACGACATCGTGCTCGCCCCGTGGACCAGTATCAAATACCGGGTCACCGGCTCCTCGCTCACCACCAGCCAGAGCAGCGGCAGCAGCAAGAGCGAGAAGGTGAACACCCTGGGCAACCTCTATCCCGGCGGCAGCAGCCTTTATCCGGCGCGCTCGGCGGTGCAGGAGGCGAATCAGCCCCTGCCGGTCCGCTTTGCCAACATCGACCAGATCATGGCCTCGGCCCGGAGCGCCACGGAAATCAACACGGCCATCGATCAGATCACCACGGTGCTGCGGGAACGCCACCGCATTCGTCCCGGTGAGGCAGACGACTTCAACATCCGCGACCTCACCGAGATAACCAAGACCCTCTCTTCCACCACCACCCTGATGACCAACCTGCTGCTCGCCGTGGCGATGATCTCGCTGGTGGTGGGCGGGGTGGGGATCATGAACATCATGCTGGTTTCGGTGACGGAACGGACGCGGGAGATCGGGCTGCGGATGGCGGTCGGTGCCCGCGGCCGCGACATCCTGCGGCAATTTCTGGTAGAGGCGGTGGTGCTCTGTCTGGTGGGAGGGGCTCTGGGCATCGTGCTCGGCCATGGCGGCTCGATGCTGGTGAGCCTGCTGCTGCGCTGGCCGGTGGCCACCTCGCCGGTGGCGATTGCCACGGCGGTGCTGGTCTCGGCCTCGGTCGGCATCCTCTTTGGTTTTTATCCGGCCTGGAAGGCCTCGAAACTCGATCCCATCGAGGCGCTGCGCTATGAATAGGACGAACGCTATGCCAAGGTGCTGTGCTTCCCTTGCCGGGCTGGCGGCCTTGTGGTCGTTGCTGGCGGCGGGGTGTGCGGTGGGGCCGAATTTCCAACGGCCGACCATGGAGATGCCGGCGGCTTGGACCGGTGAGCCGGCCGGAACGGAAGCGCGCGTCGCCGACCAGGAACTGCGGCGCTGGTGGGAGGGGTTCAACGACCCGCAACTCACCTCGCTCATTGAGCGGGCCATGGCGGCTAATCTCGATCTGCGCCAGGCCGCGGCCCGGGTGCGCCAAGCGCGGGCGGCCCGCGGGGTGGCCTTTGCCGCCATCGGCCCCACGCTGGATGCCTCCGCCGGCCATGAACGGAGCCGCACCACCGTCGGGGTGGTGGGCGATCTTTATCAGGCCGGATTCGATGCCGGTTGGGAGATCGACCTTTTCGGTGGCACCCGCCGCGGCATCGAGGCGGCCGAGGCGGACCTCACCGCGGCGGTCGAGGAACAAAACGGCGTCTTGGTCAGCCTCTCCGCCGAGGTGGCGCGCAATTACATTACCCTGCGGGTCGGCCAGCAGCGGCTGGCTATGGCCCGACAAACGCTCACGGCCCAGCGGAAGACCGCTGAACTCACCCGCCAGCGCTACGAGGCCGGTCTGGTCAATCGCCTCGATCGGAGCAATGCCGAGGCGCAGCTCGCCACCACTGCGGCGCAGGTGCCGGTGCTGGAATCGGCGGTACGGCAGACCATGCACACGCTGGCGGTGCTGCTGGGGCAGCCTCCCGCGACCCTGGTGGCGGAACTGACCCCCGATGCTCCGGTGCCGGTAGCGGTCACGCCGGTGCCGGCCGGGCTGCCTTCCGATCTTCTGCGCCGGCGGCCCGACATCCGCAAGGCCGAGGCCGCGCTTCATGCGGCCACTGCCCGGATCGGGGTGGCTACCGCCGACCTCTTTCCCCGTTTCACCCTGTCGGGGGCGCTCAGCTTTTCCGATACCCATCTCGGCTCGCTTTTTACCTGGGCCGAGCGCGGCTGGTCCTTCGGCCCCTCGGTGAGCTGGCGTCTTTTTGAGAGTGGCCGCACCCTGGCCAACATCGAATTGCGCAAGGCCATGCAGGAAGAGGAGGGGCTTGCTTACCAGCAGACGGTGCTCACGGCGTTGCGCGAGGTGGAGGATGCCCTGGTGGCTGCCGCCAAAGAGGAGGAGCATCGCCGGGCCTTGTTGGAGGCGACGATCGCCAACCGTAAGGTGGTGGAGCTGGCGATCCGGCTCTATCAGGCCGGGGAAACGGATTTTCTGGCGGTGGTGGTGGCCCAGCGCGCCCTTTATGCCGCGGAGGATGCCCTGGCGCAGGGCACCGGCACGGCAGCGATCGAACTGGTCGCACTCTACAAGGCCCTCGGCGGGGGATGGGGTCAGGAAAGAAAGCTTTGAGATTTCGCTTTGGGTAATTCTTTAGATTTTTGAAAAAAATCTGACTCTGTTATTTCGGTTGCCCACTCCAACCGAACGAACATGTTGTAAATGTTTTCGTGTTTTGTGTAGCTAATAGCCCTCAAGCTAATCAGCTCATTTAAATCTCTATAAAAAGCTTTTGTCGGGTTTTTTAAATCCTTATAAAATACAACGACCTTTTTATGTAACGTTTCTAACGTTTGCGGGCTGTCCAGCAAAACTTTTAGAATTTCTATTTGACGTTCAGCGATAACTCGTTTTCTGCTTGACTGAAGCCTAATAAACAAATCATACATTACATCTTTAAATAAAGTTTTAGATATATTTCTTTTTATTTCTTCAAACAATCTATTACATTGTATGTATATACCCTTTAATCCAAATAACAAGAAAGGTGTCAAGTCGTGGCTGTTAACTCTAACTTCAGCCAATGCAGCCAAATACGAATTTTTTTCCTCGTAATAATAATTTGACATAGCAATAAAAAGAGAATCTCGAAGCCCTACTCTTTGAAGCATAAGCGCTTCCAATGCTCTTGCCGTCCTTCCATTGCCGTCAAGAAAAGGATGCATGGCCGCGAAATGATAGTGCGCCGCCAAAGCCTGGAGCAACGGGTCATGATCGCGGTAATTTTGATTAATCGCCTGGCATAATAACCTAAATGCATTTTGACACTGCGCTCCCCCCTCGCACCCTCGATGCTTAAGCACTCCGAAAATAACATTCTGATCTTGCTTTCGTAGCACACCTGGCGGGCAGTGGTCGTCGTCCGCATCGGTGATAATAATCTTGTGAATATTTGATATTAAGTCTTCCGTGATAGGCCGATCATTTTCCAACGCCGCAATCCATCGATACGCCTTTACGGTTGCCGCTGCTTGCCGTTGCGAGCGGGTATGCAGTTGTTCAACCGTTTCATTTAAGGCTGCGTCTAATTCGCCATCAGTGAAATCAGCACCTTCTATTCGCGACGTACCCGCGACCTCTCGCTTCAGCTGAACGACCTGAAGCCTCTCGGCCCATTGTTTTTGATAGGGAATATTGGTAAGCGACACCATCGCAGACTTCGCTTGAATAAGAGCATCAAGGATGGCCGCCTTATCGTAAATTATCCAATTTTGGGGGAGTTGATAGTGAATCATCAGCACATGATAACACGGTTCATTTCCAAGTCAATATTTTTGTTCGTTTACGTATCCTAATGTTTTTATTTAAGTATTTATATTTTATAGTCTGTTTTATTTTTCTTGATATATTGATTCATTTCCACGTCATTTCCGGATCAAAACTTGATTTTCAGGATAGATTGCATGCGGCCTCCGGGATATTCTTGGGACAGTGAGGAGCCAAAAAGAGGTTTTTGGGGCCTGAAACGAAAAAATCCGAGTGGCGACAACCACTCGGATTTCATTAGCTTTTTTGGTGCGCCCGGCAGGATTCGAACCTGCGACCTACGGCTTAGAAGGCCGGTGCTCTATCCGGCTGAGCTACGGGCGCGAAGTGTGCGATAAGTCGTTGGCTGCCGTTGCCTGGGCAGCGAAAAATTCACGAGGCCCGGCTCTTCTCCTTCCAGACCGGCCCCTGGGCGGTATCCACCACCGCGATGCCCTGCCGGGCCAGTTCGTCGCGCACCACATCGGCGCGCTGCCAATCCTTTTGCCGCCGCGCCTCTTCCCGTTCGCGGATTAGCTTTTCCAGCTCCGGCGCCAGCGGGCACTCGGTCAGCCGCATGATGTTGAATACCGCATTGATCTTGCCCAGAGCCTCCAGGATGTACCGCTTCTGATCGCGGTCGAGCTGCCCCTCGCTTAAGATCGGGTTGGTGCGCTTCATGAAATCGAAGAGCGCGGCCAGGGCCCGGGAGACGTTGAGGTCGTCGTCCATGGCGGCCTGATACGCCTCCTCCATCGCGGAGAGATAGGCCGCCACCTGCGGATGCGGCAGCCCCGGCGGCAGGCAGAGCAGCTTGCCGACAAACTCGTCCAGCCTTTTGAGGATGGCGCAGGCCGCGTCGAGATTCTTGTAGGAGAAGCTTACCGGCTTGCGGTAATGGGTGCGGAGCAGGAAGAAGCGCACCTCGCGGGCGGTGTAGCCTTTGGCCAGCACCGCGGCCAGGGTGATGACATTGTGGTTCTCCGGCGCCATCTTCTTACCGTCCACCAGCAGCAGTTCGCTGTGCAGCCAGTAGCGAGCCAGCGGCTTGCCGGTGAGCGCCCCGGCAATGGCATTCTCGTTTTCGTGATGCGGAAAGATGAGATTGCTGCCGCTGGTGTGGATGTCCATGGTCTCGCCGAGATACTTCATGGTCATGGCCGAACACTCGATATGCCAGCCCGGCCGCATGTTGCCCCACTCGGTCTTGAAGAAGATCCCCTTTTTCAGCTCGCCCAGGGTCGAACGCTTGAGCAGGGTGAAGTCCACCGGGCTTTCCTTCTCGTAATTGTCGAGGTCCACGGTCCGGCCGACCTGGATCTTGGCGATATCCACCCCGGAAAGCGCCCCGTACCCCTTGAACTTCGAGATGTCGAAATAGATGGAGCCGTGCTTTTCGTAGGCATAGCCCTTGTGCATGAGCTTGTGCGCCAGGTCGATCATCTCCTGCACATGGTCCGAGGCCTTGGGATAGCCGGCAGCCGGCTGCATGCCGAGGAGATCGAAATCCCGCTGGAACTGCTCGATGTAGGCGCTGGTGAACTCGGCGAGCCCCTGGCCGCTCTGTTCCGCGCCCTTGATGGTGTTGTCATCGAGATCGGTGAAGTTCATGTAGAATTCCACCGGAAAGCCTTTGGCCACAAGATGGCGGTGGATGAGGTCGGCCACGATGAAGCGGCGGCAGTGCGCCAGATTGGTGGACTCGTGGGCCGTGGGCCCGCAGGCGTAGAAGGTGACCCGCTTCGGGTTCTTGGGGGTGAAGGGCTCCTTCTTCCGGCTCATGGTGTTGAAGAAGCGCAGTTGGTTCTCTTTGGCAGCCGCGGCCTTGGGCATGAAAAAGAGCTCGGTGGAGAGGTATTTCTCGCCGCCATCCGGCAGGATGACGACGATCTCGCCCCCCTCCTCCTGGAGTTGCGCCGCCCGGGCCAGGGCTCCGCACAGGGCCGCGCCGGAACTCATGCCGACGAAGAGCCCCTCTTTCTGCGCCAGCAGCCGCGCGGCCTTGAAGGCCTCGTCGTCCGGGATGTTGATGATCTGGTAGGGCAGGCTCTTGTCGTAGATGCCGGGGGTATAGGACTCCTTCATGTTCTTGAGCCCCTGGATCTTGTGGCCCAGGAAGGGCTCCACCGCCGTGACCCGCACGCCGGGATGCTGGTCGGCGAAGTAGCGCGAGAGCCCCATGACCGTGCCCGAGGTGCCGAGCGTCCCCACCACGTCGGTCACCGTGCCCGCGGTCTGCTCCCAGATCTCGGGGCCGGTGCCCTGGTAGTGGGCTCGCCAGTTCGCCTCGTTGTTGAACTGGTCGGTGAGGAAATAGCGGTCCGGGAATTCGCGGGCCAGGGCGTATGCCTCCTCGATGGCGCCGTCGGTGCCCTTCTTGCCGGGGGTGAGCAGGATCTCGGCGCCAAAGGCCTCCATGATCTTGCGCCGCTCGATGCTGGCCGAATCGGGCATGATGAGCTGGCAATGGTACCCCTTCACCGCGCAGACCATGGCCATGCCGATGCCGGTGTTGCCGCTGGTCGCCTCCAGCACGATCTTGTCCGGGGTGAGTTCGCCGGAGGCCTCGGCGGTCTCGATCATATTGAGGGCCACGCGGTCCTTGACCGAGCCAGCCGGGTTGAAGGCCTCCAGTTTGGCGTAGATCCGCACCTTCTTGTACGGATTCAAGCGCCGGATCGGCACCAGCGGCGTGTTGCCGATGCGGTCGAGGATCGTGGGGATATGCGGTTGGTCTGCTTTGCGTACCATAATCACTGGGCTATCCTCTTGTTTCTACTGCCAAAGGATACCGCCTTTTCGGTTGATTGCAAAGGGTTTTGTCGGCCGCCCCCGGCCTCACGCGGCTTCTGGCGCTACAAAAAAGGCAGGCCCCGCCGGAGCGGAGCCTGCCTGATCGACGGTATCGCGCGCAGTCGGGTGAATCACCCTTCCTGCTCGAGCTTCACCTCGATGGCGACCTTGTAGAGCAGGGTCAGCACAAAAAAGCCCGTGGCCCAGATGGCCGCGGTGATGCCCAGTTCCTGCACCGAGGGGTAGTACTCGGTCACTCCCTCCATCATGGTCGGCACAAAACCGCCGAGCACCAGGCCGAGGCCCTTGTCGATCCAGAGCGAGAGGAAGAGCAGGATGCAGGAGAGAGCCAGCAGGCCGCCCGACTGCCGGGCCCGGGCGATGAAGATCAGCGGGATGCCGACCAGCCCCATGAGCATGGAGGCGCGCATGAAGGGTACCAGGTTGTTGTAGGTGTGGCCGTCATGGCTGAGCCCCCAGAAGAGGTAGTCGAGGGTGTGCATGTGGCCGGGGATCTGGCTGTAATACGCCACGAAGAACTCGCAGCCGACAAAGAAGAAGTTGAGCAGCGCGGCATAGCCGATGATGGTCACCAGCTTGTCCTTGGCCACCTGGCCGACCCGGAACTTGGTGGTGCGCTCCATGATGAGGGCGACCAAAAGCAGCAGGGCCGGGCCGGCGGCAAAGGCCGAGGCCAGGAAGCGCGGGGCCAGGATGGCGGTGAGCCAGAAGTGGCGGCCCGGCAGACCGCAGTACAGGAAGGCGGTCACGGTGTGGATGGAAACAGCCCAGGGGATGGAGAGGTAGATGAGGTACTTCACCCACCTGGCGTATTTCACCCCCTTGTACTCGGCATGCAGCACCGCCCAGCCGCAGACCACGTTCAGGAACAGATAGCCGTTCAGCACGATCATGTCCCAGAAGAGCATGGAGTTGGGGGTCGGGTGCAGCAGCACGTTCAGCGCCCGGATCGGCTGGCCGAGGTCGGCCATGATGAACAGCAGGCACATGATCACCGCGGCGATGGCCATGAACTCGCCTAAGATGGTAATGCGGCCGAAGTCCTTGTAGTGATGGATGTAATAGGGCAGCACCAGCATCAGACCACCGGCGGCCACGCCGACCAGGAAGGTGAACTGGGAGATGTACACGCCCCAGGTCACGTCGCGGCTCATGCCGGTGATACCCAAACCGTAGTTGTACTGCTGGACATAGAACATGCCCCCCATGCCGATGATGGCAAGGAGGAAGATTATCCAGGCCCAATAGCCGCTACCGCCTTTTAACGCTTTCTCGATCATGACGTTTCACCTCAGATGATGTAGAAGAGGGAGGGATAGGTGCCCAGGGACGGCTTGCGCTGGATGGTGAAGTTTGCGCTCAGCACCTTGCTCACCTCGGAGTTCGGGTCGTTCAGGTCGCCGAAGACCATGGCGCCGGTGGTGCCGGTGGCCTCGACGCAGGCCGGAATCTGGCCCAGGGCCAGCCGCTCGACGCAGAAGTTGCACTTCTCCACCACACCGCGCATGCGGGTCGGGAACTTGGGGTTCACCGTCTTGATGAACGGGTTGCCGTTCTCATCCTTGCCGCGCGGGTCGCGCCAGTTGAAGCTGCGGGCGCCGTAGGGGCAGGCGGCCATGCAAAAACGGCAGCCGATGCAGCGGTGGTAATCCATGGCCACCACGCCGTCCTTCATCCTGTAGGTCGCCTTGGTGGGGCAGGCCCGCACGCAGGGCGGCTTGTCGCAATGGTTGCAGAGGGTCATGATCGGCATGCTGTGCAGTGCCTCATGCCGCTTGTAGTGGCTCTCGTCCGGGAAAACGGCCTCGAACTTGTCCGGCCAGATCCACTTGATCTCGTCCTTCGGGTTGCCGAAGTTCGGCACGTTGTGGATGGTGTGGCAGGCCTCGACGCACTTTGCGGGAAGGTTGGGGTTCGCCACGAACTTCCGCACGTCGATGACCATGCCCCAGCGCTTGCCGGTCGGGGCGGCGACGGCCTCACCCTGTCCGGCGGCCGCGGCGCTCTGTTCGGAGGCCGTGGCCTCGCCTTTCAGCAACATGTTGAACGCCGAAGGAGCGCCGATGCCGGCAATGGCGGCAAGGCCCGCTACCTTGAGAAAATCGCGTCTGTCCTTTTTCATTTTACATCGCCTCCTTCGGTTCCAGGTGGCAGTCCCAGCAGTAGGGCTTCACTGCCGTATAGGTGTGGCAGGTGTCGCAGAACTTCTTCTTGTTGGCGTGGCAGTGCATGCAGCCGTTCTGCAGACTCCGTACGTACTCGGTGCCGTCGGCGGTGACGCCCTTGCGGGCGCCGTCCTCGCGGAGGATGTCGTCACGCCACTGGTTCAGCATCACCATGTGCGAGGTGCGCATCTCCTGGGTCGGCCGCACGCACTCCTTGTACTCCGCCGGTTTTTCCGGCTTGGGCGCCTGGTGGGCAAAGCCGGCGTTGTACCACAGCGGAAACGTCATCAGGCCCAAAAAAATCAGCAACGCTGGTATGATTCTTCCTTTACCGTACATGGCGATCACCCTTCCATTCCTGCAAGCGGTTCGAAACGCAGACCCGTTTCGCGCTCTTTTTCTCCCTCCATGACGAGGGCGTTACCCACCAACTCGGAGACACCGCAGACCGAGACATCCGGATTCCAGTAGTTCATCAGGCTGGTCAGGGTGGCGCGATCGATGGCGCAGACACAGGAGAGCATGTTCACCTGATGGCGGTCGGCCACGTGGCGCACCGCGTTGGCGCGGGGCAGGCCCGCCCGCATGCGGAGTTCCATGATCTCGTCGGTGTTGAGGCCGGTACCGGAGCCGCAGCAGAAGGTCTGCTCGCGGGTGGTGTTGGCCGGCATCTCATGGAAGTTGTTGGCCACGTTCTTGAGCACGTAGCGCGGCTCCTCGATCATGCCCATGGCGCGGGCCGGGTTGCAGGAGTCGTGGTAGGTGACGATGCGGTGGTCGTTGCGCTTCGGGTCGAGTTTGAGCTTGCCGTGCTTGATGAGGTCGGCGGTGAACTCGCTGATGTGGACCATCTTGGTGGAGGCCGCATTCTCGAAGACCGTGCCGGTGACCGGCGATTTCGGCACCTCAAGGAAATCGGCCGGGCCGTTCATGGTATCCATGTACTGATGGAGCACGCGCCACATGTGGCCGCACTCGCCACCCAGGATCCACTTGACCCCCAAGCGCTTGGCCTCGGCGTACATCTTGGCATTGAGCTTCTTCATCAGCTCGTTGCCGGTGAAAAGACCGAAGTTGCCGCCCTCGGAGGCGTAGGTGGACCAGGTGTAATCCAGGCCGATATGCTCGAAGAGGAGCAGGTAGCCCATGGCGGTGTAGATGCCGGGCTCGGCGAAGACGTCGGCCGAGGGGGTGATGAAGAGCACCTCGGCGCCCTTGCGGTTGAAAGTCGGATTGCAACGGATGCCGGTGATCTCCTCGATGTCGTCGCAGAGATACTCGATGTTCTCCTTGAAGGTATGGGGCTGGAGACCCATGTGGTTGCCGGTGCGGTTGGAGTTGGCCGCCGGCTCGAGGATCCAGTTGGTGTTGACCCCAACGAGGTGCAGCAGTTCGCGGCCGAGCATGGTGATCTCGGCGGTGTCGATGCCGTACGGGCAGAAGACCGAACAGCGGCGGCACTCGGTGCACTGATAGAAGTACATGAACCACTCTTTGAGCACCTTGAAGGTCATCGGCCGGCCGCCGGCCATGGTCTTCAGGATCTTGCCGCCGAGGGTGAAGTCGTTGCGGTAGACCGAGCGCAGCAGCTCGGCCCGCAGCACCGGCATGTTCTTCGGGTCGCCGGTGCCGAGGAAGAAGTGGCATTTGTCGGCGCAGGCACCGCAGCGCACGCAGCAGTCCATGAAGATCTTGAGGGAACGGAATTTGTCGAGCCGCTCCTTCAATCCTTTCATGATGATCTCCTGCCAGTTCTCCGGCAGCTGCCAGTCGTCGCTCTCCGGGTCCCACTCGCGGGCCGGACCGAAAACGCCGGGCAGGTTCTTGCCGTGGTAGGCGGCGATCTCGGGTTTGGCCGGATAGCAGTAGTTGCCCGGCTTGAACACGGCCTCGACATCCCACCAATCCCGCTTGGGGATGGCGCCCGTCATCATCGACGGCTCCGCCGCCACACTTTTGCCTAACGTATCTGCCTTTGGTATAGCCATCGTCTCTATCCTTACTCAGCTGATTTTTCCTGCGCGGCAGGCATCTCTTTCTCGACCGGCAACCCCGCATCCACCATGAACTCGCGGAACTCATCCTCGTACGAGGCATAGGAATGGGGCTTGATGTTCGGGTCGTTCCAGGGGTTGACATGCCGCACCATCCGGCTGTTGTTGGCCATGTTCCGGGTGGGGCTCATGAAGACCCCGCCCAGATGCATCAGCTTGCTGAACGGGAAGTAGACCATGAGCGCACAGACCAGGAAGAGGTGGACAAAGAAGATCGTGCCGATCTGGCCGTTTATCACCGGCGAGAAGGTGACAAGCCCGAGGGTCAGCTGCTTGATGGCAACCACGTCGACCCGCAGGAAGTAGCGCATCAGGATGCCGGTGAGGCCGATGCCGAAGATGAGGAAGAGCGGGAAGTAGTCGGCCGGCAGCGAGATGTAGCGGATGTTGTTCAGCACGAGCCGGCGCACGAAGAGGAAGGTGATGGCGCCCATGAAGATGAGGTCGCTCTGGTAGAGTACCGGCGCGCCGACCTGGAAGAGGCCGTCGAAGAACTCCAGGCTATGGACGAAGGGCACGATGGGGTCGGTGAAGAGCCGCATGTGGCGCAGGACGATCACCAGGAAGGTGTAATGGAAGAGCAGGGCGAAGAGCCACAGCCACTTGCTGGAGCCGTAGATGAGCCGCGGACCCTGCTGTACCTCCGCCTGGGTGTTACGGAAGAGCGACCGGAAGAGCAAAACCTCCAGCACCATGCGGCCAACCACCCCGGCCTTGGTTGAAGGACAATCCAGCTTGTTCTGCTGGATCCAGGGCAGGGAGTTGGCCTGCCCGCAGGTGGTCGGGATCCGGAACGGCACCGGTGACTTGGCCCAGTACACAACCCGCTGGACGAAGCCTCCCAGGAAGATGGCGAACGCCACATAGGGAAGCACCCTCCCGAGCAGGCTCTGCCCGCCAGGCACCTGCGCCGCCACCAGCGCAATCACCACCAGCGCCAAGACCGCGATTAAGGCTTTCAGGACTCTCATTGACCGTTACCTCACTTCGTGTTGTGAATATGAATAGGTTGCGTCTCTGCCTTGTGGTTGTTCTGCTCGCGCAACCGGGCCGAGGGGCATCCGCCCGCGATCACCTGATGGTTGCGGCTTTTGATCTCCTGGACCCGCGTCTGGTACAGCCGTTCCCGGCAGGCCATGTAGAGATCGAAAACCATGCCGGCCACCTGGTCGAGGCGCTCTTCCAGTTCCTGCCATTCGGCAACCGTTACTGCCGGGGCATCCTTGGCGGCGCACGCCGCCCGCACGACCTTCTTCAATGCGACAATCAATCCCACCGCCGCGGACGGGGCAAAGTCCTGGACCGCGCGGATCTTGACAAACTCCTCCAGCACCGGTCCGACTTGGGCAAAAGCAGGGGGGGTGCTGGCGAAAAGCAGATCGTAGAGGCGGGTCAGGGCATCTTCGGTGTTGTAGCCGATGGGATTGGCGAACCGGTCCTGTTCGCGCTTGAAGATGCGCGCTGCGTCCGTCGGGTAGGTATCCAGCACCGCATTGATCCAGCGCGGCAGGATTTCACCCTTTTCTTCCGCCAAAAATTCTTGGAGATGCATCGGAATACCCCCTTCCCTGCTGGTCGCTCCCGCCGGAGGGAGGCGACCGTTCTGAATGGCCATTCAGAACACCGGGCGAGCATACCTACCTAGCATGTTTACCAATGGATTTCAATACAAAAAAATGGCGCAAAATGCGCCCTGGCGCCCGTTTGCAGCATGGTCACCTGGCGGTCAGGAAACCGTATCGATCAGGAGGCCCGCTTCCTCTTCGAGGTTGCGGAGCAGGAGAGGAAGGTCACTGAGGGCGATCTCGAAATCGCGTACCACCGTGCAGGCCTGCTGGCCGGTGCAATCGTAGATATCCACGGCATAGCCCTCATCGGTTTGGACCAGCACCAGGTGGAGCATGATCCGGTGGTCGTTGAAACTGGCGTTGACCCGCTCCACGAGGAGCCGGATCGCGGCGGCCTCATCCGGAGAAAGCGCCGAGACCAGATTTTCCCGAGGGGTGCCCGTGCCGCGGCGCCGGTTCCACTCGCGTTTGAAGGCGCCGATCCGGGCGATGGGCGGCGTGCCGTCCACCGCCTCGACCTTGCGGTCGGCGCGGTAGGGGTCCACCGGCAGCACGCGCGGGAATTTGATTTCATCGGAGATGACCATAGCGCTCCTCAAGTGGCCTGCCTTGTCCTGCTCATCGACAGCAACTCCCTGAGGCTTCAGCCTTTTTTCAAGGCCTCCGCGGCACCGGCGCGCGGCCGGGATTTCACTGCCGGATTACAGTTCGATCTCCATGCCCTCGCGGGCAAAGAAGATCTCCGGCGTACTGGCGGCCGGGGTGCAGTAGCGGCTGGCCAGGTCGTCGAGCTGGTCATCGGTGCGGAGCGGGTCGTGGTGGAAGAGGGCGAGGCGCTTGACGCCGGCGCGGCCGGCGGCGGCCACCGCATGCTCCAGGGAAGAATGGCCCCAGCCGAGTTTCGCGGCGCGGTATTCGGCCTCGGTGTACTGGGTGTCGTGGATGAGCAGATCCGCCCCGGCGAAAAAACGCTCCAGCAGGCCATTCTGCTCCTCGGCCGCCAGGTCTCCTTCGTGGGCCATGGCCTCGTCGTAGGCCGGATCGGCGAGATCGGTGCAGAAGAGGTTGCGGTAGGGCTCGGTATCGTAGGCGGTGCACAGCACCTTGCCCTGGTGCTCGAAGCGATAGCCGAGGCAGAGGATGGGATGATTCAGATACTTGGTGGTCAGCCGGATGCCGTCGCCCAGGTCGCGCTGCCCTTCCTTGAGATCGACGTACCTGATCTGCGCGGCCAGTTCGGCGTCGCGCACCGGGAAATAGCGGTAGGTGAGCTGGCCGCCCACCACCCGGTCCAGCCCCTCGCCCTCGTAGCTGACCGGGCCATGGACGGTGAGGGTGGTGGTGGGCAGATAGATCGGCACGAAGAAGGGGAACCCCATGATATGATCCCAGTGGGTGTGGGTCAGGAAAAGCTCGGTCCGGATGGGTCCCTTCTTGAGGTCGCTCACCATCATGAAGTCGCCCAGCTCGCGGATGCCGGAACCGGCATCGATGATAATCAGCCGGTTGCCGCATTCCGGAAAACGGAGTTCCAGGCAGGCGGTGTTGCCGCCATAGCGGACCGTCGCCGGCCCGGGGCAGGGGATGGAACCACGCACCCCCCAGAATTTGACCCGCATGCTCACCGCGCCTCCGTGGCCACCTTGAGAAAGACCTGGGCCTTGTCGATTTCCTGCCGGACGGTCTCATCGAGTTCCGCCAGCTCGCCCCAGGCAATCCCGAGAGCCGCCGCAAGCTGATCGGCCTGGCGCTTGTCCGGGTAGCGGTCGCCGGCCGAACCGATCCGGTTGAGATTGGCATAGGCATTGGCCAGGGCCGCGATCCGGACCAGCCGCCGGCTCTCCTCCGGCGCCGCATCCGGCTGGTGGTGGTGGGCCAGGAGCGCCACCAGGGACCCGCTGAGCTGCCACTTCTCGCCGATCATGCGGCCCACCAGGCCATGGTCGATCCCCATCAGGGTCATCTCGGCGCGGCAGAGTGGTTTTTGCTCCAGGATCGCCAGCTCCTGCGCCTGCCGGTACTCCTGGGTAAAGCAGTTGTTGAGCGGAATCTTGCCCAGGTCGTGGAGCAGCCCGGCCACGAAATACTCCTCCTGCTGGTCGCGCGGCACCTTGGCCTGCACCGCCAGCAGCTTGGCGGTGACCCCGACGCAGAGCGAGTGGGTCCAGAAATCGTCCATGGCCAGGGACTGGAAGGAATCCTCGCGGCCGACGGTGCCGAGGATGGCAGTGCTCAAGGCCAGGTTCTTCACGGTGTTGAGCCCGAGCATGATGATGGCGCGGGTGAGCGAACTGACCTGGTTGGGCAGGGAGTAGTAGGCGGAGTTGATGAGTTTCAGCACCTGGCCGGTGAGCACCGGGTCGAGGGAGATGACCCGGTTGAGGTCGTTGGGCGAGGTGTCGGACCGGTTGCAGATCTCCAGCACCTTGGTGACGGTGGTGGAAAGACTCGGCATCCGGTCGATATGTTTCTGGATGCGCTTCGCGAGCTGCTCGCTGATTGTGGGCGCGTCACTCATGCACGGGCCGGCCTTTGGCTGGATTTTCCCCATCATACCCGAGGGGGTTGGCAGGGTCAAGCAAGGTCGCTCTGCACCTGATGCTTCACCAGGAAATCCTCCCCACCTCATCCATGGCGGCCTCCCTCAATGCCCTTCGCTGCGATTGAAGGCCACGGCCCCGGCATAGGTGATGCCGCTGCCGCCGAAGATATCGAGAGCGCTGCCGATGGTGGCATCGAGCCGGTTGTGGCCCAGTTCCTTGATCCGGTGGAGGTCGGCGAGGGTCCGTACCCCGCCGGCATAGGTGGTGGGGATCGGCGCATAACGGCCGAGCAGCGCGGCGATATCCTCGGCAATGCCGGCGCACTGACCCTCCACATCCACGGCATGGATCAGAAACTCGGCGCAGAAGGAGGCGAAATACTGAAGCGACCGCTCGTCCACCACCGTCGCGGTAAACTTCTGCCAGCGGTCGGTCACCACATAATAGCGGCCGTCACGCTTGCGGCAACTGAGATCGATGACCAGCCGCTCTCTGCCCACCGCTGCGGTGAGCTCCCGCAACCGCTCCTCGTAGATGCGGCCGTCTTTAAAGACATAGGAGGTGACGATCACCGCACTGGCCCCCGAATCAAGCCACTGCTTGGCATTGGTGGCGGTGATGCCGCCGCCGATCTGCAACCCGCCGGGAAAGGCGGCCAGGGCCTGCCGGGCTGCCTCCTCGTTACCCGGACCCAGCATGATGACGTGGCCGCCAAAGAGGCGGTCCCGCCGGTACATAGCGGCATAATAGGAGGGCGGCTGGTCGGCGACAAAGTTGGTCTTGAGCGCCGAGGCGTCGGCATCGGAGAGCGTGCCGCCGACGATCTGCTTCACCGTGCCGCCGTGGAGGTCGATGCATGGTCGGAATTTCATGGCCCATGGTCCTTGCTGGCTGGTTCACGACACAAAAAGGGTGGATGGCACCCCTGCGCCACCCACCCTTTTGTACCCTGTTTCAGCCGCGCTTGCAAAAGCGCCGGCAAAAAATCAGCAGCTTTCCTTGATCATGAAGGTCATCGGGTCGAGCTTCAACACCTTGCCGCACTTGGAGACGCCGGTGGTGTCCTTGACGATGTCGAGGTCGATGCACTCGCCCTTGGCCGCGGCCTGCAGCACGATCACCGTATCGAAGAACCCGTCCACCTCGTGGCAGGGGGCCGGCACGCCGGCGGCGCTCACCCGCTCGTCGCCCCGGTGGCTGACCGCCGAGAACCAGATCTGCAGGTCCATGGCCGTGGACATCTCCTTGAGGTCGGCCAGGAACTGCTGGTCGGCACAGGCGAAGTCATAGCCATCCACCACGATGCAGCTCGGCCGGATGACGTTCTGGTAGACCAGGTCGTTCATCCGCTCCTCGAGCTTGGCCCGGCTCAGCTTCGATTCCTTGAAGGTCATGATCATGCGGTTGTGCATGATCTCGTCATAGACCTCGTACGGGTTGTCGAGCTTGCAGCCGGCAGCGATATCCTTGAACATGTCATCGTACCATATCCGGGTCTTTTCGAGACTCTGGCCAACGCTGACATGAATCACCTGCTTGCCGTTCAAGAGACTGTCGAGGGCGATCTGCACGAGGATGGCGGTCTTGCCCAGGCCGGCCCGCGCGATCACGAGGCCCATGCGGGAAGAGACGTTGCTTTCCGTGCAGACGTTGAGGTGGCGAATCGGGTTCTTCTCGATGAGTTCCTTCTTCTGCATGGCAGCCCCTCCTACTTTTCCTTGTTCTTCTTCTGCGCTTCCGCGATGAGCTGCTCCGCCACGCTCTTCGGTACCGGCTTGTAGCTGGCGAACTCCATGGTGAACTCCGCCTTGCCCTGGGTGAGCGAACGCAGGTCGGTGGAGTAGCCGAACATCTCGGAGAGCGGCACCTCGGCCTCAATAGCAGTATAGTCGTCTTCCTCGGTGGTGCCAACAATCATTCCGCGCCGCTGGTTCAGACTGCCCATGACCGAACCCTGGAACTCGGTGGGGCCCTCGACCACCACCTTCATGATCGGTTCGAGGATGACCGGCTTGGCCTTGGCGTAGCCTTCCTTGAAGGCGCCGATGGCGGCCAGCTGGAAGGCGATGTCCGAGGAGTCCACCGCATGGGAGGCACCATCGTTGATGACACAGCGCACGCCGGTGATCGGCGCGCCGATGAGCGCACCCTTGACCACCGCCTTCCGGAAGCCCTTGTCGCAGGAGGGGATGAACTCGCGCGGGATGACGCCGCCGACGATGCTGTCGACAAATTCGTATTCGCCCTCTTCCAGCGGCTCGATATAGCCGCCGACCCGGCCGAACTGGCCGGAACCGCCGGTCTGCTTCTTGTGGGTGTAGTTGAAGTCGGCCCGCTGGGTGATGGCCTCGCGGTAGGCGACCTGCGGGGCGCCCACCTGGACTTCGGCGTTGTATTCACGCTTCATCCGCTCGACGTAAACGTCGAGGTGCAACTCGCCCATGCCGGAGATGATCGTCTCGTTGGTCTCGGAGTCGATGTAGGTCTTGAAGGTCGGGTCTTCCTTGGTGAAGCGGTTCAGGGCCTTGGACATGTTGACCTGGGCCTTGTTGTCCACCGGCTTGATGGCCAGCGAGATAACCGGGGTGGGCACGTGCATGGAGCTCATGGAGTAATTGAGCTTGCCGTCGGTGAAGGTATCGCCCGAGGCGCAGTCGATGCCGAAGAGCGCCACGATATCGCCGGAGCCGGCCTCTTCGATGTCCTCCATCTCGTCGGCGTGCATGCGGACCAGACGGCCGACCTTGGCCTTCTTGCCGGTGCGGGCGTTGATGATGGTGTCGCCCTTCTTGAGGGTGCCCTGATAGGTCCGTACGTAGGTGAGCTGGCCGTAACGGCCGTCTTCCAGCTTGAAGGCCAGGGCCACCATCGGGTCGTCCGGGTTGTTGGTGACCTTGATCTCGGTTTCGCCCTTGTCGAGGTCGAGGGCGAAGTTGTCGACCTCGGTCGGGGCCGGCAGATAGTTGGCCACGCCGTCGAGCAGCAGCTGGATGCCCTTGTTCTTGTAGGCGGAGCCCATCATGACCGGGGTCAGTTCCAGCTTGAGGGTGCCGGTGCGGATGGCGTTCATGATCATCTCCGGGGTGGGGGTGCCTTCCAGCACCGCCTCCATCAGCTCGTCGGAGAACATGGAGGCCGCATCGAGCAGCGCCTCGCGGCGCTTCTCGGCCTCGGCCTTGAGAGCGGCCGGAATCTCCTCCTCGCGGATCTTCTCGCCGTTGTCGCCGTCGAAGTAGACCGCCTTCATGGTGACGAGATCGACCACGCCTTCAAGGTCGCCTTCGAGACCGATGGGCAACTGGATCGGCACCGCATTGAGGTTCAGCTTGTCGCGGAGCTGGCCGATCACGCGGTCCGGGTTGGCGCCGGTGCGGTCGCACTTATTGATGAAGGCGATGCGCGGCACGCGGTAGCGGGTCATCTGGCGGTTGACGGTGATCGACTGGGACTGCACGCCGCCCACCGAGCAGAGGATGAGGATCGCGCCGTCGAGGACCCGCAGCGCGCGCTCCACCTCGATGGTGAAGTCCACGTGGCCGGGGGTGTCGATGATGTTGATCGAGTGGCCCTTCCAGTCGCAGTAGGTGGCGGCGGAGGCGATGGTGATGCCGCGCTCGCGCTCCAGTTCCATGGAGTCCATCTTGGCGCCGACGCCGTCCTTGCCGCGCACCTCGTGGATAGCGTGAATCCTCTGGGTGTAGTAGAGGACGCGCTCGGTCAGGGTGGTCTTGCCTGAGTCGATATGGGCGCTGATCCCGATATTGCGGACTTTTGCCAGGTCGTCTTTCATGATTCCTTCCTCACCGAATCCGTTGCATGTCTCAAGCGCCGGAGCGCTCGCGGCCGCGGCGGGCCTATGGTAACGAAACTGCCGCGTTCCGAATGAAAAACGGCCCCAGAACCGAGGCCGTGGCACGGTACATTTTTAGAACCGGCACTTTTACCCCTTCACCCCAAGGCTGTCAAGGGAAAAATTCGCTGCAACCGCACGCAGTTAGTGAGAATCCTGAATCCGTGAGCGTTCGAGAACGGTGCAGCGGCAAGGCGGCGACGATGTTGATGATACACCTGGTATATCAACGAGTCGCCAACGCGGCAGATGCGCCGTTATCGGTCGCCCCGCAGGGCGGCGGGGTGAACCCGGACAAAGCGGTGGCCTTGACATTGAACAGCGGCAACAGCCGGATATCACCTAATCAAGCGCGAAGCCGTCACGGATTCAGGAGAATACCATGGGGAACAAACACGGCCCGGCATCCACGGTGAGCAGCATAAAGAGGCCGCCCGCCTTCTTGCGGCTTTGGAGGAGTTGCCCGAGAAGCCCGCTGGTCGGGTCGCCAAAGATAAGCCCCGCGTAGCGGAACATCACCGCATTGCCGGCCGGGGCCGGCACCCGGTCCATGAAGAGCACCGGATCGCGGTTCGCAGCATGATTACCGAACCAAAGCGGCCGGTAACGCGCTCACGGCGAAAGGAGAAATAGTCGGAACCGCACTTGGTGCAGATGGCGGCACTGTCGATCCGCTCCTGCCGCACCCCGGATTCTTGCAGCTGATCCCGGCTGATGGCCCAGAAATCGAAGCGATTGGGAGCCATCTGATACCCGTGCATCTCCACCGGCAATTCGGTTCGGTAATCGACGAACTCGGCGCAACAGGGGCCGAGGGAGGGGCTGATGCCGGCCACCAGATCACCAGGCCGGGTGCCGAACCGCGCGGTCATGGTGCGGACGGTTTTGCCGATGATGCCCGCCACGCTGCCGCGCCAGCCGGCATGAATGTTGGCCACCACCTTTTGCACCGGGTCATGAAGCAGTATCGCCTGGCAGTCTGCCTGCTGAATCAACAGCCCTATCCCTGGCTGGTTGGTCACCAAGGCATCATAGCCATCCTGTTCGGTGTCCCGGTCAAGCGGCTCATCGATCACCCACACCGCATCACCATGCACCTGGCTGGCCGAGGCGAGCACAGGGATCCCCAGCGCCGCCTTGAGTCGTTGCCGGTTTTCCCGCACGTTATCCACCGCGTCACCCACGCCAAAACTCAAGTTGAGCGAACGGTGGGGCGCCGGACTCACCCCGCCATGGCGATCACACACGCCATGGTGACACGACATATTTTCAAACCGAAAAAGTCGTAGCATAATTACCCGGAAAGGTGGAGAAGAGAGTGCCGCCCAGCCCAACTGGCGATTCGCCTCTCGTCCATGAGGACCAGCCAAGACTCGGGGGCTTCGTGGGCTGGGGTGGCTTACTGAAAGAAGGCCTTGAGGATCAGGGTGAGGGCGCCGCCAATCATAAGGGCATTCCCTTCGATTGCGGCAAGGCGCTCGGTCAGGTTTTTTCCCGTGTCTTTTAGCTCTGCCTCGGTTGCCAGGGAGGAGTCCAGTATTTCGGCAAAGGCAGAGGCTAATGCTTCCACCTCCGCACCCGGCCGTATTTCATCGGATTCCGATACCGGGGCGTCAGCGAAAACAACGGTCAGCACGTCTGTCTCGCGGTCGTAGTCGGCTTTCATGAGTCCGATTCAGGCCGCCGCCCGTGATTGCCGGTTGAGCAGATCCAAAAGGAATTCGGGGGCAAGATCGGCGCCGTTTGACCACACCACGGTTCGCATCACGCTGTCCTGGCGAGCGGTGGCAAAAAGCTCCGGATCCTTGAGCGGTGCAAACATTTCTCCCCACAGTTCGCCGGAAAGATCAATTTCGCCGGAGACACCGTTGTTGAAACGGACAAAAAGACGATAGCCGCTTCGTGGCTCAATTTGTTCGGTGTGGAGAATCATCGCACTACTCCAAGGGCGCAATCTGGTTGAGGGGTTTGCGTTGCGCGGCCAATAACCAGTTTTCGAGCAACTCTGCCTTGTGGTCGTCAAGCCAGTCGAGAACTGCTCGCAGGGCGCGCTTGGGAAACTCTCCCCGCACAACGCCGGTTTCAATCTCGACCGTGATTTCGTAATCACCATACCGGGCATGAAAATGGGGTAATGGATGATCCGCCCAATTCATGAAAATAATGATACCAAGAAAACGTGAGATTTCCGGCATGGTTTCAGGGTGAACGATTCAATGTGCCAAACCCTTGGCTCCTGTTTTTTCAACTTTAGCAACAGGCATGGGGAAAGTCAAGGCGAGGGGGCAAGAGGCGAGGGGGCAAGAAGGCCGCTTGGGCAAAAGTAGAAACGCAGCGGCGCGGGAGGAAAGCTGACGGCTGGCCGCTGTCACGCAGGAGCCGCTTCAGCGGCAACCGGTCTATATAACGTAGGAGCCGCTTCAGCGGCGACCGGACGGTGGCGAGTATGAAGAATTAGTGCTGAAGTACCGAGTGCCGCGGGAGAACCCGCTCCTTGTATTGCGCTGCGGTTTTTTGTTTACCCCCTTTCAGGGGCAGGACAAGAACCTCAAGCAAGGTGATGGTCGAGGTAATACCCTTGGTTTGCCGATTGTCGAGCAAGGTAAAGACTTGCTTGACGAGTTGGTGATAGCGGTTGTTCTTTTCGATGAAATAGATGAAAGGGGCGGTATCGATAAAGATACTCTTGCCTTTGAGTATCTGCTTCAGTTCCACGCATCGCGCTCCGTCCGAAGGTACTCCGCAACATCTTTCCCGACCCAGATGTCCGCGCCAAGCCCTTCGAGTTCCAGCAGGCTGTGTTTTCCAGCCTTGCCGATGGCTTTATTGAGGGACGAGGAAAGCACCATGAGAAGGTCGAGTTGTTCTTCCGGGGCCAGGGTCGGGATGGAGGCAACAACTTCGGTATAGGTAAGATGGGCTTTTTGCGCTGTCATGGGATACCTCGAAAACGAAGGATAAACGAATCATTACATACTTTTTACACTATTCCCGAAAAACAGCAAAGAAAAAGCCCTGGTTGGTCCGCCAACCAGGGCTTTGGGCTGACTTGAAATGAAACAGCTCGGAAATTCGGGGCATCTCCCCTTATTTTTGAATTCACATTGGAAAAAATGATTTCAGCAGTAGTGCGATGATTCCGCCAAGCAAAAGGCCGAGCATCCATTTGACAAGGGTCAGATCAGAGTGAGCCGGTGCAAGCGCAATTTGCAGGTCTTTCATGGTCAGGCGGCGAAGCGGAGGATTTCCACCTCGGTTCCTTTTGCAACAGCCTCTTCGGACAGGTGGAGGACACGGCTGGCGATAGATTCAGAGAGATAGTACTCTCCGCAATTGGTGCAGATGTCCGCCGGCACCTGTTTGATAATCAAGGACGTATCGCCCCGATGAAGAACCACGGTGGTTAAGCCGTGGTTCGTTTCGCCAACTTTGCAGAGTGTGCACTGCATACGCTACCTCCTCGTTTCGTAGTCGTCTTTCCAAGCAGTCTTGTCTGGAACATAGACTGTTACGACAAAACATTTCCCACTCGATGCATCGATCGCCACAACGACATGAAGTGGTATCGCGTTGAGAAAGCCGAGAAGCAAATAACTCGGATATGGGCCTGTCTTCGGGGTAGGCGGCAATAGCCTTGCCGTGTTCCGCAACGAATCTGACGTCAGCCGTTGTTATTCGCCGTTCGAACATGCGCTGCATTGCATGGCCGGTAAAGATGAGCGCCGCACAGTCCATTCCTTTTTGTACAATATTTCGGAAAAACAGCAAACAAAAAGCCCTGGTTGGCGGACCAACCAGGGCTTTGGGGAAGGAGCACTTTCTTATGCGGCCCGCTGGACCTTGGGTGCGCCATGCTTGCGTGCCTGCCACAAATCGTAGGCAGCCTGCTGGGCGATCCACATGTCGGCGCGGCCGCCGTTTTCCACCCCCAGCCAGCCCTCCAGGCGCAACGCCATTTCCGGCGAGATGGCAGCATGCTCATTCAGCACGCGAGACAGGGCGGCGCGGGTCACGCCAAGCTGCCGTGCTGCCTCGGTGACCGTCAGCCCCAAGGCGGGCAAGACATCCTTTCTCAGGGTCTCTCCAGGATGGGGTGGATTGTGCATCGTGAACCAACTCATCCGCTGTGCGCGGGCTGGGCCACCAGCCGCACACCCAAGGCCGCGCAGACACGGCTGATGGTGTCGAAGCGCGGTTGCGCATCCGAACGCAATGCCTTGTATAAGGCTTCACGGGTGAGGCCGGAGGATTTGGCAATCTCGCTCATCCCGCGGGCGCGTGCGATGTCGCCCAGCGCTGCCGCCAGCAGGGCCGGATCATTCGCCTCCAGGATGTCTGTAAGATATGCCGCAACCGCCTCCTCGCTGTCGAGGTATGGGGCTGCGTCGAATTCTGGCAGATCGTGTACTTTGATGGGTTTGGCCATGGTAGTCACCTTTTGGTTATTCGAGCCGCGCAGCCAGTTTTTTGGCGCGCCCTATATCGTTTTTCTGGGTGCGCTTGGAGCCGCCACCTAATAAGATAATCACTTGGAGGCCGTGCTGGGTGAAATAGACGCGCCAGCCAGCCCCAACATGGATGCGCAATTCCGATACGCCTTCGCCAACCGGCTTTACGTCGCCGACCAATCCCCGCTCCAGCCGTTTCAGCCGCGCCAACACCCACCCCGCGTACCGCCGCATCGGCAAGACCGTTGAGCCAATGGGTGAATTCGGGCAGAGGTTTCAGGGTGAACATGAATATACTGTAATCGAATGATTACAGAAAATCAATGATCATTCGCGGAAGGCAACCAGGAAAGGAAGAGGCGGGCAGGAGTGGCTTTGAGCCGCGACAACGGCGGGGGCGCAGTCTGCCGGTTGATCGCGGCTGATTCGCTCCTACGAAAGGCAAAGAAAAAGCCCTGGTTGGCGAACCAACCAGGGCTTTGGGCTGGCTGAGAACAGCGAATTGCGTAGGGGCAACGAGAGGCCACATGGCCACTCACGGCTATTTTATGAGCTTCAGCAAAAGGGCGGCAATGAGGGCGGTTTGGAGAAACCCGGCGCCCGCCACCCAGCGGACCAGTTCCGATTTCATCTCGGCCAGCTTGACATCCATGCGGCGTTCCATTTCCCGGAGATCGGTTTTGGATGCCACCTCTGCCACGTTGTATCTCCCCTTATTATATTTGATTGAGAAATGGGATCAGGCGTGTTTAACCTTGTTTTTCGCCAGCCGAATGAGGGAACGGAGAGCATCATTGACCGCCTTTGCATCAGGAAAGATCGCGGAAACATCGTCATCGAGCTTGACGATATTCGCCCCTTGCCTGTAGCGGTCGGCGTATTTGCCACGCACAGCCCCAGGCATTGAAGCAAAATCATATTCTGGCCTCAAGTCATCGGCTGCCTTCGCTGCTTTCTTCATAAAAAGTTCGCTCCTTTCGCGTTGCCTCTCGTGCCGAGATGATTCGGGTTGTCCCTCCCCTGTCTGTGTGAGAGACAACCAAGACTCTTCCTGCCCCTGACATTCCGATAATCAGAAAGCGGGTTTCATCGTCTGAATGGTCCGGGTCCGGGAAGGCATGTGAAAGAGGATCGGCAAAGACAGTCGCGGATTCATCGAACGAAATCCCATGCTTGCGTAAGTTCGCGGCGGCCTTTGTCCCATGCCATTCAAATTTCACTGTTCCCTCTTAAGACCGGAATGCCGTGGAAAATACCACCTATTTTTTTTTACACCTTTTCAGGCGAAGAGGGAAGACAAAAGGCTGACGGCCAAGTTGTCGGTAGGAGCCGCTTCAGCGGCGACATGGCGGGGTGAGGGAACGGTCGCGGATGAATCCGCTCCTACGGGGGAGTAGACACGAAAAAGCCCTGGTTGGCGGACCAACCAGGGCTTGGGCTGACTTGAAACAGCTAATTGCGCAAAGGCAATTAGAAGGTCATGGTCAGGGAGTGGCTCAACACGAAGATATTCTCGGTCTCGCTGTCATTAAGTGCTGCTGTAGACTTGAAAAAGTCTCCAGTATCAAGGTAGCCGAAGTGAGCTTCGTAAGTCAGGTTGTCGAGCAGCTTGTAGGCAGCGCCGATGTTGTACTCCCAACCATACTCGTCATCCTGGCCAGCAATCCGTTCCTCGTCCGCCTCAGCATAGCCGATGGCGCCGTGCAGGGTCAACCGGTTGGAAACCGCATAGTCGGCTGCGGCAACAACAGCGTGTACGCCAGCCGTGCTCATGTTGCCGGTGTAGTTGTCGCGGAAGAGGTCGTTGTTCAGCATGCCGGTGTGACGACCGGTGAGGATGTAGAGCGGTTCGAACAGATCGCCGGTGCCGGTGGTGCCGAGGGCATTCTCGATGTCGTTCTCATTGAGTTCTTGGCCCTGTGCGTAGAAGTACAGGAGGCTGGGGGTCAGGGCGGCGAATTTGCCGCCAACCTGCAACATGCCGGCCCAAGAATCATAATCCTGGTCAGCGGTGGCAACCAGAGCATGGTCATAATCTTTGCTGCCAAAGTAATGGATCAACTCGCCGTTCAGGAAGAAGTTGTCCATCTTATACTTGCCGTAGACGGCCACGTTCTGCTTCACGTCATCAGCGGTGTTGTCGGTCTGATTGTTGGCAAAGGCGTACTCTATGCCGGAATTCAGGCTGTCGGTCTTGTAGAACAGACGGGCAACATATTTGTCGTTGTCTGTATCGGAGGCAGCGGTGGTTTCCTGGAATTCATCTTTCACCTTTTCGAGGTATAACACGGCGCTCCAAGGCTTCCCCAGGAAGGAAGGAAACCACACGACGCGATTGGCGCGTTTATCAAAATCCATGAAGTCAGTGCCGTAGGCGCCAGCCGGGGTGCGGCCTATACGGATCTTGCCGATCTCGGACGCATAGTCCATGTACAACTGGTGGACATAGACGTTATTGTTATTATTGGTATTGGCGTCCGCCATGTTATAGCCTTCCGTATCGCCATTGGCCTGGGTACCCCAAAAGGTGTCATCCGCCAGGCGGATAACAGAACTCATGGAGATCTTGTCGTTGACCTTTATGGTCGGGCTGATCGCGAAGGTGTGCAGCCAATAAGCGTCGGAGGGGGTTGACTCGCCAGACGCCTCGGTCACGTCCACGCCAATACCGCGGGCGTCGGAGAGGTAGGCGCCTTCCACCATGTACTTGCCGCTCATCTTCCACTCCACCGCCGAGGCGGTGGATGCAACCCCGGCCACCAGGCCGAGCGCTGCCATCGTTACCAATACTTTTTTCATCTCGAATCTCCTTTGGTTGTGGTTCTCGAAAGGTTCTGAACCTTCCGTCTCCTTGGGTGATGCCAAGCTGTTCCGCAGGGAACTGACTCAGTATCACTCTCCTTGTAGTCAGAAATTTATACCGCTGTCAAGTTTTTTGTACCGGAAAAGTTTTTAGCGAAGAAGCATTCAGCAGTCAGCGTTCAGCCAAAAGCTTCAACGCCAAGGCGCAAGGACGCAAAGTTTTTGCCGGAACACCCCGCGCCTTTGCGCCTCTGCGTTGTTTCTTTTTTGCTGGCAGCGGTTTTTGTAGATACCGCTTCAGCGGCGATATGGCTGGCTGGTCGCGGGTAAACCCGCTCCTACGGGGGGAGCGAACAGCGCATGGTTTTTGGAGCGGCTTCAGCCGCGATATCGGCGACGAGGGGAAGCAACGTGAGGGTCGCGGGTAGCGAGAAGGCTATAATTCAGATTCTTCGATTCCCGCTATTTTCATCAAGTGCTTTTGCAGACCGATTTTAAGGGGAGTGTTGCCATGCACGGGAATGGAGAGGCGGGCGGTGTTTCCGATTTGAGCATAAATGTGATGGCTGCCGTTAACGCGTTTCAACTCCCAGCCTTTGGATTCGAGGAGAGCGCAAAACCTCTTGCCGCTCACTGCTTTCAAACAGCTATCTCCATCACCCGATCTTTCTTGGATACGGTGATGTCTTGAACGTCAACGGACAGGCACCCTTCCACGGCTTCGTATATATTGGACAGCAATTCGGCAAAGGTTTCCCCCTGGGTCACGCAGCCGGGGATGGCCGGAACCTCGGCCCAAAAGCCACCCTCTTCGGCTTCATGAACAACGATTTTAAGTTTCACGGGGAATTTCTCCTTGGGTGATTATGCCAAATTTTTGCATTCAATTTTAATGATAGCACAGGGAAAAGTCAAGCCAGCGGAGCGTTCAGCAGCCTGCTTTCAGCCAAAAGCTTCAACGCCAAGGCGCAAGGACGCAAAGTTTTTGTCGGAATACTCCGCGCCTTGGCGCCTCTGCGTTGTTTCTTTTTTGCTGATGGCCGTCAGCTCTATGATCATGCTGTCGACGCGTGCAGTTTCAGCCCCAGCGCCTTGATCACCTTTAACATTGTCGAGAATTCGGGATTTCCCGAGGCCGAAAGAGCCTTGTAAAGTCCTTCGCGCGAGAGGCCGCTGTCTCGGGCAAGTTGAGACATGCCACGAGCGCGGGCAACGTCATTGAGTGCGGCCCGAACCAGTGAGCCGTCGCCGGGGTCTTCCTCCAGGCAGGCGTCAAGGTACAGGGCCATGTCTTCCTCGCTCTTGAGGTGATCTACGGCATCCCAGCGGGTGAAATTTTCGGCCATGTTCAATCCCTCCACTCCTTGGCAATTTCGATTGCTCGCTTGATGTCGGCACTCTGCGTGCTTTTGTCTCCTCCGGCGAGCAGCACGACCAGTACCGCGCCCTGCTCCATGAAATAAAGCCGGTAGCCAGGACCGTAATCGATGCGCATCTCGCTAACGCCTTCACGCACGGGTTTCACATCGCCGAAACCACCAGACTCGGACAGGCGGCGAATTCTGGCGTTGATCCGGGCAACAGCTTGCCGGTCTTTTAGCCTATTGATCCAGCGGGCGAAGGTGTCGCTTTGGATGACTTCGGGCATGGGAAAAGTGTAATCTGTGGTTCACATGTGGTCAAGGGTAAAAAAACAGCATTCAGCGTTCAGCCAAAAGCTTCAACGCCAAGGCGCAAGGACGCAAAGTTTTTGCCGGAATACCCCGCGCCTTTGCGCCTCTGCGTTGTTTCTTTTTTGCTGACAGCGGTTTTGGGAGCCGCTTCAGCGGCGACATGGCTGGCTGGTCGCGGGTAAACCCGCTCCTACGGGGGGATGACGAAAAAGCCCTGGCCGGCAGACCGGTCAGGGCTTGGCAATGCTCTGCCGGCGTGGATTATAGGAAAAGCGGCAACGCCAAGGCGCAAGGACGCAAAGTTTTTGCCGGAATACTCCGCGCCTTTGCGGCTCTGCGTTGTTTCTTTTTTTGTTGACGGCGGTTTTTGGAGCCGCTTCAGCGGCGATATGGCTGGCTGGTCGCGGGTAAACCCGCTCCTACAGCAATTTGACGAGGGCGGCGATCACCGCGGATTGGGCAAGCAGCATCCCGGCAACCCACTTGATGATGTCGAGCTTGGTTTCCGCAAGCGCCGTGGTCATGTCTTGCTTGGTGACAAGATCGGCGGCAGCGTGGGCTTCCTGAATGGTCTCCAGGATCGCCTGGGCCTGCTTTTCTGCCAGCCCCGAATCCTTGAGTTTTTGAATAAACTTATAGGTGTCAAAGGTAATTGTCGCCATGAGCCCACCGTAGCAACCGGAGGGGGAAAAGTCAAGGAAGCAAGGAAGAGGTCAGCAGTCAGCTTTCAGCAAAGACAAAGCAAAAGAGAAACGCAGATGCGCCAAGACGCGGAGAGTGTTCCTGGAAAACTTTGCGTCTTGGCGTTATGCTTTTACTGATAGCTGATCGTTGTCAGCTACTCTGACTCTGCCTTCGGCGCCTTTTCCGCCTCGGAGAAGTCGAGATTGTACATGAGCACGGTGCTGTTCTTGCTGGAAAGCAGGTCCAAATCGCCCTGGCGCAGCACCAGGCCGACCAGGAGTTCGGCCGTGGGCTCCTTCTTGTCCGGCCGCAGGAGGTAGTCGGCAATATAGCCGTCGATCTTGCGGGTGCGCCAGATCTCGGTGAGGGCGATGCCGTTCCAGGTCAGGGCGTGGAGTTCGCCGCTGGGGTAGTTCTTCATGTTCTTGAAGAGGCGTGACGAGGAGGAGAGGTTCTTGTTGACCAGCACGTCCACCACGCCGTCTTTGTTCAGATCGGCGATGACGATGCGGCTGGGGATGTAAGTGCGGCCTTCGGGGTCGCCGGTGTCGTCCTTGGCGCCCTTGGCGCCGATGGCATCGCGGCCGCCGATGAAGCGGTTGGTGCCGCCGAAATAGTCATCGCTCTTCCAGAGGGTGGTGCCGCTCTGCTTGGCCACCACCAGCCGGTCGTACTGGTCGATGGCCACGATCTCCTTGCTGCCGTCGTTGTCGAGATCGGCGATGGAGAAGTCGAAGACATTGATCCATGCCGGCAACTGCACGGCGGAGCCCTTGACCAGCTTGCCCTTGGCCACATCGAGGCGGAAGACGCCGGGCATGATCGGGCTGCTTACCGCCGGGCGCTGGCCCAGCAGGGTCATGCCCTCGCCCGGCAGTTCCATGGCGCGGACATACCAGCGGGCATCCTTGAACAGGTACTCCACCTTGTTTTTTCCCTGCCATTCGCAGGCAAAGGAGTTGGGTTCCTTCTCGTCGGCGGCGGAGACGTAGATTTCCGCCTTGCCGTTGCGGTTGAGATCGGCCACGGAGATGTAGTGGATTTTATACTTGGCAATGGTGGTGATCTGGCCAACCTTCCGGAGTTTCTTGCCGTCGCGCTTGTAGATGCCCACCTCGCCCCGGTCGGCCAGGATCACCTCGTCCTCGCCGTCGCCGTCCATGTCGGCCACGTCCATGGCCTGGAGGTACATGTTGAAGTTCTGGCTCTTGGTGAAGCCGAAGGGGCCGGTGGAGCCCAGGGGGCGGATGAAGGGCGAGGCGCCGCGGCCGCCCTCGCCCATAAAGGCGCGTTCCGGATGGGCGGATAGGTATTGCGGCTGGGCGGGCTGATTGGCGGCCGGCGCGGCGACGCTGCCGGGCCGCTGGGCGCCGAAGACCTTGGCGCCGACCTCCCAGGCAAGCTGGTCGATGGCGGCGATGATCTCGTTTTCCGAGGCCGCGGTGGCGAAGAAGGTCTGGGCCGGTTCATCGCCTGTTACGCTGAAGACCTTGGCATCCAGCGACATGCCGGTGCCGATGGCAGTCAACGACCCGGCGACCACATAATCGGCGCCCACATTCTTGCCCAGGGCGCGGAATTGCTCGGGCTGGGATGGTTTCGCGCCGGCCAGGGCCTTGTCCACCGCGGCACGGTCGATCACCCGGATCCTGGCGCCGGCCGCGAGGCGGCTTGCGAGCATATCCCGGATGCCGCTGGTGAGGTAGGAAAGGTCCTTGGCCGCATGAGTCTCGAAGGGCAGGAAGGCGACCTTCTTGGCCGGGGCCGGGGTGGCCGGCGCGGCGTTCAGTTGCGCGGTCATGCCGAAAAGGCAGAGGAAAAGCGTAAGAATGAGGGCGAAGCAGTGCGGGGCGGCGAGGTCTTTTTTGTACATGGGTAGTCCCTTGGATGTGGCAGCGGCGGGCAGGTGCTCGAATTTTTATGGTAAAGATGCCGAAAAAATCTTATAAAATACTCAGTTAGACGCGGATCATGTTAACCGAGGCGCGGGGGTATTGCAATGAAGTTGTTTGTGGTGTTGGAGGCGAGCGAGGAGGGCGGCTATACCGCCTATGTGCCGAGTCTGCCGGGTTGCCTGAGTGAAGGGGAGACGCGGGAAGAGGCGTTGGCCAATGTCCAGGAGGCGATTCAATTGTACCTGGAACCGATTGAGGATGACCTCGCCATTGCGCCGACCGCGGAGCTCATCGAACTCGCGGTATGAGTAAAATTCCAAGCATTGGCTACGAGAAGGTCATTCACGCCTTGCAACGGGATGGCTGGGTGGTGGTCCGCCAGCGCGGCAGTCATATCCGTCTGCAAAAACACACCAGGAATGAGGTGTTGAAGTTGACCATTCCGGCCCACCGTCCAATCAAGCGAACCACTTTGGCCCATATATTGAAACAGGCCCGGCTCGATATCGACTTCTTTCTTTCCCTGTTGTAATTTTTGTTATCCCATGGCCACGACCACCATTTATTTGATCCGCCACGGCGTGACTGCGGCCAACAAGGAGGACCGTTTTGCCGGCCGGACCGGCGAGCCGCTGCACCCCGAGGGCGAAGCCCAGGCGCTGGCGGTGGCCGGGCGGCTTCGGGCGGCGGGGATCGCCGCGGTGATTGCCGGGCCGCTCATGCGCACGGATCAGACCGCCCGGATCATTGCCGAGACGCTGGGGGTGGAGGTGGAGATGCTGGCGGCGTTGAACGAGATTTCCATCCCCCACTGGGACGGCCTCACCAAGGCCGAGATCAGGGCGCGATTCGGGCCGGAATACCCGACCTGGCTCGATACGCCGGAGCGGTTCCGGGTAGGGGGCTGCGAGACCATCGGCGAGGTGCAGCAGCGGGTGGTGCCGGCAGTGGCTGGCCTGGCCCGGGAGTATGCCGGCCGGGCGGTGCTGGTGGTGAGCCACCTCATCCCGCTCCGCGCCATGTTGCTCCATCATCTCGATCTGCCGATCAGCGCCTTCCGCTCGGTCAAGATCGCCAATGCCCAGCTGGTGCGGCTGACCATGGAGCCGGGCAGCGACCGGGGCCGGGTGGAATTTCCGGAGTGAGTTGCTTTGGAGCCGCGGTTGAAGCCGCTTCAGGGGAGACGTGTGAGGCATGGGGCTGTAGGAGCCGCTTCAGCGGCGAAATATAGCCGGCGGGAGTCATCTGCCGTAGTGGTCGCGGGTGAACCCGCTCCTGCGAGTGGAACGGCGAATGGGGGAATGATTCCGAGGAGCCGCTTCAGCGGCGATGCAGCGGGGCAGAGCTGTACGGCGCCGTGCCTTCCGGTAAGGCCAAATCGCGACTGAAGTCGCTCCTACAGGCCCGGTCGCTGACAGATCGGACACGCCTGCATGCGCAGCGGTTTTTCCAGGTGGCTGCGGGCCAGCAGCGCCTCGTCCCGGAACACCTCCAGGGTTGGCCCATCGGCCGTGATGGTGCCCTCGTGCATGACAATGGTCCGCTGGCAGACGTCCAGCACCAGGTCGAGGTCGTGGGTGGCGATGATCTTGGTATGCTCGAAGGAGTTGAGCAGGCTGATCAGCCGTTTGCGGGCCAGGGGGTCGAGGCTGGTGCCGGGTTCATCCATGACCAGGACATCGGGCCGCATGGCCAGCACCGTGGCAATGGCCACGTTGCGTTTCTCGCCGCCGGAGAGATGATGCGGCGGTCGCGCCCGCAATCCCTCGGCGCCCACCCGAGCCAGCGCATCGCTCACCCGCCGTTCCACCTCCGCAGGGGGCAGCCCCAGATTCAGCGGGCCGAAGGCGACATCCTCGTAAACCGTCGGCATGAAGAGTTGGTCGTCGGCATCCTGGAAGACCATGCCGACACTGCGGCGGATCTCCGGCAGGGTGGCGCGGGTGACCGGCACCTCGCCGATGCGCACCGCGCCCGATTGCGGCAGCAGCACGCCATTGAGGTGCATGAGCAGGGTGGACTTGCCGGCGCCGTTGGCCCCCACCAGGGCGACCGACTCGCCGTGGGTGATGCGGAAGCTCACCGCGCGCAGCGCCTCGGTGCCATCGGGGTAGGCATAGCTCAGATCGGCGAGTTCAACGAGGTGGTGGCTCATCTTCTGATTCCTTAAGCGAAAATGTTGGTGCTCAGCCCGGGGCCACGAGACGGCCGAGCCACTGCGGCACGTTGACCAGGCGGAAGAAGAGAAAGGCCGCGGACCAGCCGAGCAGAAAAATGGTATCTTGGCGGCGGAAGCGGAGCGGGGTTACGCTGTGCAGCTCGCCGCTAAAGCCGCGCGCCAGCATGGCCCGGTGGATGCGCTGCGCCCGTTCGACCGTGCGCAGCAGCAGATGCCCGATCAGGGAGCCATAGGCCGCCAGCCCCTCGCCGCGCCGGTGGAAGGAACGGAGCGACCGGGCCCGCACCATGCGCACCCCCTCGCTGACCAGCACGAAGAGATAGCGGTAGGCGAGCAGCAGCTGCACGGTCATCGGGGCGGGCACGCCGATGCGGCGCAGGGCCACGCACACGCCGTGAAAGCCGGTGGTGGCGATGAGCGCCAGGGCGGCGGTGACGGTGAGCGCAAAGCGCAGCAGGATGGAGACGTAGCTGACCCAGCCGCCCGAAAGGGTGAGCGGGCCAATGCGCAGCAGCGGGGCGGGATCGAACCAGGGGTTGGCGATGCCCACCAATACTGCCAGCGGGGCGACCAGCAGCATTTTCTTGAGCAGATAGCCGGCGGGCAGTTCGGCCAGGGCGATGATGGTCACGGGGAAGAGCAGAAAGGGCAGCAGACCGGCCACGGCATAGCGGTCGAAACTCACCACGCAGACCAGAAAGAGCAGGGTGGCGAGCAATTTGGCCCGCGGGTCGAGCCGATGGACCGGGGTGTCGCCATCGGCCAGCCGGTCGAGCCGGCCAAGATCGAAGAGCGTTGCCGAGAGATCCGCCATGGGGTTAGACCAGGGTGCGGCCGGTGGTGGTGGTGACCAGCTTGCCGTGCTTGACCCCCTTGGTGCCGATGAGGGTGTCGGCCATGTGGCGCACCTGGTCGGCCCGGCCCTTGACCACCACCACTTCCAGGCAGTTGCGGTGGTCGAGATGCGCGTGCAGCGTCGAGATGATCAGGTCGTGGTGGTCGTGCTGCTGCTCGGTGAGCTTGTCGGCGAGGTCGCGGGTGTGGTGGTCGTAGACCAGGGTCACGGTGCCCACGGTTTCCTCGTCGGTCTTGGTCCACTGGTCTTCCACCAGGGTGTTGCGGATCAGGTCGCGGATCGCCTCGGAGCGGTTCGCATACCCCTTGCGGCCGATGAGTTCGTCAAACTGATCCAGCAGCCGCTGGTCCATGGAAATGCCGAAACGGGTCAGGTCGGTCATGATGATCCTCTTCGTGTTACGAAAAAATAGATGTTGACACGAGACATTCTTCTGCGTATTGTTGCGACTCAACCATAAAATCGTAACACGCGCAAGGAGATTGGATCATGCACATGGCAGATGCACTGCTGTCGCCGGCGGTTGGCGGCACGATGTGGGCCGCCACCGCCGCCACGATCGGGTATTGTTCCCGTAAGGTTCGCCTGGCCGCCGATGACAGCCGGGTCCCCCTCATGGGGGTGCTGGGCGCCTTTGTCTTCACCGCCCAGATGATCAACTTCACCATCCCGGCCACCGGATCGAGCGGCCACCTCGGTGGCGGCCTCCTGCTCGCGGTTCTGCTCGGGCCGCACGCCGCCTTTCTCGCCATTGCCTCGGTGCTGGCGATCCAGGCCCTCTTTTTCGCCGACGGCGGGCTGCTAGCCCTGGGCGCCAACATCTTCAACCTGGGCTTTTTTCCCTGTTTCGTCGCCTATCCCTTCCTCTATAAACCCCTTGCCGGGCCGAACCCGACGTCCGGCCGCATGGTGTTCGCCGCGGTGGCGGCCGGGGTGGCGGGGCTGCAACTGGGCGCCCTCGGCGTGGTGGCGGAGACAGTGGCCTCGGGTATCTCGGCCCTGCCGTTCAAAAATTTTATCCTGCTGATGCTCCCCATCCATCTGGCCATCGGTCTGGTGGAGGGGCTGGTGACCGCCGCGGTGGTGAATTTCGTGCGCCAGGCCGACCCCGGCCTGCTGCGCGCCGAGGCGGGGGGCAGCCCTCGCGGCTTGGGCCTTCGCCGGGTGGTGGTCGGCCTGTTGGCCAGCGCCCTGGTGGCGGGCGGCGCCCTTTCCTGGTTCGCCTCCACCCGGCCGGACGGCCTGGAGTGGTCCATTGCCGGCGTCACCGGCCATGAGGAATTGCCGGCCACGGAGGAAGGCGGCATCAAAACAGCCCTCGCCGGGATTCAGGAGCGTCTGGCCTTTCTGCCCGACTATACGTTCCGTGATGCCGCCGCCACGCCTTCCGAGTCCAATGGGGCATGGCCGGCGGTGGACCCCGGCACCAGCACCGCCGGGTTTATAGGCGGACTGCTGACTCTGCTGCTGGCCGGTCTTGTGGGCCTGCTCCTGCGGAAAATCCGGCACAACAACCGTCTCTGATGCATGAGAAGGAATTTTGGCGATGGTCAGGGAGAAACGATATAAGTTAATAGTGCCTAAAAAAATATTGACCACATAATTTTCTCTGGTACAAGGGGCGAAGTTAACGCCACCGCAGCGGGGAAAGACGGCTTGAGTGGTGTAAGTGATACCTGAATCCGTGAGCGTTCGAGAACGGTGCAGAGGCAAGGCGGCGACGATGTTGATGATACACCTGGTATATCAACGAGTCGCCAACGCAGCAGATGCGCCGTTATCGGTCGCCCCGCAGGGCGGC
>JAJZRJ010000051.1 GCA_021802775.1 Deltaproteobacteria bacterium
AACACGGAAGTTAAGCCCTCTCGCGCCGATGGTACTGCCAGGGAGACTTGGTGGGAGAGTAGGTCGCCGCCGATCCTTTTTCCTGAAAACCCCTTCCCGAAAAGGAAGGGGTTTTTTTATGCCGTGAACCACCTACCACCAGAATTCCGGATATTGGCGACTTTTCGGGATATTGTTGACCAGCAGGGCCACCAGCAGCATGATCAGAGCGCCGGTACCCACCGGCATCAGGGCGTAGAAATATCCCAGGGCGTGGATCTTGGGGCCGCCGATCACTGCGATGAGGGCGGTGGCGCCGCCTGGCGGGTGCAGGGTCTTGGTGGCATGCATGGCGGCAATGGCGGTGGCAACCGCCATCGCCGCGGCAAGCCAGGGATACGGAGTGAACAATTGATAGCTTGCCACCCCGATGCAGGCCGAGATGAGGTGGCCGCCGATCAGGTTGCGGGGTTGGGCCAGCGGGCTCCTGATCGCCCCGTAGATGAGCACGGCCGAGGCGCCGAAGGAGCCGACGATGAGCATGAGATCGCCATCGCCGAGCACACTGTAGTGAAGATAACCCACCACGCTGATGCCCAGGAACGCCCCGAGCCACGACCAGAGAATCTCGGTGACGCTTACTCGCGGTGGGCTTGTGGAGCTTGCTTTCATTTTCAGGAAGTAGGGCATGGTGCCTCCTCCAAGTGCGTGCTCCGAATCAAATCAGTCCGGGAGAGGATGCCTACCGGCTTGTTATAGGCGTCGACCACGGGTAACCGATTGATACCGTGACTGGTCATCAGTAAGGCGATTTCATGAGCCGTTGCTTGAGTATCTATGGAGATGGCAGGGCTTGTCATGATTGTTTTTGCCGGTTGATTTTTGAGGTCGAGAGTAATGCACCCTTTGGTGGTCAGATAATCGGCCACCACCGCCATGAACGAGTTGTGTTCGGTAGCGCCCATGTGGCGTAAAAAATCCTTTTCCGAGATGATGCCTACAAGGTGTTCCTGCTGGTCCACGACCAGGACCCCAGAGATATGGTGGGTGGCCATCAACCGGGCTGCATCGCTCAAGGGCGTTTCCGGATGCACGCTGACGACGGTGCGGGTCATGATTTGGTATGCCCGCAGGGATCGATTTAGTCTTTCCCACGCGTGACAGTAGGCGCGTTGATAGATTTTTCTGAAGTCCGCAGGAGTGATGTCGATGTATCCCTCCATCGCCTGCATGGCCTGCACGATATCCTGTTCGGTCAATTCTTGGAAATGGTCTTCGCCCATGGCCTGTCACCTATCAAAAAGGGGAAAGAGGTCCGTTGCTCGAGAACGAAACTACTTTAACGATAGCATAGCAGAAAAGGGGGGAAACGATTTGACCTAAGTCAATCTGCCGGCCAAATCATCAGCAAGATGCCCGCGTATGGCTGCAACACAAGGGAAGGCGGAATACGATGCCCACCCCGCCACTTTCTGGCGAGGTGGGCATTAATTTTCTGACGCGCTTTTCGGTCTACTGTACATTAATGGACTTCAATGTGCGTTACGCCCTTTTTCGCCTCTTCGGTTTTGGGCAGGGTGACCGTCAGCACGCCATTCTCATAGGCAGCCTCGATCTTGTCGGGTTGCACCTCGGCCGGTAACCGTACCGTGCGGCAGAAGGAGCCATAGGTCCGCTCAATCCGATGGAACCGTTTGCCCTTCTCTTCCTTTTCCTCGTGCTTTTCGCCCTTGATGATCAGGCTTTCGCCTTCCAAAGAGATGTCGATATCCTTCTTTTCCAGACCCGGGAGTTCCGCTCTGACCTCAATGGCGGTTTCGGTCTCGGCAAGATCGAACCGCGGAGTCCATTCACGGCTCAGGTCCATCGTCAGATCTTCACTTGGGAAAACATCCCAGAAGTGCCTGACCATGTTTTCCATCTCCTTGAACAGTTGTGGAACCTCATGACGCGATTTGACCGGGAGCAGATCCAACATGGTGTTCACCCCCTTGTGATGGGTTATGGTTTGGTTTTGTGCACTTGTTTTCCTCTGTTTACAAAATAAGGCCGCTTTGTGCGGTGTCAAGACAAGGCTGACGCGTCTCTTGCTCCCGCGACGAAGGACGAACTGAGGTCGTGGAGACCGCCTGGTTTCCGAATTAACGGGGTGGGGCAGCGGGGAAAGTGGTGGTATTGCACCCGCCGCCACAGCCGCAGCCAGACGGGGGGCCGCCCTTGGGGTCGCGGAAGAACATCCGTCGCAGGTTACGATGGAGCACCCGGCCAACCGGTTTGATGGAAAGCAGAAGCACTGCCACCGCCCCGGCGATCTGCACCTCGAAGGGCAGCAGTTCGGTTGCCTGCCCCATGGTTGCCTTGGCGGAAATTCCCAGCTTGGCATAAACGGCATCGACGAGGAGTCCCCAAACCACGCTGGCGGAGGCGATGGTGGCGAGGTAGAGGGCCGTGGCCCGTTTGCCGATGAGGCCGCCCATGACGGTCAGCGAGGCCATGTTGGTGGCTGGGCCGGCGAGCATGAAGACCAAGGCAGCGCCGGGGCTGACTCCCTTGAGGATCAGGGCGGCGGCAATCGGGGTGGAGGCGCTGGCACAGATATAGAGCGGGATGCCGAAGGCGACCATGAGCAGCATGGTCGCGAGCCCTCCGCCCAAGTAGCTGGCAAAGATGTCTTCCGGAACCAGGGCGGTGATGGTGCCGGCCAAGACAAGCCCCAGAAAAAACCAGGCGGCGATGTCGCCCCAGAGTTCGATAAAAGCATAGCGTAGCCCGAGTCGCACCTTTTCGCCGAAGGTGTGGTAATGGGCATGGTCTGCCGGCGGGCAGCCGGCGCCATCGCAGCAGTTGTCTGCCGCGCAGGCCGGGGTGGCGGTGATGAGGGTTGGTTCCGGCGATCTGCGCATATTTTCAGCAATACCGGCCACCATGGCGGTGGTAAAGGCGGCCAGCGGCCGGGCCACGGTCATGATCGGATCGAGCAGGACATAGCTGATGCCGATGGAATCTACCCCGGACTCCGGCGTGGCAATGAGGAAGGCAACGGTGGCGCCGTTGTTGGCGCCCTGTTTCTTCAGAGTGGCGGCCGCAGGCAGGACCCCGCAGGAGCAGAGCGGCATCGGCACCCCGAACAGCGCCGCCTTGAAAACTGAAAGAAAACGCCCTTGGCCGAGGTGCCGCGCGATGTAGGCAGGAGAAAGAAAGATCTTGAGCAGGCCGCCGACCAACATGCCGAAGAGCATGTAAATGCCGGCATCCAGCAGCAACTGCCATGATTCGGCGGCGATAATACGAAGAAAATCCATAACCGTTTCCTGGGTGGTTGCGTTGTTGGTGGCCTGGCCGCTATTCCCGCCCGTGGATCAGCGCCACCTGGAGGAGTTGTTCGATGTGCTCGTCATTCAGCCGGTAGTAGAGCACCACGCCGTCGCGGCGGTTGCTCACCAGATGGAGGGTGCGGAGCAGACGGAGCTGATGGCTGACCGCCGACTCACTGACCCGGAGAAGTGCCGCCAGATCGCAGACGCACATCTCGCCTTGGCGCAGCGCCCAGAGGATGCGGAGCCGGCTGCTGTCGGCAAAGGCCTTGAACAGTTCGGCCATGCGGTCGATCTCCGTGGCAGCAAGTGCCATGTCCCGCGCCTTTTTGATGCGCTCCTCATGGATGATGCGACAGGCGCAAAAATCTTCTTTTGGGTTCATGTCCCACAACCGATTGGCTGAATATATGAATAATTTTTCATATAATAACCCCGTAATCCCGGGTTGTCAATTGGAAGAGTGAGGCTGGGGTTGGGTGGAGAATGGGGGCAGAGTGGGAGGAAAAAAAAACGGAAAGCAGGTTGCCCTGCTCCCCGTTTGGGACATCGTATTGCGGAAAAATTACTTCGCCGGAGCAGCCGGAGCAGCCGGAGCGGCAGCGTCAGCAGCCGGAGCGGCCGGAGCGGCAGCGTCAGCAGCCGGAGCAGCCGGAGCGGCAGCGTCAGCAGCCGGGGCGGCCGGAGCAGCCTGCTCAGCCGGAGCCGGAGCCGGAGCGGGGGTCTCAGCGTTCTGCTTGCAGGCAACCATACCGGTTACCATCAGGCCCATCAGGGCGAGGGCGACAACTTTGCTCATTTTCATAGTCGTTCTCTCTTCTTAGTGTTGGTTTGTTGTTACTTGCCTCTTTCCTAGCCCGAGACACAAGGCGGTTCCACGCGGTTCCGGTATGCGGCGTCTCGAAAGCAATTGACCGCAAAACACGTTGGTGATGCCCATACATAATATCGTGGTGTTTCAATGTAAAGAGAAAAATTTGGGTATTGTAAAAAATTGCGCGGACCGATCAGATCGTTCACTAACCTTTTATTGTTGCGCGCCTGCGGAGTTTTTCCGTTTTTCTTCCTTTGCAGCGACCGCAACCCCCTTGCCCAGCCTATGAATCATGGCTGTCCGTCGCGCAAATCGGCTGGCTTTTGAGAGGGTTTTCAGGTAGGCTGACCCACAGAAAAGCGTGGTTCGAGAAGCGGGCACGCGCAGCGAGGCGGGAGAGGGATGGCGGAGCAGCAGGGGGGCGCCCCGAACAACGGATGGGAACAGGCCTATCTCCGGCATAGTCATGACGCCGCCGTGGGCCGGCTTTTCCGCGGCCTTCTCCATAATCTGAACGGTTCGCTGCAGATTTTTTCCCTGCAGACCGACCTGCTGGCTATGGCCAGTGGAGAGGCGGCAGCCCTCATGCAGCAATTGCTGGCCGCGGATTTGCCACCGGCGGCAAAGACGCGTGTGCGGCAACTTTCCGATCTTATCCAGCGCCGGGCCGGCGCTGTGCGCCAGATGCAGGACAAGGTAAGGGGCTGCGAGCAGGTTGTCCAGCGGACCTTGATTCTGCCGGATTTTTCCCAGGTGATGGGCGCGGAGCCCTACACGGTGAACAGTATTATCCGTATCGAGGTGGAGTTCCTCTGTGCTGACCCCTTTTTCAAACATAAGGTGATCAAGGATCTCCAGTTGGCCGCCGACCTCCCGCCGCTGCCCAAGGGTCAGCTCGCTCTTCATCAGCTGCTTTTCTTCCTTTTGGAAAACAGTCTCATGGCGGTGCGTGGCAGTGAGCAGCCCCGGATCGCGATGCGCTCCTTCCACACCGCCGGCGTGACGACTGTGGTGGTGGAGGATAATGGCCCTGGCGTACCCGAGGCGGAGCGGGAGCGGATTTTTGCCCCGTTTTACTCCACCTGGGCTGATCATCTCGGGCTGGGACTCTATCTGGCCCGGAAGCTCGCCACGGAACTGCGGGGCTCCTTGGTCTGCGAGACCGGCGCCGCGAATGCCGCGTTCCGCCTGACTTTGCCTGCTGCCTGAACTTATGCGTCCCGGAACCGATCAGCAAGAGGCGCCAGGCACCCTCTATGTGGTAGCCACCCCCATCGGCAACCTGGAGGATATCACCCTGCGGGCGCTGCGCATTCTTAAAGAGGTCGCGCTGATCGCCTCGGAGGATACCCGCCATACCCGCAAGCTCCTCACCCACTATGACATCCATACCCGGCTGGTCAGCTATTTCAAGGGGCAGGAAGCGCGCAAGGCCGCGGGGATAATCGCCGCCCTGTTGGCCGGACAGGATGTGGCGTTAGTCTCCGACGCCGGCACCCCGGCCATTGCCGATCCCGGTACCATCCTGGTCCAGAAGGCGCGGGAGGAAGGGATCCGCGTGGTGCCGGTGCCGGGCCCCTCGGCCCTGGCCGCCGGCCTTTCCATCGCCGGCTTTGAGGGGCCGGTGCTCTTTGCCGGTTTTTTGCCGGCCAAGTCGGGTCAGCGCCGGGTCTTGCTGGAATCCCTGGCCAGCCAGAACCACCATCTCCTCTTTTATGAAGCGCCCCACCGCATTCTGAAGAGCCTGGAAGATTGCCGGGCGGTGTTGGGCGAGCGCCGGGTCTTCCTGGGCCGCGAACTGACCAAGCTCCATGAGGAATCCCTGGTCGGCGGGCTGAGCGAGATGCTGGCGCTTCTCTCCGGCCGCCCGGCGGTAAAGGGCGAGTTTGTAGTGCTGATCGAGGGCGGCGGGGCGCCACCGGCGCTGCCGGCGGATTCGGTGGTGGAGAAATTGCGCTGGCACCGGGAGCAGGGGGATTCCCTCAAAAGCGCGGTCCAGGCGGTGAAGGACGAGTTGGGGCTGCCCCGTTCCGCGGTCTACAGCCAGGCTCTCGCCCTTTGGGGCAAGGGGAAGCACGCGGCGTGATTTTGCTTGAGAACCGCGGAAAAATACGATATTTTTACACCCTTTTTATCGGGCCCCTGAGGCCGTGGCGGCCGGGACCGTTGTTCCGGGCTGCCGGCATCATGGAGGTGCTGTCGTGAAAGAGGTTCAGGACTTTTATTTTAAAAAGGCCAAGAAGGAAGGCTACCCGGCCCGTTCGGTCTACAAGCTGGAAGAGGCGCAGCAGAAGTACCAGCTGCTGCGCAAGGGCGATGCCGTGCTCGATCTTGGCTGTCAGCCCGGTAGCTGGTCTCTCTATGCCGCCAAGATGGTGGGGCCGGACGGCGTGGTGGTGGGGGTGGATATCCAGCCCGGCAACCAATTCACTCCGCAGGCTGGCCGCGCGCCGATCCACTTTTTTCTCGATGACGCCTTTGCCGGCGAGACCGAGACGCGGATCAGGGCGGTCCGGAGTCGGTTTCAGGTGGTGTTGAGCGACATGGCGCCACGCACCAGCGGCAACCGTTGGACCGACCAGCAGCTTTCTCTGCGGCTGGCGCGACGGGTGGTGGAACTGGCCCGGAAGTTTCTCGCCCAGGGCGGTAACTTCTACTGCAAGGTTTTTGAGGGCGAGGATTTCAAGGAACTGGTCGATGAGGTCCGCCCGCTGTTCGGGCAGGTCAAGATCGTCAAGCCCAAGAGTTCGCGGAGCGAGAGCCGGGAGGTCTTTCTGCTCGGCTTGGGCTATAAGGGCGCAATGAACAGCAATGAATAATGAATAATGCAGAATGCAGAATGCAGAACGAGAAGGATGGAATTGCTGAGCCGCATCTCCATTCTTAATTTTTAATTCTTAATTGTTTTCCAGGGGTTAGAGTATGGCTGGACATTCCAAATGGGCGAACATCAAGCGCCGCAAGGGCGCGGTGGATGCCAAGCGCGGCAAGATCTTCACCAAGATCATCAAGGAAATCATGGTGGCGGCGCGTCTCGGCGGCGGCGATATCAACGGCAACCCGCGGCTGCGATCTGCGGTACTGGCGGCCAAGGACGAGAACATGCCCAAGGAGAACATCGAGCGCGCCATCAAGAAGGGCACCGGCGATCTCGACGGCGTCTCCTATGAGGAGATCATCTATGAGGGCTACGGCCCCGGCGGCGTGGCGATGATGGTCGAGTGCATGACCGATAACCGGGTGCGGACCGTGGCCGATGTGCGCCACTTCTTCAGCAAGTCCGGCGGCAACCTCGGCGAGTCCAACTGTGTGTCGTGGATGTTCGACAGGAAAGGTTCCATCGTCATCGACAGCAGCACCATCTCCGAGGACAGCCTCATGGAGATCGCCATCGAGGCCGGGGCCGAGGATGTGGTGGCCGAGGACAACACCTTCCAGGTGCTGACCGCGTCCGACGATTTTGCCGCGGTGTGCGAGACCCTGAACGCCAAGGGCGTGAAGCACGTCGAGGCCGGCATCACCATGATCCCCAAGAACGTGGTGGCGGTGGCCGACGAAAAGGTGGCGAGCCAGCTCATGAAGCTCATCGAGAACCTGGAGGACAACGACGACGTCCAGAAGGTCCACGCCAACTTCGACATTCCCGACGCCATCATGGAGGCCATTTCATAAGCGTTCCCGCCGCGCGGCATAGGCAGGCGGGCGGGACCTCCCGCCGCCTGCTCGGCATCGACCCTGGTTCGCGGGTGACCGGCTACGGCATTGTCGACCAGCGCGGCAGCGAGCTTTTTTTCGTGGCCTGCGGCGTGATCCGTACCACCCCGGCCAAATCCTTTCCCGAACGGCTTCAGGAACTCCATGTCGGCATCAGCGAGGTGATCGCCACCCACCAGCCGCATCACGCGGCAGTGGAGGATATCTTCACCGCGGTCAATCCCCGTTCCGCCTTGAAGCTCGGCCATGCCCGCGGGGTGCTCATCCTGGCCCTCATGCAGGCCGGCCTTTCGGTGGCCGAGTTCACCCCCATGGTGGTCAAGCAGGCGGTGGCCGGTTACGGTCAGGCGCCCAAGGAGCAGGTGCAGCGGATGGTGCGGGCGCTCCTCCAGCTCGCGGCCAGTCCTTCCCGGGATGCCGCCGACGCCCTGGCCGTGGCCATCTGCCTTGCCAACCACGCAGCCCGTCCTGCTCCGAAACCGTGAGTTATTCCCCAAAGTTAGTTATCCTTTGAACCCGCATACTTTTCGGGTATGCTGGGAGGCATATGATTGCGCGTTTACGAGGAGAACTGCTGCACCGCACGAGCGAGGCCCTGGTGGTCGACGTGGGCGGGGTGGGCTACGAGGTCCATTTTCCCGAGGCGCACCACCATCGGTTGCCGCGGCTGGGCGAAGAGGTGGTGCTCCAGATCCACACCGTGGTCCGCGAGGATGCCATCAGCCTGTACGGTTTCCTCGATGCGGCGGAAAAGGAACTCTTTCTTCTGCTCATGGGGGTCTCGGGGGTGGGGCCGAAGCTTGCCCGCAACGTTCTCTCCGCCGCCACCCCGGCCGAGATCGGCCGGGCCATCGCCGCCGGCGATGTGGGCCGGCTCAAGCAGCTGCCCGGCGTCGGCAAGAAGACCGCGGAACGGCTCTGTCTGGAACTGAAGGACAAGGTCGATTTCATCCCCTTGGGCGGGAGTGTGCCGGCGGCCGCGGTGGTGGCGTCACCCGAGGCATTCAGCGACCAGCCCTCGCGGGATGCGCTTTCCGCCCTGATGAATCTTGGCTATCCGGCGGCCCGCGCCCGCCAGGTTCTGGAACAGGTCCGCCGGCAGATGGGGGAGGAGGCGTATAGCGCCTTGGCCCTTGAAGAGCTGCTGCGTTCCGCCTTGAGGGGGCTCGCATGAACCAGGAGGAACGGATCGTCAGCTCGAAGGTTGCCGAGGAGGATCTCTTCGTCGATTCCGACCTGCGGCCCAAGCGCCTTGCCCAGTACATCGGCCAGGAGCAACTGAAAAACAATCTCGATATCGCCATTGCCGCGGCCAAGGGGCGTGGCGAGCCCCTCGACCATCTGCTCTTTCACGGTTTTCCGGGCCTGGGCAAGACCACCCTCGCCTATGTCATCGCCAACGAAATGGGCGCCAACATTCGCGTCACCTCGGGTCCGGTCATCGAGCGGCCCGGCGACCTCGCCGCCATCCTCACCAGCCTCCAGGAGGGCGATGTCCTCTTCATCGACGAGATCCACCGCCTGAACCACGTGGTGGAAGAGATTCTCTACCCGGCGATGGAGGATTATCAGCTTGATCTGGTCATTGGCCAGGGGCCCGGTGCCCGCAGCGTCAAGATGGCCCTGCCGCGTTTCACCCTGGTGGGCGCCACCACCCGCACGGGCTTGCTTACCCCGCCGCTGCGCGACCGTTTCGGCATGGCCCTCCGCCTTGACTTCTACACCCCCGAGGAACTGGTGGCCATTGTTAAACGTTCCGCCGGGCTGTTGGGCGTCAAGCTCGATCAGGCCGGCGCCACCGAGATCGGCCGCCGCTCCCGCGGCACCCCCCGGATCGCCAACCGGCTGCTGAAGCGGCTGCGCGACTACGCCGAGGTCAAGGGTGGCGGCACCATCACCGTTCAGGTGGCGGACGCGGCTCTCTCCATGCTGGGCGTTGATCACATGGGGCTCGATGACATGGACCGCCGCATCGTGCTGGCCATCATCGATAAGTTCCAGGGCGGCCCCATCGGGGTGGAGACCCTGGCCACCATGGTCTGCGAGGAAAAAACCACCCTGGAGGACGTTTACGAGCCGTTTCTCATCCAGATCGGTTTTCTGATCCGCACCCCGCGGGGCCGGATGGCCACGCTGGCGGCTTACGAACATTTCGATCGGACCTTGCCGCGCCGGCTGCCCGCGGCCATGGATCAGGAGAATCTGCTCTTTTAGCATCGACCCGGGCGGTTGACGGATTCGCCTGGCTCATCTAGACTGACATCGGGACGCATATGACCAAAACCAAGCTGACAGTTCGCGATATTCGCCTCATGAAGGAGAAGGGTGAGAAGATCACCATGCTCACGGCCTATGATGCGCGTTTTGCCAGCCTGGTCGACGAATCGGGCATCGATATGGTGCTGGTGGGCGATTCGTTGGGCATGGTGGTGCTGGGTTACGAATCCACCGTGCCGGTCACCATGGAGGAAATGCTTCACCATGCCCGGGCCGCCAAGAACGGGGTGCGGCGGGCGGTACTGATTGGTGATCTGCCTTTTCTTTCCTACCAGGTGGATGTGCGGGAGGCCATTGCCAACGCTGGTCGTTTTCTGAAAGAGGCGGGCTGCGATGCGGTGAAGCTTGAAGGCGGCGAGGAAGTGTGCGCGACCGTGGCAGCCATCACCAAGGCCGGCATCCCGGTCGTGGGCCACATCGGCCTTACCCCGCAGACCGCGGGTCAGCTCGGCGGTTACAAGGTACAGGGCCAGGAACTGGGGTCGGCCAAAAAGATGCTCCGTGATGCCAAGGCCTTGGAGGCGGCGGGGGCCTTTGCCCTGGTGCTGGAGTGCATCCCCGACCGATTGGCCGCGGCGATCACCGAGGCCATCACCATCCCCACCATCGGCATCGGCGCCGGCTCGGCCTGCGACGGCCAGGTGCTGGTGACCCACGATCTGGTCGGCATGTTTGAAAAGTTCGTGCCGCGTTTTGTGAAGCAATATGCCAATCTCGCCCCGCAGATCAAGGAGGCGATCGCCGCCTTCCGCGACGAGGTGCGGAGCGGCGCCTATCCGGACGCCGCGCACAGCTTCCCGATGCAGGATGCGGTCGTGCAGCGGCTGCGTGAGGAATCATGATCGCCGGAAGGCACGGCACGAGAAGATAGGTGGTGACCTGGGGCTTATGGATATAGCAACCATTATCGGGGTTCTTTTCGGTTCCGTCATCCTCTTTGCCGCCATCTTCCTGGGCGGCAAGGGGGTGCTCTTCCTGAATCTGCCCTCGGTCCTCATCGTCGGCGGCGGCGTACTCGCCACCGCCTTCATCCGTTTCAGCATGGCCGAGGTCGTCGGCTCCATGAAGGTGGCGGCCAATGCCTTCTTCGTCCGTCCGAGCACGCCCCAGGAGATTATCCGGGAGATTGTCCGCCTGGCCCATGTCGCCCGTAAAAACGGCCTCATCGTTTTGGAACAGCAGCCCATCCGCGACCCCTTTCTCAGACGGGCGATCATGTTTTGCGTCGATGGCCATGAGGCGGAGTTCATCGAGGAGGTGCTCAAGAGGGATGTGAGCCTTACCCTGGAGCGTCATGAGGTGGGGCAGAACGTCTTCCGCGGCATGGGCGAATCGGCCCCCGCCTTTGGCATGATCGGTACCCTGGTCGGGCTTGTCCAGATGCTGGCCAGCATGCGCGATCCTGCCGCCATCGGGCCGGCCATGTCGGTGGCCGTGCTCACTACCCTGTATGGCGTGGTTCTCGCGCACCTCTTCTTCATTCCGCTGGCCGACAAGCTCGCCTTGCGCAGTCAGGAAGAGGAACGGAGCCGCCGGCTGATCATCGGCGGGGTGCTGGGCATCCTCAAGGGGTTGAACCCCAGGGTGATGGAGGAATTTCTCGAAACCTTCCTGCCGCCGAAACAGCGCAAGAACCGGCTGTACAAGGGAGAGAGGAGCGGCGCATGACCGAGGACGGGCCGAAAAAAAAAGGACGCAGGAGCGGGGCGCCGGCGTGGGTGGTCACCTTCGGCGACATCATGTCGCTGATGCTCTGCTTTTTCATCCTCCTGCTCTCTTTTTCCAATATGGACCGGCCGAGTTTCGATAAGGTTTCCGGGGCGTTGCGCGAGGCCTTTGGTGCGCAGCGGGAGATTATCGCCTTCGAGCCGCCCATCGGCGAACAGATCATCGCCCCCCAGCCCCAGGAGCCGGTGCTTGCCGGTTTTCGCCAGCAGTTGACCGAGGCCTTCCGCGAGCAGATCAAGGAAGGGGTCATCACGGTGGAGGGGCGGGGAGATCAGGTGACGGTGCGGATGCGCGACTCCCTGGCCTTTGATTCGGGCCGGGCAGATCTTAAGGCCGGCGGCAAGGCGGTCTTGGATAAGCTCGGCGCGGCTTTTGCCCAGACCGAGGCGGTCCTGCTGATCGGCGGCCACACCGACAACGTGCCGCTCCGGGCCGATGCACCTTTTTCGTCCAATTGGAGTCTGTCGGCGGCACGGGCGGTGACCGTGGTGGAATATCTTGCCAAGCGCCATCAACTGCCGGCCCACCGCCTTTCTGCCGCGGGTTATGCCGATGGTGAGCCGGTGGCCAGCAATGCTATGGAAGAGGGGCGAGCCCAGAATCGCCGGGTCGAGTTCCGGATCACCACCCGGCAGGCCGCGCAGAATCGCTGAGGCACCTTGCCGGCGAGCGGAGAGGAAAAAATGCCAACACAATCTTCAGGCAGGATGACGGGCGTATGATGGCGGAAGGAAACCGGCGGGGATCGGTGCGGATATCGGATCGGGTGTTGCTGGCGGCAAAGCGGGTCGCGCCGGAGCGCTATCAGGCCGTGGCCGCTGATTACGAAAACGGTATCTCGCTGTATAATCAGGAGGGACTGGCCGATATCCAGATGTATGTCGGCGCCGAGGGCGCCCTGAGCCGGCTCAAGGAGCGCGATGCCGACTTGGCCGAATTCTTGCGGTATCTGGACAACAAGCTCAACCTGGTGCTCAAGCGCGGTCAGGGGGAGCGCACGCCCTTTGACGAACTGAAACTGCAGAAGGTCAACCTGAGCGGCTCCGGCATCGCCTTTGTGGCGGACGAGGAGTTTCGGGAGCGGGAGTTGCTGGAAATCCATCTCGTTCTGCTGCCGGCCTATACCTATATCTATTGTTTCGGCACCGTGGTCGGCTGCGAACGGGTCGGTCTCAAGGGCCAGGAGAAGCCAGCTTACCGGCTCGGGGTCGAGTTCACCCTGATCACCGATGACGATCAGGAAAAGCTCGTGCAGCACAATTTCAAACAGCAAAGCCTGGCCCTGCGCAATCGGCGGCTGGGTGGTTCGTGAGGAGTGGCGTGATGCGTGTTATTGACCCGGCAGCGGTGACAGCCGCGGTGCGTGATCTGGCCATTGCCGCGGCTTGCGACCTGGAGCCCGATATCCTGGATGCCCTGGTCGCCGCCCGGGATCGCGAGACCTCGCCGCTGTCGAGGAACATCCTCGAGCTGTTGCTGACCAACTGCGATATCGCCAGCCGGGAGAAAATTCCGATCTGCCAGGATACCGGCATTGCCGTGGTTTTTGCCTTCCTGGGCCGGGAGGCGCGGGTGGAGGGCGACCTGGCCACCGCCATCCAGGAAGGTGTACGCCAGGGGTATAGCGAGGGATATCTGCGCATGTCGGTCTGCGACCCCCTTACCCGGATCAACACCATGACCAACACCCCGGCGGTGATCCATCTCGAGTTGGTGGCAGGGGACACTCTGCGGCTCTGCATGCTTCCCAAGGGGTGCGGCAGCGAAAATATGAGCGGCTTGTCCATGCTGCCGCCGTCGGCCGGTAAGCCGGGGATTATCCGGTATGTCGCCGAACTGGTGGTGAAGGCGGGCTCCAACCCCTGCCCGCCGGTCACGGTCGGAGTGGGGATCGGCGGCTCCTTTGAAAAGGCGGCGCTGCTTGCCAAACAGGCTTTGCTGCGGCCGGTGGGGCAGCCTGCCGAACGGCGCGATGTCGCCGACCTGGAGGCGGAGATTCTGGCCGTTATCAATGAACAGGGACAGGGGGTCCACGGCATGGGCGGCAACAACACCGCGCTGGCCGTGCACATCGAGACCTATCCGTCCCACATCGCCAGCCTGCCGGTGGCGGTGAACATCCAGTGCCATGCCCACCGGCACAAGGAAATTATCCTGTAGCCATGTCGCTTCTACGCTGTGAACCGAGGTTTTTTAACGACCTGGTCAAGGTGACCCTGCCCTTTACCAGGGAGACCCTGGAGGGGCTTCAGGCCGGCGACCTGGTCAGCCTGAGCGGAGTGCTCTATACCGGCCGCGACCAGACCCACCGCCGGCTCTGCGCCCTGCTTGAGCAGGGAGAGCCGCTGCCTGTCGATCTACGGGGGCAGCTCCTCTATTACGTTGGCCCTACGCCGGCCAAGCCGGGGCAGGTTATCGGCGCCGCCGGCCCCACCACCAGCTATCGCATGGATGCCTATACCCCGCAACTCCTGGCCTTGGGGTTGGCGGCCACCATGGGCAAGGGCGCCCGTTCCTGGGCAGTGCGCCAGGCTATGCGCCAGGAGGGGGCGATTTATCTTGCCACCATCGGCGGGGCCGGGGCGTTGCTTTCGAAGTGTATCAAAAAGAGTGAGCTGGTCGCCTTTCCTGATGCCGGCCCTGAGGCGCTCTTCCGTTTCGAGGTGGAGGGGTTCCCGGCGGTGGTGATCAACGACCTCGCTGGCCGGGATTACTACGAGATGGTGGCACAAATACCATGCTGGCCATCTGATAAAGTCGTAGCCTTGAAGGAGTAACTTCAACCTACCGGATCAGAGGAGGCCAGCATGGCAAAGTCAAGTGTAACAAATCTTCGTCAATTTGTAAGCGGGT
>JAJZRJ010000052.1 GCA_021802775.1 Deltaproteobacteria bacterium
TCATGATGTTCTTTTCCGGCCTTTCGCTGCCCAGGGCCAGGCCGGGGAGCATGTCCGTGCCCAGGTCGATGGAGATGATCTGGATCACCGAGAGCGGCAGGGGGATTTTCAGGAAGAATTGCAGGATATAGGGCACCAGCTCCGGCGCATTGTGGGAGAGGATGTAGGTGACGAACTTCTTGACGTTGAAATAGACGGTCCGCCCTTCCTCGATGGCGACGACGATGGAGGAGAAGTTGTCGTCGAGCAGCACCATGTCCGCCGCTTCCTTGGCCACCTCGCTGCCGGAGAGGCCCATGGCGATGCCGATGTCCGCCTTTTTGAGGGCGGGCGCGTCGTTGACCCCGTCGCCGGTCATGGCCACCACCTCGCCCAGATTCTGCAGGGCCGTGGCGATGCGCAGCTTTTGGCTGCTGGCCATGCGGGCAAAGAGCACGGTTTCGCCGGCAAGGATTTCCTCCAGTTGCTCATCCTTCAAACTTTCCAGTTCGGGGCCGGTGATAACCCGGTCGTGCGCCATGCCGATTTGTCCGGCAATGGCCGCGGCGGTGCGCGGATTATCGCCGGTGATCATCATGGTCCGGATGCCGGCGGTTTTACAGGTTGCCACCGCCTCGGACACCCCGTGGCGCGGCAGGTCCATGATGGCGGCAAGGCCCAACAGGGTGAGCCCTTCCTCTGATGCCTTTTCGTTTCGGGCGATTGCCAGCACCCGAAGGGCCTGGCCCTCGAACTCCTTGGCCTGGGCAATGGTTGCGGCTTTTTCCGCGCCGGTCAACGGCCGGATGGTGCCATCATCGGCCAGGTAGGAGGCGCATTTGGGCAGCAGCGCTTCCACCGCGCCCTTGGCAAAGAGCCAGGTTGCCTCCCCCTCTTGATACACGGAGGACATCATCCTGCGTTCGCTGGTGAAGATGAATTCCCGAACCTTTTTCATGGCAGGCGGGGTGAGCCCCCTTTTGCGGGCTGCGGCCACGAGGGCCAGTTCGGTGGGGTCGCCGTGCAACCCTGTCTCGTCGATCCTGGCGCGGCAGTTGAGCAAGCCTGCCGTGAGCAAGGCGGCAAGGCGCTCTGTCGAGGTGTCGTTGCTTCTGGCAAAAGAGAATTCCCCCGGTTCGCGATACCCCTCCCCGGAAATGGCAATCCGCTCTCCGCCCGCCAGCCAAAGGTGTTTTACGGTCATTTCGTTTCTGGTCAGGGTGCCGGTTTTGTCCGTGCAGATGACCGTGACGCTGCCCAGGGTTTCCACGGAATCGAGGTTTTTGATCAGGGCGTTGCGCCGGGCCATGCGCTGGCTGGCCAGGGAAAGCGACAGGGCGATGGTCGGGAGCAACCCTTCCGGCACATTGGCGACGATGAGGGCGATGGCAAAGGTCGAGGCGGGCATGATCCCCTTGCCGGAGAACAGGCCAAGGGCGAAGAAGAAAACGCCCATGAGCAGGGCGATGAGCGTGAGGATGCGGGTGATGTGGATGATCTCCCGTTGCATGGGGGTGACGGCCTTGCGCACGTTTTTAGTGAGGCTGGCGATCTTGCCGAACTCCGTGGCGTTGCCCGTGGCGCCGGCCACCGCGACCCCGCTGCCGGAAAGCACGGTGGTTCCGGCAAAGACCATGTTCTTGGCGTCCAGGTGTCGTTTTGCCTCGCCCGGCAGGAGGGCGCGGGCCACCGGGGCTGATTCGCCGGTGAGGGAGGAGAGGTTGAGATAGAGCGAGTTTGCCTCGAGGAGAATCCCGTCCGCCGCCACCTTGTCGCCTTCTTCCAGAAGCATGATGTCGCCGGGCACGATCTCGCGGGCCGTGGTTGTGACACCAACCCCGTCCCGGCGCAGGGAAACCCTGGTGGGCATCAGCTTGAGCAGCTCCTCCATGGCCTTGTCCGCCCGGTATTCCTGCCAGAAGGTGAAGGTGGCGTTGACGATGACCGCGCCGAGGATGGCATAGCCCAGGATATCGCTGCCCTGGCCCGGATCGTAATGGTCGGCGACAAAGGAGAGGAGGGCGGCGCCCTCCAGAAGAATGGCGAAGAAATTGGTGTACTGGCCCAGATAGGCAAGAGAATAGTTTCTTTTCGCCGCGGTTGCCAGTTCGTTGGGGCCGAACTCCCTGAGCCTCCGGGCCACCTGGTCAACGGTCAGGCCGTTTTCCGAGCTTTTCAGCCGTTGGAGCAGGGCCTGGCGGTCAAGGGCGAAGAGCCGCATCACTTTTTGTCCTTGGCGTAGAAGGCGATGGTGTTCACCGGCGTGTGCCAGAAGAGCCGCTCCATGGGGTTTTCCTGCAAGAGCCCGGAAATCCGGGAGCCCCTCCTGCCTCCGATGATCATGAGCTGGAAATCGTGCCGGGCCAGGTGGTGGAGGATCTGATCGATCTCCCGGGAGGTCAGGGCGTGCTTGATGGTCAGGGGGATGTCCAGGAGTCGCATGGTGTTGACGTAGTGGCTCAACCGGGTGTTGATCTTCTGAAACAGCATCCTGGCGGTGTGGGTATCCATGCCGGCCAGCTTGCGCCTGCTTGTGGGATGGATGCTGTATATCTCCGTTGCCGCACCGAATGCCTTGGCCAGGGAGCTGAGGAAGGCGAATTTTTGGGCGGAGAGCCGGTCTTCGCGGATGGGGAGCAGGATGTTCTCGGTGACGAAAACCGCGTTCACATGGGCCACCCGGACCACGGCCAGGTTGGCGGGCAGGGAAAGCCGGCTCAGCTTTTCGCTGAGCGAATCCTCAAAAAAACGTCTGCGCATCCGGGTGCTGCAGAAAAGGGTGTCGGTTCTGGTGGCGGCAAGATATTCCCGGATCGCCTGGGTCGGTTCCCCGGTAAGAAAAACCCGTTCGGTCCTGACTCCGTACTGGGCGGCCGCTTCCTCGGCTCCTGCCATGCTCAGTTCCACCTCTTCCCTGAGGTCGGAGGGGTTGAGCACATGGAGCAGGCAGAGGGTATGGTCAAAAAGGGCGGCGTAGCGCAGGGCATAGAGCGCCGCGACATCCGAGGAAACAAGGCCGTTCATCGCGGCAATGACTTTCATGACCGGCTATCTCCTCTGTGCGGCCGGGGAGGCCTTCAGGCTCAGGTCAGGGTCTGGAAGATGTTCTTCAACCCGTTGGTGATGAACTCCACGGCAATGGCCGTCAGGATAAGGCCCATGATCCGGGTGATGATGTTGATCCCGGTTCTGCCGAGCTTTTTGGCGATGTAGGGCGCGGCCAGCAGGGAAAGAAAGACGGCCAGGCCGATGAGGAGGATGCCCGCGCTGGTGATCAGGTAGGCCAATGGCCCCTTGGCCTTGTAGGCATAGACGATGACCGTGCTGATGGCGCCCGGCCCGGAGAGCAGGGGGATGGCCAGGGGCACCACGGCGATGGTTTCGCGGTCCGCGGTTTCCTCGGCCTCGTCGCTGGTATGCGCGGCGCGGCTGGTCTTGGCCTGGAGCATGGAGGTGGCCATGAGCAGCAGGAGGATGCCGCCGCCCACCCGGAAGGAATCAACGGAGATGCCGAAGAAGCGGAGGATGAATTCGCCGCTGACCAGGGTGGTCAGGAGGATGCCGACCACGGCGATGGGGGTGATCCGGACGATCCGGGCCCGGTCTTCCGGACGGTAGCCGTCGGTGAGGCTGATGTAGATGGGGATGGCGCCGATGGGGTTGACGATGGCGAAGAGGGAGATGATGAACTTTATGTGATCCGAGAAATCGAACATGGCGCTGAACCTGGGTGGATCGGGTTTTCCAGTCTGCTCCCGCGAGGGAGGAAGCCGGGAGGCTTTTTTTGTATTGTATAGGGGAAAGCGGTTCAGTGCAAACAGGGAGATGGTTTTACGGGAAAAAGAGGTGAGCTGCGTGAGGTTGCCATGTTCATTTCCTCGGCATGAACGGGTCGCTCTTCACCCTTGCCTGGCGCCGTCATTTTTGTAGAGCCCGGCAAAGATTTCGCGCAACAATCGCTCGTCAATTTTTGCCATCAGCCGTTCTTCATATTCATCCCTTTCCGGCGCATCATGCTTTGGTTCCGCGTCGGCATACGGTTTCGGCTGGAGATGATTTTCCGCTTCCGCCGGAGGCACGGGCACGGAGTCGATTTCATCCTGATAGTCCCGGTTGTTTTCTATCCAGCGCTGGCAGTCGTCGTGGCTGCCGATATAGGAGAAGATCAGCCGCCTTTCCCTCTTCAGGGCGATGAGCCGGAATCCGCAGGAAAGATCGTACTTGCGGCAATCATTGAGGCGCAACTCTCCGTGGCGGGTGCGTTTGCATTCCGCCTCCTCGTGCAGGGGATTGGTCTGCAGATCGGCGATGATCCTTTGTGCCCGTTCGGCCACGATGCGCTCGTTCTTGCCGGCCTTGGCCATGGCTACCAGCCGTTTGGCGAACCGGCGGGTTTGGTGAATCTCCAGGAGCATTTTTTCCATGCTCACATCCCTGTCCCGTGCAGGGCCGCACCCAGGGCGCCGGTGATGTCCGGCAGCTCCGGCACCAGCACCCGCGCCCCCAATCTTTTTTCGAGCAGCTCCACCATGCAGGGGTTGCGCGCCACCCCGCCGGAAAAGGCGACCGGATCGCCATGCCCGATCCGGGCCAGCATCCCGGCCAGACGGTCGGCCACCGAGGAGTGCACGGCCCTGGCGATCTCTTCCCGGGCAATGCCCCGGTTTTTCATGGAGATCACCTCGGACTCGGCAAATACCGTGCACATGGAGTTGATCTGCACCTCCTGGTCGGCGGTAAGCGCGGCCCGGCCGAACTCCTCCAGGGTGTATGCGAGGGAAGCGGCCATGATCTCCAGAAACCGCCCGGTGCCTGCGGCGCATTTGTCGTTCATCTGGAAATTGCTCACCCGGCCCGCCGCATCCAGGCTGATCACCTTGGAATCCTGGCCGCCCACATCGACGATGGTGGCGCAGCCGGGAAACTCATGGGAAATGCCTCGGGCGTGCGCCTTGATCTCGGTGATCACCGCATCGGCGAAATGCTCGGCAGCCAGATGCCTGCCGTAGCCGGTGGCCACCACGACCTTGGCGCGGTAGTCGGCGATCATCTTTTCCGCCTGGCGGTGCGGCTCGAAACCCGACGGCTCGATCCGGTGTTCCACCAGCCGCTCCCCGTCCCAGACCGCCATCTTGACGGTCCGGGAGCCCAGATCAACTCCGATGTACATGGTTACCCCCCGATCTGCTCAAGAAAGGCCTCGATCCGGGTCTGGAGCTGGCCGACATCCTCGGCGGAATAATCCGATTCGATGAACAGGTAGGGGATTTTCTCCCGCTCACACGCTTGGCGGATGCGGATTTCCTCGATATTGTAGGTGTGGCAAAACTGCAGGGAGTAGTTGATGATGCCCTGGGCGTGCGAGTCACGGAACTCCTTGATCACCTGGGTGATCCGCTCGTCGTTGGGGGTAAAGCAGGAGCAATCGATCTCCTTGTACCGGTCGGTGAGCGCCGCGAGCATGGTGTCCATGGTGGCGGCGCTCTCGTCGATCAGATCCTTGAAATAGCGGGTGCCGATGCACGACTCCTCGTTGACGATCACCGCCCCAGCCCCCTCCACCAGGTTGTGGATCTTCCAGTTGGGCAGGGCCATGGGGGTGCCTGCCACCATCACCCGGATGGCGTTTTTCGTCGGCACCGCCACCCCGGCCTTGATCCGTTCCTCCAGCTCGTCGCAGAGCGCATTGACCTTTTTTGTAAAGCGCATCGGCTCGTCGTAAAAGGCGATCTGTTCGATGAGCAGGCCGTCCTTGCCGGAGATCGGGGTCGGGTTGTGGTGACGCAGGGAGTTGAGACGCTGGAGCGCCTTGCGCTTGTTGTTCATGATCTTGACGGCGGCGGCCAGATCCGTTTCCGTAATGGTCCTACCCGCAACCTCCTCCACCTTGGTCTTGAAATCCTTGACCTCGGCCAGCCAGAGATCGAGATCCCGCTGCCTTTTCAGCTGGGGAATCTCCATGACATAGGTGGGCACCATGGTGTCGAGGATCTCCCAGGTTTTTTTCTTGGCGTCGCAGGTGGTCTCGCCGTAGACGAAATCCACCGCCTGGAAATAGGGGCAGATCCGCCCCGCCTTGAAGCCGAAGGCGGATTTGACCATGGGGCAGATATTGCGAGGCAGGATTTTTTCCGCGTCCGGCACCGAGCCCTGGGAGCCGCCGCACAGGCCCACGCAGATCCCGCCCGCCGCCAGCACGATCTCCTCGGGGATATAGACGCAGAAGGTGCCGATCACCGGGCGGCCTTCCGCCTTGGCCGCCAGCAGCTCCTGGATGCGGCCGCCGTGGATCTCGGCGATCATGGTGTCGAAATAGGCCATGCCGACCGGCCGGTTCTTCTGGGAAAGATAGGTTTTCGCGTACGCTTCGCCCAGCATCAGGCGGGCCTTGTCGAAGCGGGGCACGTCCATGTCGAGGCCGGCCCACAGCTCGGGGTAGGGCTTGATTTCAAACTCTGTTGCCATGGAAAAGATCCTCAATGTTTTCAATGTGTTTATGGAAGCGCCATCCGCCGGAGTCTCCCCCCCGGCGGATGGCGCTTCAGAGTATGGTCCCTGTGGCTACAGCAGAAACCTGACAACCAGAAAACCGGCTGTCGCGGCCGCGATGACATACAACAACCCCTTGCCGGACGGACATCCGCAGGAACAGGAACAGCTTGGCGGTTCGTTCGGATTTTTTTTCATGACACACCTCCCTGTTCAGCAGCCGCAGGAGCCGCTGGAGCAGGAACCGCCGCCGCAGCCGCCACCGCCACCGCCCAATTTTTTTTCCGAGGTGACGGAAAAGCCACCGCTACCGCTGCAACCGCAGTCCGAGGTGGATTTGACGAAATCGACCTTGATGGCCCCGGTGGTGGCGAACATCCCGCCATCCACGAGAAAGGTGATACCCCCTTCCGCAAACACCTTGTCCGAGTCCTTTTTTTCATCCAGTCCAAGGCCCAATCCAACCCCGGCGCAGCCGCTCTGCATGACCACCCGGACAGCCGAGTCGATGTTGTTTTTTGCCAGATAATCCTTGAGATTGGTGATCGCTGATTCCGTTACTTCAAGCATGGTCGTCTCCTTGTTTTGTTGTGGTGGGATTTCATGTCAGCCGGTTTCGCGATGAAGCCGGTTGTTGTGCGTGTTTTTTGGCCGGGCCAATCTGTTCCGAGCCGAAGGGAGGTTCGGCATCCTCCCGCCTCCGATCAGGCCGGGGTCAGCCGCACGGCGCAGGCCTTGTACTCCGGGGTGCCGGCGATTTCGTCCACGCCCGGGCTGGTGAGCAGGTTGACCAGCGGGTCGGCGTGATGAAAGGCCATGAACACCGCCCCCGGCCGGCTTCGCTCCGTAACCTTGGCCACGACCTCGATGGCGCCACGGCGGGAAGCCACCATCACCCGCGCGCCATCGCTGATCCCGTGGCGGGCCGCGTCGTCCGGATGCACCTCCACCGTTTCTTCCGGCTCAAGGCAAAGGAGCCCGGCGCAACGTCTGGTCATGGAACCGTTGTTGTAATGGGCCAACCGTCTGCCTGTGACCAGGATGAGCGGATAGCCTTCGTCCGGTTGTTCCAGGGTTTCCACGTTGCCCAGCGCCGAAAATTTCCCCCGGCCCCTGGTGAAGCTCTCCCTGTGGAGAATGGGGGTGCCTGGGTGGGCCAGGTCGGGGCAGGGCCAGATCAGCCCATCCCCTTCCAGCCGTTCATAGCGAATTCCGCCCAGGATCGGAGTGCAGCGGGCGATCTCCTCCATGATCCTGGCCGGATTCTCATACCGCATGGGGTATCCCATGGCCCCGGTTAGGCGGCTGGTGATCTCCCAGTCCGGCAGGGCCTGGCCCGGCGGCTCAACTGCTTTCCTGATCCTCCGGATCCGGCGCTCGGCATTGGTGAAGGTGCCGTCCTTTTCGTAAAAACAGGCGGCCGGCAGCACCACGTGGGCCATCTCCGCCGTGCGGGTGAGGAAGATATCCTGCACCACCACCATTTCCATTCGGGTATAGGCTTCCCGGATGTTGTGAACATCGGCCTGGGTATGGAGCGGGTCGTAACCGATGCAATACATCCCCTTGAAACGGCCCTCGCGCGCGGCCTCATACATCTCCGGCTCGGTGAGTCCCTGACTGGTTGGCAGGTCGCCGCCCCAGGCCTGGTTCAGCCGCTCACGGGCCGTCGCATCCGCCACGTCCTGATACCCTGGCAATACATAAGGCAGAGCCCCCATGTCGCAGGAACCCTGCACGTTGTTCTGGCCGCGCAGGGGGCAGATGCCGGCATGGGGTCGGCCCACGTTGCCTGAGGCCAGGGCGATGTTGGCAAGGCCCATCACCCCCTGGGTGCCGTTCCGGTGCTCGGTGATGCCCAGACCGTAGAGGATCATGCCTTTCCTGGTCGAGCAGTAGAGACGGGCCGCCTGGCGCACCAGTTCCGGGGCGACTCCGGTCCGGCCGGCAGTCGTCTCCGGGCTGCACGCAGCCACATGCAGGCGCACCGCCTCCAGATTTTCCGTCCGGCTTTCGATAAACGCCTTGTCCTCCAGCCCTTCTTCCAGAATGGCGTGGAGCAGCGCGTTGAAGAGCAGCACATTGGTGCCGGGGACAAGGCGCAGCCAGATATCCGCCCTGGCCGCCATCTCGGTGCGGCGCGGATCCACGACAATCAGCCGGGTGCCGTTTTTCAAGGCCCGGCTCACCTTCATGCCCGCCACCGGATGGGCCTCGCTGGTGTTGGAGCCGCAGACCATCAGCACCTCGGCGCCTTCGATGTCGGCCAGCGAGTTGGTGGCCGCGCCCGAGCCAAGCGCGATGCGCAGGCCGCTTACCGATGGGGCGTGGCAAACCCTGGCGCAGTTGTCCACGGAGTTGTTCCTGAACACCAGGCGGCAGAATTTCTGGGCCAGGTAGTTGACCTCGTTCTCACAGCGGGAGGAGGACAGCACCCCCAGCGCCTCCGGGCCATGGGTGTCACGGATATGGGCAAAACGGCGCGCCGTGAAATCAAGCGCCTCCTCCCAAGTGGCCCGGCGGAACGGCTCGTCGATGCGCTCCCGGATTAAAGGATGGATGAGACGTTCGGGATGCCGGTAAAAATCAAAACCGAACCGGCCCTTGACGCAGAGGTCGCCGAGGTTGGGAGGGGCATCCGCCCGCGCCTTGATCTCCAGGAGCACGCCGTGCTTGACCCGGGCGTCGATGGAACAACCCGTGCCGCAGTAGGTGCAGACGCTTTGCATCGCCTCGGCCTCGCCGGGCAGCAGCGGCAGGACCAGTTGCTTCTTGATCAGCGCGCCGGTCGGGCAGGCGTCAACGCAGGCCCCGCAGGAAACGCATTTCTCGTTGATGGCCAGCCGGAGAGCAACGGGCTGCCCGTCTTCTTCCTTGTACGACAGGGAAAAGGCCTTGAATTCACAGGCCCTTTCACAGCGGTGGCAGACCGCGCAACGGTTCGGGTCGACGGCGATGAAGGGATGGCTGGTGTCCGGAGAATACAATCGTTTTTCCGGGGCAACGGAACCAGGGGTCTTGTGGTCGTTGCACAGCGGCCGCAGTTCGCACTTGGCAAGGCCAAGGCAGCCGCAGCCGAGGCAGCGCCCAGCCTCCCGCATGGCCATCTCCTCGGTGAAGCCCAGTTCGACCTCGGCAAAATCGGTGATGCGCCGCTCCGGCGAACGCGTCGGCATCTGCTCGCTCAGAAGAAGCGGGAAGCCCTCGAAGTTGCGCATGTCAACCTCTTCGAACTTCTTGCCCCTGCTGAAATTGAACCGGCCATCGCCGGCCTGGTCGTCCTCGCCGGACAACTGCCGCTGAATAGCCTCAGCCGCCCGCCTGCCGGCGTCCACGGCCTGGATCACCGAACGCGGCCCGCTTGCCGCCTCGCCGCCCGCGTAGATGCCCGGCAGATTGGTGCGCATGGTGGATGGGTCGGATTTGATGGTCAGCCGGGGGGTGACGGCCAGCTCCGCCTCCAGCTCGCCGTAGCTGCGAAAATCGCCATTCGCCTCCTGCCCCAGCGCGCCGATGACGCTGTCGCCGGTCCAGGTCATCCGGGAGCCCGCGACCGGCGTCGGCTTGCGGATACCCGAGGCGTCCGGCTCGGAGAGCACGGTTCTTGCCATCTCCACCTCGAAACGGCCATTTGCGTCCTGACGAATGGCAAGCGGCTCGGCCATCAGGAAGAACTTGACCCCCTCCTTTTCCGCTTCGATGATATCCCGTTGGTGGGCCGCCAGTTCCGACCGCGAGCGGTTGTGCACCACGGTGACCTCGGCGGCGCCAAGCCGCACCGCGCAGCGCGCCGCCTCCACCGCCACTTTGCTGCCGCCCACAACCAGCACCTTGCCGGGAAGCGGCTGCTGCTCGCCGGCCGCCGCCCGCGCCAGAAAGGCCAAGCCGTCCAGGGCGAGATCCCCGCCGGCAATGGTCAGCGCCTTCTGGCGGCCAATGCCGGTGGCGATGAATACCGCCTTGAAGCCCTGATCCAGCAGATCCTGAAGGATAAAATTCCGGCCCCAACGCTTGCCGGCGCGTACATGCACACCCATGGCCAGGATGGTGTCTATCTCCCGTTGCAGCTCTTTTCTCGGCAACTTGAAGGTGGGGATGGCGTGGCGGGCCATGCCGCCCAGTTCCGGGGCAGCCTCGAAGATGGTGACGCTGTGGCCGCGCTTGCGCAGATAATGGGCCGCGGACAGGCCGGCCGGGCCGCCGCCGATGATGGCCACGTTGTGGCCGGTGGCCGCGCCGGGCGTTTCAACCTCCATCCCCTGTCTCGCGGCGTGTTCGACCAGGAACCGTTTGAGATGGTTGATGGCGATGGGCTCATCGAGCAGCACCCTGCGGCAGCGGGTTTCGCAGAAACGCGGGCAGACCCGGCAGACGATGCCGGGCAGCGGGTTCTTCTCGCGGATCAAACGCAGGGCTGCTTCATGCCGGCCCTGGGCGACAAGGTTCACATAGCCCTGCACGTTGATGCCGCCTGGGCAGGTGAGGTTGCAGGGGGCCTTGCAATCGCCGTAATGCACCAAGGCGAGCTGTCGGAGCCGTTCGGCCCGATGGTCCTTCAGGGCCGGAGTCATGGCTTCGACCACCATGCCCTCCCGCGCCTGGGTCCGGCAGGAACGGACCTGACGGCCGTCCGCCTCCACCAGGCACAGCAGACAGGGGCGCTTTGCATCCGCGCGGCCGGGAAGGTGGCACAGCCGGGGAATCTTGATGCCGGCCAAATCCGCCGCCTCCAGGATGGTTGCCGAGGCGGGGGCAGTGACCGGTCGACCGTTGATGGTGAGGGAGATTGCTGCGCTGTTCACAACGACGGTGCCCCCATGGCTTCATCCAGCGCCTTGGCGCATTTGTCCGCAACCAGTCCGGCAATGGCCGGCCTAGAGAAATCGCCGGACTTCATCATCTCGCGGGAGGCGTTGATGAGGCCGGTTCTGATTTTCCTGCCCCGCGCCGTCTCCGCCGCCTGGGCGATCCTTTCCCGGAGCGCTCCCGGCTCAAGTCCTTCCGCCTCGCCCAAGGGGCCGAGGCTTGCCACCTGTTTGGTGAAGGCGGTGATGATCTTCACAAAGTTCGGGCCTTCGGCGGCCGAGGCCCACTCGATGAGAAAGCGTTCCTTCTTCACTCCGAGCCGGACCAGGGTTTCATGCACCAGGGAGGCCGAGACCAGGGCATGGTAGTTGCCGTCGATATAGTGGCACTCGCCGGGATGGCAGCCGCCCACGAAGATGCCGTCCGCGCCATTGGCCAGTCCTTCCAGGGGAAAGGAGGGGTCGAGTCGGCCGGTGCACATCATCCGGATGACCCGCAGGTTGGGGGGATACTGGTAACGGCCGACCCCGGCCGAGTCGGCTGCGGTGTAGCAGCACCAGTTGCAAAGGAAGCCAAGGATTTTTGGGCTATATGGCTGAGACATGTCGTTCTCCGGTAACTATCCAGCAGCACCGCATCTGCTTCGCCGCTGCTGGATAGTTACATTTTGTGGTTTTCGTTCATTTCCGGCATCAAGCCGGATAGTTACGTTCTCCGTAATATGTGGCCGCTTCACGCGAACAAGCGGCGTTTCTCTCAATGTTATGCAACCGATGGAGACTGGAGTGGGAATCGAACCCACAACCCCTCGTGTATAAGACGATGGGGCATCACGGTTTTGAGGACCGCGCCGCACACCAGTACGGGATTCCAGTCGCTCACAATCATCCCTGGCCGAGCCCCTCGCCGAAGGCTTGAATCTGGGCCATGATCCCGCTCAGGGTAAAGCGGCCCATATCGATGGCCATGGTGGGGCAGCGGGCCGCGCAGACCCCGCAGCCCTTGCAGGAGGCGGTGAGGGTGCGGGCCTTGCGGGTCTTGTCTTCCTTGTATATCTCGATGGCCTTGTAGGGGCAGAAGGACTCGCAGGCGCCGCAGCCGATGCACAACTCCGGATCGACCTTGGAGACGATGGGCGCGGGGGTAATGGAACCGCGCGCCAGAGGGTGGCAGGCGCGTCCGGCCGCGGCCTGGGCCTGGGCGATGGTCTCGTCCATGGAGCGGGGCGAATGGGCCAGGCCGCAGACATAGGTGCCATCCACCGGCAGGTCCATCGGCTGGAGTTTCACGTGCGCTTCGAGAAAGAACTTGTCGGCGGTGACCGGCACCTTGAGCATCCGGGCCAACTGGGTGGGATCTTCCGGCACAATGCCCACCGAAAGCGCCAGCAGATCGGCGCCAAGCTCGACATCGTCCGAGAGCAGCGGGTCGTGGTAGCGCACCGTCACCGCGCCGCCCTTGCCCATGCTCACCTCGGGTTTCCTCTCTTCGTGATAGCGGACAAATATCACCCCGGCCTCGCGGGCGGCCCGGTAATCGTCCTCCAGAAAGCCGTAGGCCCGCATGTCGCGGTAGAGCACGGTGATGCCGAGCTCCGGCCTGAGTTTCTTGAGACGCAGGCTGTTCTTGAGCGCCTGGCCGCAGCAGACCCGGCTGCAATACCCGAGATCCTCGCCCCGCGAGCCCACGCACTGGATCATCACCACCTGCTTGGCTGTTTTGGCCAGCGGCCGGCTTCCCGCCAGTTTCTTTTCCAGCTCCAACTGGGTGACGATCTTCGGCGACTCGCCGTAATGATACTGCTTCGGCTCGTAGGGCCTGCCGCCGGTGGCGATGGCCGCGACGCCGTGGTTGACCACCACGCTGCCGTGGCCGGTGTCCAAGGTGGTGGTGAAGTTGCCCACATAGCCCGAAACCGCCGCGACCGCCGCCTTCGCATGCACGGTGATCTTCGGGTGCGCCTTGACCTTGGCGATCAGCTCCGCCACGGCCTTGCGCGGATCAAGACCAAAGCGGTCGGCGGTGAGCAGCATGGCCCTGCCGCCCAGTTCCTTTTCCCTCTCCACCAGAGTCACCTCGAAGCCCTGCTCCGCGATGGTCATGGCCGCAGTCATCCCGGCCAGTCCTCCGCCCACCACCAGGGCGGATGGGGTCACCGGCAGCTGCTGCTCGGCCAGGGCGGTGAGGTGCGCGGCCTTGGCCACTGCCATGCGCACCGCGTCCTTGGCCTTTTCGGTGGCGGCTTCGGGCTCGTGCATGTGCACCCAGGAACATTGGTCCCGGATATTGGCCATCTCGAAAAGGGAGCGGTTGAGCCCTGCCTCGCGCAGGGTGGCCTGGAAGAGCGGCTCGTGGGTGCGCGGGGTGCAGGCCGCCACCACCAGCCGGTTGAGCCGGTGCTTGTGGATGGTCTCCACCAGCAATCGCTGGGTGTCCTGGGAGCAGGAATAGAGGTTGTCCGTGGCATAAACCACATTGGGCAGGGTTTTCGCGTATTCGGCAACGGAAGGCACCTTGACCACTCCGCCGATGTTGATGCCGCAATGGCAGACAAACACGCCGATGCGCACCTCCTCGCCCGCGATATCCCGCTCCTCTGGGAAGCTCGCCTTGATGGTGGTTGTGCCCCGGGCCGTGGCAAGCTGGCCCGCGCAGAGAGCGGCCGCCCCGCCCGCCTGGGTCACCGAGTCGGGGATGTCCTTGGGCCCCTGAAAGGCGCCGATCACGTAGACACCGGGCCGGCTGGTGGCCAGCGGGGTGTAGGTGTCGATTTGCGCAAACTGGTACCCATTGAGATGTATGCCGGCGGCCCTGGCCAAATCCTCCGCGCCATCCGGCGCCTCCAAGCCTTGGGAGAGGACGACCAGGTCGAATTTTTCGTTGTGGTGCTTGCCGTCCTCGGTGGCCCAGGTGAGCAGCAACCCGCCGCCGAAAACATCCTCCACCTTGGGCGGCCGGGCGTAGATCACCCGGAAGTTTCCTTCCCGCACCGCCCGCTCCCTGGCTGCGTCAAACCCCTTGCCGTGGGTGCGGACATCCATGTAAAAAAGGGTGATCTCGCATTCCGGGTCATGCTCGCGGGCCAGGGTGGCCTGCTTGATGGCGTACATGCAGCAGACCGAGGAGCAGTAGTTGTTGCCGCAGTTCTCGTCGCGGGAGCCGATGCACTGCAAAAAGGCGATCTTCTTGGGGTGCTTGCGGTCGGATATCCGCAAAATCTCGCCGCCGGTGGGGCCGGAGGCGCACATCAGCCGCTCGTGCTCGAAGGCTGT
>JAJZRJ010000072.1 GCA_021802775.1 Deltaproteobacteria bacterium
CGCATCGGTGCTGCAACAATAAGTCCGCCCCCCATGGTTGTCAAGGCGACAAAAGCGATTTGCCCCGCCGGAAAAATCGCCGCCACCCTCGCCCCGATGGCGGCCGCAATAACCACTTGAGCCGGCGGCCAATCTGCCGATACGATGGAGCAGGCAGCCGCGTCGCGGCTCCCCCAACACCAACCAAGGATGCGCCATGAAACACCGATACCTCGCCCTGCTCTGCTTGACCGTGCTGACCACGGCGCCGCTTGCGGGCCGGGCCGAGATGCGGCCGGTGCTCAAGCACCGGGCCGGGGTGCCGCCCTACAGCGTGATCGCGATGGTGATGGACGGCAACCGCCGGAGCGTCGAGGAGGAGGCCAAGGAGCCACCGCCGCCGGAGATGGCCCCTGCCCTGACCTGGCTTTCGGACTGCGACCACCGGGTGCATCCGGGACTGCTCATGAAGGAACCGGCCGGCAAGGTCTACGCGGTCTGCACCCTGGGCAACCAGCTGGCCTTAGCCACGGCAGCCATCGACTTCGGCGTGCGCCAGCTCTTTAGCCCGGTCCTGCTCATCACCGGCCAGACCGACAGCGAGGCGATCCGCTTCTTTGAGGCGCGGCCAGCGGAACTCACCGAGGCAGTGCGCCACGACCTGGCCATGCTCGAACTGCCGCCGCCGGCACCCAAGGCAAAGACTGCGGAAAAGAAAAAGGCGACCAGGGAGAAGAGCAAGGCTGCGAAGGTGAAGGAACCGCCCCTGCCGGTGAGCCTCGTGGAACGGAATGTGGATTATCAGGTGACGCAGGCGGTGGCCCGCTACCAGGACCGCATTGCCTCGGGCCGGCTGGTGGTGGTCGGCGGGGTGATCGACCTCGCCAACCAGTACGGCGAGGGGAAGAACCGTCTCTTTCTCATCAACGTCAACGGCGAGACCGACCCGGCCAAACTCAGGAAATCGCCGCACCTGGTGCGGCTCGATCCGAGCCAGCTCAAGCTGGTGGGCCGCCGGCCGATCCCGGCGCAGCCCTCTACCCTTACTCCATAGGGGTATCAACAAACGAGGTTATCAGTCCCACCAGGACAAGGCCGCTCTCCTTCCCGTTGTTACGCAGCCGAGCACCGCAGGTGCTGCCGAAAAAGGAGTTTGAGCTGTTTGAGCGAAGCCGAGTTTTCAAACTCCCGGCAGCAGCGAGGAGCGGAGGGAAGCCCGCAGGGCCAAGTGACCGGGTGCCCTTTCTTATGTGGCCATCTGTCAATACAATTTATCATGAGACCTTCTTTTTGGCAGCCTCTTTGAGGGCTTGCCTTTTCTTATTCGCGCCTTGCTGCGCCAAGTACCGATCCGGTACCCAAAGAAGGTCCGCCATTTCTTTGTCGCCACCTCAGTGGCCAAGGGCACTCGCGGCTTTGCTTTAGAAAAACAACTCAGAGAGCCGGTGCTGTCATTCGATAAGGTCTGTGTTCCACTGCGATCCGCCAGAGGATGATGGCCAGACGTCGGGCTAGAGCGGCAATCGCCTTCTGGGCAAGACCGGTGCGGCCGAGCAGCCGATTATAGAGTTGCGTGGCACCGGCGTCTTTAGCCTTCCACATCCAGGCAGCCTCGATGAGCAGGCTGCGCAGCCGTTTTTGCCCGACCGGCATCAACCGGCCGGCTGGGGTTTTCCCACCGCTGTGCCGGACCATGGGGGCGAGCCCGAGGTAGCTGGCCACTTCTTCGGCCCGTTGGAAACGGCGCGGCCGGAAAAGTTCCAAGGCAAAGGTGGTGGCAACGGTGGGTCCGACACCGGGGACTGTCCGCAGATTAACCACGCGGCAATGCTCTTCCGACTCCATGACCATTTTTTGAAGTTGCCCCTCCACCGTGCGCAGCTCAATCTGCTGAAAGGTCAGCTCGCGCAGGTAGCTTTCCATGGTAAGGCGGGCGGCCTGGTCCAAAGGGAGCTTGAGCAAGGCGTTTCCGGCCTCGTTGCTCCAATGTCTCACTGCCTCCGGCTCCGGCAGGCCAAGGAAGAGGAGCTGACTCTTGATCCGCTGCTTTACGCGCCGGATGGCATCAACCAGGTTGTGACGGCGTCGGAGCAGGGTGCGGCGGGACTCTTCCTCAAGGGTTGGGATGGCGATTGATTTCAGTAGGCCTTTGGCAGCGTAGTCGGCCAGCTTGATGCAATCGAGGCGGTCACACTTGGCGCCAGCGGTGACCGCCCGAGGTATCCGGCTTGGGGCGGCCACGACCACCGGGATATTGGCGGCCTGGAGTGTCCTGGCCAGAGAGAAACCCGTGGGGCCGGACTCGTAAGCAACGGCGGCCATCGTGATGCCGAGCCGCTCGATCTGCGTCACCACCGCCTTGGGGTCCGCTGGCCCTTTCCAGGTGAAACATTGCTGGTCGGCCCGGCGCAGGGCGAATGAATAGCTCAACTTGTGAACGTCGATGCCGACCCAGAAGGGTTGTGACTCAAAACCGCTTACAAACTGCCGAAGACTTGGTACACTTGACTTTGCCATGCTGGCCTCCTCTGATTGGGTAGGTTGAAAAGTGACACTCTTCAAGGCTACGATACTATCAGATGGCCAGCATGGTATTTCTTTTGGTTCATTTTCTTTGGGCAAGCAAAGAAAATG
>JAJZRJ010000053.1 GCA_021802775.1 Deltaproteobacteria bacterium
GCCAACATGGTGGACAAGAACACCAAGTACTTCATCAACCCCACCGGCCGCTTCGTCATCGGCGGCCCGGTCGGCGACTGCGGCGTGACCGGCCGCAAGATCATCGTCGATACCTACGGCGGCATGGGTTCCCACGGCGGCGGCGCTTTCTCCGGCAAGGACCCCTCCAAGGTGGACCGTTCCTCCTCCTACATGGGCCGCTATGTGGCCAAGAACATCGTGGCCGCCGGGCTGGCCGAAGAGTGCGAGGTGCAGGTCGCCTATGCCATCGGCATCTCCAAGCCGGTGTCGGTCAACGTCAACACCTTTGGCACCGGCAAGGTGGATGACGAGAAGATCCGCCAGCTCATCCTCGAACATTTCGACCTGCGGCCCAAGGCGATCATCCAGCACCTCGACCTGCTGCGGCCGATCTACAAGAAAACCGCCTCTTACGGCCATTTCGGCCGCGAGCGCGCCGAGTTCACCTGGGAAAAGACCGACAAGGCCGAGATGCTGCGCGATGCCGCCGGCCTGAAGTGCGTCTGTTAACGCTGAACTGAGGAGAAGATTCTGTGACCAAGAAAGCGAAGAAAGGCGCGGTGGATTATAAAGTCGCCGATATGAAGCTGGCCGACTGGGGCCGCAAGGAGATCGCCATTGCCGAGACCGAGATGCCCGGCCTCATGGCCCTGCGCGAGGAATTCGGCAAGAAGAAGCCCCTGAAGGGCGCCCGCATCTCCGGCTCCCTGCACATGACCATCCAGACCGCGGTGCTGATCGAGACCCTGGTGGCCCTGGGGGCCGAGGTGCGCTGGGCCTCCTGCAACATCTTCTCCACCCAGGATCATGCCGCGGCGGCCATTGCCAAGGCCGGGGTGCCGGTCTACGCCTGGAAGGGCGAGTCCATCGAGGAGTACTGGTGGTGCACCGAGCAGGCCCTGACCTGGCCGGATGGCGAGCCGCCCAACATGATCCTCGACGACGGCGGCGACGCCACCCTGCTGGTCCACAAGGGGGCCGAGTTCGAGAAGGCCGGCAAGGTGCCGGCCACCAAGAAAACGGATAACGAGGAATGGCAGGCAGTGCTCAATGTGCTGCGCCAGGACCTGGCTGCCGACAAGAAGAAGTGGACCACCGCGGCCAAGGCGATCCGCGGCGTCACCGAGGAGACCACCACCGGCGTGCACCGGCTCTACCACATGGAGAAGACCGGCAGCCTGCTCTTCCCGGCCATGAACGTCAACGACTCGGTGACCAAGTCCAAGTTCGACAACCTCTACGGCTGCCGTGAGTCGCTGATGGACGGCATCAAGCGCGCCACCGACGTGATGGTGGCCGGCAAGATCGCGGTGGTCCTTGGCTACGGCGACGTGGGCAAGGGCTGCGCCCAGGCCTTCCGGGGCTTAGGCGCCACGGTGTGGATCACCGAGATCGACCCGATCTGCGCCCTCCAGGCGGCCATGGAAGGCTACCGGGTAGTGACCATGGAGGAGGCCGCGCCGCTTGGCGACATCTTCGTCACCTGCACCGGCAACGAGAAGGTCATCACCCACGCGCACATGAAGGCGATGAAGAACGAGGCCATTGTCTGCAACATCGGCCACTTCGACTCCGAGATCGATGTCGCCTCGCTCAAGAAGTACAAGTGGGAGAACATCAAGCCCCAGGTGGACCACATCGTCTTTCCCGGCGGCAAGAAGATCACCCTGCTGGCCGAAGGCCGCCTGGTGAACCTGGGCTGCGCCACCGGCCACCCGAGCTTCGTGATGTCCGCCTCCTTCACCAACCAGGTGCTGGCCCAGATCGAACTCTTCAACCACTCGAAGAAGTACCAGAAAAAGGTCTACGTCCTGCCCAAGGTGCTGGACGAAAAGGTGGCGCGGCTGCACTTGAAGAAGCTCGGCGTCAACCTCACCGAGCTTTCCAAGGAGCAGGCAGCCTACATCGACGTGCCGGTCACCGGCCCCTACAAGCCGGACCACTACCGCTACTAAGCTGATTCGTTCAGGCTGAAAACACCAAGGGCGCCTTCCCCACCGGGAGGCGCCTTTTTTCGTTCAAATATATGGCGCGGCGGTAATGACCATTTTGTGGTCTGGAGCGGAGCATGTGACAGTAATCGCTCCGTCATTTGTCCATATTTTAACCATCCGCATTGTGCTGGTGCTGACAATCGTTTGCGGAGGGTAGTTCGGCTGAACAGACGAGGCAACTGCGTTTATAGCGGAGGCGCACTCTGCAAAGCTAGATGCTTTGGTGTTGGTCGAGGTCACCTGTAACTCTTCTAATTGTCGTATAAATTTTCATTTCTCCCCCCATGCTGTAAAACCGATGGGTCGTTTTTTCTTCGACGCAGATGGTGTCATCAGTTCCCGGATGGCGTCGAAGACGATCTTGAATCGCGCATCGTATTTCTTTTCCAGGGCCGTGAGTTTGCGGGTGAGCACGGCGTTGGAGGCGAGCATCTGCCGCAACTGGACAAAGGTGCGCATGATCGCGATATTTACTTGGATGGCCCGCTCGCTACGCAACACACTGGAAAGCATGGCAACACCCTGCTCGGTGAAGGCATAGGGTGGTGGCACGGCGAAGACCGCCCCAACTTGAAGTCACATTTTGTGATTTCAAGTTGGCAAACTCCTCGGCGCTCAACTGGAACATGAAATCGTCGGGAAAGCGCTCAGCGTTACGTTTGACGGCCTGAACCAAGACGCGAGGGTCCACGCCATAGAGATCAGCCAGGTGTGTGCTGAGCAGCACCTTCTGCCCGCGAATGAGCAGGATGTGCGACTCGATGTGTTCCTGCGGAACGAGAGCTTTTCTCTCGGCCATATGCAAACCCCTTGAGAGATTTCAAAGCCGATTGCAGATTTATTTTGTTATGCGCGGCGGACAAGGAGTTGTCAATCGAAAAACCTGACAACAAGGTTGGTGCTGCGGCTGGTCTTTGAGGTCACAATTTGTGACCTTAAACGTGCCGTTCTGTGTCAGGGCATCAATTCCTTGAAATAAACGATGGAATGGAGGCGGCTGGAATAGGCGATGGGTTTCTGGCTGCTGGGGCGGGCCACGTAGATTAAATAACCCATGCCGTACTCGGCGGCCGAGACCAGTATCCGCTCGCCTCAATCCGCGTTGAGCGCGGCAACCTCTTGCGCCAGTTCCCTGAGGCCAATGGCTTCCACTCCGCCGGTCACCGGGTAGCGGTGCTGCCCGGCGTGCACGACAAACGCCCTGGCGGGCTGGATGTCGTCCAGGGCATTGTAAAAGCCGCGTTCCGGCTTGGCGGTGAGGCCGCGTTTGATTTCAATTGCCCAGGTTCCGGCCTTGCCGGGAAGGGTGAGAACGAGATCGATTTCCGCGCCGGCGGCGGTCCGGTAAAAACCGGGGCCGGTTCGCGCCGGTGCCACGTTCAGGAGGGTTTCCACCACAAACCCTTCCCAACTGGCGCCGACCACCGGGTGGCCCAGCAGTTCGTTCATTCCTTCGAGCCCCAGCAGCGCATGCACGAGGCCACTGTCGCGGACATAGGTTTTTGGCGATTTGACCAGGCGTTTGCCGACATTGGCATGGACGGGCAACAGCCGGCGCACCAGCAGCAGATCGACCAGCAGCCCGATGTAGCTGGTGACGGTCGGGGCGCTGAGCGACAGTCCCGAGGCAAGCCGGGCGGCATTCAGCAGGGTGCCCTGGTTGTGTGCCAACATGGTCCAAAGCCGTTCCAGAGTTTCCGCCGGGATGCGGGGTCCAAACTGGGCTACGTCACGTTCCAGATAGGTGCGGATGAAGCTTTGGCGCAGGCGGTAGCTGTCCTGGTCACTGGCTGCCAGAAAGCTGTCCGGGAAGCCGCCCCGCAGCCACAGGCGCTCCTGGATCGCCTCGTCTCCGCCGGCTTCGAGCAGATGGAGCGGGTGTATGTCGATGTATTCGATGCGTCCCGCGAGGCTCTCGCCGGATTGCCGCAGCAGCTCCACGGAGGCGGAACCCAGGATGAGAAAGCGGCCGGTGCGCTTGCCGCGGCGGCGGCCCTGGTCGATGAGGCCGCGCAAAACCTGGAATAATTCCGGGGCGCGATGAATTTCGTCGAGGATAACCAGCTTGTCTTCGTGCCGGGCAAGGAAGAGTTCCGGTTCGCGGAGCCGATCCCGGTCCGGCCGGGATTCGAGGTCCAGATAGATGGCGGGCCGTGCTTCCGCCAGTTGCAGGGCCAGGGTGGTTTTACCCACCTGGCGCGGGCCGATGATGGCAACCGCCGCCTGCCGGCCCAGCGCCGCGTTGATTGAGTTGATGACCGCCCGCTGTATCATCCTTGTATATTAAAAATTTAATTTATGATTTGCAAGGATAAATCGTGTTGGCAAGTTCAGGTTGTATTCTCTCCTTATTACGGTCGGGGCGGAACCGGGTAGAGGTCGATCAACTCCTTGAAATAGACGATGGAGGGGAAGCGGCTGGAGTAGGCGATGGGTTTTTGGCTGCTGGGGCGGGCTACGTAGATTAGATAGCCCATGCCGTATTCGGCGGCCGAGATGAGCACCTTTTCGGTGTCGTCGCCGAGCAGGGTCCGCTCCTTCCGGTAGCCGAGCATTCGTTCCAGCCGCACCCAGAATTCCGGCACCTCCTTGGCCAGCCCCACCTCCTCGGCGCAGATGATGCGGTCGAAAAAGCCGGCCAGGGCGGTTTTGTTCATCTTGATGTCCAGGGTCTTGCCGTGGGCATTGGTGACCAGATAGACCTTTTTGCCGATCTCGCGGCAGAAGCGCAGAAAATCCGGCACATAGGGGTGGACGTCGATGAGATGGTCCACCTCCAGCTTGAGCACCGGGATGTCGAGGCCGAGCTGGTCGGACCAGAAATCGAGATCGGTCCAGGCCAGGGTTCCCTCGTGGCCTTTATACTTGGCGAGCAGCTCCACCCTGGCGTGGGCGAGGTCCAGGTTGTGGAGCGCGGCATACTGCTCGGGTACGTAATGTTCCCAGAAGTAGTCGTCGAAATGGCGGTCCAGGAGGGTGCCGTCCATGTCGAGGAGCACGGTGTCGATGGTGGCCCAGTCGATGGCCGGCACGATCTGCGGATGGGTCATGACCGCGCTCCGTGCAGCCACTGCTCAAAGGTCTGGCCGTTGATTTCCCGGTCGAAGAGCGCATGGAGCAGCGGCTCGACCAGGGCGCGTTCGTCCGGCGCGATCAGGAAGCCGGGAACCGGGGCCGTGGGCTCGCCAAAGGGCTCTGTCTGCCCCTTCCTTGCCAGTCCGCCCAGCACCTCCACCAGGGTGCCCCAGCGGCCATTGTTGTCCAGGTGCTCGATGAGCTGGAGCATGATGGTGCTGGCCGCCAGATAGCCCGGCGGCATCTCGGCTGCGCCGCTCTTGGCGCAGGGGGCGAGGGAGGCGAAGAGGCGGCAGCCGAATGGCCGCACCGGGTAGATGGTGCAGGTGTTGTCGGCCAGGAAGGGACAGGGGCGCAGGTCCCAGTTGCCCGGCTCCTCCGTTGGCTCACTCCGGAGATGGGCAGCGACAAAGCCATTGGTGGTGAGCCGCCGTGTCTTCGACTCCGCTGGCTGGAAAGCGGGCGCAGCCAGTTCGGACTCCCGCCCGGCCTCGGCCAGATACGCCATGATCCCCTGCCCTTCCAGGCTGCTCATGGTCACGCTTTTGGTGCAGCAGGTGGCGCAGCCTTTCCGGCAGGCAAAGGGGAAGCGGGCCGACCATTCGTGAAAGGCCTCGTAGATCGTCTGGAGCAGGGCAAGCTGCTGATGGGCGGTGAGCATGGCCGTCACAAAGGGTTAGATGGCCAGAGAGCCGACTAACTCGCGCAGCGACGTCATTTTATTCGCTTCGAGGTAGGCGCCGATGCCGGCGAGGATCTCTTCGCAGGCCCGCGGGTTGACGAAATTGGCCGTGCCGACCTCGATGGCCGAGGCGCCGGCAATGAGGAACTCCAGGGCATCCTCGGCCGTGGCGATGCCGCCGATGCCGATCACCGGAATTTTCACCGCCTTGGCCACTTGCCAGACCATGCGCAGGGCAATGGGCTTGATCGCCGGGCCGGAGAGGCCGCCCACCACGTTGGCAAGCCGCGGCCGCCGGGTGCGGCTGTCGATGGCCATGCCGAGCAGGGTGTTGATGAGCGAGACCGCGTCCGCTCCCGCGTCCTCCACCGCCCTGGCCATCAGGGCCACGTCGGTGACATTGGGCGAGAGCTTGACGATGACCGGCAGCCGTGTCGCGCCCTTCACCGCCTGGGTCACGGCCGCAGCCATCTCGGGATCGGTGCCGAAGGCCACCCCGCCCTTCTTGACGTTGGGGCAGGAGATGTTCACCTCGATGGCGGCGAGCCCTGCCACCTCGTCGAGCCGGCCGGCCAACGCCGCGTACTCCTCCACCGAGTCGCCCAGGATGTTGACGATCACCGTGGCCCGCATGCCGCGTAGATAGGGCAGCTTTTCGGCCAGGAAGCGCTCCACCCCGACGTTTTCCAGGCCAATGGCGTTCAGCATGCCGCAGGCGGTCTCCACCACCCGGGGGGGCGGGTTGCCGCGCCGCGGGGCCAGGGAGATGCCCTTTACCACCACCGCGCCCAGGCGATGCAGGTTGACAAAGGATTCATACTCCTGGCCGTAGCCAAAGGTGCCGGAGGCGGTCAACACCGGGTTCTGCAAAACCGCGGAGCCGATGCGGCAGGTCAGATCGAGATCGTTTAGAGCCATGCGACCTCCTCGGCACCAAAGACCGGGCCATCCTTGCAGACATGTTTGTAGGGGCCGGCCAGATCGGCGGCCGGTACCGCGCAGCCGAGGCAGGCGGCGAGGCCGCAGGCCATCATGGTCTCCAGCGAGACCTGGCAGGCCCAGCCCTGCTCCCGGCAGATTTTGGCCACGGCCCGCATCATCGGATAGGGGCCGCAGCAATAGACGATCCACGGGGCCGGGGTGGCCATGAGTTCGCTCAGATGAGCGATCACCAGGCCGTGGTGGCCGAGAGTGCCGTCGTCGGTGGCCAGGCGCGGCGTGAGACCCAGGGCGACGAAGTCATCGGCCAGGGGGCGCAGTTCCGCGGCGGTCCGGGCGCCGAGCAGCGGCACCACCGCCGCGGGCGGATTGCTGCGTTGCAGCTCGCGGGCCAGAAAGTAGAGCGGCGCAATGCCCACCCCGCCGCCCACCAGGCAGATGTGATGCGAGGTGTGCAGGCTGAAGCGGTTGCCCAGGGGGCCGACCACATCAACGGTCTGGCCGAGGGCCAGCGTTGCCAGCAAGCGGGTGCCCTTGCCCACCACCTTGATGAGTACCTGTACCCAGCCGCTGGCCGTGACCTGATGGATGGAGAAGGGCCGCCGCAGCAGCGGGTCCGCACCCTCGCCAACGCGTAGCATGACAAACTGGCCGGGCTTGGCCTCGGCGGCGAGGTCGGGCGCCAGGAAGGTCAGGCGGTAGAGGTCCGGGGCCAGGGTTTCCGCCCGGATAATCTGCGCTTTCAGTTGATATGGAGGCATACGAGGCGTATTTTTGGGTTTTAATCGACGCAATCGCCGTAAATCTCGTTATTGCTCACGGACAATTCGCGCCATGAGCCGTTTCAGGTCGTCGGGAGAGGCATATTCGATTTCCACCTTGCCGCGGGGGCCGCTCTGCACGATCCGCACCTTGGTCTCCAAATAGCGGGTCAGGTCGCTGGTCAGGGTCTTGCAGTAGGTCTCCGGGATCTGCGGCCGGCCCCGTTTGGCCGGGCGCCGCCCAGTCACGGGCCGGTTCTTCTTCTGGCGCGCCAATTCCTCGGCCTGCCGCACATTGAGCCCCTTGTCGAGGATCTGGTCCCGCGCCTCCCGCATGGTCTCCTCGTCCGGCAGGCTCAACAGCACCCGGGCATGGCCCATGGTCAGCATGCCGCTGGCCAGGTCTTCCTTGGCAAAGTCGGGCAACTGGTTGATGCGCAGGGCATTGGCCACGGTGGAGCGCTCCTTGCCCACCCGTTTGGCCACCTCCTCCTGGGTGAGGTTGAACTCGTTCACCAGCCGCAGATAGGCCTCCGCCTCTTCCAGCGGATTGAGGTCCTGGCGCTGGATGTTCTCCACCAGGGCCATCTCCAGTTGATCAAGCGGCGAGACATCCTTGACCAGCACCGGGATCTCGTCGAGTCCGGCCAGCTTGGCCGCCCGCCAGCGCCGCTCGCCGGCAATGATCTCGAACAGCTCCTCCGCGGTCTGCCGGACCACCAGGGGCAGCAGCACCCCCTTTTCGCGGATCGACTCCGCCAGACCGGCCAGGGCCGTGTCGTCCATCCGCTTGCGCGGCTGGGTCGGGTTGGGGACAATGGCGTCCACGGCGCACAGGAAAAAGGTCCGATCCTCCGCTTTGCCGGGCAGCAGCGCGCCCAATCCCTTGCCCAGTGGGCTCCGTTTGCTCATCAGTTGGCCCTCCCGCTGTTGTTGTTGCGCAGAAACTCCTTGCCAAGCTGCAAGTAGCTTAGGGCGCCGGTGGACTTCCGGTCGTAGAGCAGGGCCGGCTTGCCATGGCTGGGCGCCTCGCTTAAGCGCACATTGCGGGGGATCACCGTCTTGTAGACCCGGTCCTTGAAATGGGTCTGCACCTCGGTGGAAACATGGTGGGTCAGCTTGTTGCGGCCGTCGAACATGGTGAGCAGCAGCCCCTCGATGGCCAGCCGTTTGTTGTAGGAGTTCTTCACCAGCCGGATGGTGCGGACCAGTTGGCTCAACCCCTCCAGGGCAAAATATTCGCACTGCATGGGGATGATGACCGAATCCGCCGCGGTCAGGGCGTTGATGGTGAGCAGCCCCAGGGAGGGCGGGCAGTCGATGAAGACAAAGTCGTAGTCGCCCAGCACCGGGGTCAGCAGTCGCTCCAGGTAGCGTTCCCGCTGGGTCGCATTCATCAATTCCACCTCGACGCCGATGAGGTCGACGTGGGTGGGCAGCAGCGCCAGCCGCTTCATCTCCGCCACCGGCATGATGGCGCTGGCGGCGGCCACCTCCTCGGTGAAGCAGTGGTAGAGATGCGGACTCCCGTTGCTGTTGTCGTAGCCCAGCCCGCTCGACGCGTTGCCCTGGGGGTCGGAATCGACCACCAGCACCCGCTTGCCGAGCGCTGCCACCGAGGCGGCCAGGTTGATGGTGGAAGTGGTCTTGCCCACCCCACCCTTCTGGTTCGCCAACGCGATTATCTTTGCCTGTGCTGCCATGCGTCGCCCTCCTCCCTCTCAGTCTGGTGCGATTCCGGAGCCGGCGACGCGCAACCGCGGCGCCGGTATCCCTTGGTAAGTGTTTCGATCGGACGCGCCAATCGCCCGCCAATGGCGGAACAGCGCGGTATTCGCGGGAATGCTGGGTGTGAGACGGGGTGCTGGATCACGGATGATTTCGGCATGATGTTTCCGCTATAGCACCACGTTTGCACGATGATTGCAACGGAAAACAGTGCGGGGAGCGTAAAAAACGCGCGGGGCAAGGGCTGGGTTCTCAATGTTTCACGTGAAACATTGAATGACTTTTTGATTTAATTCCCGCAAGTTAGGATGGAATGCGCGAGTTCGGCGGTGCGGACCATGGACTCCAGAGTCACCGATTCCTCGGTGGTGTGGACATCGGTCATGCCGATGCCGAGGATCATGGTGGCGAGACCGTGGGCATTGAAGATGTTGGCATCGCTGCCGCCGCCGGCCACGATATACTCCAGCGGGCGGTCGAGCTTGCGGGCCGCCGCGGCCAATCGCTGCCATACCGGCTGTTCCTCGCCGATCCGCATGGCCGGGTACTGCGCCTCCACGGTGAAATCGAGCCGGGGCCGGCTGGCGATGGCGCCCAGTGGATCGCGCCAGCCGGCAACAACCGCGCTCAAGGCACTCTCGATCTGCCGGGTGTGGTGGGCCAGCTTGACCGGATCGTGGCTGCGCACCTCGCCATCCAGGCGCACCTGGGCCGGGATGATGTTGGTGGCGGTGCCGCCGCTGATCAACCCGATGTTGGCGGTGCTCTCCGCGTCCAGCCGGCCCAGGGAGAGCTGGGCCACGGCCTGGGCCGCCAATTGGATGGCGCTGATCCCCTTTTCCGGGTGCAGGCCGGCATGGGCGGCCAGGCCGTGGATCTCGGCGACAAAGCGATTGGCCGCCGGCGCGCCGATGATGGCGAGATCGATGCCGGAACTGTCCAGGGCATAGCCCATGCGGGAACGGACCAGGGAGAAACCGAGGTGCTTGGCACCGAGCAGGCCGATCTCCTCGCAGGTGGTGAAGATCAGTTCAAAGGGCGCATGGGGCTGGCCGCTCTCCTTGAGGGTCCGCACCATCTCGATGAGCGCGGCGATACCCGCCTTGTCGTCGCCACCCAGGACGGTGTCGCCGGCACTGGTGAAGGTGTCGCCCTGGCGCTTTACCTTGACGTTGATCCCCGGCTGCACGGTATCCATGTGGCAGTTGAAGAAAAGCGGCGGAGCATCCGGGGTGCCGCGAAAGCGGACGATGAGGTTGCCGCAGTCGGCGCCGGTCTGGAGGGCGGAATTGTCTTCGAGAACCGTTTCCGCTGCCGCGCCGAGTTCTCCGGCGAAGAGTTCCTTAAGGAAGGCGGCTACCCGGCCTTCGGCGCGGGAGGGGCTGTCGAGTTCACAGAGGCGGACAAAGGTGCCGGCAAGGCGTTCACGGTTCATGGAGGATCCTGCGCAAAAAAGGTTCGCGAAAAAGGCTCGCCAGCGGCCGGGACGATACGGCATGATGAGAGAGTCCTGAATCCGGGAGCTTATGCATCCGGACCACGCGGCTGTCCGCCGGTTGAGCGTGGCCGAGGCGTCGCTGGCGCCGGGCCAGGCCATGCTGCCCCATACCGGGCGCTTTTTCCGGAGGTCAGGGCGCGGCTGGAAAGAAAGGAGAGCGGGCACCAGGAAGAGCGGGTTCACCCGCGACCAGCGAGTGCTGAGCTGAGAATCGCCGCCGAAGCGGCTCCTACCCATCATGCCTCACGCCTGACGCCTCACGCGGCGAGCTCGATGTCGCCGTTCAGCGAGACCTCCATGGCGCGGGCCGGGCAGACTGCCACGCAGAGGCCGCAGGCCGTGCATTTGTCCGGGTCAAAGGCCACCGCCATCTCCGGTCGCACGATGTGCAGGGCGCCGGTGGGGCAGATGCCGGTGCAGGCGCCGCACTGGTAACACTTCTCGTCATCGCGGCGAATGCTGCCGGCCAGGCTCTGCACCTTGACCCCCAGATCCTCCAGGTATTTGATCCCCTTCTTGACGTTGGCCTTGTGGCCGCTGAATTCGAGGACCATGACTCCTTCCTGCTGCATGAGGATGGTGGCCTTGAGGATGTTGAACTCGATGTCGAATTTCTTGACCAGGTTGCAGATGATCGGCTGGTCGATGACCTCTTTGGGGAAGCGCAGCACATAGATGCGGGTATTCATGGTCTGGGCCCTTCGGGTGTTAGTTTACCCCTCTTTATTAACGCGAAGACGCAAAGACGCAAAGGGTTTTATTGCGCGGCGCCGCCGAGCAGCAGGGTGTCGAGCCGCGCCAGGGCTGCGTCCACCGGCAGATCGGTATCCAGAACAATGAGCTGGCCGGGCGCGAGCTCGACCGGGGCCTCGAAGCGCGCCTTCTGCTGGAGGTATATTTCCCAGCGGCCGTCGGAGACCGCATTGGGGTCCTGGGCGCGGAGGGCGAGACGCGTTTTTTTGACCGTATCGCTACAGTCGCAGAGCACGAAGCGCACCGGAACCGCCAGCCGCTTTGCTAGCGCCACCACCTTGCCGCGTTCCTCCCGGTTCTGGTAGGAGGCGTCGAGGATCACTCCCCGCCCCTGCCCAACCGCCTCCTCGGCGCGGGCAAGCAGGGCGGCGTAGGTCTTGCGGCTGAACTCCCTGGTGTAGATGCCCTGATCCACTCCCTCCTTCTGGCTGGCCGTCGGACTTAGACCGGCCAACTCCTTGCGCACCACGTCGGAGTTGCAATAGGCCAGCCCGTGCCGTCCGGCCCACGCCTGGGCCAGGGTCGATTTGCCGGTGGCGATGAGGCCGAAGAAAACGTAGATGGCAGCCGCGGAGGATGTTCGCATGACGTGGTTTCTGTTCCTTTAGCGTTCAGTCTTCAGCGGTCAGCATTCAGCCCGCAGGAGCGGGTTTACCCGCGATATCAGCATGCCGTATGCCTCACGATATCGCCGCTGAAGCGGCTCGTGCACCTCACGCATGATGCCTTCGCGGCTGAAGCCGCTCCCGCCGCTCATCCCTCGGCACTCAACCCGCCGTGGCATACTGCTCCGCCAGGGCAAAGTATTTCCCCGCCAGGCCGAGACATTTCGCTTTGGTGGCAGCATCCACCTCGGGCGCATGGGCGGTGAAGAGGTTGATCTTGCCCCGCACGTAGGCCCGGTAGCATTTGTAGAAGTTGAGCATTTCGACCAGCCTCGTATCGCCCGATCGGGCCACGAAGCGTTCGATAAAGTAGCGGGAAAGGTCGACGAGGCCATGGGAATCGAGGTCCATGGCCAGGAAGGCCACGTCGCTGGCCACGTCGCAGTAACGGAAACGCTGGTTGAACTCGATGCAGTCGAAGATGTGGACCTTGGCGCCATCGAAGCAGATGTTGGCAGAGTAGAGGTCGCCGTGGCAGTCGCGGATGCGTCCCGCCTCGATGCGTGCGTTGAAGAGCGCTTCCCGGGCAAGCACGCCTTTGGCATAGGTGCTGATGGCGTCGAACTGCTGCCGGCTCAGGGAGGGACAGCCGATGAAGCCCTGCGTCTGCTCGAAGTTTTCCAGGATGTTGACGCTCACCGCTTGGGCGGTGCCGAATTTTTGGATTTCCGGCCCGCCGTCGGCCTGCTGGTAAAAGGGCACCAGGATAGCGACGATGCGCCTGATCATCGCCTGGTCGAGTTTGCCGCTGGCAATGAAGTTGGCCATCATCCCCTCTTCCGGCATCCGCGCCATCTTCACGCCATACTCCACCGCTTTGCCGGGGCCGTTCAGGGCCAGCACCCCGCCCTGCTCGTTCACCGTCACGGTGCCAAGATAGAGGTCCGGGCAGAGACGGCGGTTGAGCAGGAGTTCCTGCGCGCAGAAATACTGGCGCTTCTCCAGGGTGGTGAAGTCGAGAAAGCCGAAATTAACCGGCTTTTTGAACTTGTAGACAAAGTCTCCGGCCAGAAAGACATAGGAGATGTGGGTCTGCACCAGCTTGATTTCGGCGGCCGGATGGGGGTAGCTCTTGGGCGAAAGGAGCAGACGGACAAAGGGGGGCGGATTCGTGTCGGACATGGTTCCTTGAGTTGGATTGAGGTTATGGGTGGTCGGGATGGTCCGGGTCGTCGTGGCGACGCCGATGAAAATGTAGCGGTGGGGTATGAACCCCCTCCCGCAGCATGAGGAAGCTGTTTTCAAGGAGTTCGACGCCGGTGAGCACCCCGACGGCGATCACCGCCAGGACCACGGCGCCATGCTCGTACCCGAGACCGCTGGCGCGATAGCGGCCTGCCACCCCTTCGACCGCGGCCAGATTTTTTCCGCCAACGCCTCGGCAAAGGCCGCCGAGAGTTGGTTTCTGATCTCGCGGCTCAGCCGGTCGTTCAGCGGGTCAAACTGCCGGACGCTCATGGGGCAAACTTAGCAGGATGACAAAAAATAGCAAGAAAATGAAAAAAAAGGATACCCGCGTGGGCACCCCTTTTTTCATGAGCAGCGTGTTTGGATTGGGTGTAGTTAGGGGCCGTAAGCGACCATCACGTGGCCGAGCTTGGCGCCATGGCCGGGATCGGCATAAGGACCGCTGGAATAGCCGTCCTTTCATGCTGGTGGTTCAGATTGTGTTTTCGGGATGGAGCGAGGCAGCGTGCTGGACCGGCGCGGGAGCCACTGTGCGGTCGTTTTCCGCCGCCGTGTTTTTCCTGAATCCGTGACGGCTTCGCGTTTGATTAGGTGATATCCGGCTGTTGCCGCTGTTCAATGTCAATGCCACCGCTTTGTCCGGGTTCACCCCGCCGCCCTGCGGGGCGACCGATAACGGCGCATCTGCCGCGTTGGCGACTCGTTGATAT
>JAJZRJ010000014.1 GCA_021802775.1 Deltaproteobacteria bacterium
GTGGCGCCGAATTTTGCCGGCCCGAAAGGGCCAAGAAATTCGCGAGGTTGGCCAAAGCGCCTTTGGCCAACCGACAGTTGAAAAAGCCAGGGATGGTTTTTTCAACGGACTGTTAATGAGCCGCTGCCTTGCGGGCAAGCGGTTCATAAATGGATCTCAGTCGAGGTAGAGAATCTCGCCGGCGTGCTCGATCACGGTGGTATCGTCTTCGCTCAATCGAAGGATCAAACCACCTGCGTGATCGAGCCCCTGGACAACAGCCTCGTACTGGGGCTCGCGCTGCACGTCGAAACCGAAACGCACTCGGCGGCCGATGGTGTCGCTCAATGCGAGCCAGCGGGCGAGAATGGGATGGGGGGGAACCGGTTCGCCGGCAGCATGCAGGGCCTCGGCCTCGGCATGGTGCAAGAGGCCGATATTCCAGGCGAGTTTGGCGAGGAGCTGGCCGGCCACCTCGTCCACATCGAGTTCCCGACCAAGGAGCTGGCGCAGGGAGACGGCGCTGTCGATGAGTTCCGGCGGAAAGACATCGTTGTTCACGTTGAGGCCGATGCCGATGAGGATGTACTCCTCGCCGAAGCGCGGGCCGCGCTCGGTTTCGATGAGCACCCCGGCCAGCTTGCGATTCTTCACGTGCACGTCGTTGACCCACTTGAGGTGGGCATCCACACCAAAAGAGCGGACCGCCTCGCAGAGAGCAACGCCTACGGCCAAGGGGTAAAAGCGACCGTGTTCCGGCAGCAGGGTGTTGACGAGAATGAGGGTGAGCCAGAGGCCGCCTTGCGGGGCGTGCCAGAGACGGGCGAACCGCCCCTTGCCCGCGGTGAGTTCGCTGGCAATAAGCACGGTGCCGGAGGGGAAGGAGCGGTCTTCCTCTTCGGCACGGCGGATGAGGTCGCGGCCGTAGTCCATGCAGCGGCCACGGCGGTCAAAACGCTCGATCCGGCTGCCGACCACGCCGCCGTAACGGATGATCCGGGAGGCGAGCTCCGGGGAGAAATCCCCGCCGCCGCGCTCGGCCGCCTCTGCATCAAAGAGGGGACGAAGCTGGGCGGGGTTCACAGGCTATTCCCACTCCGCCTTGACGCGGGTGATAATCTTCTGAATGTAGGCGAGCTTGTCTTCTGGGCAGATGCCGATCAAAGGCTCGCCCTGCTCGACACTCACCCCGGGCTTGAAATAGACCGAGTGGATGATACCCGGCTCGCCCGGATAATAGACCGGGGTGTCGCGTTTCATCAGGCTCATGGTGAGGATCTCGTCGCCGGGGCGGATCGCCACCTCGCGCTGGCCGTACTTGTCGATCTTGGCCTGGAGGTCCAACGAGAAAAAATACTTGGCCTTTTCCGGCGCCACGAACGGGGTGAGCACCCGGCGCAGGATCGACTCGATGATCTCCCGTTTCTTGAGCGGGTGCTTGATGGTCATGATCTTCTCGCCCGCCTCGACGAACTCCCCCTCCAGCTCCGTCCGCAGCGCGGCGATCTCGCCGTTGGTAACGCAGGTGATCTTCTTGGGGTTGCGCTCCCGCTCCAGCTCATACAGCAGGGTTCCGGGCAGGTGGTGCCACTTGCCGCCCGGCCCTTCGACCTTGCCACCTTCCCGCACCTTAAAACGGAGGCGGCCGGTGTGCATGGTGCAGACATCCACATAATCGTAAGGATCGGAACGGTACTGGCTCAGCACCGCATCAAAATCAATACCCGGCTCCATCATCGGCTCGGCCTCGCGATTAACGGTAGTAAAGGTTGCCGCCGCCCATGGTCATCAGCGACTTGTGCAGATTGCGACGGAACTCGCGGCGATCCCAGATACCCTGGATATGGCCGCGTTTCAGGGCACTGCGGGCGCTGTGATAATCGGGCGGAATGTCCTCGCCGGTGGTCTCGCGGATGACCCGCGGACCGGCAAAGCCGATGCGGCTCGAACGGATGGCGAACTGATAGGGCGAACAGCCGAGGAAACTCGCCACCGGACCGGCGTAGGAGTTGTTGTCGTAGACCACGATGTAGAGGCCGCCGGAGTCGATATATTCGCGCACCGCGAGCGTACACTTGGGCATCTGCACCACGCCCAGCGTGCCTTCGTGGATGCGGATGCCGCCGGTGGTGTGCACATAGGAAAGCAGGGGCCGCCTTTTTAGTTTCGCCACCTCGCAGGCCCGGGCGAACTTTTCGCCCTCGGCGGAACCCACGGTACCATTGCGGAAATCGCTGTAGAGCATAGCCACCACGATATCGACCCCCAGCACCTTGGCGTCGAAGGTAACCATGGCACTCTTGCGGCCGGTCTTGGCCGCGGCAGCCTTGACCTTCTTGTCGATGCCGGGGAAGCCAAGCGGGTTGCCCGAGGCGATCTCACTGTTGAACTCGCGGATCGAACCGGGATCGAAGAGATGGCGCAGGTACCACTCATACTCCAGCGGGAAATGGTGGCCGCAGTTCTCGCAGACCCCGCAGAACTCGCCGTAGAGGTCCGGCACCCAGAGGTCGCGGCAGCCGCTCTTTTCGGCGTTGGGGCAGGTGATGGTGCGGTCCTCGTTGGCCAAGGGGCTGGTGTAGGTTTCGCCAAACTCCACCGTTTCCTCGAAGCCGGCCAGAAAGCCACCGATACGGGTCGGCCGTGCCCCTGGTTTGCGCGCGATGAAGTCGTAGGCCGAGGTGAAGGGCGCGGAGACCTGCTTAATCAGCATGGAACCCTCGCCGGAAACATCCTGAATCACCCTCCTCACCTGCTTGTGCTGGGGCTTCAACACGTCGTAGCGGAAGGAGTAGTAAAGCTTGGCCAGCTTCTTCCGGGCCAGCTGGCACCAGAGGGTACAGGCGGAATCTTCCTCGATGTACCCCTGCTTCGCCATGGCCCGGTATTTGCGGGAACGCAGGACCAGCAGCCGCCGTACCTCGTCGGTATCAAGCTCCCAGGTGATATCGATGTGCGGCTCCTCGGCGGAGTTCTCCTCCGCCTTATGCAGCTTCAACTCGTAGGCCCGGAAGGCGCGCAGGCTCTTGGTCTTCAGCACCACCTCGTCGGTGGCGCGGATCACCTCATCCTTGATCTCGCGGAAAAAGGCGAAGTCATCGCGCTTGGCCCCCAGGAGCGGCTCCTGGATGATGCGGTCGATGGTGCCAAGCGCAAGGTTCTCCGCCGCGGTGATGTGCAACCGGTCCGCGCACTCCTCGACAAGTTCCTTGGGCACCTTCTCCCCTTCCCGGATCTTGCCCTCGATGGCCGCCGCGCCCTCGGGCGAGATCACCGAGTAGTAGCCGTGGGAGAACATCAGGCGAACGTCGCCCATCCCCACCGCCTCGGCCCCGCCGGAACCGCCCTCGGAGATGATGGAGATCATCGGTACCCGGAGCTTGGACATGACGTAGAGGTTGCGGGCGATCTGCTGGGCCGCGCCGGGATAATCCTCCGCCGGAAAGGCGCCGGGGGTGAAGACGAAGAAATGGATGGGAATCCCCTCGGTCTCGGCGACCCGCATGTAGCGGAGGGCCTTCTCGTTACCCCACGGTTTGGTGCTGCCGCCGTTGCGGTATTCCTCGCCGTGCCCTTTCTCGTGGCCGATGACCATGACCTGCTGGCTGACCAGCTTGTTCTTCACCCGGCGGGAGATGCTGGCGCGGGCGGCGACAATGGCAGGGTCGATGTTGGCGTCTTCCTCGCCGCCGAGTTCGGTGTAATCCTCGTAGACGTTTTCGAGGATGTCCTTGAGCGAAAAGCGCAGCGGGCTGCGGACGATACGCACCCGTTCCATCGGGGTGAGGATCTCCTCGCAGCGGGTTTCGAGAAAGAGCAGCGAGTCCTCGAACTCCTTGATCTCGTCGAGCAGCTCCTCATGGGAGAGGTCGTAGAAGGAGCCGCGCAGCCGGGCGAACTTCTCGCGCAGGCCGGGCAGGTTGCCCCAGTCGGTGCCTTCCTTGATCTGGCCGAGGTAGTTGATGCGCTCTTCGAGCTTGAGCAGTCGTTTGCGGAGATCTTCACTCATAAAGAAGACACCTTGCCTTTAAAAGGTGAGCAGCCGGTCCATGTTTTCGGCGAGATACTGCAGATTGGTATTGATCGGAGCGCCACTGGCGGTGGTGCCTTCGATCACCGTCTCGCTCAGGAATTTGCGGGCCCGTTCCTTGGCCTCGGCCATGGAATCGCCCCAGACCAGAGCCAGGGCCAGGTTGGGGTCGTACTCGCTGGGAATGACATAGGGCCGGTCGCACGGCACGTGGGTGTAGACCACGGACCAGTCGTGCTCGGGGTGGCTGAACCTGGAGATGGTGCCGATCCACGGGGCAAAGCCGCGGTAAGGATCTTCGGCCACGATGCGCAGCTCGATGCTGGCGCCGCGGAATTCGATGTCGCTTTGGGCAAAGCCCATGCGGTCGCCCAAACCCAGGCGGATCTGCTCGCGGATCAGGTTGGGATGCTTGCCATTCAGATAGCTGATGCGAGCCGAGACGTCGTTCTCCACCTGGATGCGGGTGTTGACCTCCAGGAGATACGGCCGGCCATCGCGGGTCACGATCCATTCCCAGGTGCCGACGTTGTCGTAGCGCACATGGGCCGCGAGCTTCAGCGAGTAGTCCACCACCTTGTCCAGGGTGTCCTTGGCGTGAAACTCGTAGGGAAAGCACGAATTGTCGAAGCCCGGCGCCGCCTCCAGCCGTTTCTGGCGGCCGGTGCTCTGGATGGTGCAGTTGCGGGTGCCGAAGTGAACCCGCTCGCCGTGACGGCTGCAGACGAGCTGGACCTCCAGATGGTTGAAGTCGCGGATGCGTTGCTCGATCAAGACGCCGGGGTCGCCGAACTGGCGCTTGGCATAGTTCTGAATCTGGCGATAGACCCGGCGGAAATGCTCGATCTCGTAGACCTCCTCGATACCCATGCCACCGCCGCCGGCCGCGGCCTTGACCAGCACCGAGGCGTGCTTGATGCCCTGCTCGTTCTGTTCGTGGAGCAGGTGCTGGGCGATATCCTCGGCCTCCATCTCATTATAAATGGGGCCGTCGGTGCCGGGAATGGTGGGGATGCCGAGGCGGTTGGCCACCCGTTTGGTGTTGATCTTGTCGCCGAGGTCCTTGATCACCTCCCACTTGGGCCCGATGAAGGTGAGCGGCCGGTTGCGGATGGTGGCGCGGCGGGCAAAGCGGTAATCCTCGGAAAAGAAACCGTAGCCCGGATGGATCGCGGTGCAGCCGGTATGGTCGGCCACTGCCAGCAGATCGTTGGGGTCGGTATAGCTCGATACCCGCCAGGCCCGCCTGGTATTGCTCCGGCTGTCGAGGTTGCGGCGGACATGTTCCGACCCTTCATCCGCCGCGGTATAGATCACTACATAATCAAGGCCAAGATCCTTGCAGGCGTTCATGATGCGCAAGGCGATCTCGCCACGGTTTGCAATCAGGACACGTTCTTTCAAACCAACCCTCAGGCGTGTTGTTTGCCGGGGTATCCCCCGGTCGTGCTTGGCGTCGTTATCACCGGGGAGCGCGCGCGCAGCGGCGGCATGCGGCGTTTTCCCCTGTGTCCTTGTACTCGGTTTCCGGCTAAATGGAAAGATGAAATCGCGGATACGGCTACTGGCCTAAATTCCGGCGCTGCGCCTGCTTCTGAACACCATAACGTCTATGGCTGTATTGATCCCCCGGGCGGTGACCGCCCGACTGTTTCCCCCTTGGCAAATCGTGGCTCTTATACCTAGTTTCAAAAAAGACGTCAATTTTTTTTCTGGACAAAGGAGCGGCGCCATCGTATCCATGAGGTTTAATTCGTCAACCGCACCTCCCGAGCACGGAACAACCGAGGCCGCCGAAAGGCCCCATGGATACCGACACCAACCCATCTCCCGTTACCACCCCTCCTGAATCGCCTTGGAAACGGCTGCTGGACCGGATCATCCCCTTCCGCCAGCCGGAAAGCGCCGAGGCCATCGAGCAGGAAATCCAGGATATCCTTGAAGAGGGCGAGGAGCAGGGGCTGATCTCGCCGGAAGAGGGCAAGATGATCGCCAGCATCCTGGAGTTCAAGGATACGCTGGCCCACGAGATCATGACCCCCCGCTCCGACATGGTGATGGCCAAGGCCACGACCCCGGTGCCGGAACTCATCCGCCTGATCATCGACAAGGGCTACAGCCGCATCCCGGTATACACCGAGACCCCGGAACAGATGGCCGGCATTCTCCACGCCAAGGACCTGCTGCCCTACTGCCTGGGCGAAAACCGGAACGCCACCGCCGGCGAACTGGCCAAGACCGCTTATTTCGTGCAGGAAAATCACAAAATCGTCGATCTGCTCAAGTTCTTCCGGACCCAGAAGATCCACATGGCCATCGTCACCGATGAATTCGGCGGGATGCGCGGGCTCATCACCCTGGAGGACGTGGTGGAGGAGATCGTCGGCGAGATCGGCGACGAGTACGACAAGAGCGTCACCCGCTGGAAGGTGGTGGACGACCACACCGTGCTCACCGACGCCAAGGTGGATCTGGAAACCGTGGAACAGTTTTTCCATGTCATCTTTCCCGAAGGCCCCTACGGCTCGGTGGGCGGGCTTCTTCTCCACCATCTCGACCGGGTGCCGACCGCCGGCACCACCATGGTGATCAACAGCCTGGTCTTCGAGGTGGTGGCCGCGGACAAGCGCCGCATCCTCTCGGTCAAAATCCAGAAGAAACGCTGACCATGGCCACCTTCTCTTTCCGTCACCGCGCGCCGGCCCCTGCCGGCCGCGCCGGCCGCCCATGGCGCGGCGTCGTCCTCGCCGTACTCTCCGGCCTGCTGCTCTATTTCGCCTCGCCCGGCGCCGGTGGCTGGCCAGGATTCGCCTGGTTCGGCCTCACCCCGCTCCTCTTCGCCCTGCGCGGAGCCTCACCCCGTCACGCCACCCTCTTCGGCCTGGTGTGCGGCCTGGCCTTCTATCTGCCCCTGCTGAGTTGGATCATCACCGTGCTCGCCACTTACGGCCAGGTCCACCCGGGCGTAGCCGCCACCGCCCTGCTGCTGCTCGCCCTTTACATGGCCGGCTATCTCGCTCTCTTCAGCCGGTGGTACAGCATGGCACCGGCCCATCATCTGCTCTGGTTCGCCCCGGCTCTGTGGGTGGGGCTCGATGTACTGCGCGGCTGGCTCTTCACCGGCTTTCCCTGGCAGGATCTCGGCTACAGTCAGTATTCGCTGCTGCCCTTGGTCCAGCTTGCCGACCTTACGGGCCACCATGGGGTGACCTTCGTCATCGTGCTTACCAATACACTGATTACCCTGCTCCTCCTGCGCTGGATTACGCCGGGACGCAGCCTCCCCGGCCCGATCCCTCTTGCCGCCGCGACTCTGCTGCTGGCGCTCAGCGTGGGCTACGGTTTTCTGCGCCTGGAGGGCATCAATGCCGGGTTGAGTCGGCAGCCGGTCCTGCCGGTGGCGGTGATCCAGGGCAACATCCCCCAGGATCAGAAATGGGTGCCCGCCTATCAGGAGGCCACGGTGCGGGAGTATGTCGCCCTCTCCCGGGAGGCACTCGCGCGCCAGCCCGAAAGTCTGGTGGTCTGGCCGGAAACCGCCATGCCCTTCTATCCCCTGGAGAGCCCCCTTTTGCTCAGCCTGACCGACCTGACCCGGTCGCACCGGGCCTGCCTGCTCACCGGCGCGCCGCATCGCGAGCCAGACCCGAACCATCCCGGGCTGCGCTATTTCAACAGCAGTTTCCTCCTTGGCCCGGACGGCCGCGTGGCCGGCCAGTACCATAAGCAACACCTGGTACCCTTTGGCGAATACATCCCGCTGCGGCAAATCCTGCCCTTCTTCGCCCCCATTGTCGAGACCCTGGGCGATTTCAGCCCCGGCGACTCGCGGGCGCCGCTCATTTGCGGCACCGCCCGGCTCGGGGTACTGATCTGCTTCGAGAGCATCTTCCCCGGGCTGGCGCGCGACTCCAGTGCCGCCGGCGCCAATCTGCTGGTCAACCTCACCAACGACGCCTGGTTCGGCCGTTCCACCGCGCCGTGGCAACATCTCTCCATGGCGGTCCTGCGCGCGGTGGAAAACCGTCGCAGCCTGGTGCGCGCCGCCAATACCGGGGTGAGCGGCATCATCCTGCCGACCGGCATCATCAGCGAGACCACGACGCTTTTCACCGCCGCCAGCCGCACCGCCAGAGTGCCGCTCATGGCCACTGAAACCATCTACACCCGGGCCGGCCACCACTTCGGCCTCCTCTGTTTCGGCTTGGCCCTTTGCGGAATCGCGAGTACAATCAGGACAAACAAGCAATCAAGGAGCACATTGCCATGACCATTGCCCCGGAACTGAAAGAGAAACTCCAGGACCTCAAGAAGCGCCTCCTCACCCTCAGAGACCATCTTTGAGGTCGATAAAAAACTTGCCCGTTTAAACGAACTGGAACAGATGACCATGTTGCCCGATTTCTGGGGCGACACCGACCGGGCCACCGAGGTCCAGAAGGAACAGGGATCCCTGCAGAATGCGGTGGAGGCCTGGAACCGGACCTACGCCTCCTGGGAGGAGGCCGAGCTGCTGCTCGATCTCGCGGTCTCCGAAAAGGACGAGGCCACCGAACGCGAGGTGGCGCAAAGCCTTAAACCGCTGGAACAGCGGATCGAAGGGCTGGAACTCGAATGCATGTTCACCGGCGAGCATGACGCGAACAACGCACTCATTACCATCCATGCCGGCGCCGGCGGCACCGAGGCCCAGGACTGGGCCCAGATCCTGTTGCGCATGTATCTGCGCTGGGCGGAAAAACGTGGTTTTACCTCCGAGATCCTCGATGAACTGTCCGGCGACGAAGCCGGCATGAAAAGCGTGACCATCCTGGTCACCGGCCGGTATGCTTACGGCTACCTGCGCTCGGAGATGGGCATCCACCGGCTGGTGCGAATCTCGCCTTTCGATGCCGGCGGCCGCCGCCACACCTCGTTTTCCTCGGTCTTCATCTTTCCGGAGCTCGACGATACCATCGAGGTGGACATCAACGAAAAGGACCTGCGGGTCGATACCTTCCGGGCCAGCGGCGCCGGCGGCCAGCACGTCAACAAAACCAGCTCGGCCATCCGCATCACCCATCTGCCCACCGGCATCGTGGTCCAGTGCCAGAACGAGCGCAGCCAGCACCGCAACCGCGACATGGCCATGAAGATGCTGCGCGCCCGGCTCTACGACCGGGAGAAGGCGGCTCAGCAGGTCCAGCAGCAGGAATTGGGCGGCGAGAAAAAGGAGATCGCCTGGGGCAGCCAGATTCGTTCCTACGTGCTGCAACCCTACCGCCTGATCAAGGACCACCGGACCAACTACGAGGTCGGCAACGTGGATGCCGTGCTGGACGGCGATCTCGACGGCTTCATCAAGGCGTTCCTGCTGTGGAGCAACACCAAACAGTAAAGGCCGCGGGCGGGCTCTGCGCCAAATGCGGGGCCTGCACCGCGGCCTGCCCGGTATTCCAGGTCACCGGCCGCGAGTACCATGGCGGCCGGGGCAAGCTCCACCTGCTTTCCCGGCTCGACCCGCACGAGGCCTCGGCCACCTATGCCGACATCCTTTCCCGCTGCCTGCTCTGCGGCGCCTGCGAGGCCGTCTGCCCGCGCGGGCTCAATATCACCAGCGAGATCGTGGCGGCGCGGGGGCAATTGTCCCGCCGCGCGGGCGAGCATGGCTTCCTGCGCTTCCTGACCCGCCAGGCCTTGACCCATCTGCCGCTCACCAGGGGGCTTGGTGCCCTGCTCCGGCTGGCAGCCAAACTGCCGGCCGATAGCGGCCTGCGGCTGCGACTTAATCTGCCGGCCGACTCCCCGGCACAGGCAGCCACGCCTCCGGCCCCGGTTACGTTCGCGCAGCATCCCGCGCTCAGCTATTTTGCCGGTTGTTTCGCCACCCATCTCCAGCCGGAAATCGCCTCGTCCACCGCCTCCCTCTGCCGCAAAACCGGACAACCGCTGCCGGTGGCCGCCAGCGGCCAGGGATGCTGCGGACTGGCCGCCTACGCGGCCGGCGATCTCGACACCGCGAAACAACTCGCCCGCCGCAACATCGAGGCGTTCTCCGGCTATGACATCCCGATCCTCACCAGCTGCGCCTCCTGCCTGAGCCATCTCTCCCGCTACCCCGACCTTTTTGCCGGCGAACCGGAGTGGCAGGACCGGGCCACGGCCTTTGCGGCCCGCCTCAGGGAATTTTCCACCTTTCTGCTTGCCGCCCTGGGCGCCAAAGCGGCGACCATACCCCCGGCGGATCAGGAACCCGGGCAACGGGTCCTCTACCACGACCCCTGCCACCTGCGCTTCCAGCTCAAGATCACCGGGCCGCCCCGGGCGCTGCTCGAAAAATTCCCCCGGGTACGGCTGACCGAACTGCCCCATGGCCCGCAATGCTGCGGCCACGGCGGATTGTTTCACCTGGCGCATCCGGCGCTCTCGGCACAAATTCGCGATCGGCTGCTGGCCGATGCCGCCACCACCAATGCCGAGACCGTCACCACCACCTGCACCGGCTGCCTGCTCCAGTGGCAGCAGGGGTTGGTCGCCGCAGGCAGCCAGAGCCGGGCGTTGCATCTCGCCCTCCTGCTCGACTCCCTCCTGCCCTGACCGCGCTGCATGCTTGCGGAAAACCTGCCAATGGGTATAATGGCAGGCGATACGTACAACCCCGACCATCGCAAAATAAAGAGAGGAATACCATGATGTACCGGCAGATCACGCTGCTTCTCCTGCTGCTTCTCCTGTTGCCCGGCGCCGCCCTGGCCCGGGTGGACGCGGAGATCACCCACAGCATCAAGACCGAGACCCCGCCCCGCGACCTGGCCGGCTCCACCGACGGCCAGTGGCTCTATGTGCTGACCGAGGGCGGCAGGGTCCAGGTCTATGGCGCGGACGGCGCGCTCAACGACGTCATCAAGGTGGACCCGGCCATGGACCGCATCAGTGTCGCCGGTTTCGCCGGGGCGGGCATCGACGACAAGGTCTATGTCAGCAGCAGCAAAAACGGCGCCGTGCAGGCGCTGGCCGTCAGCTTCGCGGTGTCCGTCGATACCACCGGCGCCCCCTTTGTCGGCCCGGCCAACGCGCCGGTGGAGATCGTGGTCTTCAGCGATTTCGAGTGCCCCTACTGCGGCCAGGTCGGCCCCCTGCTCGACCAGGTGCTGGAACGCAATGCGAAGAACGTCAAGGTGGTGTTCAAGCACTTCCCGCTGGCCTTCCATAAAAGCGCCCGGCCGGCGGCCATCGCGGCCATGGCTGCCCAGAAGCAGGGCAAGTTCTGGGAGATGCACGACCGCCTCTTCCAGCACCAGAAGAACCTGACCCCGGAAAAATTCCGCGCCCTGGCCCAGGAGCTGAAGCTCAACCTTGCCCAGTTCGACAAGGACCAGGCCGGCCCCGAGGCTGCCCAGCGGCTCGACAAGGATATCAACGACGGCCGCCGCGCCGGGGTGCGGGGCACGCCGACCCTGTTCATCAACGGCCGGCGGGTCAAGGACCGCAACGCTGCGGTGATCCAGCAGATGATCAACGAGGAGCTGAAAGGCCGCAAGTAGGCCGTTGCCGGGAACCCCCAGTGACCAGACAGGAACTCCAGCTCGCCGACAACGCCACTGCCCTGCTGCTTTACGGCGACCTCAACCGCAACCTCGCCACCATCGAGGAGGCCACCGGGGTCACCATCCAGGCACGGGGTACGACCCTTACGGTCAGCGGCCTCAAGCACGAGGTCGAACTGGCGGCCTCGGCCGTCACCAAGCTCTACGAGCTGATCAAGGCGGGCTATCCGGTCTACCCGGCGGACGTGGCCTACGCGCTCAGGATTCTCGAGGCCTCGCCCAAGGCGAAGCTCAAGGAGATATTCCTCGACAAGGTCTACATCACCGCCGAGCAGAAGGTGGTCTCGCCCAAGAGCATCAACCAGAAGCTTTACATCGACAGCATCCGCCAGCACGACATCGTCTTCGGCATCGGCCCGGCGGGCACCGGCAAGACCTACCTCGCGGTGGCGATGGCAGTAGCGGCCTACGCCACCAAGCAGGTGCGAACCATCATCCTGGCGCGGCCGGCGGTGGAGGCGGGCGAGCGGTTGGGCTTCCTGCCCGGCGACCTGACCCAGAAGGTCAACCCCTACCTGCGGCCGCTGCACGATGCCCTGAACGACATGCTGGGCCACGGCAAATCCGCCGACCTCATCGAACAGGGCATCATCGAGATCGCGCCATTGGCCTTCATGCGGGGCCGCACCCTAAGCAACGCCTTTGTCATCCTCGACGAGGCGCAGAACACCACCCGCGAGCAGATGAAGATGTTCCTCACCCGCCTGGGCTTCGGCTCCAAGGCGGTGATCACCGGCGACGTCACCCAGATCGACCTGCCGGAGGAGCATCGCTCCGGCCTGATTGACGCGGAGCGGACCTTGAAGGAGATCCGCGGCATCGCGATGAGCTACTTCACCGACGTGGACGTGGTGCGCCACCCGCTGGTGCAGGAGATCATCCGCGCCTACGAACGCAAGGCCTCGCAAACCAGGGAACGGGCCAAGCCCGGCCGGCGGGGATAGAACCCGATGGCCGTTGCCCTGCGCTGCGATACCGCCGGCCACACCTTAAGCCTCTCCCTGCTCACGGCGCGGGCGGAACAGCTGCTCGACCTCTGCGGCCATGCGGCTGCCGAATGGAGCATCGCGCTGGTAGGCGACGGCGAGATCGCCGCGCTGAACCGCGACTATCGCCAGCAGGACCGGCCGACCAATGTGCTGGCCTTTGCCCTGCGGGAGGCGGGGGCGGAAATGCCGGGCCGCGAACTTTTGGGCGACGTGGTGATCTCGCTCGATACCGCGGCCCGCGAGGCGGCAGCGCAAAAGATCACCCTGCACCAGCGGATGACCGTGCTGCTGATCCACGGGCTGCTGCATCTGCTGGGCTTTGACCACGAACGCTCCGACCAGGAGGCGCGGCGCATGGAGGCGGCGGAACAGCGCCTCCTCGCGGCCCTCGAACACACCGAAAGGAGAGGAACCATGGTGAAACTCGCCATCAACGTCGATCACGTGGCCACCGTGCGCCAGGCGCGCGGCGGGGCCGAACCCGACCCGGTGCTGGCGGCCGGCATCTGCGAACTGGCAGGGGCGAGCGGCATCGTCGTTCACCTCCGCGAAGACCGCCGCCACATCCAGGACCGCGACGTGCTGCTGCTGCGGCAGACGGTCAAGACCAAGCTCAACCTGGAGATGGGCGCGGCCCGGGAGATCATCGACTTCGCCCTCCGGCTCAAACCGGACATGGTGACTTTGGTGCCGGAAAAACGCCAGGAATTGACCACCGAGGGCGGGCTCGACGTGGCCGGCCAGCAAAAGAAGCTCGCCGCCGTGATCCGCGCCATGACCAAGGCGGAGATCCCGGTGAGCCTCTTCGTGGACCCGGACCCCAAACAGCTCAAGGCAGCGCAGGAGATCGGCGCCACCTTTGTCGAGATCCACACCGGCCGTTACGCCGACGCCAGGAGCGAGGCAGAGGCGGAGCAGGAATTCGAACTCATCGCGGCGGCAGCGGAAGAGGCGTGCGAGCTGGGGCTGCGGGTCAATGCCGGCCACGGCCTCAATTACCGGAACACCGCGCCGGTGGCGGGCTTGGGCACCATCGAGGAGTTGAGCATCGGCCATGCGGTGATGGCGCGGGCGATGTTCGTAGGAATCGATCAGGCCGTGCGGGAGATGCTGGCCCTGCTGCCATGACGGGCCGGGCTACCCTCCCGCCAGCATCAAGAGCATCAAGGGGTCAGGCTTCCAAGTTCGCAAGTTGGCACAGGGTCGATTTCGCCACTGCCAGCTTCTCCGCAAGCGCGGCATCGTCCTTAGCCCGCTCGCTCAAACGGCGAACCGCCGAACTTAACGAGCCGGCATCACGATGGACGAGCCTGCCAACCTGCACCATGGTGCCGGCGCCGGTCTCGCGCGCAAGCCACGCAAGCGCGGCGCGGGCCTCGGCCAACCGCCGCGCTTGCGACGGTTGGCGCATGGTTGCCGGATCAAAACCGTACGCATCGACGACCTGCGCCGCGACCTGCTCCAAGGTCACCCGCCGCAATGGCCCGCCGGTTGCAACGAGAACCCTCTCAACGAAATTGTCGTGGCCAATAATGCGAGGGTCGTCGCCACCGCGATGAAAGTCGCTCCGGTGCCCTTCCCCCACCCCGTCATCGATAAACCGGGCATAGCCCTGGCGTGCCCTCCCGGCCTGTTTACCGAACTGACCGAGAACAGCCTCCGTTGTCAGCCACGGCAGGTGGTATTGCCCGAGATAGGCGTGATGACTTGTCCACGGATACGCATCCGGGCTCTGCGCTATCCCCGCTCGCAACGGATTCAGGTGAACATAGCGGACAAGCTCGAGTAAATGGCTGTCGCTCTCCACCAGCAGCGCCTTGTATCGCCCCTGAAAAAGGTGGCCGGTTCGCCTCGCGCGCCAGTTGATCCAGCGGGTATAGCGGAAGGAAAGATTCTGCATTCCGCGGGACAAAGACTGATCGCCGGCCTGAAGAACGAGATGGAGGTGGTTGGACATGAAACAGAAAGCATGGACTCGATAGCCGAAGCGCCATGTGCCTTCCTGCAAAAGCAGGTAGAGACGGTAGCGGTCGTCGTCGGACAGAAAGATATCCTGCCCGCCGTTGCCGCGAAAAATAACATGGTAAAAACCGCCAGGAAGATGGATACGTGGTTTGCGAGCCATGCCTGACCTTATATCGTAGTCTATCCCAACTTGTCAACTTGGAAGCCTGACCCCATGCCCATCCTCTACATCCCCTTGGGGCGGTTCATCCCCGCGGGTGCGGGGAACGCTCGATGGTGGCATGCCGGTTGAAAGACAACGCCGGTTCATCCCCGCGGGTGCGGGGAACGCTGGTTGCTCTGCTGTTTTAATCTCGCCAACCACGGTTCATCCCCGCGGGTGCGGGGAACGCTTTGCGGTAATGGCCATGGCCCCGCAGCATACCGGTTCATCCCCGCGGGTGCGGGGAACGCTTGCCGAGGTTAGCTCCCAAGCGGCAACAGAGCGGTTCATCCCCGCGGGTGCGGGGAACGCGACCGTCCACCGCTCGCAAACACCACAGGGCGTCGGTTCATCCCCGCGGGTGCGGGGAACGCCATGGGACAGCAAATCATCCATGCGTGCTTCTCGGTTCATCCCCGCGGGTGCGGGGAACGCAGCAGAGGATTTTGCTCACAGCAAATTGTTGTCGGTTCATCCCCGCGGGTGCGGGGAACGCAAAGGCCATGAACTCCTTGTGGTAGGCCAGGTCGGTTCATCCCCGCGGGTGCGGGGAACGCATCCGGACAGCCAAGGAAGGGCGATTGAATATCGGTTCATCCCCGCGGGTGCGGGGAACGCTACGGGTGAGCAACTCATCGTTGCGGATATCGCGGTTCATCCCCGCGGGTGCGGGGAACGCTAAGCCCACAACCACAACAAAGAGGCCGGCCACGGTTCATCCCCGCGGGTGCGGGGAACGCTAAAGATAATAAGGCATATTGGTTTCGGGTAACGGTTCATCCCCGCGGGTGCGGGGAACGCACGGTAATAACGCCTTGATACCCTTCTTTTAACGGTTCATCCCCGCGGGTGCGGGGAACGCGGGCGCAAGGAGTGGTGTTAATGGGGTATGCCCCTGGTTCATCCCCGCGGGTGCGGGGAACGCGTTAGATTGTTTGTATCAACTCAACCATCCTTCGGTTCATCCCCGCGGGTGCGGGGAACGCATGCACAATAGTTGTTTTGCTAGAACACAAAACGGTTCATCCCCGCGGGTGCGGGGAACGCACATAACGGAATTGGTTGACCGGGCGGCAGAGCGGTTCATCCCCGCGGGTGCGGGGAACGCCTGGTGCTTCCCGGTGCGGCACAGATACGCCTCCGGTTCATCCCCGCGGGTGCGGGGAACGCAACCGTCCATCCGTTTGCCCGGTAGATATCCACGGTTCATCCCCGCGGGTGCGGGGAACGCGCGTGTTTGCCCACTCGTTACCAATTGCCCGTCGGTTCATCCCCGCGGGTGCGGGGAACGCTGTTGTGGCGGTGGCGCGGGCATGGGTTACCACGGTTCATCCCCGCGGGTGCGGGGAACGCTGTCCCTTAGACTCTCCGCAACACCAAGCAAATCGGTTCATCCCCGCGGGTGCGGGGAACGCGAATTGGAGTGGCTTTTGGATCATCATCCCAACGGTTCATCCCCGCGGGTGCGGGGAACGCGCTTGTTCGATTGATTCATAGCCATCGGATACCGGTTCATCCCCGCGGGTGCGGGGAACGCATAATTCTGACATCTGCACCACCAGAATTGAACGGTTCATCCCCGCGGGTGCGGGGAACGCCTGGTGTCTTCCCCCACCATGCTCAAAATCGCACGGTTCATCCCCGCGGGTGCGGGGAACGCTTCGTAGTCATCGCCATACGCCATGCGGAAATCGGTTCATCCCCGCGGGTGCGGGGAACGCGATGTTGATTTCAACGCCTTGCTTGATGAAGCCGGTTCATCCCCGCGGGTGCGGGGAACGCTCGATCTCGGTTTCCAGTTCACGGCGTTTTGCCGGTTCATCCCCGCGGGTGCGGGGAACGCCACAGAATAGCGTTTCCGAAGCCGAAAACAAACGGTTCATCCCCGCGGGTGCGGGGAACGCTACGGTTAAATCAAGCCGGCCCGTGTGGTCAACGGTTCATCCCCGCGGGTGCGGGGAACGCCAATCCGGCATTGCACCCGTCAAATAGTTGACCGGTTCATCCCCGCGGGTGCGGGGAACGCACCCGGCTGGCCCGTTCCGTTTCCACCACCACCTGGTTCATCCCCGCGGGTGCGGGGAACGCTATTCCGGTTTAGCCGTGGTGGCGGTTGCTGGCGGTTCATCCCCGCGGGTGCGGGGAACGCCCGCCGATTCGGGCACGCTCGATCTGGGCCGCCGGTTCATCCCCGCGGGTGCGGGGAACGCCCGGCGAGGACGGTGGCCAGCACATTGAGCACCGGTTCATCCCCGCGGGTGCGGGGAACGCACTTCCTCTAACTCTTTGTAATTGTATTCAATTTTCAAAGAGCGGAAAATTACCAAAAATTACGCTACCCTTTACGCTCATCATAAGGCGGCACAACAACTTCTGCTTCCGGCAAAAAAGAAACGAGCCTCACCCCGTCCACCTCTACAGGTATCCGGCGATTGGCGCCTATGGTGAGAAAATCAAAACCGGATTCCGTGTTAGTGGTCCAGGACATAACCGCATTTCCATCACCAACACCTTCCCTGACGTTATGCCAGATCATTTCCCGAATACGACGGGAAACTTTGCCGACATACACCCCTGCCCGTATCTCCAAAAGCCACAGGGCCAGACGCCCTCTTAACCTTGGCGGCACGTTTTCAACCACGATGACCAGCATCGCCCATTTGCTCCTTGTTGGGTATGGCGACCTCCACCGCCTCCTCGTGGGGGCGTGGCGGTTGCAGTTCGCCGGCAGCGAGAACCTGCTCGATAGTCGGAATAATGCGCTTTAACAAACCATTCTGTCGAAACGCATCCCGGCAGACAAGTCGCACCTCGCGTTCCGGATTCGCCGGGTTCCTGCCCGCAATGCGGAAGGCCACCGGCACTACTGTGTCGAATTTGAATATATCGCCGATGTCATACACGAAAGATTGCGGTTTGCCGGTGTGGATAAAACCCACGGCCGGAGCATAACCGGCTGCCAGAATCGCCGCCTCGCAGATACCATACAAGCAAGCAGTAGCCGAACTGAGGCAACGATTGGGACCATCACCGCTACCCCAACTGCTGTGATCATAATTGCGCCTCACCCACGGCACCCTGTACTGGCGGGCCAGCAACTCGTACATCTTGCGGACCCGAGCGCCCTCGATGCCGCGCAACTGCTCGACGCTCCGCCGTTCCGGCGGTTTCTCGCCGAAGCGCAGTTCGTACATCTTGCGAACCACCTTGAGACGGGCCGTATCATCCAGGGCCAGCTTTGCCTGATACAAAAGCCGGTCGGCCCGTGCTCCGCCCGGCTGACCGGAGGCGTATAACCGCACACCGGCCTCGCCGATCCAGACCAAAAGGCAGCCAACCCTGGAGGCCAGAGTCACCGCCGCGTGGGAAACCCGAGTCCCTGGCTCCAGCATCAGGCAAGCCACGGACCCTACCGGAATATGGGTGCGGACGCCCGTTACATCCACCACCACAAAGGCGCCGTCAAGAACATCCAAGTTGCCCTTTTCCACATAGACCACCGAGATGCGGTCCTTGATGGGGATGGGCTTCAGGGGCGGGAGGATCGGCTCGGTCATTATCCCCGTTTCTCCGTGATCAGATTCATAATCAGCCGGACCAGTTGAACTGTTGCATTTTTTGCAACAGTTGCTTCCCTCGATAATTCGCCGGACTGAAAGACACTTCGCAAATGACGTGAAATCACAGAATTGTCGCGACCAAAAAGCTCTGCCATCTGATTCATGGTCAGCCAGACGGTTTCATCCTTGAGATGCACGTCCAGGGTTGCCCGCCCGTCCTCGGACTGGTAGAGGATTATTTCTCCATGGTCTGTTGCTAATTTCATGTCAGGGTATCCTCATATCTTCCGCACCAGCATAAGCCCGCAACCAAAAGCCTTGGCCGGGCCAAATCCGTCAAACAAAGAATTCTCAATAAAAATATCAGGGTCGGAGACAGTCAAAATTCCATTGAAATCCAAGGTGCTGAAGGTGACCGGCTTATTTCCCTTACCTTTGAACAACCTGTGCTGTTGATACCCATCCACCCTGACATCAGTCGCCGATACATTGAATCCTTGCGATGCTGATCGTTTTTCCAACCACAGATAACCTTGTTCCTGGGCAATCTCCGGCAGGTCGATGTCGTCGCCCATGTTCCGGCGTTTCATTTTTTCTTCCATGACCACATCGTGCCGTTGTTGTTTCCCGTTTGCATCATGACGGGAGCGAACCGGATTAACACGGAGGGAAAAACCAAGGCGCTGCCCCGTTCGCAGATGCGGACTGTATTTCTTGGTTTGCATCTCCCACAGACCGGCAGCATCCACCGGCTCCCGGCTGGACACCGTGTAAAATGAAGGCCAGCCGCTGACCGATTCATAGCGGTAGGTAAAATCACGCCGCCGGTCGGGGTGATCGGCAAACAGATCCCAGACAAGCTGGTGAACCTTGTAGCCATTCATTCCCGCCAGTTTGACTATTTCTTGGGGGGATACACCCCGCCGTAGTCTGATCTTACTGAAATACATAATGTTATTCCTCCCTTCGCAGCGAGCCGCAGTTTTCCCGGCGCTCTCCGAACTGCCAGCGCTTGCGGGAACGGGGCTCGTCACGCCGGACAATGACCTGTTGCGGTTCAAGTCCACTCGCAGCGCCATCTTCCCAGTACACCATGACCGGCCCCGTGGATATTATTTCTGAAAGTTCCTCTGCCGGGGTTGTTCTCTCAAAAGCATCTCGCAGGGTCGCTGCGTTCACAACCTGCGGATGAAGCGGCATGGCAAGCGGGCACGATTTACGCCCCAGATAGAGGGTGAAGACCGGCTTTCGCAGTTTGTCCATCATCTGCTGAACGCTGAAAGGCGAGCCAATGGCCACGGTTATCGCCACCGTATAAACGGCGTCGCAGCGATAATCACGGCTCGAAAGAATAGTGTTGAGGTCACCACCCGCCAACTCGGACCGGCGGGTATAATGAGTGACATTCCGCTTGGCAGGAGGAACCTGTGTCGTATGATAGTCCCTCAGAAGCACGCCCATGGAATCCAATCGGACGGCAAAGGAACAGGATGCCGCCAAGGCCTGTTGGCGCTCGTCCTCGTCACGCCGGATACCCAAGGCCGCAGCCAGCAGACCGACAATGGCGGACTTGCTCGGATGAGCAAAACTCGGCCGGTACTCGCCCACGGCAATGTCACCCCATGCAGCCAGCGGCCCATAGAGGGTAAACACGAGATAGTCTTGCATGGGGTCACTCCGTTACAAAGGTTTTGATCGCATCCAGACTTCCTTCCCCTGTTTCAGCGTTCATAATTCTTATGGCGTCAGCGCACTTGCCGTACACATTGTCCATATTCTCCCTCTTGGTTTCAATCTCGGCAATGGCCTTGCCCAGAACATCCTCACCGCGCACCGGTTTGAGAAAAGCGACCGAGAGTGAGCGGGGCTGTTGCTCCCCTTTTTCCGCCATGATGTAGGAAGAATAGGCACGGGAAGCAAAGCTGTTCTGTTTGCCGGTGGGCGACACTTTTGCGGCGGCCTCGATCAAGGCTTCCAATGCTTTGTTTGCCAATGCCTTGTTCCCGAGGTTTTCCTCCAACAAATCACGGTTGATGCAGATGTAGAGATAAAACAATCCAGCGCCGAATTCCGTCTCGCCGATATGGGCCGCCCCCAAGTCGTCCTCACCGCTGTTCAGGTCATCCACCGCTGTGAAATAGTCGTCCTCAACCGCAACATCATGGACAGTAATGGCATGGGCCACCTGCACAGCAGCCTCGGGATCATCAGTTACCTTCACCACTTCTTTGCCGGTCAACATGCGACCGAACATTGAAATGTCTACATCATGTCGTTTTTCAACCAATCTCTTTAAGTCTTCTTTATCGAGCTTCCCTTCGCTGGCAATCCTGTCAGCCAGAGCCAGCAATGAGTTATATTCGGCCTGATTAAAGTGGACCAATTGCGATGATTCCAACTCTTTGAACGGTTTATCCTTATCCGCGTTTTCCATGGCACCCCAAAACGAGAGCATTTCCTTGGCAAAATCTTTGGCCTTGTTTTCAGCAACCCCTTTCTCAAGAAGTTTTTTGTAAAGTTCCACACCCATCTTTTTGGTTCTGATGCCAATATGTCCGGCAAGGGCGGCTTCGAACTGATCCGATGTCCGCCACGCCCTTTTCATACTCTGTGAAGACACGCGCAGGCGGGTCTTGCCGCCCATGATGGCGGTCTTGGGGCGGCCCAAATCGTCCCGGTTCAGGTTGGAGGGGGGGTACGAGGTCAGCAGATGCAACTGGATGAAAGTGCTCATGTTGTATTCTCCTTTCTGGTTTCCGGTTTATTGTTCCGACGGGGATTGCGAGTAATATTCAAAGGCCCATTTTTTACGGGTTTTATCGTTCCAGTAGTAGGCACTTCCGGCCAGGCTTCGCAGGTTGACAGCACCGCCAAGCAGCGCCAAGACACGAGTCATGGCGGAAAACAATTCCTCCTGCCCTTTGACCTTGAGCAGGCGGCGGAAGCGCAACCCGCTCACACGTGCGGAACCATCCGCCTTGCTGGTGGCCATTTGTTCTGCCAGCGTATTGCCGGAGACATTGTTTTTCACGCGAGCAGCCAGCCCTGCCACCAGTGCCAGGGAATCGGCCTTGACTGGCCCGAATTTCGTCAAAGCAAGCCGTAGCCGATGGTAAGCCGGAGTAAAGACAACTTCGGCCAAGGTGGAACATCGCCGCAACTCGGCCCGGTCTCCCCGGTTATCATCCAAATCTTGCCACCAGGCCGTGATGGCCTGCATTTCCGGTGAATCATTTTCAAATCTTAGATATGTTGCGCTCATGCGGCCTCCTATACCTCATTGTTGAAATTACAGCGGGAGTTCCATCTGTTTCGTTACCTTTTTGGTCTTCGTCTTTTTGCCGCTGTCTGCCTTCTTCACGGGAATTCCAAGAAATTCCTTGATCTTCTTGCTTCGGTTGAACATCTCCAATTCCTTGCGAGCAATCACCACCCGCTTGGGATCGGCATCTTCAATCGGCCCTTCCCAGGCATAACAGTCGAACAGACGCAAAGATTGATCGCAAAGCGTGGCCAGCCACTGCTGGTTTGTTTCCAACATATCCGATCCCGATTCCATCTGGTATTTCAGTGCCTGAATGGTTTTGTAAAAGTCTGCTTCGCTATCCTGCCAAAAACTGCTGTCTATAAAAGATGTGTCTCCTTTGGCATCTCCAGAACGCTTAAACCATGCTTTTTTCAATGCGCCCCGTGTATTGCCGGCGATTTCGGTTGCCGCCCGGATCAAGCCAGCCACTTTGCCCTCATATTCACCACGGATTGCGGTGTCTACGTAAAGCAACGGCATGGTTGATTCATACCAACAACGGGCCTTCATATTGTCCATATCATAGCCAAACGTCCATAATCGGAACTGCCAGCCGCTTTTCCAGCGACCATAAAATTCATGAATGACCCTCGCTGGCATTTTCTTCTCTTTAGCATCCTGAATGACCAACCCGAGCCAATGCCTATAGGACATCCCGCCTGGATGCGCATGGACTGGCAGTACCCCTTTGGTAGATTGTTCGTAGTACGGTGAAAGGGGATGGAGCCAGCCCGTGTAACTTGCGCCGCCTGGTATTTCTTTATAGGACGCAATCAGCAAATCAGAGTCGTTCCCGCACACACCGCAAGCGCCAGATTGCAAAACGGTGGAATTCACCTTGATACGCCTGGGCATGGCCCAAAACATTGTTGAAGGATGGGCGTGTTCGGGAAGTGTATCTTCTCCGTAATGAGTCTCGCCCCTCTTCCGTTTGCCCTTCTTTGTTGGGCCAAGCCATGGAAATAAAAATCTATCCTCGGTTAAACCTGGATTCCCGCAGGAAGCCAAAAACTTGCCTGCCTCTAAGACATTCAGCCAAACTAGATGCCACAGAGAATTATGCTGGCCATCCCCGAGAACCAAGGTTGTTAATGGACCACCACCTCGTAGCGATGTCATATAACCAGGGCCTCCGGATGGCGAATTTGTTTGAAAAGCAAACAACGCAGTGGCGCAACAAGATGGGCATATTCCCCCGACCAAATTTCTCTTGATGAAATGGTCTGTGTTGTTCACCAAGGCATTCTCGCCAGGCGTTTCGACCAAGATCCCATCAATTCTCCCATCCGCAGAAGGAATATCTTCAAAATCCTGCATAAACCTCGGCCCATCCCCGCCAAGTTCAAAGGCATGACAAACCGTTGAAAATCTCTCCTTCAGTTCGCCCGGAGCAGGAGGATCGGCCAGCTTTTTGCGCCACTCGGCCCCGTTTTGGGGAGCGGCGACCGTTTGCACCAGACCAATTAGAAACTGGCTCAACGCGCCGTTGAAATCCGGCCGGGGCGCATCCAAGGCCACAACCGGATTTTCGGCAAAGTCCTTTGTCACCTCATGGGGCGCGATCCTGCCCACGCTGCCATCCCGTCGCCTGACCGGAATCCACTGCTCATCAATCAGATTGAACTGCATTTATTCCTCCTTTCTAGCGACTGTTATCCCGGTCAGCCGACCATATCTCAGCACGACCGTTTCTTGTTTTTTGTTCAAGGCCTCGCCTTGCCAGCAACCGTCTTCACCCTGCATGAGGGGCACCAGAACCGTCCACTTGCCTTTATCCGGCAACCGCTCTTTCAGCTGGGCAATTTCATTGCCCAAATCCCCCCCATGTTCGACTTCCGAATCGACCAGTCCGTTGCGGATATTCACCTGACTCATATCCCAAGGGAATTTTTCGTGCGCGTACCAGGGAGTGAGAGTTGCCCCATCCCAGCGAGCCAGGCGCACAGTGGTTTCCATTCCGCTCAGCCGGGTAGGAGTTTTCATGTCCTCCCGCCATTGGGTAATGGTAGCCTCATAGCCTTCCTCCAGTTTTAGCATATTGATGTGGGCAAGAGACTGGTCCGTCTGCCGTTGGACATCGGCCTGATCATCTCGTTTCCGTAACGACGCTGGGATTTTGTCGGTCTTTTCGGAAAACGCCGCCTCAACCAATTCCCGCGCATCATCCGGCATTTTCAATTCGCCCTTGTCCACAAGCAGCCGAGCGGTCAGCCAGAGGCATCCATGACTGGGATACACAAAAGAGGCCTTTTCAAACCTAGACTTGTACCACTCACCACCCACGTCATCTTCAGGCGCCGGACCATGGATAATCATCCAAGGCGGTTCCCGACGGTCCGGTCCTTCCGACAGCGGATTTCCATATTCATCCCGTGGATGACGATGAAGGCGTCCGGCCCTCTGAATCAGGAGGTCCATGGGGGCGAGATCGGAGACCAGCAGGTCAAAATCCAAGTCAAGGGATTGCTCCACCACCTGAGTGGCAACCAAAACCTTGCCGCTCCGTTCCAGCGCCGTGCTTTTTTTGCCAAAGGTTGTCGTAACCGCACCCTCGATATCAAGCCGGTCACCCATGACAAATCGGGCATGAAACAGCCTCACATCATCCGCCGGCAATTCCGCTTTCAGGAGGTCATACCCGGCCCCGGCATCATGCACCGTGTTTCTGATCCAGCAGACGCATTGCCCCCCGCCTGCCGCTTCATTTATCAGACGTACCACTTCTTTTTCTTCGGCAACAAGTTTTATCCCGACGCTGCACCGCCTTTGCAGAGTAGCGTCTACAGGATTTTCCCGTATCCCTCTTTTCTTGCTATATGTTGATGCCAGTGGATAGTCCTTGATTTTTGGTTCCAATTCCTGATGGTCATCGCAGCCACGGGCAAAGGCGGCAATAAAATCGCGTCGCACCCTGGTTGGCAGGGTTGCAGAAAGGAGAATGGCGCTGCCGCCAAGTGCAGCATGGAAGGCGAGCAAGTTCTGTAACAGCTTGTTCATATACGGATCGTAGGCGTGAACCTCGTCAACGATCAGGATATGATTTGCCAGGCCGAAAAGCCGCAAGGATTGAAAGCGGGCCGGCAACACCGCCAGCAGGGCCTGGTCGATGGTGCCGACGCCCACATCGGCCAGAAGCGCCTTTTTGCGATTGTCCGCGAGCCATGAACTGCATTGGGCCGATGCAGACTCTTCCCCATCGACACCGCTACCGTTGCCGGCAACCGCCGCCATGAATGTCTCTGAAAGGTGTCGTGCCCCATGAGCAAGTACAATGTAGGGGTTGGAGTCTCTCTCGAAAAGTCGAAGATAAACCGGCGATTCTTCCGGCGAAGGTTTTTCAGCAAGCCGACTGAACATGGCGTTGGAAGTTGCCATGGTCGGGAGCGCCATAAAAAGACCTTTGCCACACCCAGCAGCCATCAACCGCCCCGCAAGCAAGAGTGCCGCCTCTGTTTTGCCGGAGCCGGTTACATCTTCGAGAATGAATAACTGTTGCGAAGCTTCGATGGGGCATTGCTCGACAAACCTCTGCAAGGGGGTCGGCGTTGCAATTTTGGGAAACAGAGCGGAAAAACCGGATAGTTTAGCAAGCTGGACCCTCGTGGTGATTCCGGCTTCACGAAGGGCTCGTTCTGCTTGGGGGAGGGCTTTGGTATTCCAGTACTCTTCAATCGCCATCGGCACCCCATGGAACGGGAACCAGGTATTGTTCGACCCGATCCAGTCGCACAAGACCGCGAAACCAGCCATCAACCATGATGCTTTTTTCATCGACCATTCGAGTTCATCGGGCGAGGAAGGCGCTGAAGGCTGAGATTTACCACAGAGAATTGCACCGGCTTCTTGAATGAATCCGACTGCGGCAACGGAATCTTCTTTTTCGAAATAGCTTTGAAAGGTTAACGGAACTCCGTTCGGCCCTTTCATCTGTGGCGGCATACCATGGTGGCCCGTGTATGCTCTGGCAACCGCCATGACAACATCCTGCCATTCAGTACAGGAAAAATCCCGCCATCCGGGAAAATCAAATTGTTCGCTTTCAACGGAAAATTTCAAAAAAAGGTTGCCGAGGCTATCATGCCGGACAATATACGGCCTTCGACTGGCGATGGATTGCAGTTTCCTCAGCAGATCAGGTCGTAAATTCTGAAAGGTTATGGAAAACTTGCCTATATCATGAAATGCTAGAAATAGTAGCAGCCAGCAATTGCTTACATTTTCTTCCAAACCGGTAACGGCAGTAAATTTCCGTCGCAGGGTGGAATCCTTCGACAATAGTACATGCCCCACCGCCGCCACATCCAGGCAGTGGTAAACAAGCAGGTGGTAGCCGTCCCCATCTTTTTCCGCCTTGCCCCAATACAGGTAATGACTTTCCATAAAATCTCCCAAAAGCCAGCTAATTCCCTGAGATCAACGCTTTGCCCTGAAGCTCGGATTCCAACAGTTTGCGAGCACCAGCGGCAATCTCATCCCCCTTGCGGACGGCATTCCCATCATTCTCCCGGTCATCCCGACTCCGGGCAATCTCAACAGCAGCAGTTTCACCCAGCATCGAGAAAACCGAATCAAGATCAGTCTTAATCCCTTGCGGTTTCTTCCCTCCCCGCCCAACCTCTGCCAGCCAGCGCTTGAACACCTCCGCCCTGGGGGTGGCAACGGACTGGACAATCCGGAAAACCCCTTCGAGGGTAACACACTCGACCTGCTGCGCTGTTCCGTCAGCCGCGGGAAGCGCCAAACTTTGACACAATGTCCCGAACTCGCACCCTTCCTTCGCAAGCCGCCGCTTCAGCTTCCGCCAGCATTCCGCGCCGTCCGGGCTGTCCATCAGAGCGCCGCAGAGATCCTCCACCGCAAACCACCACTCACCCTCATGCCGCTTCCTGCGGATTCGCCTGGTGCCCAACGCCACCGGCAATGATGATCCCATGTCTTTCCCCTCCCTCTCCTCCGTCAGGTCACCCGAGACCCCTCATCCGGCTACTCCCCGCCCTTTTTTCCCTTGTTACCGACGGCCTTGGCGCTCCCTGGTGGCAAAAAGTTCTCACCGGTCACCATCTTCCTGCCGGTCTTGTTCTCCAGTTCCTGCCGCGCCTTCTTGGCAATGGTGCCGCCTTTTCTGCCGACTGACGGTGGCCGCAGACCGCATCCCGCCACCGGCGGCCATAATCTTCAACCGGTTACATTTTGTCACCAGTTGACTGCCCTCGGCCGCCAAGCGCTCCTTTGCCTCAAGTTTCAGTCGGTGACATTTTGTCACCGACTCGCTTCCTTCCTTTTTCAACCGCTCTTTCAGCTTATTCCAGTATTTGCGGGCAGCCTGGTAGTCCGGCTGCTGGATGAGCACCTGGACAATATCCACGACCGAAAAAAACCAGGTGCCGGTATCCTCGTCATAATGACGGCGAATCCGTTTCCCTTCAAAAACAGCCAACGATTTTTCCGGCATCGTTTCTCCTCCTCACACCATCTTGAAAACGATCTGGTTGTGCTGGGGGTTATAGAACGGCGCTGCATACTTTTTGCGGCATTGTTCTTCATGTTCATTCCTTGCCGCACCATCCCGCCCCACCACCTTACCACCCCTTACCCGCAAAATTCAACTGCAAGTCAGGCGCCAGCCAATGAAATGAGCATAGCACTACACCTGGGACACAGAGTGTCCTACATGTGCTTTTTTTCGTCTGCACCGGAAATGAAAGAAAATGCCGGCCCGCCGTGGGGTGGCAGGCCGCACCGGCAGCACCGGGAAAGAACAGGACGATCGGAAAACCGGAATGGAAAGGGAAAGGGGAAAACTACAGCCGCTCGAACCGGGCGCGCTCGTCGCGGCTCATCTTGCGGATGAAGATCTGGCGGGTGTCGCGGTCGTAATAGGCCACGCACTGCTCCTCCTCGGAGGTTGTCACGCGGGTGACGCTGCCGATGTTGACGACCACGCCCGGATAGAGCTTGCCGTACACATAGACGTTCTCGTTCACCATCTGCTCCAGATCCTCTTCCATGGCCTTGGTCTGTTCAGTGAGCAGGTTGACCCGTTCCATGGCCTTGGGCATGGCCGCCGTGTACTTCTGGAGCAGCACCGCTTTGTCCGCCGGGAATCCAGACCCTAAGTCCTTCCGCATCTTTTCCAGGGTGCTGATGTTCTTGATGATCTCGTTCAGGCGATCCGACCAGAGCTGAAGTTCGCTGTCGAGCTCCTGTTTTTTCGTTTGGAGCGACGGGATGACACCGACGCTGACGGTGGTGGTGATCTCGTTCTCGGCCCCCAGTTCCTTGGCGAACATGGAACCGCCGACAATGTAATTGCCGCCGATCACCACACCCTTCTCCTTGCCCTTGACCACCAGGTCCTTGCCGACCAGGGCCTTGCACTGCACGATATAGTCGTTGACGACGAGGTCACTGGCGGTCTCGACCTGGGCGCCGTTCTCCATGAAATCCACCGTGACCGTGCCTTTGGCGCGCAACACCGTCTGTTCGCCCACCGCGCTGCCAACCACGGTGAGGTTGCCGCCAGCCATGACAAAGGCGTTGGTAACGCCCTTCTGAATGATGATATTGCCGCGGCACTTCGCCGAAAAGCCGGGCAGCACCTCGCCCTGGATGATGAGGCTGGTACCGCCGAAAGCGATATTGCCGACCGAGATGTCGAGGTCGCCCTTGATCACATGTTCCTCGCAGACCGAAGGCTTGCCGTCGGCCATGAGGAACTTGCCGTCGAACTTGGAAAATATCTTGGTTTCGTCCTCGGAGAGATAGACCCCGGTGCCGCATTTGAGCTTGCGGTCCTTGCCGGTCTTGGCCGGGATGCCGGTACCGAAGACATCCTTGCCCGCCTTGCCGAGGGTGGGCGGCATCTTTTCCAGCAGCAGCCTGTCCTTGGCCACGTTGACGATGGTGCCGAGTTCGCGGAAATCGACCTGATCCTTGCTTCCTTCCTTCATCTTGGGGGAACAGGCCATGAAGGGCTTGACATGAAGCCTGACCTTGGCATCCTGGCCCGGAACCGGCGCCTCGCCCCTGGCCAGGAGATAGGAGCCGTCCGGCAGTTGCTCCGGCTGGGCGAGCACCCCGTAAACAATGCCGTGTTCCTTGAGTTCGTGCGCGAGGAGTTGCAGGTTGAGCGCGGCACCGGCCCTGGCGTCCTTGGCCACGGCCACGGCCTGCAAATGATCCTTGGAAACCTTCAGAATAAAGGTCTCATCCTGGATCTCAACCCCGCCCTTGATGAGTTTCTCGCTTACCATCTTCCCTCGGTACGGATTGCGGCGCCCAACCCGAGCCCGCATCCTTCCTGCCATCCGTATCGGCAGCCACCGCCAAAACTCAAACCCTTCGGCTTACAGCTCCCGCTCCAGGTCCTTGATGCTCTTGTGCTCGCCGAGCACCACCAGGATATCGCCGGGCAGAATCTCGGTGCCGGGCATGGGATTGAAGAGCATCTCCCCGTGCTCCCGTTTGATGGCGACCACGATGAGATCGTGCTTCTTGCGGATATTCGAAGCCATCAGGGTCTGATTGGCAAAGGTGGAGTCCGCGGAGACCCGCAACTCTTCAAGCCGCAGCCCCAGCTCACCGCCGTGCACGGTGAGATCGAGGAAATCCACCACCGTCGGCCGCATGATCATCTGCGCCATGCGCACCGCGCCGATGTAATAGGGCGAGATCACCTTGTCGGCCCCAGCCCGCAGCAGCTTGGTCTCAGTGCCCTCGGCGCCGCTGGAGCGGGCCATGATATAGAGGTTGGGATTGAGCCCGCGGGCGGAGAGCACGATGTAGACATTGTCGGCATCGGAGGAGACCACGGCGATCAACCCCTTGGCCTGCTTGATCCCGGCCCTGAGCAGGGTCTCGTCGCTGGAGGCGTTGCCCTCCAGGGCCAGGAAACCGAGTTCGTTGATCGCCTGGACCTCCTGGGCATCGTGCTCGACGATCACGAAGGGGAGGTGGTTTTCCCGGAGCGCCTTGCAGATCACCTTGCCGATCCGGCCAAACCCGCAGACGATATAGTGGTGTTTGAGTCCGGCCACCTTTTTTTCCATGTTGTTCCTCCCCAGGATGCGGCGCAAACCGCCTTCCACCACGGCGTTGGTGATCTCGCCGAACAGGTACAGCACAAACCCCACCCCGACCAGAATGAGGCTCATGGTGAAGAGCCGGCCGGCCCGGCTCAACGGCACCACCTCCCCGTAGCCGACGGTGGTGATGGTGATCACCGACATATAGAGACTGTCGAAGAAAGAACTGCCCTCGATGGTCATATACCCGGTGGTGCCGGTCAGCAGGAGAAGCAGCAGGAGCACGCCGCTCGCGACAATTCGTTTCATACCTTCCCGGGAAAGCCGGTTCGCGTTGCCCAACCAAAGGCGCCCGCCGCCCCGCGGCCCTGGCGCATCCTGCCCTATTCTAAGCATATTCCTGAATGCTTTTCCAGTGTTATTGATGAGATGCCGCGGCAAAAACCACCCATCTTCAAGTTTTTTTCCGCGGTTGCCGATGATAAAGGTAACTGGTCGTCCGATCCAGGGCGACGATCACCGCCAGGGAGGGCACAACGATGACGCCACGGGAAGCCATACGGGTTTTGATGCAGAGCCCCTTCTATTTCCGGCTGCTGCTGATCGAGCGCCAGGCCCTGATCCGGGATTTCTGCTCCCGCCACGCCGCCGGCTAACGGAGAGCGCGCCGCGACGCAACTCCTTGCCCAGCCGTTTCAAAGCCCGCCACGCCACGCGAATCCCCCTGCTCTTTTTGTTTGGCATCACTCCGCAATTGGTTTATAGTCCTTTCGTTTCGTGCGCGGCGCCGTGCCGTTACCCGGCCCGCACCGCGGCTTTGCGCGTATCCTGTTCCGAATTCGAGGAATGCAACCCATAGACAAAAGGAGTAGCGTATGAACATCTTGGTTTTTGGTCCGAACGGCAGCGGCAAGGGCACCCAAGGCGCCATTGTCCAGAAGAAGTACACCATGCCCCACATCGAATCGGGCGCCATCTTCCGCAAAAATATCGGCGGCGGCACCGAACTGGGCAAGCAGGCGAAGGAATACATCGACCGCGGCGACCTGGTGCCGGACAACATCACCATCCCGATGATCCTCGACCGCTTGAAAGAAGCGGATTGCAAGAGCGGCTGGATCCTGGACGGCTTCCCGCGCAACAAGGTGCAGGCCGAGACCCTGGCCAAGGCCCTCTCGGACGCCGGCATCGCCCTGGATTACGTGGTCGAGATCGTGCTGCCGCGCGACGTGGCCAAGCTGCGCATCACCGGCCGCCGCCTCTGCGTCAACGACAACAACCACCCGAACCACATTGCCTTCGACGCCATCAAGCCGGTGGAAAAAGACGGCAAGCTGGTCTGCCGGGTGTGCGGCGGCGAGCTCAAGACCCGCGCCGACGACCAGGACGACGTCGCCATCGACAAGCGCCACGACATCTACTACGACGACAAGACCGGCACCATGGCCGCGGTCAATTTCTTCAAGGGACTGGGCGGCAACACCAAGGTTATCTCCGTGGACGGCCGGCCCTCCATCGGCGAGGTTTCCGAGGCGATCATGCAGCAGCTCGCCTAACGGTTCCGCCTCTTTTGCCACACAAAAAGGCGAAAGGCCCACGGCCTTTCGCCTTTTTTCATGGACGTTGCCGGCCCGCTGCTCCGCCGCCGACGACAACGCAGCGGTCCGCGTCGTGCCCCGATCGGCCGACCTCGCGCCAGGCCTTTTCATAAAGCCGGTTCAACCGCGCTTCCAATTCCAGCCGGGACGATTCGATCATCGCTGCGCCGGTCTCCGCCGGCACCGTCAGCGGTTCGCCATAGCAGAGCACCAGCCGGGCAAAGGGCTTGGGCAGCACCGTGCGGTCCCAGCTGCGGAAGGCCCAGTAGCGGTCCGCCGCCACTGCCACCGGCAGAATCGGGGCGCCGATCTTGCCGGCCAGAAGCAAGGCACCAGCCTGCATCACCCGCGGCGGCCCCTGGGAGCCGTCGGCCACGATGGCGGCATTGTATCCCTGCCGCATCAGATCGATCAATCCCTTCAGGGCCCGCACCCCGCTGCGGTTGCGGGAACCGCGCACCGTGACCCCTCCCTGCCGTTCCAAGAGGCGCGCCACATATTCGGCATCGTCGCTGGCGCTTACCATGGCGGCCCAGCGCTTGCCCCGATTGCGGCTCAGCTCGATAACGGCAAAGACACTGTAATGCCAGAAGGCGGCGACGAAGGGGGTGGATCGGGAATAGCACCAGCGGCGGTGTTCCTCGCCGATCACCCTGACCCGGCAGGTGGCAAAGAGCAACCGGACCAGCATGGTATACACCAGCGGCACCAGCCAGAGGGCGAGACGCTGCCCGAATCCCGGTTTCACAGCCATTGCAGTTCCTTTTCCTTCAAGGCCTTGATCCGGTCGCGCAATGCCGCCGCCTCCTCGAAGGCCAGTTCCCTGGCCGCCTCCTGCATGGCCGCCGTCAATTGCTTGATCTCCCGCCGCAACTCATGGAGCGAGAGAAATTCTGTTTCCTCTTCCGCCGTCTCCACCGCCACGGTGACATAATCCTGCTCGTAGACCGTCTCCATCAGTTCCTTGATGGTGGAGCGCACGGTCTCCGGGGTGATGCCGTGTTCCTCGTTGTAGGCGGCCTGGATGGCGCGCCGGCGCTCGGTCTCCTCGATGGTCTGGCGCATGGAGCCGGTCATGGTATCGGCATAGAGGATCACCATGCCGCCGGCATTGCGCGCCGCCCGGCCGCAAGTCTGGATCAGCGAACGCTCGCTGCGCAGGAACCCCTCCTTGTCGGCATCGAGCACCGCCACCAGCGAGACTTCGGGGATATCGAGTCCCTCGCGCAACAGGTTGATGCCAACCAGCACCTGGAACTCGCCCTTCCGCAAATCGCGGATCAGGGCCATGCGCTCCAGGGTCTTGATATCGGAATGGAGATAGCGCACCTTGGCCCCGAGGTTGGCGTAGTAGTCGCAGAGGTCCTCGGCCATCCGCTTGGTCAGGGTGGTGACCAGCACGGCCTCGCCCTTGGCCTCGCGCAGCCGGATCTCGTGGAGCAGGTCATCGACCTGATCGCCGGCCGGCCGCACCTCGATCTTCGGGTCCATGAGGCCGGTGGGCCGGATGAGCTGCTCGACGATGCGCCCTTCGGCCAGTTCCAACTCATAGCCGCCGGGCGTGGCCGAGACATATACCGCCTGCCTGATCCGGGCACTGAACTCGTCGAACATCAGCGGCCGGTTGTCGAGGGCCGAGGGCAGACGGAAGCCGAAGTTGACCAGGGTCTCCTTGCGGGCCCGGTCGCCCCGGTACATGCCGCGCACCTGAGGGATCGCCACATGGCTCTCGTCGGCAAAGAGCACGTAATCCTCGGGAAAGTAGTCGAGCAGGGTGGGCGGCGCCTCGCCGGGTGGGCGGCCGGTGAGGTGGCGGCTGTAGTTCTCGATGCCGTGGCAGTAACCAAGTTCCTGGAGCATCTCCAGATCGAACTCGGTGCGCTGTTCCAGGCGCTGGGCCTCCAGCAGCCGGTTGCCCGCGCGCAGTTCGGTCAGCCGGTCGGCAAGCTCCGCCTTGATCGCGGCGCAGGCCTGTTGCAGCCGCTCCTTGGAGGTGACGAAATGGCTGCCCGGAAAAACGGTGAGTTCCTGCCACTCCTCCAATGCCTTGCCGCGCAATGGGTCGATGATCCTGATCGCCTCGATGGTGTCGCCAAAGAGTTCGACCCGCACCGCCCGCTCCTCCTCGTGGGCCGGGAAGATCTCCAGCACGTCGCCGCGCACCCGGAAGGTGCCGCGGTGGAAGGAGATGTCGTTGCGTTCGTAAAGCATATAGACCAGCCGGCGGGTCAGTTCGGGCAGGGGGTACTCCGCGCCCACCTTGAGGAAGAGATGCATGTTCTTGTACTCATCCGGCGAGCCCAGGCCATAGATGCAGGAGACCGAGGCGACGATGATCACGTCCCGCCGGATCAGCAGCGAGCGGGTGGCGGAGTGGCGCATCTTGTCGATGGCGTCGTTGATGGCCGAATCCTTCTCGATGTAGGTGTCGGACTGCGGGATGTACGCCTCGGGCTGGTAGTAGTCGTAGTAGCTGACGAAGTATTCCACCGCGTTGTGGGGAAAGAGTTCCTTGAACTCGGCAAAGAGCTGGGCCGCCAGGGTCTTGTTGGGCGCCAGCACCAGGGCGGGCCGCTGCACCGCATTGATGACCTGGGCCACGGTGAAGGTCTTGCCCGAGCCGGTGACGCCGAGCAGCACCTGATGGCGGGCGCCCTCGCGCAGGCCGCGGCTCAGCAGTTCGATGGCCCGGGGCTGATCCCCCCTGGGGGTGAATGGCGAAACAAGCTGGAACATGCCACCTCAACGGAAATGATCGTAACCCTGATAGCTGATGTCGCGGCGAACGGCACCCTCAAGCAGCGTCACCCCCCGGCCCGCGACCATCCGGCCCACCGGCGAAAGCGTTGCGCCGAGAGCCTGGTGCGCCAGTTCCCGCAGGGCGTTGGCGTCGCCGGCCGCGCAGGTGAGCAACAACTGATAATCCTCGCCGCCGGTGAGAGCCCAGTCAAGCGGCCCTGCGCCGCACGCCGCCGCGGCCTGCCGCAGTTCGGCGGTAAGCGGCAGGGCCGCGCCCTCCACCTCGGCCCCGACCCCGTTTTCCGCGCAGAGATGGGCAAGGTCGGTGGCGAGACCGTCGGAGAGATCCATCATCGCATGGACCAGGCCGCTTTCGGCGAGCAACCGGCCAAGGGCCACCTGGGCCTGGGGGTCGCAGTGGGCCGCGATGAGCGGCTGCCAGGCCGCCTGCTCCTGCTGCCGTCCCTGCTGGCAGAGAGTGAGCCCGGCAGCCGCCTGACCCAGCGGGCCGGAAACCAAGACCACATCGCCGGGTTTTGCCCCGGCGCGGTAACAGACCCGGTTCGCCACTGCCTCGCCGAGCACGGTGACGGAAAGCACCAGCCCGTCACCGCTGTGCACCGTATCGCCGCCGATGAGCAGCGCCCCATACTCCCGCACCGATTCCAGGAAGCCGGCAAGGAAAGCATCGAGCCAGGTTGGTTCCACCGCTGCCGGGGCAGCGAGCGACAGCAGCACGAAACGCGGGGTGCCGCCCATGGCCGCGATGTCGCTCATATTGACCGCCACCGCCTTGCGCCCGAGCAGGTGCGGCGGGTGCCAGCGGCAATCGAAATGGACCCCCTCCACCAGGGTGTCGGTGGTGACCAGCGAAACCAGGTCGCCGCCGGCCTGGCGGAAGACCGCGCAGTCGTCGCCGATGCCCCGCACCAGATCAGCGGCCTGGCCGGCCGCCTCGGCCTGGATGCGGGCGATCAGCCCCCGCTCAGTCAGATGCGGGGCCATGGTCAACACCGCCCGCCATCGGCTGCCGGCGGGGAGACGCCGTTCATGACCACCGAACAGCAGGAACCCTTGAGTTGCCGGAGTCCGCGCTGGCCAAACTCCTCGGGGTAGCGCGCCGGCAGACAGCGATTGAGGCAATCATGCACCTCTTGGGTAGAGGAGCAGGCCAGCACCTCGGCGGCCAGCCGTTCGCTCTCCTCGGCAGTGCTCTGGCGGATCATCCGCTTCACATAGGGAATGGCATAGGGGTGCATGCTCAATTCATCAAGGCCCAGACCCAGCAGCACCGGCAGCACCGCCAGGTCGCCGGCCATCTCGCCGCACATCGCCACCGGAATCCCGGCCGCGTGGCCCGCTTCCACCACTTGGCGGATCATGCGCAGCACCGCGGGGTGCAATGGCTCGTACATGTGGGCCACCTGTTCGTTGCCACGGTCGATGGCCAGGGCGTATTGGATGAGATCGTTGGTGCCGATGCTGAAAAAATCAACCTCCCGGGCCAGCACATCGGCCACCGAGACCGCGCTTGGCACCTCGATCATGATGCCGACCGGCACCTGCTCCGCAAAGGGCACCCCCTCGCGCCGCAGATCCGCCTGCACCGAGTCGATCAGCGCCTTGATCCGCCGCACCTCGCAGAGTGAGGTGATCATCGGGAACATGATGCGCAGCCGGCCGTAGACCCCGGCCCGGAACAGGGCGCGTAACTGGGCGATGAAGATCGCGGGCTCGCGCAGGGAGAAGCGGATGGCGCGGAGCCCCAACGCCGGATTCATCTCGCTGGCCCAGCGGAGGCTGGCCGGGAATTTATCGCCGCCGGCGTCCAAGGTACGGATGGTCACCGGGAAAGGCGACAGGCGGACCAACAGCTCGCGGTAGAGGTCGAAGAGTTCCTCCTCGTCCGGCACCGTCGCGCGATCCAGGTAACAATACTCGCTGCGGCAGAGCCCGATGCCGCCGGCACCGTACTCCACCGCCAGCGCCGCCTCCTCGGCCTTGCCGATGTTCGCTTCGACCCGCACCGCCAGGCCGTCGATGGTCTCGGCCGCCAGGTGGGTGTATGCGGCCACCTCCTCGCTGTAGCGCTGATACTGCTGCTGGTATTCGCGGTAATAATCAAGCTGGTCCTGGGTGGGGTGCAGATGGAGGAGGCCGGTGCCGCCATCGACCACGATGAGGTCGCCGGTGGCGGCGACCTGGGTGATCTCCGCCGCTCCCACCACCGAAGTAATCCCGAGGGAGCGGGCAACGATAGCGGAATGGGAGGTGGCACCGCCCTGCTCGGTGACAAAGCCGAGCACCTGGCCGGTCTGCATCCGCAGGATCTCCTCGGGCGCGAAATCCCGCGCCACCAGGACCACCTTTTCCCCCGTTCCGGCGCCCTCTACTTCCCCTTGATCGTCGAGCTGGCGAAAGATGCGCTCCACCACCTGCTCCACGTCATGGACCCTGGCCCGCAGGTACGAATCGTCAATGGCGGCGAAGGCGACGCGCGTCTCGTTGAGCGCCTTTTCCAGCGCCCATTCGGCGTCGATCCCCTGCTGCTCGATGGCGGCCAGGGTACGGTCGAAGATCATCCGATCCCGCAGCATGAGGAGATGGGAGTCGATGATGGCGGTGTAGCCGGCGAGCTGTTCGGCAAATTGCTGGCGGGCCGTGCGGAGCTGGGCCTCGGCCCGGTCCACCGCCGCCCGAAAACGCGCCGCCTCGGCACCGATCCGGATCAGATCAAGGTGCGCATGCACGTGACGCTGGCCCTTACGGCGGCCCAGCAACCGAAGCCGGCCAATGATGATGCCCGGCGAGGCGCCGATACCGTAAATGGTCCGCGGGATACGATCGATGGCGGATTTCATTCTTCGTCGAATTTGTTGGCCACCAGTTCTTCCAGGGCAGCCATGGCGGCACTGGCGTCCCGGCCCTCGATGCGGATGGTCACCGGCGTGCCCTGGCCACACGCCAGGGTCAACACATCAAGGATACTCTTGCAATCCACCGCCTCACCGTTGCGGATCAGCCGCACATCCGCCTCAAAGCGCCGGGCGGTCTCCACCAGCCGGGCCGAGGTGCGGCCATGCAGACCGTACCGGTTGCCGATGCGGAACTCCCTTTCCACCACCTCGTCAGCCATGTCATCCCCGGCAGCCGACCCGAGCCAGCGGCAGCCGCCCCTTTCCCCTGTGAAGTTTCCTCTTCCCTGCCGCGGCCGTAAGTCGGTGGCAGGGAGGCGGAGGCCCGAGCAATTGGCCCGGCTACTTGACCACTTTCAGCACCGGTCTCTTCGCTGCCTTTTTCGTCGGCAACGTCGGCTTGTCCACGTGGGGCGACCAGCCCTCGAAGGCCATCGCCTTGACAAACCGTTTTTCACCGCCCATGGTGAAGATTTCCTGGCCGGTGAACTGCGGCTCCCGCAGGGTCCACACCACCTGCTTCGGCGGCACGGTGAGCAACTGCAGGGTAAGATGCCACCACCCGTCGCGCTTGGCTATATCCCGCTCGATATTGCTCACCACCGCGTAGAGCAGATGATCGGCCACCACCAGCACGATGTCTCCCGGCACCGTCGTGTCCTTGAACGGCATGATGTTCCTGAGATCGCGCACGATCTTTTCCACGTCAAAATCATGTTCCATGGGCTTTCGCTCTCGCTGGATGAGGAAACAGTGAACGCGCTCGGCAGATCACCGTCAACACCGGCTAGGGTACCATACTGCTCCCCGGCGGCGCAACAGCAAGGCACCACCGCCGCCGGGCACGGCCCCGTTTTTCCCCATGGCTACTTGCCGCCTTTTGCGGTATGAAAGGAAGAAGCGCTCCGGTGATCGCACCGGAATGCACAAAAAACCTCCCGACGGCGGAACTTTTTTTATTCTATCCTGTCTTTTAGAATGAAACGCCATCGGACCAAACCAGCACGAGACGATGACCGAACACGATGTGGCGGGATTGGTCCGCGCCCTGCGCCAGGGCGACCACCAGGCTTTCAACCATCTGGTCCGGATCTACCAGGCCAGGATATGGAACCTGACGCGCACCTATGTCAAGGACGAGGAAGAGGCCAAGGATCTCAGCCAGGACATCTTTGTCACGGCCTACCGTTCCCTCGGCCATCTGCGCGACGACGCCAAATTCGGCGCCTGGCTTTACCAGCTGGCCCTCAACCACTGCCGCAACCGATATAACCGCCTCAAACGGCGCGGTTTTTTCAGCAACCTCTCCCTGGACGACCCGGATAACCCGATTCCGCTCAGCCAGGGTGACACTCCGGAACAGCAACTGGAACGCCGGGGCGTCAACGAGGTGGTGCGCAATGCCATTGCCGCCATGCCGGAGACCGAAAAGGAGATCCTGCTGCTGCGCGATCTCCAGGAACTCTCCTATGAGGAAATCAGCGCCATTCTCGATATCCCGCTGGGCACGGTCAAGTCGAAGCTGAACCGGGCCCGGCTGGCCTTAAAGGAACGGCTCAAGAAGATGCTGGAGTAACGATCATGAGGGAATGCAGCGACCATCAGGCACGATTCACGCCGTATCTCGACCAGGAACTGGCAACGGAGGAACGGCAGCAACTGGAGGCCCATCTGGCCTCCTGCCCCCATTGTGCCGCGGAATGGCGACTATTCACCCTGACCCTCGACCGCATCGCGTCCCTGCGCGATGACCAGCCGCCGCCCGACCTGCTGCCCGGCATCCACGCCAAGCTGCATCGTCCCCACCTCTGGACCCGCCTCCGTGACCTGATCCACCAGTATGACTTTTCCATGTCGCTGCCCATGGCCGCCGCCACCGTGGTACTTGCCATGGGCATCGGCCTTTTCTTGAAAGTGCACTTCCAGCCCATGGAACCGACCAATCAGACCACCCAACTGGCCACCCGCCGGGCAGCACCGCTGATCATTCCCGATTCCCGGCTGACCGCGGTTACCACCGCTCCTGCTTCGTCTTTTCCGCAGGCCAGGGCCGCGCACCCGCCCACGACGCCGGAACCGGACACGCTCCATCCGGATATCTTCATCACCGTCCGGGCCGAGACCCCCCGCGACCTCCTGTTACTCCGGCAATCTCTGGAGGAGCGCCGGTTCATCCCCGACCTGGTGAGCCAGCATGGACTCATGCTCCGCCTCCACCCCGACGACCTGCCGCTCCTGCGCGAGGCGCTGGGCGACCGTCAGGCCGTGGTCTTTCCGCCGGAGACCATTACCCCCGGCTATCCCCATCATAAGGAACTGCTGCTGGTGGCCATCCGCCTTCAATAATGGACAACATCATTTTTCGTGGAACCTTTCACCGAAGCCGTGGTCTTTACTGTTACATGCGAGCAAATCGCATTACTCTCTTCCTCCCCTTCTTCCCGGAAGGGCCCCCCAGGGACCGCCTCGCTCGCCCGGCTTGGCGGTCCCATCTTATTTGGCGAGCATCTGTAAAGCGGTCCTTGACAAAGTTTTTCCCGGTCCTAAAGTAAATAAAGACATCTGTTGAAAAGATGGCACATGCTGTTGATAACTTGTTGATAACCTGTTCCCAAACTGTTGCCACATTGTTGATTGAAGGAGCTTGAATCGTATGCAGACCCCATCACCCAAACATGTTCTGCGTTTCGCCGTTGCCCTCCTCGCCGTGCTGCTGGGCCTCGGCAATGCCGTCGCCGAAGCCCGCCCCATGGCCGGCGCCCCGGATTCGTTCGCTGACCTGGCCGACCGCTTGAGCCCCACGGTCGTCAACATCTACACCACTCAAACTGTCAAGGTACAACGCTCACCCCACGACTTCCCGCAGGAGGAAATGCCGGAGATGTTCCGCCATTTCTTCGGCCTGCCGTCGCCCTTCGGCAACCAGACCCCGCAGCGGGACCTGAAACGAACCAGCCTGGGTTCCGGCGTCATCACCTCGACAGACGGCTACATCATCACCAATAACCACGTGGTGGAAAATGCCGACGCCATCAGCGTCCGCTTGACCAACTACGAAGAATACGACGCCAAGGTCATTGGCCGCGACCCCAAAACCGATCTCGCCCTCATCAAGATCAGTCCCAAGAGCCCGCTGCCCGCCGTCATCTTCGGCGATTCGGAGCGACTCCGGGTGGGCGACTGGGTGGTGGCCATCGGCAACCCCTTCGGCTTCGAGCAGACCGTTACCGCCGGCATCGTCAGCGGCAAGGGCCGCTCTCTGGGCAGCGGCCCCTATGAGAACTTCATTCAGACCGACGCCTCGATCAACCCCGGCAACTCCGGCGGTCCGCTCTTCAACCTGAACGGCGAGATGGTCGGGATCAACACCGCGATCTACAGCCGCAGCGGCGGCAACATCGGCATCGGCTTCGCCATCCCGGTCACCACCGCCAGGAATGTCATCAGCCAGCTCAAGGAGCACGGCGCGGTGGTGCGCGGCTGGCTCGGCGTCATGATCCAGCAGGTCACCCCGGAACTGGCCAGACAGTTCCATCTCGACCGGCCGGTCGGCGCCCTGGTCGGTGAGGTCTCACCGGGCGGTCCGGCCGACAAGGCAGGGATCAAGCAGGGCGACGTCATCATCGAATACAATGGCAAGGATATCTCCCAGGTAAACTCGCTGCCCAATCTGGTTTCCCAGACGCCGGTTGGCAGCCGGGTCAACATGACCCTGATCCGCGGCGGCAAGAAGAAAGCGGTGGTCGTCACCATCGCCAAGCTTGACGAGGAACAGGCCGCGGCGGCCGAGGGCGGGGATCAGACCAGCCAGGAACTCGGCATGAGCGTGCAGGATCTTACCCCGGACCTCGCCAAGACCCTGGGGATCAAGGAAAAGAGCGGCGTGCTGGTGGTCAATGTGGAAGGGGATTCACCGGCCTTTGACAAGGGCATCCGGCGCGGGGATCTTATTTTGGAGGTGAACCGGAAAGCGGTCAGGAACGCGGCCGAGTTCGCTTGGGCCGTCAATGCCGCCAAAAAACAGGGCAGCCTGCTTCTGCTGGTCAAACGCAATGGCCACACCCGCTACGTGGCCCTCCGCCTCAAATAACGCCTGCCCCGGACATAGGAGAAAAACATGCGCTCTTCACGACAAAAGCATCCCCGTACCTGGCTGGGAATGGCCGCCGCCCTGGGCCTGCTCCTGCTCTTCGGCGCCTGCACCTATAAAGACCGGGTCGCGCCGCTCAACCTGCCGGACGCTGCCCGCGGAGTCACGGTGGCCGGCGGCCTCAAGATCTCGGCCGAGGCCTTCACCGACGCCAAGAAAGCGGAGCAGACCTTCGGCTTCGATGCCCATGGCGCGGGGTTGTTGCCGGTACAGGTCACCTTCCAGAACGACGGCAAGGAAACGGCCTACGTCAACGTCGAGCAGACCTTCCTCATCGACCGGAACAACAAGGCGTGGCCGATCCTCTCCCTGGAAAAGACCTACCAGCGGACCAAGGGGCATGTGGATATCGGCGAGACCGCCAAGGAAACCGGCAAACCCGCCCTGCTCCTCGGCGCGGCCGGCGCCATCGCCGGCGCGGCGATCGGCATCGTCACCGGTGAAAACGTCGGCTCGGCAGCGGGCAAGGGGGCGGTGCTCGGGGCCGCGACCGGGGCAATCCTGGGTGGGGCCAAGGGATATGCCACCGGCGGCGAGAAGGTGCGCGAGGATCTGGCCAGCAAGAGCCTCTCCGGCGGACCGATTCTGCCGAACCAGATCGCCTATGGCGTGCTCTTCTTCCCGGGCATGGGAACCGACGAAGCCCAGGGTGCCACCGAACTGCGGCTGGCGCTTACCATCGGCAAGCAGCTCCAGGTCGTCCGGCTGCCGCTGCGCTGATTCCGCAGGCTGTTGAAAAATCCCTTTTTCGGCAGCCCGCGTGCACCCCAGGGATGGGGTGCCAATTCCGGCGAGTAAAACTCGCCGGAATTGCACAAACCCGCGGAATTCACTTCTGCGGGTTCGTGATTGAAAAAAAGTCAGGGACGACTTTTTTTCAATTCCTGATTGGACCCACCGTGCGGCTCAGGCGGCGGCGTTGGCCGCATCGGCCTGCCGCACGGCGTCCACCACCTGGCGCACTTTATCGAGATCCTTGCGGCCGGGTTTGATTTCCACCCCGGAATTGCAATCCACGGCAAAGGGCCGGAGTTCGCGGACCGCCTGACCGACATTGGCCGGGGTGAGACCGCCGGCCAGAATGACCGGGCCGGGCGGATTCAGCCGCGCCATCAAGTCCCAGTCAAAGGTCCGACCGGTACCGCCGGCCATTCTTTCGTGGAAGGTGTCGAGGAGAAAGCCGTTGACCACCTCCTCATAAGCCGCCAGTTCCCCGGGCGTGGTATGCGGGCCGACGCGGAAGGCTTTCAAGACCCGGCAGGTCATCTCCCGGCAGTAGGCCGGGGTTTCGGCGCCATGGAGCTGCACCAGGGTCAAGCCGCAGTACTGGACGATATCCTGCACCACGCTGGCCTCCTCGTTGACAAAGACGCCAACCGCATCGACAAAGGGCGGCAACCGCCGGATGATGTCGCGGGCCTTTTCCGGCTGGAGATAGCGCGGGCTCTCTCCGGCAAAGATAAAGCCCACTGCATCCACCCCGGCCGCCACCACCGCAGCGACCTCCTCTTTTCCGGTCATCCCGCAGATCTTGATCCGGGTACGCACTGCCATACGGTTATTTCTCCTCCGGTCCGCCGCGCAACTCCCGCACCGCCTGGGCCTGATCTTTGGCCCGCATCAAGGTCTCGCCCACCAGAGCGGCAGCAATACCATGTTCGGCCAGGCGTTGCATGTCGTGATGATCGCGGATGCCCGACTCGCTCACCAGCGGGATCGCCGCCGGAATAAGGCGCCGCAGGCGGAAGGTGGTGGCAAGATCGACGGAAAAATCGCGGAGATCGCGATTGTTCACCCCGATGAGCCGGCTGCCCGCAGCCAGCGCCTGCTCCGCCTCCGCCTCGTCGTGGACCTCGACCAGCACATCCATGCCGAGTTCCTCGGCCTGCTGGCGGAAATCACGCAACCGGGCGGTATCGAGGATGGCGGCGATGAGCAGGATGGCGTCGGCCCCGTGGCGGCGCGTCTCCTCGATCTGCAAGGGATCGATGATGAACTCCTTGCGCAACACCGGCAGCGTGACGGCAGCCCGAACCTGGGCGAGGTAGCGGAGGCTGCCCTGGAAAAAATGTTCGTCGGTGAGCACCGAAAGCGCCTGGGCGCCGCCGGCCTGATATTGCCGGGCAATGGCCACCGGATCGAAGTCCGGCCGGATGACCCCCTTGGAGGGCGAGGCCTTCTTGGCCTCGGCAATGATCGCCACCCCGGGATAGCCGGTAAGCGCCCTGACAAAACCGCGCGGCGGCGCCACCGGCCCCGCGGGCGCGGAAAGCCCCTGCCGCTTGAGGGCCGCTACTTCCTCGCGCTTGCGGGCCACGATGGTATCGAGAATCACGCTGCTGCTCCTTTGCCGAAGGCCACCAGGGCCTCCATTTTGGCCAGGGCAGCGCCGCTCTCGATGACCCGCCGGGCCACGGCAACGCCTTCGGGAAGGTCAGCAGCCTTGCCGGCGGCCATGATCGCCGCGCCGGCATTCATCAGCACCATATCGAGGCGCGGACCGGCAATGCCTTGCAACACCGCCCGCAACAACCCGGCAGCCTCGGCCGCGCTGGCGCCGCCTCGGATGTCGGCCAGAGTCGCCCGCGCCAGCCCGCATTGCTCCGGGGTAACGGCGTAGGTCGTCACCGCACCGTCCCTGTATTCCGCCACCGAGGTCTCGCCGGTGATCGTGATCTCGTCGAGATTGCCGGCCCCGCACACCACCAGCGCCCGCTTGGCTCCCAGCTTGCCGAGCACCCGGGCCAGGGGCTCGACCAGCCGATGGTCGTACACCCCCATCACCTGCACATTGGCGCCGGCCGGGTTGGTAAGCGGTCCGAGCACATTAAAAATGGTGCGGATGCCGATCTCCCGCCGCGGGCCGATGGCGTGCTTCATGGCGCCGTGCAGGGCCGGGGCGAACATGAAGCCGATGCCGACCTCGCGGATGGCCTGGCCAATCTGTTCCGGCGAGAGCGAGAGGTTCACACCGAGCGCCTCCAGCACGTCGGCGCTGCCGCAGGTGCTGGACATCGCGCGGTTGCCGTGCTTGGCCACCGGGATGCCGGCGCCGGCCACGACAAAGGCCGCGGTGGTGGAGACATTGAAGGTGCCGGAGGCGTCGCCGCCGGTCCCGCAGGTATCGACCAAAACGTCGCCAGCCACCCGCGCCTCGACCTTGGTGGCCTTGTCGCGCATGACCCGGGCCGCGCCGGTGATCTCGTCAACGGTCTCGCCCTTGATGCGCAGCGCCGTGATAAAGGAACCGATCTGGGCCGGGGTCGCCTCGCCGCCCATGATCTCCTGCATGACTCCCACCATCTCGGCCTCGGCAAGATGGGTGCCCCCTACCACCTTGGCAATCGCTTCCCGGATCACTGCCGTTCCCCCTGCGCCTTGGCCAGCAGGGCCGGGTACTCCGGCGCGATGAAATTGGCGAGCAACCGCACGCCGTCCGGCGTCATGATCGATTCCGGGTGGAACTGCACCCCTTCCACCGCCAGGCTCCGGTGCCGCACCCCCATGAGTTCGCCCTGCTCCGAACGGGCGGTGGCCACCAGGCACTCGGGCAGCGGCTCCTCCACCACCAGCGAGTGGTAGCGCATGGCCTCGAAGGGATTGGGCAACCCGGCAAAGACCCCTTTGCCGTCATGGGTAACGAGGCTGGTTTTGCCATGCATCAGGCGGCCGGCGCGCACGGTTTTGCCGCCAAAGGCCTCGCCGATGGATTGATGCCCCAGGCAAACGCCCAGCACCGGGACGCGGCCGGCAAAGTGGCGGATCGCCGCAATGGAGATACCGGCCTGGGCCGGACTGCACGGCCCCGGCGAGATCAACAGCCGCGAGGGGCGCAGCCCGTCGATAAAGGAGAGCTCCACCTCGTCGTTGCGGAAAACCGTAAGTTCCGCGCCGAGTCCGCCCAGGGTCTGGACGATGTTGTAGGTAAAGGAGTCGTAGTTGTCGATGATGACGATCATGAGAGAGCCCCGCTCAAGCGGACGTTCGTTGCCCTGATTCTTTGGAAGAGACCCGGCATGCGGCTAGAATTCCTTTTCCGCCAGTTCCACCGCGCGGCGCAGGCCCATGGATTTGTTGACCGTCTCCTCGTATTCGCGCCTGGGGTCGGAGTCGGCCACGATGCCGGCCCCGGCCTGCACCCACAGATCGGTCCCCCGCAGGATGAAGGTCCGGATGGTGATGCAGAAATCCATGTTGCCGGAAAAGCCGAAATAGCCCACCGCGCCGGCATAGGGCCCGCGCCGCTCCGGCTCCAGCTCCTCGATGATCTCCATGGCCCGGATCTTCGGCGCCCCGCTCACGGTGCCGGCCGGGAAACAGGCCTTGATCACGTTGAACTGGCTCTTGCCCGGCGCCAACATGCCGTGCACGCCGGAGACGATGTGCATGACGTGACTGTAGCGCTCGATCACCAGCAGATCGCGCACCTCCACCGAACCGTAGCGGGCGACCCGGCCCACATCGTTGCGGCCGAGATCGACCAGCATCAGGTGCTCGGCCCGCTCCTTGGGATCGGCAAGCAGCTCCTGCTCCAGGGCCAGATCCTCTTCCTGGGTGCGGCCGCGGCGGCGGGTGCCGGCGATGGGCCGCAGTTCGATATCGTCGCCCTCGAGCCGCACCAGGATCTCCGGCGACGAACCGATCTGCACCAAGTCGCCCAGCTTGAGGAAAAAGAGGTATGGACTCGGGTTGATGTGGCGGAGCGCCCGGTAGAGCTTGAAGGGCGGCAGGTCGGTCACGGTACGGAAGCGCTGGGAGAGCACCACCTGGATGACGTCGCCGGCCCTGATGTATTCCTTGGCCTTCTCCACCATCTGCTCGAAGGCGGCCGGCTCCATGTTGGCCGTAAAGTGATGGGGGGCGGCGACATGGCCGTTGCCGCCGACCATCTCGGTCGGCAGCGGGTTCCGCAGCCGTTCGACGATGGCGTCGATTCGTGCCTGGGCCGCGGCATAGAGCGCCTGCGAATCGGCGCCCGGCGCTATCTCCACGCAGTTGACCACGGTCAGCGCCTGCCGGAGGTTGTCGTAGATCAGCACCAGCCGCGGTACCATGAAGGCGGAATCAGGGAAATCGGCCAGAGGCGGATTGTGCTCCGGCAGTCGCTCCATGAACCGCACCATGTCGTAGCCGAGGTAGCCGACCGCGCCGCCGAAAAAACGGGGGAGATAGGCATCGGTGGTGCAGGCGTTCAGCGAAGCGAGCAGGGCCTCAAGGGCTGCCAGGGGATCGCCGGCCTGTTCCCCGGTCACGCCGTTACGGCAAACCGTGATGGCAGAGCCCCGACTTTCGAAGGTGAGAAAGGGATCAAAGCCGATGAAGGAATACCGCCCCCATTTCTCGCCACCCTCCAGACTTTCGAAGAGAAAGGCGTGGGACTCTCCGCCCGCCACCTTGGCGAAGATGGTGAGCGGCGTATCGAGGTCGGCGATCACTTCCCGATACACCGGCACCAAGCCGAAGCGGCCGGCCAACTTGCTGAAATCATCGAACGATGGCTGATGCATGCCTTTTTCTGCCTGCCGCTGCAACGCACCGGCCACCGGGGCCAGAGCATCGCGCACGGCACAAATAAAAAAGCCATGGCCTCGGAAGACGCCATGGCTTTCGAACTTTGGATTATTTCCAGGAGGCGCGGATCGGCCTCTCGCCGGATCGCCACGGGTCGCCGCAGATGCTGGCCATGTTGTCAGCGTGCGGCGCCATTCCCCCCCGCGCAATTCCGCTTCCCGGCATCAGAGCCGCCAGAGGACGGCGCCGGTTACGCTCCCCGTACCAAATCGTTCACGTGCTTGGTCAGTCGGGAAACCTTGCGCGATGCGGTGTTCTTGTGCATGGCGCCCTTCACCGCCGCCCGGTCGATTACCGGAACGGCGGCCTTCAGGGCCTCCTGCGCGCCGTCCGCCGACTTCTGCTCGATGGCGTCGGTCACCCGGCGGATCGCGGTCTTGACCTCGCTCCGGTTGGCGCGGTTCCGTACCCGGCGCACCTGGCTCTGACGGTTTCTCTTCAGTGCTGATTTGTGGTTAGCCAACGCCTGCTCTCCTTACCCAATAATTATCGCTTGCCGAATGCCCCTGCTGGCACTCATACCTTAAACGAAAAACCGTAACAACTCGGGATTACGTCACTTTTAATCCGACGCCGCGCTGCGGAGCGCCCGGAAAATTTTGCGATACTACTGCAAATCCCCCCCCATGTCAAGCGCAACCCCGCAACCCTGAAAGGGGAAGGTTTTTTCCACGGCCCGCATTATCGCCCCTGCCACCATTCCCATACCGATTTTTTTACCAAAATCAGCGAGTTCCTCTTGCCCAAAGCGCATCCTTTCGTATACTCTAAGGCAAATGGCGCGCTCACGGGCGCGTTCGCCCATCCATCACGCTTCGGTTGGTGCACCAACGCAATGCTGGACACGATTACCGCGATCCGCTGGCAAGATCTCTGCGATATCCTGATCGTTGCCTACCTCATTTACCGGGTCATCCTGCTCATCAAGGGCACCCGCGCAGTGCAGATGCTCATCGGTATCGCGGTGCTGATCGTGGTCTATTTCGCCGCCCGCAAGCTGGAATTCCTGACCCTTTACTGGCTGCTCGGCACCTTCTTAAGCTCCATCTTCCTGATCATCATCATCATCTTCCAGCGTGATATCCGCCGGGCTCTGACCCAGGTCGGCCGCACCCCCTTCGGCATGGCCGACGAAGAAACGGTGCACGCCCTGCTCGAAATCGTCAAGGCGGCCCAGCTCATGGCCCACCGCCAGATCGGCGGACTCATCGCCATCGAACGGGAAACCGGGCTCAAGGATTACATCGAGACCGGCCAGCTCGTGGATGCCGCCATCAGCCGCCAGCTGCTCCTGAGCCTTTTTCTCACCGATTCCCCGCTCCATGACGGGGCGGTCATCGTACGCAGCGGGCGTATCGTCGCTGCGGGCTGCGTCCTGCCGCTCACTCGCAATCCGTATATCAGCAAACAGCTCGGCACCCGCCATCGCGCCGCCATCGGCCTCTCCGAGGAGACCGACACCGTGGTTATCGTTATCAGCGAAGAAACCGGCAAGATTTCGCTGGTCCAGCACGGCGCCATCACCACCGATCTCGACGAAAACAGTCTGCGTGCCCGGCTCGACGCTATCCTCCTTTCCAAAGGAACCACCCCCACACAGCTATGGAAAACCTGGCGCCGCAAATAGAAAAAAAATTGAACGTCCTGCGCAAGCCCAGTTGGCCCAAGGACTGGCTCATCCGGCTGCTGTCGCTGCTCATCGCCATCTTCCTCTGGTACTTCGTGGTGGGCGAGGACAAGGTCGATACCAGCATCTACATCCCGGTGGAGATCGTCAACCTGCCCCGCGAGCTGGTCATTGCCAACCAGTTCAAAAAGCAACTGGAGGTCTCGGTCAGCGGCCCGCGCGGGCTGATCGACAGCATCCGGCGGCAGCGCATCAACCGGACGGTGAACCTGGCCAAGGCCACGCCCGGCACTATCGTCGTGCGCAATGAACCCGAGGCGATCCCCTTGCCGCGCGGGGTCAACATCCTGCGCATCCAGCCGACCCACATCACCCTGATGATCGACCGCCTGGTGGAAAAAACCCTGCCGGTGGAACTGAAGATCACCGGCCGGCCGGCCGAAGGCTATGAACTGATCTCGGCCCAGGTCGAGCCACCGATCATCACCATCAGCGGTCCCCAGGCCACGCTCGGCGCGGAAACCCAATTACTCACCGAACCACTGGACATCTCCGGGCTTGACAGCAGCGTGACCAAGCAGGTGCCCTTGCGGCTGGCGCCGGCGGTCATCGATCTCATCGGCGAAACCGTGGTGAGCGCCCGGGTGGTGGTGAAGGAAAAAACCACCCCGCGGGAGTTCGGCACCATCCCGCTGACCGCTGTTCAGGCCGACCCGAGCCTGGCCTACCAGTTTATCCCCGCCACCGTCACGGTCACCGCCAAGGTTCCCTTGAGCCAGGTGCATGACCCGAGCCGTCTGGCTCCGAAAATTCACGCCACCATCAACGTCGCCGGCCTTAAACCGGGACGGCACAGGGTCTTCACCGAGGTCAGCGCCCAAGAGCCCCTGGCCATCCAGGGTTTCTCCCCGAAAACCGTGGTGGTGCGGGTGACTCCGGCTAAACGCTAACCCCTATCCATCCCCAATCGCCCAGGAATTTTTTCGGCCATGAGACGACTATTCGGTACCGACGGTGTCCGCGGTGTTGCCAACATTGACCCGATGACCACCGAGATCGCCATGCAGATCGGCCGGGCCCTCGCCTTTCTGGTGAAAGACGTGCGGCGCGGCCACGGCATCGTCATCGGCAAGGATACCCGCCTTTCCGGCTACATGCTCGAAAACGCCCTGGCCGCGGGCATCTGCTCCATGGGGGTGGATATCCTGCTGGTCGGCCCCCTGCCTACCCCTGGCATCGCCTTCATCACCACCAGCATGCGGGCCGATGCCGGGGTGGTGATCTCCGCCTCGCACAATCCCTTCCAGGACAACGGCATCAAAATCTTTGCCCGCAACGGGTTCAAGCTGCCCGACGACCAGGAACTGGAAATCGAGAACCTCATCTTCTCCCGGAAGATGTCGGCCCTGCGGCCGGTGGCCGAGGAGGTGGGGCGCGCCACCCGCATCGACGACGCCAAGGGGCGCTACATCGTCTTTCTCAAGAACACCTTCCCGCGCGAATACACCCTGGACGCCTTCCACCTCGTGCTCGACTGCGCCAACGGCGCCACCTACAGCGTGGCCCCGCACGTCTTCGAGGAATTGGGCGCCACGGTCACCGTGCTGGCGGCGGAACCGAACGGCACCAACATCAACCACAAGTGCGGCGCGCTGCACCCGGAACACATGGCGGCCAAGGTGCGCGAGCTGAAGGCGGACATCGGCATCGCGCTGGATGGCGACGGCGACCGCCTCATCGTCTGCGACGAACATGGCCGCATCGTGGACGGCGACCACATCATGGCGATCTGCGCCGCCGAACTCATGGCCACCAAGCAGCTCAAGAAAAAGACGCTGGTGGCCACGGTGATGAGCAATCTGGGGCTCGAACTCTTCATGCAGCAGCAGGGCGGCAAGCTCGAACGCACCAAGGTCGGCGATCGCTACGTGGTGGAGGCCATGCGTGCCAAGGGCTACAATTTCGGGGGCGAGCAGTCGGGCCATCTCATCTTCCTCGACCACAACACCACTGGCGACGGCATTCTCGCCGCCTTGCAGCTGCTGGCGATCATGATCAAGCAGAATAAACCCCTCTCCGAACTCGCCACCCAGCTTACAACCTTCCCCCAGGTGCTCAAGAACGTGCGCACCGCGCAAAAGATCGCCCTCGACCAGGTGCCCGATTTTGCCAAACGGGTCAAGGCGCTGGAAAAGAAGCTCGGCGACGAGGGCCGCATCCTGGTGCGCCCCTCCGGCACCGAACCGGTGATCCGCGTCATGGTGGAGGGCCGGGAGCACAAGGTGATCGACGCCATGGCCGATGAACTCTGCGCCCTGATCAAAAAGGCCGATACCGCAGGATAAAACCAAGGCAAAAAGGGGAAGGCGAAAGCTAAAAAGAACGGTACCCTGCTTTTTGCCTTTTCACTTTTGCCTTTCCACGGCCCCCATGAAAGCGCGCCTCGACAAACTCCTGGTAGAACACGGCCTCGCCCCCACCCGGCAGAAGGCCCAGGCCCTCATCGCCGCGGGGCTCGTGCTGGTGGATGGCCAGCTCATCGACAAGGCCGGCACCGAAGTGCGCGACACCGCGATCCTCGAACTCAAAGGCAAGGCTTGCCCTTACGTGAGCCGCGGCGGGCTGAAACTGGCGGCCGGGCTCGACTTCTTCGCCATCGACCCGGCCGGCATGGTCTGCGCCGACATCGGCGCCTCCACCGGCGGCTTTACCGACTGCCTGCTTAAGCATGGGGCGGCCAAGGTCTATGCCATCGACGTGGGCTACGGCCAGCTCGACTGGACGCTGCGCAACGACCCGCGGGTGGTGGTGCGGGAGCGCACCAATGCCCGCAACCTCACCCCGGCCGATTTTGCCGAGCCGCTCGACCTTGCCGTCATCGACGCCGCCTTCATCTCGCTCAAACTCCTGCTGCCGCCGCTGCTGCCGCTCTTCGGCCCGACGGTGCGGATCATGGCGCTGGTCAAGCCGCAGTTCGAGGTGGGCAAGGAAAAGGTGGGCAAGGGCGGGGTGGTGCGCGACCCGGCACTCCACGAGGCGGTAGTGGCCGAGATCACCGCCTTTGCCGAGGGGCTCGGCCTGGTGAGCCATGGAGTCACCCCCTCGCCGATCCTGGGCCCCAAGGGCAACCGCGAGTTCGTCGCCTATTTTACGAAATAAAGGGCCGGCCGCCCCCGCCTTCCGGTAAAATCCATTGTTGACAGCCTACCGTAATATGTATATTGTAACTCTACATATTATTCGAACCGTGAGGCCCGCCCATGGAAGCATCGATCGTTGACCTGCGCTACAAAATGAAGGATGTACTCGACGCCCTGGAACGCCGGGAGGAGGTGACCATCACCTACCACGGCAAGGTCAAGGGAGTGCTCATTCCGGCGCAAGGCACCCCCGCACGCAAAGTCAGGGAACATCCGTTCTTCGGCATGACCAGCGACGACCAGCGGCCCGTGGAAGAAGTGATGCAGAAACTGCGCGCAGGGCGCTACGATGCTCTTTGATACCGATATCCTGATCTGGGTGCAGCGCGGCAATCAGCGGGCAGCAACCCTCATCGAGCGGGCGGACAGGCGCTCCATCTCCCTGCAAACCTATCTGGAGTTGCTCCAGCACGCAAAAAACAAGACGCAGCACAAATATTCCAAGGAGTTCCTCGCCGCGTTCAACTTCATCATCCTGCCCCTGACGGAAAACATCGGCCACCGGGCCGCGATTTACATTGAAGAATACGCACTTTCCTCCGGCCTGCGGGCCGGCGATGCGCTGGTTGCCGCCACGGCCACAGAAAACAGCCTCACCCTGGCCACCAGCAACGCCAAGCACTTTCGGACGATCAAAGACCTCTCCCTGAAAATCTTCACACCATAACTTTGTCCATTGCCGTATCCAAACCGGCATGTTGACTGATTCCGACGCAGTTCCCTTGGCACGGAACGCAAAATATGCCAGAATGTCCCAGAACCCAGCCGGTGGCGCAAGAGGAGGGTTGGGCATAACCCGAGACGGAAAATAGACACCCTTCCTGAAAATGGAATTGCGGCAGGAATCGCAGACCACACGGAAAAAGCGGAGGAAATAATGCGCGCATTGCTGGTGATCGATGTCCAGAACGAATATTTTTCCGGGAAACTGCCGGTGTCCCATCCCCCCGGAAGCCTGGACAACATTCTGAAGGCAATGGACGCCGCGACCACGAATCAGATTCCCGTGGTGGTGATCCAGCATGCAGCCAAGGCGGCCGCCTCGCCCGTCTTTCAGAAAGGCAGCCCGGAATGGGAGCTGCATCCCGAGGTCGAGAGACGGCACCGGGACACGCTGATCGAAAAAAACTGGCCAGACAGTTTTACCGAAACGAACCTGGAAGAATGGCTCAAGGGCCGCGGCATCGACACCCTTACCATCTGCGGCTACATGACGCAGATGTGCTGCGATACCACCGCGCGGCGCGCCTTCCACCTCGGCTATGCCGTTGAGTTTCTTGCCGATGCCACGGGAACCCTGGCGTTCCGCAACGAGGCCGGGAGCGTCACGGGCGAAGAACTCCATCGGGCCATCCTGGTGACGCAAAACCGCTTCAGCAAGGTGATGCAAACCGACGAATGGGTCAGCCATCTCCGGCCTGATTAAACCGGGGATGCACCCAACCGACGCCTCTTGAGGGCGGGAAGAGTTGAATCGGCCCGAAGAACTTTACCCACGGGGCGCATGACCGGACAGGAGGATCATCCTGCCCGCTATCAGCTCGCCATGACGCGATGTACCGGCAGGGGAACAGAAGATCAGGCGGCAGCGCGGCTAGCCCTGGCGGTTATTGACCGGGTAGCGTTTACCCCGCCACTCGAAGTCGTCGATCTGCCACTCGGCCAACGACTTCCTCGCATACTCCACCATCAGGCCGGATTCCACCAGCAAATCACAGACATCGCCGTCGAGTTTGCCGTCGTGCACCATCTTCTCGAGGATGTGCACCGCCTCGGAAAGCCTCTTCCCTCTTTTATAAGGCCGATCCGAGGCAGTGAGCGCCTCGAAGATATCGGCCACCGCCATGATTCGGCCCGGCAGGGGAATGTCGTCCGCAGTCAATCCGTGGGGATAGCCGCTGCCATCGAGCTTTTCGTGATGTAAACCGGCATAGAGCGGCACGCGGCGCAGTTTTTTCGGGAAGGGCAGCCCTTCGAGCATCTTGATGCTCATGTTGACATGGTTGCCCACCTGCCGCCGCTCCTCTTCGGTAAGGGTTCCATGGCGGACGGAAAGATTCGTCACCTCGTCGGGATCGAGCAGGGGCATGGGCTTGCCACTGATGGTCAACCCGACGCCGGCGATCTTGCGGATGCGCCCCAGGCTCTCCTCCGACAAACTCTCGCCACCGTGATTTATCGTCTCGAGAAAGCTGAGGTACTCGTCGAGATCGCTGTGATCCCCCTCACCGAGCGATGCGTCCACCGCCTCGCGGCTATCGGCCAGCAGGTTCTTGAGCCGCCGGATCTCCCGGTCCCGCTTGAGGATCTCGATCCGGCTCCGCACCAGCTCGATGCGGTCGAAGACGGTTTCCAGTTTGGTTGCCTTATCGACCACGAACTCCGGCGTGGTAATCTTGCCGATGTCATGCAGCCAGGCAGCCATGCGGATTTCCGCCATCTCGGCCGGCGAAAAGGAGACCCCGGCAAAGGGGCCGTGTGCGGTGTGGTTGATCTTTTCGACCAGGCTTTCGGTCATCGCCGCCACCCTGAGGATGTGGCCCGCGGTATAGGGCGATTTTTCATCGATGGCGTCGGCAATGGCATGGATAAAGGAATTCAACAGATTTTCCAGCCCCCGCACCAGCCGCATATTGGTGACCGCCACCGCCGCCTCCGAGGCGAGGGAGGTGACCATCTCCACCTCCTCATCCGGGAAGGGTCCCACCATGCCGGTGTCCCGATCCCTGGCATTGATGAGCTGGAGCACCCCGATGATCTCCTCCTCATGGTCGCGCATGGGGATGACCAATATGGACTGGGAACGATAGCCGGTGGAGGCGTCGAAATCCCTGGTGCCCTGGAAATCGAAGCCTTCGGCGGCATAAACATCGGAAATATTGACCGGTCTGCCGGTCAACGCGCAGTGGGCCGAGACGTTCCGGTGATTCTCGGTGCCGTCCGGTTGGTAGAGCAATACCGAAGCCCAGATCACCGGCGTGCCGGTGCCGCCCATGTGGATCGCCATGGACTCATTCTGCACGATGGCGAAATCGAGCACCTCGCGTTCGTCGTTGCGGATGTAGAGCGCCCCGCCGTCGGCATTCGTGAACCGCCGCGCCTCGCGGACAATCATTTCGAGCAGACGATCAAGCTGTTTCTCCGCGGAAAGGCCGAGGCCGATCCGTACCAGTTCGTAGATGTGGGAGATCTGGCGTTCGGCAAAATCGCGGATGTTGACCACGACATCGTCGAGCAGTTCCTGAACCAGCGCATCGGGGATATCCGGCCACTGGCGCACCGCGCACCGGCGGATGTCGTCGGCGATCCGGTGCACCAATTTCTCCACCGCCGGGTGCTCCTGCACCCGTTTCCCGCTGCTCGCGTCGTCCATACACTCTCATCCCCCGGCTCACGATCAAAAAAGATGGGGCAGAGGGCCGGCACCAGCCCCTCCCTGGAGTTACGCCACCAGCCGCTCCGTTGATGATAACAAGAAATATGGCAAATCGAGAAAAAAATCACCGCGCTGCCGCTTTTCCCATCCCTGACAACCTTCCACCGCGTGGGTTTGCCGTTGCAACCGCATCGTCACCCCCGTCCGGTGCTCGATTCCGGCACGCGACCATGTTGACTTGCGCGCCGGAGCGTGCTAGGCTGTGCATTGATTCCAGGGGATCGGAGCAATGCCGGACAGCCCGCTGTTCCGGCAAGAGCTGCGCTCCTGCTGCATCACCAAGGAGAAATCGCATGTCGAACCAGCCTCACCGCCCGACCCGAAACACCCTCTCCCTCCTGTTTTCCGCCCTGATTTTCCTGGCGGCCGCCTCCCCTGTCGGTGCCGCCGAATATGCCAGCGTCGCCAAAAATGGCGCCAACATCCGCTCCGGCCCCAGTTCCGACTACGAAATCCTCTGGGAGGTCGGCAAAGGCTATCCGCTGGCCATCCTCCAACAGCAGGACCGGTGGTCCCAGGTCGTCGATTTCGAGGGGGCCAAGGGCTGGATCATCACCCTGCTCCTTTCCGGCCAGAAAACCGTCATCGTCAAGGGCAGGGACATCAACCTGCGGGCCGGGCCCGGCGTGAATTACGAGCCGGTCGCGGTGGTGAAATACGGCGTGATCTTCACCCCGCTCGAGCGCGAGGGCGACTGGGTGAAGGTCAAACACGCCGACGGCACCGTCGGCTGGCTCAATGACACGCTGTTCTGGCCCTCCAAGGTGCAACCGTAGCCAACAACCTTTCTGCCCTTGCCCGCCCAAGGCCGCGGGAAACGCGGCAACCGCTTTTTTTGCCGGCGCGGTTGTGCTATACTGACGCCAGCGGACTCAAGCCGCCATTCTGTTAAGCCAAGACCGAGAGGGCAGCGCATGGCACCGGGGGCATACCCTCCCCACCCGATTCTGCTGGTGGACGACGAAGCACACACCCTGGCAAGTTTCGACATCGTCCTGCGCTCGCACGGCATCACCAATACCCTGCGTTGCCAGGACAGCCGCGAGGTCGAGTCCATCCTCAAACACACCGAAATCGAGGTGCTGCTCCTCGACCTCATGATGCCGCACCGCTCCGGCCAGGAGATTATCGCCCAAACGAGCCGGGACTACCCGGAACTGCCGGTGATCATCGTTACCGGCGTCAACGACGTGGGCACCGCGGTGCAGTGCATCCAGCATGGGGCCTTTGACTACGTCCTCAAACCGGTGGAGGCGGAACGCCTGCTGCCCAGCATCGGCCGGGCGCTCGAAATCCGCCGCCTGCGCCGGGAAAACTCCGAATTGAGCAGCCGCTTCCTGGCCGACACCCTGGCCCACCCGGAGGCGTTTGCCGCCATCCTCACCAGCCATCCCAAAATGCAGGCGGTCTTCCGCTACTGCGAGGCCGTGGCCGGCGGCCAGCAGCCGGTGCTGATCAGCGGCGAGACCGGGGTGGGCAAGGAGTTGATCGCCAGGGCGCTCCACGACCTCTCCGGCCGCCCCGGCCAGTTCGTGGCGGTCAATGTGGCCGGCCTCGACGACCAGGTCTTCTCCGACACCCTCTTCGGCCACGCCAAAGGCGCCTTTACCGGCGCGGACCACCCCCGCCCCGGCCTCATCGAAAAGGCAACCGGCGGCACCCTCTTCCTCGATGAAATCGGCGACCTAAGCCACATCTCGCAGATCAAACTCCTCCGCTTCCTCGAAGCGCGGGAGTATTATCCCCTGGGTTCCGACCTTGCCAAGCGTTCGGACGCCAGAGTGCTGGTTGCCACCCACAAGGGGGTGGACAGCCTCCAGGGCGAAGGCTTCTTCCGCAAGGATCTCTACTACCGGCTCCGCACCCACCACGTCCACATCCCGCCGCTCCGCGAACGCAAGGAAGACATCCCCCTGTTGCTGGAACGCTTTCTCGACGAGGCGGCCCGCGAATTCGGCAAAAAGAAACCTGCCTACCCCAAGGAGCTCCTCACCCTGCTCAAGGGCTATCACTTCCCGGGCAATGTCCGGGAACTGAGGGCCATGGCCTTTGACGCGGTGAGCAACCACGCCGGACGGATGCTGGGGGCAACGGCCTTCCGCACCCTGATGGCCAGCGAACGCCGGGCCGCGGCCAACGCGACCGAAACCTCCCCGGACAAGAACGACCACAGCGAATGGGCCGCGGCCCTCGACCGGTTGCCGACCATCAAGGAGGCCACCCGGATACTGGTGCGGGAGGCGCTGCGCCGCTCCGGCGACAACCAGCGGGTGGCAGCGCATATGCTGGGGATTACCCCGCAGGCCCTCAACCAGCGGCTCAAGCGGCAGTAAGGCATGAAATCCTCGCCGGCGCCAACGGACAAAGGCTCCATTCTGGCGGTGGACGATGAACCGCTGGTACTCCACCTCCTCGCCAGCCAGATCACCAAACTGGGCTATGCCGTCACCACCGCCGGGAGCGGTTCCGAGGCCCTGGCCCTGCTCAAGCAGCATTCCTACGATATCCTGCTCACCGATATCCTGATGCAGGAGATGGACGGCCTCACCCTGCTACGCCAGGCGCTCAAACTCCAGGCCGATCTCCAGTGCATCGTGGCCTCCGGCCAGCACGAGGTCACAACCGCGGTCGAGGCCATGCGGCAGGGGGCCATCAACTATCTGCCCAAACCGGTCTCCCTCCAAAAACTGGAGGTCTCTTTTGAAAAGGCCATGGAACGGCTGGGCCTTATCCGCCAGTTGCGGGAAAAACAGCTGTTGCTCGAAAAATCGGCCCGCGAACTCTCGGAGCACCGGGATCATCTGGAGCAACTGGTGACGGAACGGACCGCCGAGCTCGCTGCGGCCAACCGCCGGCTGCAGAAGGACATCAAGGCCCGCATTCAGGCGGAAAAGGAGGCAGAGCGGCGACGTCAGCAGCTCATCGAGGCCGACAAGATGGCGTCCCTCGGGGTGCTGGTGGCCGGCGTGGCCCACGAGATCAACAACCCCAACAATTTCATCACCATCAATACCCCTATCCTCCGTCAGGCATGGGAGGATTTCCTGCCGATCCTCGAGGCACACCTCGCAACCCACGGTGACTTCAACGTGGCCGGCATCCCCTATTCCGAGATGCGCCACCATGTGCCGGAACTCTTCGCCGGCATTGCCGACGGTTCGGAGCGGATCAAAAAGATCGTCCTCAATCTGCGCGACTACGCCCGCCAAGGAACCGCGGCCATGGACCAGCTCTTCGACCTGAACCAGGTGGTGCGGGCAGCGCTCACCCTGATGGCCAACCCTCTCAAGAAGGCAACCAACCATCTCGTCGTGGAGTATGGCAACGCCCTGCCGCTCATCCGCGGCAACTCCCAACGCGCTGAGCAGGTGGTGATCAATCTCATTCAAAATGCCTACCAGTCGCGGCCCGACCAGGAACGGCAGTTGACCATTACCACCACCACCGACAAAAATCGCCGCACGGTGGTACTTAGAGTGCGGGACAACGGCTGCGGCATCGCCAAGAAGAACCTCAAACATGTCCAGGACCCCTTCTTCACCACCAAGCGCGACACCGGCGGCACGGGACTAGGCCTTTCCATTTCCGCCGGGATCATGAAAGAGCATGGGGGCCGACTTCAATTCACCTCGCAGCCTGGCAAGGGCACCAGCGCCTCGGCCATCTTTCCTGCTGTTGCCTCCTGAGGCGTCCCGCCTTTTCAAACCACGCCAATATTTGTTGACCACTGCCGGACATTGATTTGCCGGCAACCTTCTCCAGGCAAGGCCTCCAACCCAGCAAGCCCCTTCCGCATCAAGAAAACCTGTTGGGGTTTCCCCTGGCCTTGCCATCGCGCCCCAATGCTGTTATCAATTTATTTCAACTAGTTACATAAACAACCAACTTGTTGGCACGCTTCTTCCAATTACGACCCGGTACTCTGCACCACCCATCAGATCATCCGAATGCCGTTGGTCCGATAACCCCCCCTCATCGGACCAAGCCTCCTGCCAGACCCGCAAGGGTCTGGCAGGAGGTCAAGGCTGAATCCAGGCAACGGAAAAACAGCGACAAACGGAGCACTCCATGAACCCCGCCAATGGCAGACAGCCACCGCCCTCCGAAGGGCGCGGCGACATGGCCGGCAAATATATCTCACCCTCCTTCTCGGCCGCGAAGAGTACGGCCTCTCCATCCTGAAGGTCCGTGAGATCATCGGCATCATGGCCATCGCCGGCGGGTCAAGGATTCACGGGTTGACGAAAACATGAGATTCCGTCCGGACCTCGCCCCAAAAACCAACAAGTCCCTGAATCCGTGAGCGTTCGAGAACGGTGCAGAGGCAAGGCGGCGACGATGTTGATGATACACCTGGTATATCAACGAGTCGCCAACGCGGCAGATGCGCCGTTATCGGTCGCCCCGCAGGGCGGCGGGGTGAACCCGGACAAAGCGGTGGCAGTGACATTGAACAGCGGCAACAGCCGGATATCACCTAATCAA
>JAJZRJ010000015.1 GCA_021802775.1 Deltaproteobacteria bacterium
GGAAAATATCCGCAGGCAACCGCGGACAAGCGTCACGAACGACGACAGCAACAATCTCTTGTAACTGAAATATCTCGGAGAGGCCTTCTGGCGACTATGCCAAGGAGGAACTCCGACAGACTCCTAGTGAAATTTTATCATAATGACGACGGCTACACCGCTATTTCTTCCAGCTGCCCGGCCCGCCCGCCCCCTTTTTCCGGCCCGATTTCTTTGGTTATTGACATCCTCTTTTTTTAACGCTATTTTTGCGCGTTAACCGCTCTTCATTCCGGCGCAATCGAGCGATCAGCACCCAAAAAATTACGGCCCCCGCGGGCCGGACCATATTGCCAACGCTAACGAAAGGAGAAGAGGCATGTCCCAGAAGGTATTAGCCATTGCCGAGAGCATCAACATCATGGGCAAGCGGAGCGGCACCGCCATGAAGGAACGCAATGCCGCTCCGGTGCAGGAGATGGCCAAGGAAGAATCCGCGGCCGGTGCATCCTACCTCGACCTCAACATCGGCCCGGCCCGCAAGGACGGCACCGAGTTGATGCCCTGGGTGGTGCAGACCGTGGAGGCGGTGACCGACGTGCCGCTCTGCCTCGACACCACCAATACCGATGCCATGGCTGCCGGCTTTGCCGTGGTGAAGAACAAAACCGCCGCCATCATGAACTCCATCTCCGCCCAGCCGGAACGCATGCAGAAGCTGATTCCGGTGGCCGCCGGGGCGGGCTGCAACGTCATCGCCCTCCTGTGGGGTCCGGACGGCATGCCGCGCGACTCCAACGAGCGCGCCGCCATGGCGGTGGATCTGATGATGGCCCTCTCCGAGGCCGGCATCCCCAACGAGAAAATGATCTTCGACCCGATCGCCACCCCGATCACCCTGGGCGCCGATCAGATCGCCTCGGGCCTCGAGTTCCTGAGCATGCTGCAGGAGATCGCGCCGGGCGCCGGCTCCACCGTGGGCCTCTCCAACGTCAGTAACGGCGTGGCCGAACACCTGCGCAAGCACCTGGACCGCACCTACCTCATCATGCTGATGAAGTACGGCATCACCACCGCCATCGTCAACGCCTACGACTCCGAGCTGATGGCGATCTGCAAGGGCGAGCGCCAGGCCCACGTCGATATGGTGCATGCGATGATGGACGGCAACGATCCGGATCCGGCCACCCTCTCCGGTATCGCCCTTGAGCACTATAAGACCTATAAGGCGCTGTCCGGCCAGGCCGTCTTTAGCGAGTCCTGGCTGGAGTTGTAAGAGCGGCACCGCAATAGCCGCTTGATCTTAAGCGGCTCATGACGAGGGGGCTGCGGCCCCCTCTTTGCGTTTCGGGAGGCAGCGCGCAGATGGCGGATATCCCCTCGCACCACATGATCTACGGCACCCTGGTGGATTATGTCACCGCTGAACCGCTGGTGGATACCGACGACGAACGCTACCGCCAGAAGCTGATGCGGCTGCTCGTTGAGAAAAAGGGCTTTGCCAAGGGCGACCTCGAACCGCGCTTGAAAATCGAGACCCTCTTTGCCCAGCAGTTCGTGGTCTCGAAGATCGACCTGGTGGTTTCGGCGGGTGGCCAGCGAGTCATGGTGGTGCGCTACGGGCCCGGTTCACTGGTGACCCGCGAACGGCCGGCCATCGCGGCGGCCAGGGTGCTGGACCAGCAGCGTCTCATCCCGCTCGCGGTGGTGACCAACGGCGAGGATGCCGAACTGCTCGACAGCAGGAGCGGCAAGGTCATTGCCACCGGGCTTGATGCCATCCCGGGCAGAGAGGCGGCGCTGGCACTGGCAGCGGAACGGGACTGCCGCCCGCTGCCGGAATCCCGGCGGGAACCGGAACTGCGGATACTGAACGCCTTTGACGTGGAGATCTGCTGCGCCGGCGGCCCCTGCGCCCTGCCCGGCGCCAAAGAGGGTTGAAGAGAATGGCCACCAAATCCGCGAAATGTTTCAAACTGCACGGCCATCCATAAGTAACGGCCACCAAAACCTTTTCGTGTTTTTTGGTGGGTTTCGTGGCTCAAGCGCTTGGAGAAAATGTCATGGCACAGCATGAGTGGAGCAAGACGAGTTGGCAGCATTTTCCGGCCCTCCAGCAGCCCAGGTGGCCGGACCAGCAGGAATACGCGGCCGCGGTAGCGACCATCTCCCAACTGCCGCCGCTGGTCTTTGCCGGTGAGATCCGCGACCTCAAGCAGAAGCTCGCCCAGGTGGAGGTCGGCAAGGCATTCCTGCTCCAGGGCGGCGACTGCGCCGAGGATTTCACCATGTGCACCGCCCCGGCCATCCGTGAACTCCTGAAGGTCATCCTGCAGATGGCGGTGATCATGAGCTACGCCGGCGGCAAGCCGGTGGTGAAACTGGGCCGGATGGCGGGCCAGTACGCCAAGCCGCGCTCGGCCGACACCGAGATGGTGAACGGCGTCGAACTGCCGAGCTATCGCGGCGACATGGTCAACGCCATCGACCCCACCCCGGAGGCGCGGCGGCCCGACCCCCAGCGCATGGTCAAGGGCTACTTCCTCGCCTGCGCCACCATGAACATCCTGCGCGCCTTCACCCTCGGCGGCTACGCAGCCCTGGACCGGGTCCACGCCTGGAACAACGAATTCGTCAAGACCTCACCCCAGGGGCAGCAGTACGAGCGGCTGGCCGCCCAGATCGATCAGGCCATCAACTTCATGCGCACCGTGGGGCTCGACACCGACATCCCGCAGTTGCAGCAGGCCAGCTTCTTCACCTCGCACGAGGCCTTGCTGCTCGGCTACGAGCAGGCCCTGACCCGGCAGGACTCCACCACCGGCGACTGGTACGACTGCTCGGCCCACATGCTCTGGATCGGCGAGCGCACCCGCCAGCTGGAAGGTGCCCATGTCGAATTCTTCCGCGGGGTGCACAACCCCCTCGGCGTGAAAATCGGGCCGAACCACGAGATCGACAACGTGAAGAAGCTGGTCCAGGCCCTCAATCCGGCCAACGAGCCGGGTCGCCTTACCCTGATCACCCGCTTCGGCGCCAGGAAGATCGCCGAGAACCTGCCGCCGCTGGTGCGAGCCCTGAAGCAGGAGGGCTTCCGCGTGGTGTGGAGTTGCGACCCCATGCACGGCAACACCTACACCGCCGAGACCGGCCACAAGACCCGGAGCTTCGACGACATCCTCCAGGAGATCCGCACCTTCTTCGAGATCCACTGGGCCGAGGGCACGGTGCCAGGCGGCGTGCATTTCGAGATGACCGGCGAGAACGTCACCGAATGCACCGGCGGCGGCCGCAACATCATGGCCCACCACCTGGCGGAGAATTACCAGACCATGTGCGACCCGCGGCTCAATGCCGAGCAGAGCCTGGAACTCGCCTTCCAGATCGCGGAACTGCTCAGGGAGCGGTAGGAGCGGCTTCAGCCGCGACCCAAAAAGGGCGATTATCGCCGCTGAAGCGGCTCCTACAATTATTAAACAGAGCAACCCCGTGCCCGCCAGGGCACATACATAACCAGACTGGTGCCGTCCCTGCTCGGCAGGGCCGGAGAATAGGGAAGACGGTGCGAATCCGTCACGTTGGGCCGACGCTGTGAGCGGGGACCGACACCGCACATGCCACTGCCAGCAAGGCGGGAAGGCGCGGTGGAGGGACGATCCGCGAGTCAGAAGACCTGCCAGGCTGGAAAACAAGGAACCATCCGTCCAGAGAATTCCGCATCGCCGTAACCGGTGGTGCGGAATTTTTTTTGCCCGCGGGCGGAAAACAACAAAGGAGCAGCAGCATGAAAACCCAACTGGAACTGGCCCGTGACGGTATCATCACCCCGCCCATGCAGCAGGTGGCGGAGGCGGAAGGCTTTGCGCCCGAAACCATCCGCGCCCTGGTGGCAGCGGGCGAGATCGTCATCCCCATGAACCCCAACCGGCCGGGACAAAAGGCGGTGGGCATCGGCACCAATCTCAGGGCCAAGGTCAATGCCTCCATCGGCACCTCCTCGGACATTGCCGATCTGGCGCTGGAAACCAGCAAGGCCCGGGCCGCGGAAGAGGAGCAGGCCGATACCCTGATGGAACTCTCCACCGGCGGCGACCTCGACCTGATCCGCCGCCGGGTGCTGGCCGCCACCACCCTGCCGGTGGGCAACGTCCCCCTCTACCAGGCCTTTTCCGAGGCAAGCCGCACGTACCACAACCCCAACCAGCTCGACCCGGAGTACCTCTTCGAACTCATCGAGCGGCAACTGAGCGACGGCATCTCATTCATGGCCATCCACTGCGGCATCAACCGCTTCAGCATCGAGCGGCTGCGCAAGCAGGGCTACCGCTACGGCGGCCTGGTCTCCAAAGGCGGCACCTTCATGGTCTCGTGGATGGAGCATAACCAGCAGGAAAACCCGCTCTACGAGCAGTTCGACCGGGTCTGCGCCCTGATGAAAAAGTATGACTCGGTGCTCTCGCTCGGCAACGGCATCCGGGCCGGGGCGATTCACGACAGCCACGACCGCGCCCAGATGGCGGAGATGATCATCAACTGCGAACTGGCCGAGATTGCCCGGGACCTGGGCTGCCAGGTCATGGTGGAGGGGCCGGGCCACGTGCCGCTCGACGAGATCGAGGGCAACATCATGCTGGAAAAAAGGATGAGCGGCAAGGCTCCCTATTACGTGCTGGGGCCGCTGCCCGCCGATACCGGGGCCGGCTACGACCACATCACCGCCGCCATCGGCGCCGCGCACTCGGTGCGCTACGGCGCGGACCTCATCTGCTACATCACCCCGGCCGAACACCTGGCCCTGCCCAACGAGGCGGACGTGCGGGAAGGGGTGCGGGCGACCAGGCTGGCGGCCCGGATCGGCGACATCGCCCGTTATCCGCACCGCCGCGAGCGGGAGAAGGAGATGGCCAAGGCACGCCGCGACACCGACTGGGAGCGGCAGATGGAGCTGCTGATGTTCCCGGAACAGGCGAAAAAAATCCGCGCCAGCCGGGTGCCGGAGAACACCCGCACCTGCACCATGTGCGGGGATTTCTGCGCCATGGAGCGCGGCATCTCGCTCTTCAAGGACGACATCCGCGGCGACAAGTGCGGCTGCCAGCGGGCGAGTTCCGCGGGATAACCGATTTGCCCCGTCCTGTCCCGGCGACAGGACGGGGTACACCCGTTTCACGCAGCCGAGCACCGGAGAAGACGCCGAATCAGGAGTTTGAGGTAAGCGGAGCCACAACGTGGCGGAGACTTCGACTGTTTGAGCACCCATGCGGGCATAAATTCCGCGAGTTTTCAAACTCCCGGCGTCTTCGAGGTGCGCAGGTATCCGCCGCAGGCGGACAAGTGATCGGGCGCCTTTTTTTCGCCGCTTCGCTGCTGGTTCGTTTTCCTTGGGCGCGCAAAGAAAATGAGCGGAAAACCCTTTCTTGTCGAGGCGTGATTTTTTCGGTATAGGGGAAACGTGAACCCCGCAGCCCCCCTCCGCTCCCGCCTCGCGCCCACGCCCAGTGGTTATCTTCACCTGGGCAACGCGGTCAACTTTCTGAACACCTGGCTCATGGTGCGCCAGGCCGGCGGCACCCTCAAGCTGCGCATCGACGACGCCGATGCCGACCGCACCCAGCCCGGGTATATCGAGGACATCTTCCGCCAGCTCGACTGGCTTGGGATCACCTGGGACGAGGGGCCGGCCGGGCCCGGACGACTTTCATCGCCATCACTCCCAGCTCCAGCGTATCGGCCGCTATTGGGCCGTGTTGGGCCAACTTGCCGCCACGGCCTCGCTCTTCCCCTGCACCTGCTCGCGCAAGGCAATCCGGGAGCATTCAACCAGCGGCCTCTACCCTGGCACCTGCCGGGGGCGACGCGAGCCACCCGCCGGCGAACACGCCATCCGCATCGCCGTACCGGCGGAGACGATGGTACTGGTGGGCGAAGACGCCGTGGCCTTGGGAGCGCTCATGGGCGATTTCGTGCTCTGGCGGCGGGACAACCAGCCCGCCTACCAACTGGCCAGCCTGGTGGACGACCTCGACGACCGGATCACCTGCATCGTCCGGGGCATGGATCTCCTCCCCGCATCCGGGCGCACCAAAGAAAAAGCCCCGATTTCTCGGGGCTTTCGGTACATCGCCGGGCTAAGCCGGATTATGCGCTGGTGCCGGGACCAGGAATCGAACCAGGGACACTCGGATTTTCAGTCCGATGCTCTACCAGCTGAGCTATCCCGGCATGAGAGTGGAGATATTTATTGAAAAGCGGGCTCCTTGTCAAGGGTTTTCTCGAACAGGGTTCCCTCGACCGCAGCCCCTCCGGCCTTTTTTCCGGGAGAAAGTAACGCGCCGGATTCGGGATGCCTTTGGTCGTGGCACGGGTGAGTCAGGATTAAAAAAATGCATTTTTGTCGCCCGCGCACCAAAAAAGAAATGGGGCGCCCCCTCATGCCGGTCGCTGATTCACCGGCGGACAGGAATGCGGTCTCTCCCGGATGCGGTTGGCTAGGCCACGAGCGCCTGGAGAGCGGCAAAGGCGTCCGGCGCAAAACCTTTTTCCTGGGCAAAGTCGGCGGCGAGCGGTGACCGGGGATTGAAATTCTGAAGCTTCAAGGGGGAACCGGCCAGGGTCTCGCGCCAGACGATGATATCGGCCTCGCTGTGCAGCTTGGGCAGCACGGTCATGCGGAATTGGTGCGGCAGACCGCTCGATTTGATGAGGCCGATACTCTGGCGGATGGCAGACAGATCCACGCGGGTGCCGGCACAGGCATCGTACTTGGCCTGATCGAGCGGCGCCTTGACATCCATGGCAATCATGGCGAGCAGCCCCTCGGCCAGCAGATGTTCCAGCACCTCGGGCCGGGTGCCATTGGTGTCGAGCTTGACCGCAATCCCGGCGGTCTTGAAGGTCCGCAGCAAGTCCGGCAGGTCCGGAGCCTGGGTCGGCTCGCCGCCGGTGACGCACACCCCACCCAGCCAGTCGCGCATGGCCGTAAGGCGCTGCAGAACATGATCGAGCGGAATGGTCCCGAAGCCGTTCGGCGCCAGCACCAGCGGATGGTTGTGACAGAAGGGGCAACGGAAGTTGCAGCCCCCTAAAAACACCACCGAACAGAGGCACCCCGGCCAGTCGATGAACGAGGTTTCGAGAAAACCTTTGATTGCGGGCATGGCGGTCAACTAAGGGGGTGAGGAGTGAGGGGCGGGAGGAAGGATGATGATCCTGCAACGAGACCGCCCCTCACGAAGACTCCCCACCGCGAAGAAGGACCTACAGGGCGCAGCTGCCCGATTCGCAGGCAGCCTGGGTGGCGGACGCCTGGCAGGACACCCCGCGCTCCTGCGCCCGTTCCATGAGATGGCGCTCGATGCGGGTGAACTCGTCCACCGAGGAGGAATCGTCGAGAACCAGGATCGGCAACCGCTTGCGGGCCGTTTCCACCAGCCGGTGCCACGCCAGATGGGCCAGGGCCTCGGCATCGTTGTTGTTCAGTACCTCAATGCGTACGTCCAGGGCCTTGAGGTCAAACCGCTTCTTGATCTGGTCGCAGAGTATGCAATCATCTTTGGTAAACAGTGTCATACTATTCTCCCCTTTTCTTTGAATCCCCTCGCCTTCCGGTCCATGGCCGACTTGGCGGCGAACCGGAAGGCTCGTACGTGTCTCCATGCTGGAAGCCTTAAGCCTGGGCGAACTGCCGCTGGTTGCGGTAGCGTTCCTTCAGTTCGCCCAGTTTCCCCTTGTTCCAACTGGAGATCTTGGTGAAATACCCGGTGATGCGGGTGATGCCGTCCACCTTCTGCGAGCCGCAGTGCGGGCAGCTCTCGCTCAAGCCCCGGCTGGTCTTGCCGCAGTCGAGACAACAGGTGAACTCCGGCGAGAAGGCGACCTGGTCGTTCTGGGTGTGGCGGAAGACGTTGACGATGAAGGTCGCCAGCGCCTCCTTGTCCGGCTGCGCCTCGCCGAGCCAGACGTGGGTGATGGCCCCGGCCTCGATCAGCGGATGGAAGAGCCCCTCGCGGTCCACCCGGGTGATGGGGTTCATGGTGGCGCCGACATGATAGAGGGTGGAGTTGGTGTAGTAGACCTCGCCCCTGGCGAGACTGCCCTGCACCATCTTCGCGGCCTGCTCGGGGTAATGGGCCAGATCGAGCTTGGCAAAGCGGTAGGCGGTGCTTTCTGCCGGGGTCTGCTCCAGCACGAATTTCATGCCCATGGATTCCGCCATCTTGTTGCAGACGATGTTCATGTGGGCAATGACCTTGAGGCCGAACTTCATCGCCGCGTCGGAATCGTGCAGCTCCTGGCCGGTGTGGATCTTGACCAGTTCGTTCAGCCCCACCATGCCGATGAGATAGGAGCAGCGATGGAGCCTGAGATAGGTCTGGCCGTCGAGTTCCATGGCCAGCAACGACAGCGGGCCGTCCGCCCCCATGGTCAGCAGCTTTTCGATGAACTTCTTCTTCTGCTCGTGGGCCTTGGCCGCGGTCTGCATCCTCTCGGTGAGCAGGGTGAAGAGCTTGGTGTCGTCGCCCTTGGCCTGGTAGCCCAAGCGCGGCAGGTTGACGGTGACGTTCTGCAGCGCCGAATAGCGCATGCGCCACGGTTCCTTGGCGTCCTCGAGGTCGCTGGCCTCCAGCTTGAAGGAGAGACGGCAGCACTCGGAGATCTTGGCGGTCTCGCCGCGGTCGAAGATGAAGTAGGTGTTGCCCTTGACCGAGGCCACCTCGCAGATGTGGTTGAGGAAGTCCATGTGGCCTTCGGTCTTGAAGAACTTCTCGGTGATGTGCACCAGGGGCTTCGGGAAGAAGAAGGGCCGGCCGGCGGCATCGCCCTCCTTGTAGACCTCGAACAGGGCCCAGGCAAAGCGCTGCGCCTGTTGCTCGTACTCGCCGTAGGTCTTGCCGGTGTAGACGCCGCCGGGGCCGATGGCCGGCACGGTCTCGAAATGCTTGGGCACCTCCCAGTAGACGTTGATGTCCGAGAAAATCGCCTGGCCGCCGCGGGCCACGGCCTGCTGGGAGAACTCGTAGATCAGCATCTGGGCGAGCTGTTTGACCCCGCGGTCGTCCAGTTCCTCCAGGTAAGGGGCAAAGAAGAGGTTGATGGCGTCCCAGCCGATGGCGCCGGCAAAGTGGCTCTGGAGCGCGGCGGCGAACTTCACCATGTGGGCGAGCAGCACCTCGGCGTGCTTGGCCGGTTTGGCCATGGAGAGGGCGTGCGGCAGGTTGAGGCCGAACTTCTTGATGTACTCCAGCGACTGGCCCGAGCAATACGGGCGATCGATGAAGCCCAGGTCGTGGAGGTGGAGGTCGCCCAGCAGATGGGCATCGGCCACGTCCGGGGTGAAGACATGGAGGAGCGCGTACTCCTTCTTGATCCCCTCGGCCAGGGTCAGGTTGGTGGCCTCCGGGCCATGGGGCACGTTGGCGTTCTCCTTGTTGTGCTGGACCAGCAACTGGTCCACATCATAGAGCGGCACCCCGAGGCGGGTGTGCATGCGCCGCGCCTCCTCGAGCCCCATCTCCAGGAGCTTGGCGTTGACCATCTCGCGGATGAGCGGGCCGGTAACGGTTTTGACCGTGCCGGTCTGGATGATCTTCTCCACCTCCTTGCTGATCTTCTCGGCGGTGTCGCGGTCGAGGAAGGTCTCGCGCAAGAGGGCATCGACGATGCGCTGGCGGTCCCAGCCCAACATGTCCTCCTGCGAGGTTCTGACGAACAACGCGATGTCGGTGGAATCCGCCTTGGCCACCTCTTTGGTGGTCAGGTCTCGTGCCTCGGCTTTCAATGGCATGACAACTCCCATCCCCTGTTTCTCCTTCTGCTCTCTGGTGTTAAAGAATTTAATGAACTGCCGGGCCCTTGTTTTCAGCAACAGCACGATATGTTGTATTATGGAGCATATTATCGCACAAGATATGGTATAGTGGTCAAGCAAAAAAAACAGAGCGCAAACTTTATTCTGAAAATCCGGGTCAACGCTTGGAAATGATTGTATCTTTCTTCCAGTGGCGGTCGTCGGGGCGGGGGTAGTCGAGGATGTAGTGCAGGCCGCGCGATTCCTTGCGGATCAGGGCGCACCGGACAATAAGTTCGGAGACCTGGGCGATGTTCCGGAGTTCGACCAGGTCCGGGGTGAGCAGGTAGTCGCGGTAGTGCTGATCCACTTCGGCGAGGATGGCGGCGAGCCGCTCCTTCACCAGCCCCAGCCGCTTTTCTTTGCGCACGATGCCGACGTAGTTCCACATCAGGCGGCGGATCTGGTCCCAGTTGTGGCTGATGAGCACCGCCTCGTCGATGCGCTGGGCCTTGCCGGCCCGCCAGGCAGTGACAGGATGATAGTGCTGGCTTTTGAGCCGCGGCCATTCCTCGGCGCACTGCCGGGCCGCCTGGTCGGCAAAGACCACCGCCTCCAGCAGCGAATTGCTGGCCAGCCGGTTGCCGCCGTGCAACCCGGTGCAGGCGGTCTCGCCCAGGGCATAGAGATTTTCGATGCTGGTCCGGCCCATGATGTCGGTCAGCACCCCGCCGCACATATAGTGGGCCGCCGGCACCACCGGAATCGGCTCCCTGGTGATGTCGATGCCGAGGCTGAGGCAGGTCTGGTAGATCGTCGGGAAGCGGGTCTTGAGGAACTCGGCCGGCTGGTGCGAGATGTCGAGATAGACGCAGTCGTCGCCGCTGGCCTTCATTTCCAGGTCGATGGCGCGCGCCACCTTGTCGCGGGTGGCGAGATCACCCAGCGGGTCGTACTTCTGCATAAAAGAGTTGCCGCGCTCGTCGATGAGCCGGCCGCCTTCGCCCCGCACCGCCTCGGAGATGAGAAAGTTCTTGGTCTTCGGATGGAAAAGGCAGGTGGGATGGAACTGGACGAACTCCAGATTGCCGACCCGGGCGCCGGCGCGCCAGGCCATGGCGATGCCGTCGCCGGTGGCGATGTCGGGGTTGGTGGTATAAAGATAGACCTTGCCGGCGCCGCCGGTGCAGACCGTCGTGACCCGGGCGAGCCAGGTCTCGATGGTGTTGCCCTGTCTGTTCAGGACATAGGCGCCAAGGCAGCGGTCAAGAAAGGGATGGGTCGCCCGCACCCCGGCCTTGGAGCCGATGAGCAGATCCACGGCCACGTGGTTTTCGAGCACGGTGATCTTCGGATTCTCCGCCACCCGCCGGAGCAGGCCCTCCTCGATCTGCTTGCCGGTCAAATCCATGGCATGGGCGATGCGGCGGGCGGAGTGGCCCCCTTCCCTGCCCAGGTCCAGATGGCCGGCGTTCCGGCTGTCGTGCTGGAATTCGATGCCCAGGGCCATGAGTTCCCGCACCCGGGCCGGGCCGTTCTCCACCACCATGCGCACCACGTCCTCGTGGCAGAGGCCGGCCCCGGACGTGAGGGTATCCCGGACATGGGCCTCGAAAGAGTCGTCGGCCGAGAGCACCGCGGCAATGCCGCCCTGGGCCAGGTTGGTGGCGGTATCCACCCGCGCCTTCTTGGTAATTAACGTGACGGAGCCCAGGCGGGCCGCCTTGAGGGCAAAGGAGAGGCCGGCGATGCCGCTGCCGATGACGAGAAAATCGGTGGTCTGTTCCATGGTCTCACAGGCGCCTGGCGCCCCGAAAAAGGGGTTGGCGGTTTTCAATCGGCGCGGTTTCTGGTATGTATGGGGCGAACAAAAATCACAGCCGCCTCTTTCGCTACTACTTAGCCCGCCCGGCCCTGCTTGGCAAGGATTCTTCCATGAGTAATCTCAAACTGGTGATCTTCGACTGCGATGGCGTCATGTTCGATTCGCGGGAGGCCAACCGCGTCTACTATAATCAGATTCTCGCCCACTTCGGCCATCCGCCCATGGACACAGCGGAACTCGACTATGTGCATATGCACCATGTGATGGCCTCAGTAAGTCACATCTTCCGCCATTACCCCGACGAGATCGCGGCGGCCCACGAATACCGGCAGGCGCTCGACTACACCCCCTTTCTCCAGCACATGGTCATGGAACCGGACCTCCTCGCGTTCCTCGACTACCTGCGGCCGGTTCGCCGCACGGCGATCAGCACCAACCGCACCACCACCATGCCCGCCATCCTTGAACTCTTCGCCCTCGGACCGCTCTTCGACAAGGTGGTGACCGCCATCGACGTGGCCCGGCCCAAGCCCGACCCCGAGGCGCTTCACCAGATCCTTGAGCATTTCGGGCTCGCGGCCGACGAGGCGATCTATATCGGCGATTCGGAGGTAGACCAGGAACACGCCGCCAGGGCCGGTATGCGGCTCATCGCCTTCAAGAGCCCCGGCCTTGCAGCGGACTATCACGTGGAACGCTTCATGGAGATTACCCGGCTGCCCATTTTTTGACAGCCCTGGGCCGCCAGCAGCCCGTTTTTCAAGGGGCTGCTAATCGTGATGATGTTCGCCGTGGTGGTGATGCTGGTGGCCACCAGCAGCCGGACCACCGAGCCTGACCAGCACCTCGGAGAGCAAGGCATCGGCCTCGTGCATGATGCCGATGGCCTTGTCGATGAGCCCGGCCTCGGCGGCGAGCCCCTCCTGCCGGGCCGCATCGGCCCACTTCTTGAACTCGTGGGCATGGCCATGGTTGTGCTCCAGCCAGTGCGGGATCAGCACCTGCAATTTTTCCCTGGTGGTTTTCTCTTCCATCTTACCTTACCGATCCTTTCGGGTTGCGAGCGTGACTGTGCCGCTCATGAAGTCGATCCTGGCCACCATGGCATGGGGCACCACCCTGGGTGGCTCAAAGAGGGCGCTGACGCTGACCCCGTCCCCCGTCACCTCCAGCAACGAGGCATTGTCGAGGATCATTTCCTGCCCCCCCTCTTTTTCCAGCACCACCCGCATCTGACACATGGTATTTTCTCCCTGGCGCGGACTCTCGTTGCCCTGCGGCCCAACCTTGTGGTAGAGATACAAAAAAGCGGCGCCGGGCGCAATGGATTCCTGTACCAGCGTCGAGCCGCTCCGCCGTAGGGACGCACAAACCATGCTCGCCGATCTTGCCCAGATTCGCCACCTGCTGACGACCAGCCACACCATTGCGGTGGTGGGCCTCTCCCCCAAGGAATCCCGGCCCAGCAACCGGGTGGCCCGCTATCTCATCAGCGCCGGCTTCCGGGTGATCCCGGTCAATCCCGGCCAGGAGACCATTCTCGGCCTGCCCTGTTACCCCGATCTCGCCTCTATTCCCGAACCGGTGGACATCGTCGATATCTTCCGCCGGGCCGAGGAGGTGGGGCCGGTGGTGGACGAGGCCATCGCCATCGGCGCCAAGGCGGTCTGGATGCAGGAGGGCGTCGTCAACGCGGCGGCGGCGGCCACGGCCAAGGCCGCGGGGCTTACGGTGGTCATGGATCGCTGCATCAAGACCGACCACGAGCAGCTGTAGCCGGCCGCGCCCCCCGTGTCCTTGACTTTTCGCGGCAAACGGGATAAAAAACCATCCTTTTGATTCCGCGCCCTTTTGCGGTGCTGACCGACGATCACAAGGACCATCATGACCATGCAGGCCCTGAAAGGCTTCAAGGATATCCTGCCCGACGAGAGCCCCACCTGGCAGTGGCTGGAGGCCGCGGCCCGGAGCGTCTTCCACCGTTTCGGCTTCGGCGAGATCAAGGTGCCGATTCTCGAGAAGACCGAACTCTTTGCCCGCTCCATCGGCGAGGCTACGGACATCGTCGAAAAGGAGATGTACACCTTCACCGACCGCAACGGCGAACAGATCACCATGCGGCCGGAGGGCACCGCTTCGGTGCTGCGCGCCTTTATCGAGCACAATCTCCAGGCGCGCCAGGCGCTGACCAGGCTCTACACCATCGGCCCGATGTTCCGCCACGAGCGGCCGCAGAAGGGACGGCTCCGCCAGTTCCATCAGATGAGCGTCGAGGCCATCGGCTCCGACCATCCACGGCTCGATGCCGAGATCATCGCCATGGCCTGGCAGTTCCTTGAGGAACTGGGGCTCTCGGTGAGCCTGCAGATCAACTCGCTGGGCTGCCCGTCCTGCCGGCCCGCTTATCGCGAGGCCTTGCTCGCCTTTCTCGCCGCGCGCCAGGATACAATGTGCGACGACTGCAAGCGGCGCAGCACCACCAACCCGCTGCGGGTGCTCGACTGCAAGAGCAGCCACTGCCAGGAGCAGTACCAGGGCGCGCCGGTAATCCTCGATCACCTCTGCCCGGCCTGCGCGGACCATTTCAGCGCGGTCAAGGCCAGCCTGGACCAGCTTGCCATCCCTTATGGGGTCAATGCCTTCATGGTACGCGGTCTCGACTACTACACCCGCACCACCTTCGAGCTCTTGACCGGCGCCCTTGGCGCCCAGAGCGCGGTGGGTGCCGGCGGCCGCTACGATGGCCTCGTCGAGCAACTGGGCGGCCCCAAGCTGCCTGGCATCGGCTTTGCCATGGGCATGGAGCGGCTTATTCTGCTGCTCGAACAGCAGAACCAGGCAGCCATCGCGGCCCCGGCCATTGACTGCTTTGTCGCCGCCCTGGGCGAGGCCGCGGTAAGCCGCGCCTTCCCCCTGGTCCACGCCCTGCGCGCCCAAGGGCTCAAGGCGGCCATGGACCTCGAAGGCCGCAGCCTGAAAAGCCAGATGAAGCAGGCCGATCGCCTGCAGGCCCGTTACACCCTCATCCTCGGCGAGGAGGAACTGGCCAGGGGCGAGGCGCTGCTGCGCGACATGGCGAGCAAGAAGCAGCAGGTGCTGGCGTTTGGCAATGATCCGGCAATGATCGCGGCAACGGTCATGGCCACCATGAGCACAGCGCAATGAAGAATTCAAAATGAAAAATGAAGAGTGAGGAGCAGGACCACTTCCTCCCTTGTTCCGCACTTCTGTTTTCCATTCTTCATTTTTAATTCTCAATTATTCATTATCCATAAGGAGCCCCACATGGAATCCATGGGCAGCCTCAAGCGGACCCACCACTGCAACGCCCTGTCCGCCGCCAATATCGGCCAGGAAGTCACCCTCATGGGCTGGGTGCTGCGGCGCCGCGACCACGGCGGCGTCATCTTCATCGACCTGCGCGACCGCTGGGGCCTCACCCAGGTGGTCTTCAACCCGGAGATCAACCCCGAGGTCCACGCCAAGGCCCACGGCCTGCGGAATGAATGGGTGCTGGCGATCAGGGGCCGGGTCGAGGCGCGGCCCGAGGGCATGGTCAATCCCAAGCTCGCCACCGGCGCCATCGAGATTCTGGTCAGCGAGCTGCGCATCCTGAACCAGAGCCAGACCCCGCCCTTCCCGCTCGACGAGGAGGTCGAGGTCTCGGAAAACCTCCGTCTCAAATACCGCTACCTCGACCTGCGCCGGCCCGGCATGGCCGACAACCTGGTGCTGCGCCACAAGGCCAGCCAGGCGATTCGCTCCTTCCTGAACGACAACGGCTTCCTGGAGATCGAAACCCCGGTGCTCACCCGCTCCACCCCGGAGGGCGCCCGCGACTATCTGGTGCCGAGCCGGGTCAACCCCGGCAAGTTCTACGCCCTGCCCCAGTCGCCGCAGCTCTTCAAGCAGCTCCTGATGGTGGCGGGCATGGACCGCTACTACCAGATCGTCAAATGCTTCCGCGACGAGGACCTGCGCGCCGACCGCCAGCCCGAGTTCACCCAGGTGGACATGGAGCTCTCCTTTGTCGAGGAGGAGGATATCTTTGCCATCATGGAGGGGATGATCACCCACCTTTTCAGGGAGACCATCGGCTACAAACCCGTCACCCCCTTCCCGCGCATGACCTATGCCGAGGCGATGAACCGCTACGGCTCGGACAAGCCCGACACCCGCTTCGGCCTGGAACTCATCGATCTCTTTACCGAGGTGAGGAACTGCGGCTTCAAGGTCTTCCGCGACGTGGTGGAGAAAGGCGGCATGGTGAAGGCGATCAACGCCAAGGGGTGCGCCACCTTCAGCCGCAAGGATCTCGACGACCTCACCGCCTACGTGGGCCAGTTCGGGGCCAAGGGGTTGGCCTGGGTGAAGATCAAGGAAGGCGGCGAGTGGCAGTCGCCCATTGCCAAGTTCTTCACCGACGAGGAGCGGGCCGCCATGACCCGCACCCTCGATGCCCAGCCCGGCGACCTCCTCTTCTTCGGGGCCGACAGCCCGGCCGTGGTCTACGCCGCTTTGGGCGAGCTGCGCCTGGAACTGGGGCGCCGCCTGGGCTTCATCGACAAGAAGACCTTCAGCTTCGTCTGGGTCACCGACTTCCCGCTGCTGGAGTGGGACCACGAGCAGCGCCGCCACATGGCGGTCCACCACCCCTTCACCGCCCCCGCGGAAGAGGACATGGCGCTCTTGGCCACCGACCCCGGCAAGGTGCGCAGCCGCGCCTACGACCTGGCCCTGAACGGCACCGAGATCGGCGGCGGCTCCATCCGCATCCATCAGCCGCAGGTGCAGCGGACGGTCTTCGCCACCCTGGGCATCTCCGAAGAAGAGGCCAGGGACAAGTTCGACTTCCTGCTCAAGGCCTTGGATCTGGGCGCCCCGCCCCACGGCGGCATCGCCTTTGGTCTGGACCGGTTGATGATGATCATCGCCGGCCGCGACACCATCCGCGACGTCATCGCCTTCCCCAAGACCCAGAAGGCCACCTGCCCGCTCACCGACGCCCCCTCCACCGTGGCCCGCAAACAGCTCACCGAGCTGTCCCTGCGGCCGGATTGGAAGGAGTAGGGAGAGAAGGAAAGCAAAAGTTACAAGGCAAACGGCAACAGGCAAACCGCGTGAAAGAGTTGCACTTTTTGCCTTTTCATTTCTGCCACTGAACCCAAGTGGTTCCAATAATTAGGATTTCCCACACGCCACGGATTGCAGGGGATGTACAATAAAAAAACCCGCGTTCCGTGTGCGGAAGCGGGTTTTTTGGACAATACCGGATGGTATCGGATCATCTTCTGGCTCCCAGGGAGGGACTCGAACCCCCGACAGGGTGGTTAACAGCCACCAGCTCTACCGACTGAGCTACCTGGGATCGGGTGCCTTACGACCGCGCCACTATAGCAAGCAGTGCGGGGGCCGTCAATACTTTTGCGCATCCGCAGGTTTTTCCGCCAAAACCTTTTCCCTTGACGTTGGCGGCGTCCGGATGCTAAAAGGGGCATTCCCCAAGTCTGACCGAGTCGGGGCGTGGCGCAGCCTGGCTAGCGCGCCTGCCTTGGGAGCAGGAGGCCGGAGGTTCGAATCCTCTCGCCCCGACCACTTCAAAGCTAATCAGATCAGGCGGATATCGTGATTGCTCGATGTCCGCCTTCTTTTTTGCCCGGTTTGGGTCCGGCTATCGCGCTGGTTTCTGGAGCAGCCAGTCGACCGCATGGTGCACCTGGATGTTCGGCATGGCCGGCATCCTGGCTGGCAGGTGCAGGCTAATCAGCTGCAACCCGGCGCGGGGCCAGAGTGTCGCCGCCTCTTGCAGGGCGCGCACTTCACGCGCCACTGTTTCCGGGGTGTCCAGGTCGGCGCATACCTGGAGCAGCATTTCCTCCCCCGTGAGGGAGCGGGCATAGAAATCCACCTCAAAGCCACCGGGCGTGCGCACATAGGCCACCTCGGTCCCGCGTCGCTGTAACTCGTGCAGCACCACGGTTTCCAGGGCATGGCCGGTTCCGGCTTTGCCGGAGCGGTCGAACAAGGCCATGAGGCCCGTATCGACCGGATAGACCTTGCGTGGATTCACTTGCCGTCGGCGTACCGAGGTGGTGGCGATGCCGATGCTGCACAGAAGAAAGGCGTCTTCGAGGTGTGCCAGCAACTGATGGAGGGTGTCCTTGGCAATGGCGACGCCGCGGGATTTGAGGTCGGCATGGAATTTGTTGATGCTGAAGGCGCCAGCGGCATTGCCCAGCAGTTGCTGCGCCAGCCAGCGGAGCGCCTGGGGCTGGCTGAGGTTGTGGCGCTCGACCACGTCGCGCAGCAGGACGACATCCACATAGTTGCGCAGCAGTTCGAGACGGTTGCGGGTATCAAGTCCTTGCGCTTCCGGGAAGCCGCCTGCAATCAGGTACTCGGCCAAGGTTTTCTCCATGCGGGAGCGCGCCGCCTTGGGCAGGTGGGTTACCGGCCTGGTGGGTTCGTCGCCTCGGTGCCGCAACATTTCGCGGAAGCTGAAGGGGGTGACGACCGTTTCCATGGCGCGGCCACGCATGCTGGTGGCGACTTCCCGCGAGAGCAACCGCGCGGAGGAGCCGGAGAGGAAGAGTTCGATCTGTTCGCTGTCCAGCAGGCGGCGGGCAAACATCTCCCAGCCGGGCACGAGTTGGATTTCGTCCAGAAAAAAGGTGGCCCGTCGGGTATCGCGCCATTCCGGGTGCAGGCGGTAAAACGTCTCCACAACCAGATCCAGGTCGCGAACCTGCATGCCGGCCAGCCGTTCGTCTTCAAAGCTGAAGTACAGCAGTCCTTCGCGCGGAATACCAGCGGCATGGCGGTCTGCGAGGATTTGCCACAGCAGGCTGGTCTTCCCTGCGCGCCGCATGCCGATGACCGCCGTGGCCTTGTTCCTGACGGTGGGCAACCAGACATCGCGCCGCGTCAGTTGAGGTAGTAGGGAGGCTTGGGAATCGGCAATCTTTTGCTGGATAGTATTCCTGAATTGGCTGTCCATAACAGTTAATTATATCCAAATTTATCCTTTTGACAAGGACAAGTTTGGATTCCGCACTGGGAGCGGGACGGTCAGGGGGCTTGCCACGGCTCTGTGCCGCCGGCTTCGGCCAGAAACTCCTGCAATTCCTCCTCGCTGTAAAAGGCCCGCTCGAAGAAGAGCCCGGAGGGCGGGGCGGTGTAACGGGCCGGCAGGTCCGAGGGGCCGCTGAGCAATTGCCGCACGTCGTCATCCGTCAGGTTGCCGCGGCCCACCTCCACCAGAATCCCCACCATGCGGCGCACCATCTTCCAGAGGAAGTGGGAGCCCACCACCCGGATGAGGATGAAATCCCCCTCCTCGGCCAGCTCCACCCGATGGAGCAGCACCCTGGTCGATTTCTTTAGTTCCTGTTTCTCGGCAAAGGCGGCAAAATCGTGCATGCCGATCATCAGCCGGGCGGCGCGCTGCATGGCGCCCACATTCAGCCGGTCCCGCACCCACCAGACATATTTCTTCTCAAAGGCAGACTTGCGTTTGGCGATGCGGTAGAGGTAGCGGCGGGCGACACAACTGTGGCGGGCATGAAAATCGGCGCCAGCGCGTTCTACCGCCAACACCACGATGTCCTTGGGCAGGGCGTCGTTGAGGCCGTGGGTGATGGCCAGTGGTGCGAGGTCGGTGGCCACGGCGAGATGGGCCACGTAGTGCAGGGCATGCACCCCGCTGTCGGTCCGGCCGCAGCCCTGGATCTCCACCGGCTGACCGGGAAAGAGGGTAGCGGCGGCCTTGGCGAGTGCGCCCTGGATCGTCCTGGCATCCGCCTGGATCTGCCAGCCGCTGTACCGGGTGCCGTCGTATTCCAGCGTGAGCTTGAAGCGCCGGCCTGGGGAGCGGGGGGAAAGTTTCGGCTTCGATGGGGCAATGGCGCGTTCCCTTTCCGGCTGCCTTTTCCGGCGGAGGGTGGCTGCGGCTGGGGCAGCAGGGGCTTTCCTTCTGGTCATGGCCGGTCCTTGCGGGAAAGGGTGGCGGGAATGAAGAAGAGGCGGTAATCGTCCGGCCCCAGCTCCACGCGGTCGAGAGGGCGGTTGGGCAGCCTGGTGTTTTCCAGCAGATCAAGGGCCAGGGCGTTCGGCGCCAGGAGCGGCGAGGTGACGGCGATGGTGGCCGGCTGGTCGTATTCGTTCATGAGGGCGAGGTATGCCCCGCCTTCGCAGAGCCGCAGATCGGCGAGCACGTAATCGGCACCCGGGCCGGCGAGTCGAATGGTCTGGGGAATGCGGAACCACTCCTGGTAGATGGTGCGCAACCAGGCGGTGCGTACCTCCCAGGGCCGGGTGATGGGAATTTCCGGCGTGGTCTGCTGCCGGGGCGGGATGATGTCGCCTAAGCCAAAGGAGGTGAGGGCGGTTCTTGCTGCCGGGTGTTGTTTGGTGATCAGGGCAGGAAGGTCGCTGCCGGCCGCGGCGCTGGTCAAGGTCGCTTGGGTGATACCGCTGCCGGTCGATTTGATGCTGCCCACGATTTTCCAGGTGGCAAAGGGCGCCAGGCCGGCCGCGGGGATGGTAAGCGTCGCTCCCGGCGCCATCGCCGGCTGGAGATCAGTGAAGCCGTCCGCCCAGTTGCCCCGTGGTGCGGCCCCTGCCTCGAAGGCATTGGTGGCGTGGGTCACGTCGAGGCCGAAGAGGTCGGCCATGGCCGTATTCCAGCCCGGGTTCGGCACATGGCGGCCATCGAACTGGCCCGGCAGGTCGGCAGCGGCGTGGAGGTGGATGCCGCGGTCGAGGAAGAGGGGCTTGAGGGCGGCGAGGTGTTCGGGCCGCAGTTGGAAGGTGCGGGGCAGCAGCAGGGCCTTGACCCCGGCCGGCGCACCTTTCCGGATCATGGCATCGAAGGCCTGGCTGGTGACGAGACGCGGCCGGTGGCCGAGGCGGCGCAGGGCGCCCCACAGGCCGGCGATCTCCTCGTTGGCGCGGTTGTAGCCGAGGTCGCTTTCCTCGGGCCAGAGGATCAGGACATCCGGGTCAGGCTGGCGGGTGACGGGCAGCAGTTCCGCCACCGGCAGTTCCGCCATCCGGCGGAACATGGCGGTGACCGCAGCATACACCCCTGGCTTGGGCCGGCGTTGCTGGTCCACCACGCCGAAGCCCGCCTCGCGGCGGTAGTAGCCGCTCAAAAAGCCGTCGCGGTCGTTCCAGTGGAAGAGGTGGACGCCGATGGCGCCGGAGAGGAGCGATTCCCATGCCGAGCCGACCAGAGCCTTGGCCTGGCGCGGGCCGGCGCCGGGGAAGTTGTTTTCCGTGCTGCTGTGGCCGGTCTCCGAAATCAGCACCGGGATGCCAAGGGTGTCGCGGAACTTGGCGATGCCGAAGTCCACCGAACGCAGCTCGTGGCCATTGAGTGCCCAGGCATAGTTGTTGATGGCCATGAAATCGAGCGGCGCGCCGGCTGCCTTGCAGCGTTCCGCGATGACCAGGGCATCCTCGGCGGTGAAGTTGGAGTCGAGCCCATTGAAGATGCCGCCCACCATGGAATAGGTGATGAGCTGCTCCGGGGCCGCGGTCTTGGCCGCCTTGGCCCCGGCGGCGATGAAATCGGCGATCACCCCCTTGCGCCACCGGATGAGGTCGGGGTAGCCGGAGCGGCGGATGGCCGCGTGGTCGTTGCGGTCCGGCGGATGGACCCGCGCCATGGGCACAGTGCTGAAATCCGGATAATCGGTGTCCCAGGTGGCATTGAGCACCTCGATCCGTTGGTAGGTGGCGGCAAGATGCTGGCGAAAGGCGGGCAGGCTCCATTCCGCGTCGTAGCCGACAAAGCGCTTCTGTTCGCCGCCCTCCCAGAGATCGTAGAAGGCGAATTCGTTGCCGAGAATCCAGCCGGCGATGGCGGGGCTCTGCCGGAAATGGCGGCAGACCGCGCCGATGAAGCGGCTGTACGCTGCCTTGGCCTGGGGGTGGTTGTAGTTGAGGATGGTGGAGGGGGCGGTGGTGGTGCGGGCAATGGTATCGGGATACTTCTGGGCCAGCCAGGTGGGCGGATACTGGTAGCCGATGAGGATGAAAAGCTTGAGCCCCAACTCCTCGGCCCGGTGGACCAGATGGTCGGCGCGGCTGAAGTCGAATTTCCCCTCTGCGCCCTCGATCTCCTCCCAGACGAATTCCACCCGCAGCGAATTGGCGCCGGCGGCCTGCATGGCCGCCAGGTCGCGGTCGAGTTCGGCGAGGGTCTGATCGGCGTAAACCGCCTTGTTCCAGACCTGGTAGGCAAAACCATGGGGCACGAAATACCGGCCCTCGTCAGTGTCCCAGAGATAGCCGTTCCGGATCAGAAGGCGTGCCTCGGCGATGCCGCCGCAGGGCACGACGAGCAGCAGAACCAGGAAGGAGGCGAGTCGGAGGAAGCGGTTGCGGCACATGGAGAGCATGCTAATGGGGAGGGCGGGGGCTGTCAATGGCAACAAAAGATTGACGTCGCCTTTCTTCCGGGGTACTGAGGGCGGCAACAGGAAAAGAGACCGGGAATAAGCATCATTTTCGTAGGTGTTTCGCGGCCGGTTCCAGTACAATAGTCGCGCGGCAAAGCGTGGGGCGTGGGACCTTTGAGGGCACGGGGAAAGACATGAGCAGGGCAAATATTCTCATCGTCATCGCCATCGCGGTCATCTCCTTCAGCATGTGGGCCTTTCTCAACCGGCCGGAGCAGGAGCCGCCGTGGCCCAAGCGCATTCAGGGCTTTTCCTTTTCACCGTTCCGCGTCGACCAGAGCGCCGTGGATCATGTGCTGCCGTCGGCCGCCGAGATCGACGAGGATCTCAAGCTGATCAGCACCAAGACCCATGCGATCCGCACCTACACGGTGGAGGGCACTTTGGGCGAGGTGCCGGCCCTGGCCAAGAAGTATGGTCTCAAAGTGACCCTGGGCGCCTGGATCGATACGGATTACGCCAAGAACGACCGGGAAATCGAGCGGCTTATCGCCATCGCCAAGGAGCACAAGTCCGTCATCCGGCGGATCATCGTCGGCAACGAGGCCCTGCTGCGCGACGACCTCACTTCTGATGAACTTTCCGCGTATATCGCGAGGGTACGGGAGGAGGTCGATATCCCGGTCAGCACCGCCGAACCGTGGCATGTCTGGTTCAAACACCCGGAGATGGTCAACCACGTCGATTTCATCGCCACGCACATGCTGCCTTACTGGGAAGGGGTACACGTCAACCGGGCGGTGGATTACGTGGTCGACCACGTCAATCTGCTCAAGGCGACCTTCCCGGACAAGGAGATTCTTATCGCCGAGGTGGGCTGGCCGAGTAACGGCCGCACCCGCCATTTCGCCCAGGCCTCCCAGGCCAACGAGGCGATCTTCCTGCGCCGGTTTCTGGCCCGGGCGGAGAAAGAGAAGTATTCCTACTACCTGATGGAGGCCTTTGACCAGCCGTGGAAAAAGGTGACCGAGGGTTCGGTGGGGGCCTACTGGGGGGTCTATGACGTCTACCGCCAGCCCAAGTTTCCCTTCTTCTCGCCCATTGTCCGGGTGCCGGAGTGGCGGATGCTGGCCGGCATTTCGGTGGTGATTGCGATCATCACCTTCGCTTTTCTGCTGATGGACAGCAAAACCCTGCGCAACCGTGGCCGGAGTTTCCTGGCCACCATCGCCTTCCTGGCCGCCACCGCCGCGGTCTGGATCGTCTACAGCTACACCCGGCAGTATCTGACCTTTACCACCGTTACCATCGGCCTGTTGATGGTGGCGGGCATGATCGGCGTGGTGGTGGTGTTGCTGGCCGAGGCGCATGAATGGGCCGAGGCGAGTTGGGTCAGGGAGTTGCGCCGGCCCTTTGTCCCGCGGCGGCTGCCGGACGAGCGGCTGCCCATGGTCTCAGTCCATGTGCCGGCTTACAACGAGCCGCCGGAGATGATGATCGAGACTTTAGACGCCCTGGCGCGGCTCGATTACCCGAACTACGAAGTGATCGTCATCGACAACAACACCAAGGATCCGGCGGTGTGGCAGCCGGTGGAGGCCCATTGCGCCACCCTGGGCCCGCGTTTCCGCTTCTTCCATGTCGACCCCCTCGCCGGTTTCAAGGCCGGGGCGCTTAATTTCGCCCTCCGGCATACCGCGCCGGCGGCGCAGGTGGTGGCGGTGATCGACAGCGATTACGTGGTCTCGCCCGACTGGCTGCGCGACATGGCCCCGCAGTTCGACGAGCCCAAGATCGCCATCGTCCAGGCACCCCAGGATTACCGGGATGACCGGGAAAACCTTTTCAAGGCCATGTGCTACACCGAGTACCAAGGCTTCTTCTATATCGGCATGATTACCCGTAACGAGCGCAACGCCATCATCCAGCATGGCACCATGACCATGGTGCGCCGCGCGGTGCTGGATGAGATTGGCGGCTGGGCGGAGTGGTGCATCACCGAGGATGCCGAATTGGGGCTGCGCATCTTCGAACGCGGCCACGAGGCGACGTATATCCCGCAGACCTACGGCCGCGGCGTGATGCCCGACACCTTCCTCGATTTCAAAAAACAGCGCTTCCGCTGGGCCTATGGCGCGGTGCAGATTCTGCGGCGCCACGCCGGCTCCCTTTTCCGTAAGGAAAAAACCGGCCTGACCAGGGGCCAGCGGTATCACTTCATCGCGGGCTGGCTGCCGTGGCTTTCCGATAGCCTCAACCTCTTCTTCACCATCGGTGCCTTGGTCTGGTCGTTGCTCATGGTGCTCTATCCGCTCAAGTTCGACCCGCCGCTGGTGATTCTCTCGATCATGCCGCTCACCCTCTTTGTTTTCAAGGTGGGCAAGATGATCTATCTCTATCGCACGCGGATCGGCGCCTCGATCACCCAGACGCTCGCCTCGGCCATCGCCGGCCTTTCCTTGGCCCATACCATTGCCCAGGCGATCTGCGTCGGCTTTGTCACCAAGGACAAGCCCTTTTTCCGCACCCCGAAGCTGGCCCAGCGCCACGCCCTGCTCCAGGCCCTGGAGTCGGCGCGAGAGGAAATGCTGATCATGCTCGCCCTGTGGCTCGCGGCCATCAGTGTGGCTGACCGCCAAGGGTCGGACACCGCCGACCTGATGATCTGGATCCTGGTGCTGCTGGTACAGTCGATTCCTTACCTGGCCGCGGTCTTAATGTCGGTGGCCAGCGGTTTTGCCGCGTCGCGGAGCACCATGATCAGCAACATGACGACAATGCCGGCGCTGCCGCCGACGCCGGAGGCAGATCCATGAAGTGGTTAGCGTGGTTGTAAAGAGCGGGAACTGGCGCCTGGTCACTCGCCATGTGCCCCGGCCCGCCTGGTCGGCTGCGTGACAACGGGAAGATATCCTTACTACCGTTCCAATCCCCCGCTTTTCACATACTTGTCGTAGCTGGTGATGTAGATGTCGGCCAGGGTCAGGAAGGCGCTGACAATGAGCGGGCCGTAGACGATGCCGAGCAGGCCGAAGGTGTTGAGCCCGCCCATGATGGCGAGCAGCACCAGGAGCGAGTGCATCTGCGCCTGATTGCCCACCATCTTGGTTTTCAGCACATACTCGATGAAGATGGTGATCAGCACATAGAACCCTATGACCAGGATGCCTCCTTCGATGTCGCCCCGAAACATCAGCACTGCCGCGGCCGGGGGAAGTATCAGGCCGATGCCGACGATGGGCAGGAAGGCGAGCACCGCCGAGATGACCCCCCAGACCACCGGTGGGCCGAGGTTGTAAATCGCGAAGATGATGCCGCAGAAGACGCCCTGCACCAGACTGGTGACGCCGTTGCCGAAAAAGACCGCGTTGGTGGTCTCGTCGAATTTTTTGAGCAGCCGCCGGTCCTGATCGTCGGGCAGCGGCGAGAGGCGCAGCAGGTAGTTAAGCAGCCGCTCCTGGTCGATGAGCAGGAAGAAGATGGTCATGATCATCAGGGCGAAGTTGATGAAGAAGTGCATGATGTTGGCGGCCCAGGCGCTGGCCTGGTCGTACAGATAGAGCCCCAGCCGGCGGGTGAGGTTGGCCACCGCCTCGTTGATCGTCTCCGGGGTGACGGTGAGGCCGAAGTCCTGCAGAAGGGTCTGGATCTTGCCATAGAGCTCGCCGCTCTGGAGGCTCTGGAGTTTCATGCCGATCTTGGCGCTCTTGCCCACCTCGTAAAGATGGAGCGCCTCCTGCGAGAGGGCCGCGGCGAAAATCGCCAGCGGGATGAAGACGATGAGCACGATGAGCAGGCAGGTGATGGCCGAGGCGATGAGGGGCGAGACTCTGCGGTTGATCCGCTCGTAAAGCGGGTGGAACATGCTGGTCAGGAGGTAGGAAAAGATGAGGATCGAGAGAAAGGGCCAGAGCAGGCGGCCCAGCAGCAGGATAACGATCAGGAACAACAGCAGGAAGTAACGCAGGACCATGGCCGAGGGCGGCGTTTCTTGCATGGGCAGTCACCGAAAGAGAAGAAGGTGGGTCGGATGGTTCTTTGTCACTATACCAGATTGGCCGGGGCGTCAAAATAAGTTGTTTGAAGGCGGATAAGAATCCGCTATAGTGTGTCTTTTTGGAGAAGGCACCGCGCCTCTGGCTTTTGGTGGGCGATGGGCGCAGGCGCAGGCAGCAGACAGGAAGGCATCATGGAGATCACCATTCACGAGGTTGCGGCGGCAGAGCGCAAACCCAGGCCTGATGGCACGGCGCTCGGCTTTGGTCAGCTATTCACCGACCACATGTTCGTCATGCCCTATGACGCGGTCAAAGGCGGCTGGCATGACCCAGAGGTGCGCCCCTACACCAACTTCTCTCTCGACCCGGCGGCGATGGTCTTCCATTATGGCCAGGCGATCTTCGAGGGGCTCAAGGCCTATCGCGGCGGCAACGGCGCGGTGCATCTCTTCCGGCCGACGGCAAACCTGGCACGGATGAACATCTCGGCCAGCCGGCTCTGCATGCCGGCCCTGCCGCTCGAAACGGCCCTGGCCGGGCTCAAGGCCCTGGTGCGCAGCGATGCGGATTGGGTGCCCTCGGCCCCCGGTGCCACGCTCTATATCCGGCCGACGATGGTCGCCACCGAGGCGGCTCTTGGGGTGCGGCCGGCCAAGCAGTATCTCTTCTTCATCATCATGAGCCCGGTGGGTGCCTACTACCCCGAAGGGTTCAATCCGGTGAAGATCTACGTGACCGACCAGTACGTGCGGGCGGTGCCGGGCGGGGTGGGCGCGGCCAAGGCCGCCGGCAACTACGCGGCGAGCATCCGGGCCGCGGAAGAGGCCAAGAAGCAGGGCTTCACCCAGGTACTCTGGCTCGATGCCTGTGAGCGGCGCTATGTCGAGGAAGTCGGCACCATGAACATCTTTTTTGTCATCGGCGACGAGGTGATCACGCCGCCGCTGTCGGGCAGTATCCTGCCCGGTATCACCCGGGATTCGGCCCTGCGCCTGATTCGGGACTGGGGTTATCCGGTGGTGGAACGGCCGATCTCCATTGATGAGGTGTTGGAGGCCGGCGGTCGAGACACGCTCAAGGAGGCCTTCGGCACCGGTACCGCCGCGGTGATCTCGCCGGTCGGCGCCCTGCACTACCAGGGGCGGGACTGCGTCATCAACGGCGGCAAGACCGGAGCACTCTCTCAACGGCTGTTCGATGAACTGCAGGCCATTCAATATGGCCGTGCCAGGGACCCGTACGGTTGGGTCGAGACCCTGTAGGGTGGTGGCTTTTGGAGTTTCCTTGTGTAATCTGCTGAATTTTCTGCTGAATTTGTCGAATAAAAAATTAAGCTACCGCGCCTTGATTTTTTAAAATGCGGTACCTATTATTTGGCCCAGTCTGGTAACGGCGCTTCTTCCTTTCGAGTGATGCGGCGACCAGCCGGACTGGGGGCTACCCCTGCAAACCATCCGCCGGATGCATGGCTACCGCCATTGCCGGCGATTTCCTAAAATCAACACAATGCTAAAGAGAGATGGAGGTGTTCAATGAAAATTCGTCCGTTGAATGATCGCATCCTGGTTCAGCGACTGGAGGGTGAGGAGAAAACCAAGGGTGGCATCATCATCCCCGACACCGCCAAGGAGAAGCCGGCCGAGGGCAAGGTCGTTGCCGTGGGTAATGGCAAGCTCAACGACAAGGGCGACCGGGTGCCGGTGGAGGTCAAGGTGGGTGATCGCGTCCTCTTTTCCAAGTACGGCGGCACCGAGGTAAAGATCGAGGGCACGGAATACCTCATCATGCGCGAGGACGACATCCTCGGCGTGGTGGAGAAGTAAGCCTCATCCGAAACGCTAACCTAGAGAACCAGACGAAGGAGAACTGAGCAATGGCTGCAAAGGATATCAAGTATGGTGCCAAGGCCCGCGAATCCATCCTGCGGGGCGTGAATATTCTGGCTGACGCCGTGAAGGTAACCCTCGGCCCCAAGGGCCGCAACGTGCTGCTGGAGAAATCCTTCGGCGCGCCGACCATCACCAAGGACGGCGTTTCCGTGGCTAAGGAGATCGAGGTCAAGGACAGGTTCGAGAACATGGGCGCCCAGATGGTGAAGGAGGTTGCCTCCAAGACCTCCGACGTGGCCGGCGACGGCACCACCACCGCCACCATTCTCGCCCAGGCCATCTACGCCGAGGGCTCCAAGATGGTGGCTGCCGGCAACAACCCCATGGACATCAAGCGCGGCATCGACAAGGCGGTTGAGGCCGTGGTCGCCGAGCTGCGCAACATCGCCAAGCCGACCAAGGAACAGAAGGAGATCGCCCAGGTCGGCACCATCTCCGCCAACAACGATGCCACCATCGGCAACATCATCGCCGAGGCCATGGACAAGGTGGGCAAGGAAGGCGTCATCACCGTGGAGGAAGCGAAGTCCATGGAGACCTCGCTGGACGTGGTCGAGGGCATGCAGTTCGACCGCGGCTACCTCTCCCCCTATTTCGTCACCGACCCGGAGAAGATGGAGGCCAACCTCGACGAGCCCTACATCCTGATCAACGAGAAGAAGATCAGCTCGATGAAGGACATGCTGCCGGTGCTGGAGCAGATCGCCAAGATGGGCCGGCCGCTGGTGATCATCGCCGAGGACGTGGACGGCGAGGCCCTGGCCACCCTGGTGGTCAACAAGCTGCGCGGTACCCTGAGCGTGGCCGCGGTCAAGGCCCCGGGCTTCGGCGACCGCCGCAAGGCCATGCTGGAAGATATCGCCATCCTCACCGGCGGCCAGGTGATCTCCGAGGACCTCGGCATCAAGCTGGAGAACGTCACCGTGAACGACCTCGGCTCGGCCAAGCGCATCGTTATTGACAAAGACAACACCACCATCGTCGATGGCGCCGGCGACAAGGCCAAGCTCGAAGGCCGGGTCAAGCAGATCCGCGCCCAGATCGACGAGTCCACCTCCGACTACGACCGCGAGAAGCTCCAGGAGCGGCTGGCGAAGCTGATCGGCGGCGTGGCCGTGATCAACGTCGGGGCTGCCACCGAGGTGGAGATGAAGGAGAAGAAGGCCCGGGTGGAAGACGCGCTCAATGCGACCCGCGCCGCGGTGGAAGAGGGCATCGTGCCCGGCGGCGGCGTGGCCTACCTGCGCTGCCTGAATGCGATCAAGGCGCTCAAGCTCTCCCACGAGCAGGAGCTGGGCAAGAAGATCGTGGCCCGGGCCCTCGAAGAGCCGGTACGCCAGATCGCCAACAACGCCGGCCTCGAAGGCTCGGTGATCGTCGAGCAGGTGAAGAACCTCAAGGGCGCCAAGGGCTTCAACGCCGATAGCGAGAAGTTCGAAGACCTCATCGAGGCTGGCGTCATCGACCCGGCCAAGGTGACCCGCTTCGCCCTGCAGAACGCGGCCAGCGTTGCCGGTCTGCTGCTGACCACCGAGTGCATGGTGGCCGAGCATCCGGAAGAGGAGAAGCCGGGTGCCGGCATGCCGCCGGGCGGCATGGGCGGCATGGGTGGCATGGGCGGCATGATGTAAGCCGCTGCGCCGATCCGTTTCGGTTCGTACATTTCAGAGAGCCTCCGCCGTGCTGGCGGGGGCTCTCTGTTTTGGCGAATCGGGGTGTGGCGGAAGGCTTGGCGCTGAGCGCTATTGATTAGGCGGCTTGACAAAGGGGAATGGGTATAGTAAGTAGTGGCATCTTAATTAAGTGATTAAGTGAATGTTTCCGTATAGATTAACCTTATTATCTAGGAGGAACTAGCATGCCGACTTTAGAGCACAAGGGAAAGGTCTTCAACGTAGACGAGGACGGCTTCCTGACCCGCGGAATGGAAGAATGGAGCGAGGAGTGGGTTGAGTACGTGAAGGGCGTCGAGGGTATCGACAACCTGACCGACGAGCACCGCAAGGTAATCGACACCCTGCAGGAGTACTACAAGAAGAACGGTATTGCGCCGATGGTCCGCATCCTCTCCAAGGCCACCGGCTTCCCGCTGAAGCGCATCTACGAGCTGTTCCCGTCTGGTCCGGGCAAGGGCGCCTGCAAGATGGCGGGTCTGCCGAAGCCGACCGGCTGCGTGTGATCGCATCCCCGTATCGTTTGGCTTTGCCAATGAAAAAAGGAAGAAGGTTTGTCCCCCTTCTTCCTTTTTTTGTACCTGCGATCGCTGGGAACGGCCGGTGAAGCTGCCCGGCCACGGCTTGCCTAGAAGAGCATTTCCAGAAAACGCTGGTGGAATTCCGTGAGGTCGGCGTTGCACTCGCCGCAATAGAACTTGATCTCCCCCAGGATCTGGGACTCGTCGCCCTCCTGGGAAAAGCTGCCATCCTCGTTCTGGACGTAGCGGGTGGTGAGGACCACGCCGTCGGCCACCTCGAGGAAATCGCCGTCATTGCCGCAACGCGGGCACTTGATCCGCATGACATTCTTTCGGGGCGCCTGGCGCCGTTCGTTTTCCCGTATCAGTTCCATCTGCCCGATTCCTCGTACATCCTGGTTTGAAGAGCGGCCGCTACTTTACGCGACCAGGGCAGCGCTGTCAATAACGGATCGTAAAGCCGGCCGTTTTCCCTTGCGGCGCCTCATGCTGCACCGTGACCCGCCGGACCAGCGAGCGGGGGGCGCCACGATGGCACCAGGCGATCATTCGTTCCACCGCCGCCTCCTCTCCTTCGAAGAGCGCCTCCACCCCGCCATCGGGCCGGTTGCGCACCCAGCCGGCGAGTCCCAGCCGGAGCGCCTCCTCTTCCGTGTGTGCCCGGAAAGAGACCCCCTGCACCAGTCCCTCGATTTGTACCCGCACCCGTTGCCGTGCCATCTGGCCCTCCGTCTCAGCCGTTGAGCAGCGCTTCGAACTCCTGTTCGTTGAGGATTCGGATCCCGAGTTCCTGGGCCTTGGTAATCTTGGAGCCAGGTTTCTCGCCACAGACCAGATGGGTCACCTTGCTGCTCATGGCTGAGGCGACCTGGCCACCCAGCTCTTTTACCCGCGCCTTGGCCTCGCTACGGGAAAAATGAAGGAGCGCGCCGGTAAAGAGAAAGAGGGTACCGCTGAGTCGCAGCCATTCGCGGGCGCTCGGGGAAGCAGCGATGGTGAGCCCCAGTTCCTGCAAGGTAGCCAGCATCTGCCGGGCAGCCGGGTCGCCAAAGAAATCGGCGAGGCTTGCCGCCACCTGGGGGCCGATGCCGGCCACCTCCAGGAAATCCGCTTCGGTGGCGCGCAGCAGGGCCTCCATGGTGCCGAAATGTTCCTCCAGCAGTTGGGCGGTCACCTCGCCCACGTGGCGGATGCCGATGGCCGCCAACAGCTTGGCGAGGCTCGTCTTTTTGCGGGCCGCGATGGCCGCCACGGCATTGGCCGCCGACTTTTCGCCCCAGCCGTCGAGTGGTGCCAGGTCTTCGGCCCGCAGGCGGAAGATATCCGGGATGTCGCGCACCAGCCCTTCCTGCACCAATTGTTCCATCACCTTCTTGCCAAGCCCCTCGATATCCATGCCGGCCTTGCTGGCAAAGTGGATGAGCGAGCGTAGCCGCTGGGCGGGGCAGGCGGGGTTGGGACAGCGGGTGACTGCCTCCTCGGCCGGCCGCACGAGGGGGTGGCCGCATTCCGGGCAGTTGGTGGGCATGCGGATGGGCGTTTCGCTGCCGGTGCGCTGTTCGATTACCGGCTTGACCACCTCGGGGATCACGTCGCCGGCCCGCTGCACCAGCACGGTGTCGCCAAGGCGGAGATCCTTGCGCCGCACCTCGTCCTCATTGTGGAGGGTGGCACGGCTCACCCTCACCCCGCCGATCTCCACCGGCTCGAGAAGCGCCACCGGGGTGATGGCGCCGGTGCGGCCCACGCCGAATTCCACATTGACTAGGCGGGTAGTGGCCTGAGAGGCGGGGAATTTGGCGGCAATGGCCCAGCGCGGGCTGCGTGCCTTGGTGCCGAGGCGTTTCTGCACGGCAAAATCATCCACCTTGACCACCATGCCGTCGATTTCGTAGGGCAGATCGTGGCGGATGGTTGCCAGGTGATGGAAGTGGGCGATCACGCTCTCCAGATCCGGGCAGCGTCTGGTATGCGGGTTGGTAGCAAAGCCGCAGGCTGCCAGATATTGCAAGAGGTCGTGCTGGGTTGCGCAGGGCAGGTGGGTGGGGTCGTCCACGCCATAGGCGAAAAAGGCCAAGGGCCGCTGGGCGGTGATTCTGGAATCGAGCTGGCGCAAGGAACCAGCCGCGGCGTTGCGCGGGTTGGCAAAGAGTGCTTCCCCGCTCTGCGCCCGCTGGGCATTCAATTCCCTGAAGCCGGTGAGCGAAAGATACGCCTCGCCCCGCACCGCCAGCCGTGCCGGCACTTTGCCCTTGGCCGGCGGCCGGAGGCGGAGCGGCACCGTGGCAAGGGTTTTGAGGTTGGCGGTGATCTCCTCGCCGGTCACCCCGTCGCCGCGGGTGGCGCCAAGGGTAAAAATGCCGCCCTCATAGACCAGCTCCACAGCCAGGCCGTCGAGCTTGGGTTCGGCCACATAGGCGAGGGGCTCGTTGCTGTTGAGGAAACGGCGGAGCCGTTCTTCGAAGTCACGGAGATCCTGGTCGCCAAAGGCGTTTTCCAGGCTGAGCATGGGGATCTCCCTCGTTACCTGGGCAAAGGCCGTAAGCGGCGCGCCGCCTACCCGCTGGCTCGGTGAATCCGGGGTGACGAGTTCCGGATACTGCTCTTCCAGCCGCAGCAGCTCCTGAAAAAGGCGGTCGTATTCGACATCGGCGATGAGCGGGTCGTCGAGCACGTAGTAGCGGTAGGCGTGATAGTTGAGCTGCTCGCGCAGCTCGGCCAACCGCTTTTCGGCCTGCTCGCGGTTGGCGGCGGCAAAGGCAAAGAGCGGCAGCATCAGGCGGGCTTGATCAGCAGCTTGCCGCCGGAGGCGATGTTTTCGCGGGCCACTTCATCGATGAAGATCAGGACCGAATCCGCCGGTTTCTTGGCCACCTCGCAGATCACCGTGGTGACCCCGGCGCAGATCGCCTCCTTCTGCTCCTTGCTCAAAGTCCCGGCCACCCGGATGTTGACGTACGGCATATCCCCTCCCTCTCATGGGTTGATTTTCCCCTACTATAGCGCAAACGCGACTAAAAAAGAAGGGCGGCCCGCAGCGGAAAATCTCCACTTTTGGACGGAGTTGGAATAGAGTGGGGCCATGCTCGACCACAAACCCCTCATTCTGGTCACCAATGACGATGGCGTGCAGGCGCCGGGCATTGCCGCGCTCTTTGCCGCGATGCAGACCCTCGGCCAGGCGGTGATGATCGCGCCGGAGCAGGATGCCAGCGCCTCCAGCCACTCGCTCACCATGAAGCGCCCCTTGCGGGTGCGGCAGCTGGCGCCGGAGGTCCATGCCATCGACGGCACGCCCACCGATTGCGTCACCATCGGCGTCAAGAAGCTCTTGCCCCGCAAGCCCGATCTGGTGGTCTCGGGCATCAACCCCGGCCCCAACCTCGGCGACGATGTCAACTACTCCGGCACCGTGGCCGCGGCCAAGGAGGGCACGCTCCTGGGGGTGCCGTCGTTCGCCGTTTCACTGGTGGCACAAAACGGTACCGTCCGCTATGAGGCGGCAGCCCGGTTTGCCGGCCAGCTCGCTGCTGCCATCCTCACGAATGGCCTGCCCAAGGACACCCTGTTCAACGTCAACGTGCCGGACCTGCCGGAACTCAACAGCGCCCGCTTCACCCGCCAGGGCCGGCGGCTCTACGACGACGCCATCAAGGAGACCTTCGACCCTTGGGGGAATCAGCATTACTGGATCGGCGGCGGCACGCCCTACTGGGACGAAGGGGTAGATACCGACGCCCAGGCGGTGCTGGCCGGGGTCATCTCCGTCACCCCGCTCCACATCGACCTCACCAACCACGAGGCCCTGGCCCGCCTTCGTGCCTCCTGGCCGTTCCCCCTGTGATGCACGATCCCCTCTGGCAGAGCATGCGGGATGATGGCGGGATTGCCGGCCATCCGGTCCGCTTTCTGGCGGCGACCGATTCGACCAACACGGTGGCCATGGCCCTGGCCCGTGAAGGCGCCCCACCCGGCACCCTGGTGGTGGCGGAGGGCCAGTCCGCCGGCCGGGGGCGTCTTGCCCGTCAGTGGCTCTCGCCGCCGGGCCGCGGCCTTTACGTCTCCTTCATCCTGCGGCCCACCCTGGAGTTGGCCGACCTGCCCAAGATCACCCTGGCGGCCGGGGTGGCCCTCTGCCGGGCCGTGGTCAGGGCCACCAATGTTGGGGTCCGGCTCAAGTGGCCCAACGATTTGCTGCTCCACGGGAAAAAATGCGGCGGCATCCTCGCCGAGACCTCGGGGCTCGTGGGTGATGGGCCGATGGCGGTGATCCTCGGCATCGGCATCAACGTGAACACGCCGCAGGCCTTTTTCCCGGCGGAATTAAACGACAAGGCCACCTCGCTGGCTGCGACGGCGGGTCGGGAGTTTATGCGCGGCCCGCTGCTGCTGGCGCTGGTGGAAGAAGTGGATGATGTGGTGCGGTTGCTGGAGAAGGGGGGCTTCGCGGAGATTCTGGCCGCCTGGCGGCAGCATGACGGGCTCACGGATCAACGCCTTACCTGGATTACCCCGCAAGGCGCGGTGGTGACCGGCATCTCCCTCGGACCTGATGAGGATGGGCGCCTCCACATCCGCGACGATGCCGGCACTGTCCACGAGGTGCTTTCCGGTGATCTTACCTTGGCTGCGGGCTGCTCGCCTTTCTGGCCCGCCGTTTCACCTACCACGATCACCAGGCCTGGCAGGCGGAACTAACGGCCGGCCGCGGGCTGCTGAACAACGCGCCAGCCACCGCCGAGGCCCTGCTGGCCGGGGGCGACGAACTCGTCTATCAACCACCCGCCCTGGTGGAGCCAAACGTGGCCACCGAGTATTCGCCGGTGTATGAGGTGTATGAAGACGATGACCTGCTGGTGATCGTCGAGGGAGAATTCCCGCCGCACGAAGTCGCGGCAACCGGCTGGCTGGGACCGGGACCCGGCCGGCAGCGTGCGCAAGAAGATGCGCTTTGATCCGGAGCAGACGCTACTCGGAGCCAAGCTCTGCACCACATATTTCACGCGGCTGAAAAGTGACAGCGGCCTGAGCCTGCTTCGTGCCTGCCCGTTCACCGGCCGCGGCCATCAGATCCGCGCCACCTTGCTGGCCCTGGGTTTCCCCGTGGCGGGCGACAAACTCTATGGCGTGGACGCAACACTTTTTCTCCGCTTCATCAGCGACCAACTCACCAGCAATGACTGGCTGCGCCTGCGCATCCCGCGTCAGGCGCTCCATGCGAGCCGACTCACCATCAACCATCCTGCCACGGGCGAGGCCACCACTTTCGTGGCGTCGCTGCCGTCTAGCCTGGAAAACCCGCTGATCACGAAAAACAAAAAGGATGGAGTCACCATCCGCGGTCACTCCATCCTTTCATTTTTTTGCCGTCCTCCTGCGAACGCAGGCAGCACGACACGCACGAAGAGGCGCTAGTTAGATCGCCTTTTTCGCCGCCACAACAGCCTTCTTGGCCGGGGCTTTCTTCGCTGCGGTGGTCTTCCTGGCAGCGGGCGCCTTCTTGGCCGGGGCTTTCTTCGCTGCGGTGGTCTTCTTGGCAGCGGTCGCCTTCTTGGCCGGAGCCTTCTTCGCCGTGGTCTTCTTGGCGGCAGTCGCCTTCTTGGCCGGGGCCTTCTTCGCTGCGGTGGTCTTCTTGGCAGCGGTTGCCTTCTTCGCCGGGGCGGCCTTCTTCACCGTCTTCTTCGCCGTGGTCTTTTTCGCCGGGGCCTTCTTTGCCGCGGGTTTGGCGACCGTGGTTTTTTCTACCATCTCTCTTTCTCCTCTTGCTAATGTTGTTCTGTGAATTTCACGGTCCAACAGCTACTCCCTTACCCCTTCTACAAAAACTCTATCATAAAAAAAAGTATATTGACAAATTTACCTGCGTAATTTTGCATTTTTTTTCGGGTGTCGATCCCCGCGCACCACGCAAGCGCATATTCCGCGGAGAAAATTTTTCATCGCCCTGAGCCATCAATCCCTTGTGGCACAAGGGATTGCTAGCATTGCCTCTCGCGCCGGCATGCGCTCACTCCTGCCCTTCGCCATCGTTGCCAAAATTTTCCAGACGTTCGGCAAACAGCGCAAGCGTTCGACTGCGCAGCAACTGCCGCACTGGCCGCTCACTCGCCGACTCGCGCACCTGGCAGAGCACTTCTTTCATCTTGCACAATACCTGCTGATCACCGCAAAACAATTCCTGATAGCGCGAGAGCAACGCCTGCAGATAGCGGTACAACTGGATGCGGCGGGTGGCGGCATCAATCTCGACCGGGGCGTTACCGCGCAGTCGTTCAAATAAAAACGGATCGTTGATGGCGCCGCGACCGAGCATCAGCCCGGCGGCATGGGTCTCGGCGAGCACCCGATGACCATCGGCGGCGGTGAAGATATCGCCGTTGGCAATGACCGGCAACCTTGTGCGGCGGACCACCTCGGTGGTGATCCGATGGTCCGCCTGGCCGGCGTAGCGCTGCTTGACGGTGCGGGGATGGATGATGAGGAAATCGATACCGCACTCTTCGAAGAGCGGCAGCAGAGTGAAAAGTTCGGCGGGATCGGTAAAACCGGCACGGGCCTTCACCGAAAAAGTGCCGCGGATCGCGGCGCGCAGGCCGCAAAGAATCGGCGCCAGCCGTCCCGGATCGCGCAACATCCCGCCGCCGCAGGCGTTGCCGGTCATGCGGCCGTATGGACAACCGAGGTTGATGTTGAGATGCGTTGCCCCCAACTCCTGCACGGTGACGGCGGCAGTAAGCAGCGCCTGAATATCGCTGCCGATGAGTTGCACCACCAGCGGCACCTGACTGGTGCTGCTCGTCACCTCCTGACGATCGTTGCCGGAGATGTTTTTGCGGGCGCTGGCCTTGACCCGGACGAATTCGGTGAAGACCGCATCGGGCCGCACCTGTTCGATGAACAGGCCTCGCAGAGCGCGGTTGGTGAGGCCCTGCATCGGCGCCAGCATCAACGGCACACTGCCTGGTTGCCACGGCAGCCTAGTGGATGCGGTCATCCCCGCCTTTCCGGATCATGCATCCTGCCACCAAAATCAGCGGAAAAAAACCGGATCAGCCCCGGCTCTTCTCCGCCTTCTTCGCCTTTTTCTCCGCCCGTTTTTCCTTGATGGATTTGGCCGGGGCCTTCTTGGTTTCCTTCTTGCTGTCCTGTGCCTTGCTCATGGTCGTTGCTCCTTCTGCTGATAAGTTATCAGGATACGCCGGCCCGCTTGCTGTGGCGGCGCCTTTGGGAAACAGCGTCTGAAACCGCTTCGGCATTGCTGCCGTAAATTCCAGCCGCTCACCGGTGAGTGGGTGCGTGAAGGCGAGAAAGGCGGCATGCAGCGCCAGCCGGCCAAGGGGGTCGCTGGCGGCGCCGTATTTTTTGTCGCCCGCCACCGGGTGGCCAAGGTCGGCAAGATGCACACGGATTTGATTCTTGCGGCCGGTGGTGATGGAGATATCAAGCAGGGCATATTCCGGCCCGGCCTCCCGCACCGCGTAATGGGTCACCGACAATTTGCCTTCCCCCTTGCCGCGCACCGTGTGCACCCGCAGCGCCTTGCTCTCGCGCAGACAACTGCTGATGGTACCGTGCGGCTCACCGGGTACCCCTTCGACCACGGCGATATACCGTTTCTCCACCGTGGGCCACTGCTCCTGCAAGGCCTTCTTCACGTCCTCACTTTTAGCAAAGACTAGCAAACCGGAGGTATCGCGGTCAAGCCGATGAACCACGAAAATTCGCGCGGCCGCATCCCGTTCTTTGAAATGGGCATTGAGCCGGTAATAGGCGGTGCGCTGTTTTTCTTTTTCCGTTGCGATGGAAAGCAGGCCGGCGGGCTTGATGATGACGATGAGCGCATCATCCTCGTACACCACCGGTAGACCGGGGGGCGGTTCGGCGTTGCGCATCTCCTGGGCGGTTTTGATGCATACTTCGGCGCCGCGCGGTACGCGATGATCGAGTTGCGTCACCACCCTGCCGGCCACCGACACGGCGCGATACTTGACGAGCTGCTTCACCTTGGTGCGCGAGTAACCGGACTCGGCCAGCAGTTCCAGAAGGGTGGTCGCGGTTTCGGTGGTCAGCGTTTTCATGCTGCTGCGGCGAGGGCGCCGCTGATCGGCGAATCGCCCACGTGGTTATCGCCTCGTGCCGGAGCGGGAACCGGAACGCGGCGGCCCCGAACGGCGGCCGCGAGGCCGGCCCGGGCCCGATGGCGAACCGGAGCGGGGTGGTCGGCCACCGCGTGGCTGCTCGCTGATTTCCACGGTGCCGCGCGGCGCCGGGGTCAACAGCTCGGCCGGCGGGTGGACGCATTCAAGCTTGTGGCCAAGGAGCGCCTCGATCTCCGGCATGTAGAAGGCGCCTTCCTCGCAGGCAAAACTGATGGAAATCCCTTTGGCGCCGGCCCGGCCGGTGCGGCCGATGCGGTGCACATAATCCTCTGCCTCGTAGGGCAGGGTGTAGTTGACCACGTGGCTTACGTCGTCGATGTGGATACCGCGGCCCGCGACGTCGGTGGCCACCAGCACCCGGATCTTGCCGTTACGGAAATCCTCCAGCGTCCTGATCCGCTGGCCCTGGGAAACCTCGCCGGAGAGCATGGCGCAGTTGATGCCGTTGCGCTTCAAGCGCTCGCTGAGCCGGCGGGTTTCATCGCGGCGATTGGCAAAGACGATGACCCGCTGAAGATTCTGGCTGGTGATGAGATTGTAGAGGAGGTCGTATTTCTCCTTGGCCGTGGCGAGATAGACCACCTGCTCGACGCTCTCCACCGCCACCCGTTCCGGCGCGATCTCGACGTGCATCGGCTTCTTGGTCCACTGGGCCGCGAGATGATTGACCTCCGGCGTCATGGTGGCGCTGAAGAAAAGGGTCTGGCGCTCTTCCTTCGGCGGGGTGCTCTGCACAATGCGCCGCACATCGGGAATGAAACCCATGTCGAGCATGCGGTCCGCCTCGTCGAGCACCAGGATTTCGACCTTGCCGAGGTTCACCGTCTTCTGGCGTTGAAAGTCGATGAGCCGGCCAGGAGTCGCGACCATGATATCCACCGGCCCGGCGGTGATCTGGAGCCGCTGCTTCTGATAATCGATGCCGCCGAAAACGCTCTGCACCGTGAGCCCGCTGTATTTGGCCAGTGCCTCTGCCTCCTTGCCGATCTGGATGACCAATTCGCGGGTCGGGGCGAGGATGAGAGTCCGTGGGGTCGCGGCCGGGTGGCCGGCACCGCGTGGCTTGGCAAGAAGGGAGGTGATGAGGGTGATGAGGAAGACGGCGGTTTTGCCGGTACCGGTCTGGGCCTGGCCGATGACGTCGCGGCCAGCCAGGCTGTGGCTCAGGGTCTCGGCCTGGATCGGCGTGCAATACTGAAAGCCGAGGTCGCTGACGGCGTGCATCACTTCGAGCGGCAGATGGTAATCGTGGAAGCGGGTCTTGCCCGGCTCCGGCACCACAGCAAACTCATCAAGAGTCCACGGCATTTGCGGCACCGCCGCGACAGCCGCCGGCGCCGCACCATCCGCCACCTTTTTCTTGCGCCGGCGCCGACGTTTGTGGGCCGGCGACGACGCCTCTTCCGTTGCGGCATCCCGCACGACCGTGGGCGACTCCTCGGCGCGCAGGTTTTTTTCCTTGTCGCGTTTGCCGCGGAAGAACTGCAACAATCGTTTAATCATCCAGCATTCCTTGAGTTCTGAGCAGGGGCGCCAGGCTGCGGCCCGATCTCGCGCGCAGCCAGTCCCTGATTTTTTTTTTGCGCCGGCACCTCTCTATAAAATAATTCCCAGCGCATGTATATTGTTATTACAATAAAATACGCAGCCCGCATATCCCTTTTCCCAAACCATACCTCACGGAGAGGTCGCAGCATGCTCGCTCTGTTCACCCCGCTGCACCCGATCACCCAAGCGTTTGTCGCCACCCTCTTCACCTGGCTCGTTACCGCGGCCGGCGCTGCTTTGGTCTTCTGGACCAAAAAGGTGAACCCGAAGCTGCTCGATTCCATGCTCGGTTTTGCCGCCGGGGTGATGATCGCCGCGAGCTTCTGGTCGCTGCTCGCGCCGGGCATCGAGATGGCCGGTCAGATGGCGATGAATCCCTGGCGTACCGCCGCGCTCGGCTTCATGGCCGGCGGCATCTTCATGCGCCTGATCGACCTCTATCTGCCCCATCTCCACCCGGGGATGCCTATGGCCAGAAGCGAGGGCATCAAGACTACCTGGCAGCGCAGCACGTTGCTGGTGCTGGCCATCACCCTGCACAACATCCCGGAAGGGCTGGCGGTGGGCGTGGCCTTTGGCGCCGTGGCCGCGGGGCTGCCTTCCGCCACCATCGGCGGTGCCATCGCCCTGGCGGTGGGCATCGCGCTTCAGAATTTCCCGGAAGGCGCCGCGGTTTCCCTGCCGCTTCGGCGGGAAGGCATGGGCCGTTGGCGGAGCTTTCTCATGGGCCAGGCATCCGGCCTGGTCGAACCGGTCGCCGGGGTCTTGGGCGCCTGCTTCGTTCTCCGCATGCAGCACATCCTGCCCTATGCCCTCTGCTTTGCCGCCGGCGCCATGATCTTCGTCGTAGTGGAGGAGCTGATTCCGGAGTCGCAGAAAACCCCCAGCCACGTCGATCTGGTCACCATGGCAACCCTCACCGGCTTTGCGGTGATGATGATCCTCGACGTGGCTCTCGGTTAACCCGCGGCGACACGCCGACCAAGTCGCCCGCACTCATCAAGGAGAATCCCCATGCAGATCAAAACCCTGATGACCTTTATCGGCTGGCCCCATGCCCTGACGCAGGTTCGCCTCACCCGCGACCTCGACCCCTTCCTGCGCCTGCATTTCCTTTACGCCGCCATCGAGACCGGATTGCTGGCGCACCTGAACGCGGCACCCGCAACCCGGGAAACCCTCGCCCGGCAACTGGGCGCGGCCCGGCCCGAGTTTCTTTACCTGCTGCTTGATCTGGGGGTTGCCCTGGGCGAGCTGGCCCTGGCCGCTGGCCTTTACAGCCTGAAGGGGCAGCGGGCCAGGGCGCTGGGTGACCCGAACGGCGATGCCCTGGCCGCCTTTCTCGAAGAATGCATCGCCTATCACGGCTCGGTCTATCGGCATCTGGCCGGGCGGATCAAGGGGGATCCGCTTGGCAACTACCTGGAGGACAAGGGTCCGCTGATCGCCCGCTCCTCCCGCACCTTAGAGCCGCTCATGAAGGAATTTGTCACCGACACGGCCGCCCGCTGCCAGCCGGCCCGACTTCTTGAAATCGGCTGCGGCTCGGGTATCTACCTGCGCTATGCCGCGGCCGCCCACCCAACGGCTCGGGGGATCGGCATTGACCTGGAGCCGGCCGTGGTCCAGCAAGCGCAGGAAAATCTTACCGGCTGGGGCCTCGCGGAGCGTTTCACTATCCTCGCGGCCGATATCCGAAATGCCCCCGCGGAACTCGACGGCCCTTTCGATCTCATATCGCTGTACAACAATCTCTACTACTTCGCCCCGGAGGAAAGGCCGGCGCTCTTCCGGCACATCCACGCCCGCCTCGCCCCGCGTGGCACCTTTGCCAGCGTCTCGCTCATGCGGGGGCCGAGCGCCATGGCCATCAACTTCGACATCGTCCTGCGCTCCACCATCGGCTGTGCGGCGCTGCCCGGCCTCGACGAAACCATCGACCAGTTGCGCGCCGCAGGGTTTGCCGAAATCGAGCCGGCGCACATCCTGCCCTTGGGGAATTTTTACGGCATTCGCGCCCAGCGCGGGGAATAGGGAGAAGCACTCGCCAAAACGGCAGTAAGTACGGTCAGGGCGTTCTTGCGGAACAACGTTTTGGGCAAGGCCGGCAGCCAGCATCCCGTCCGATAAAAGACCCTGCCGCGGCAGGGTCTTTTATCGGACTTCATGACACCTTGTGATCAGCGGCTGCCGGGCAAAGCCAGCCGCTCAATACCACCCCGCTCCGGGGCAGCCCGGCGGGCGGCCCGTCCCTCCACCAATTCAGTAAGGTTCTGGATATTCTCGCGCAGCATGATGGTCTGCGACATCACCGCCTCGGCGGCCGCGGCCAGTTCTTCGGCGCTGGCCGCCAATTGCTGGGTGCCGCTGTCCATCTCGGTGACTGCCTTGTTGATCTGGACAATGCCCTGGGTCTGCTCGTGGGAGGCGTTGGATATCTCCTCGATGAGCACCCCGACCTTCTTGGTGCCGCCGATCACCTCATTCGATTCCTCGACCACGTTGTTCACCTTGGCCAGGCCGTCGTTCACGTTCTTGATCGCCCGTTCGATGAGGGCCGAGGAATTCTTGGCCGAATCCGCCGCCCGCATCGCCAGATTGCGCACCTCGTCGGCCACCACGGCGAAACCGGCACCGTGTTCGCCGGCCCGGGCCGCCTCCACTGCGGCATTCAACGCCAGCAGATTGGTCTGGAAGGCGATGCTCTCGATCTCCTTGATGATGGTGGCGATCTCGTCGCTGTCCTTCTTGATGGCGTGCATGCTCTTCTGCATCTCGCCGATATCGAGGTTCGCCTTGTTGCTCACCTCGGCGTTGTGGCGCATGGAACCGTTGGCCTCGGAGGAGTTGGTGTCGTTCTGCTGGATCATGGCGGTGATCTCTTCCAGCGAGGCGCTGGTCTCCTCGAGCGAGGCCGCCATTTCCGAGGCCATCTCCGCCAGTTGCTGGGTCGAGCCCGAGGTGGCGCGGGACTCGTCGGTGATGCGGTCCGCGGCGTGATCCAGCTCGCCGACGATACCGTTGATGGTGCGGACGATCTTCTGCACGAAGATGACGGAGAGAACGATCACCGCCAGGATCGACACTATCCCGCCGGCGGTAAAGAAGAGGGTGAACCAGTTCACCTGCTTGATGGTGGACTCCTTGATCTGCCCGGTGACTCCGCGCAGCTCGTCCACCGCCTCCTTGGTGCTGCTCATGAGGTCGTAGTACATGTCGAAGAAGTCGCCCTCGAAGAGGGCGGCGGCGCCAGCCTTATCCCCCCGCTGAAGCGCCGGCAGGATCTGGGTCTTGACGATCTCCTTCATCCGGCCCCAATTGGCCTCGGCCTGCCGATAGGAGGTGACCACGGCAGAGCCTTCGGGGATGGCGTGGCAGGAGCCGCAGTGCATCTGCTTGGGATCGCCGCCGCCCTTGAGCTTCGCCTGCATCGCGGCCAGCGCCTCGTCCTGCTTCTCGATGGTGGTACGCAGGCCGCTCATGGTCTCTTCATCGTATTCAAGGATCTGGGATTTCAGAATGCTGTTCAGCAGGTTGAAGTTGAGGCGGGCGCGGGCAAGATCGTCGATATACCCGGTCTTCATCTCGATGCCGCTGTAAGTCCGGCCACCGATCTGTACCTTTTTAATGATAAAAAGGCCAAGCCCGATGCTGATCATGAGGGAAATGGAGACGAATGCCACCAGCAAGAACAATTTTTTTCGCAGACTCAATCCGTTAAGCCATGCCGCCATACTTTCCCTCCCTCCGTATCTGCCCCCAACAATACGATAAACCCCAGCCCCTACCACCTATATACACACAATTTTGTCCCCTTAGCCAGAGCAAAACAAGGTAATTCCTACCCAAACCGGACCAAATCCGAGAGGATTTGGTCATGAAAAAGTGTCCGAGCTGTGGTTTTGCAAAAGCTTATGAATCAGGTGATGGCCGCTGCAAGTGCAAACGCTGCGGCCATCGCTATCGCTGGCAGAATGGGTGGTCGGCAAGCCGCCTGGGCGATTCCGTAGCCCTTCGAGGGAGCGCCTGCGATGAGACCACCTTTGGCGGTGCGCGGCATGGCAAACGGGGTTGGGGCGCCGATGGCAAGGTGATCGTTTTCGGCATCGTCAAGCGCAATGGTCAAGTCAAGGCCATGCCGATTGCTCCGCTGCATGCTTTGCCGGCCCCTACCGCTACCGCAGCAACATCCCCTCCCGGCGCTTGGCCGAAGATACAATTTTTTATACTGGTACAAAATTCTCCAGACCCTTTTCCAACGGAAAAGCCTCGGTTCTACAAGGTGATACAATCATTATCCCGAAATCCCACAAAATTTTCTTTACCCGCCGGCAGCCCGTGGTTTTTACGGGAAAAATTCCTGTTCCCGCCGAGCCCTCTCTCCTCAGACAGTATAAAAAATTACACCGGCCATCTCCTTGCCGTCCTGGTGGTTGGCCAACAAAACAACGGCAGAACAATCAGTTATCACTTTCTTCTTTTTTCTTCTCCCGCTGGCATAAGGGTTGCATTTTACCGAGAGCGAGTACACAACTCTTATCTCCTTTCTCCTGCAAGAAGGCCGCCTCTGGATCCCAGGGTCGGCCTTCTTGTTTCTGGCCGCGGGAAGAACCTCGGCCCCCACCGTGCATGGGCGCTACGCGCTCAGAATTTCTCTTCCGGCTTGGGGGGAACGAAGCGCAGACCGAGGTGGCAGCCGCCGGCGGGCAACCGCCGCACCCAGACGCAGTGCGCCCGCCTGGTCTGGGTGCGGCCATGCAGATCGAAACGCATCTCAAAGGGGAGTTCTTCGTGGACCTCGAAGCAGATTCCCTGCTCGGAAATATTGACGCCCCTGGCCCGCAGCACGTCAAAGTCGCCCATGAACTCCACGTCGCTCGCCAACGGCAACCGGGGTGGGCGCTCCACCGGACAGATGCTGCCACGTAAAGCCGCGCCGGCAAGCCGCGCTTCCAGCTCGGCCACCTGCCGGCGAAGCGCAACGACTTCAGCCTCAAGCTCCTCTCTGCTCTGTTGGCGGTTGTTCACAAGGACCTCGCTGGTGGGTTACGGGGAGCGCCTTGGCGCTGCCCCCAAAAAACATACCCCATCATAGATACTTTTTTTTTCAAAAAGGCAAGAAAAGGACCCGGCGGCGGCAACTCCGCGACTATGCTATTATAAGAAAAAAAGCCCAGGAACAGCGACGATGCCAAACAGCAAGGAAGACGAAATCAACCGGGAATACACCTACATGCGGCAGCTGTTGGGCTCGGACGCCGAGGTCTGGCGAGTGCTGCAACACCAATTCTCGGTGCTGCAGCAACGGCTGCAGACCATCTTTACCCTGGGCGCCTTGGGCATCACGGTGACCGGCTTTTCCGGCCACCGCATCGTGGCGGCCGGCCCGGCCAGCGGCATTCCCCTGGTGATCGGCCTTATCACCATCCTGATCGCCCTCTATCTCGCCCTTGCCGGTTCCAGCAAACTCCGCTGGCTCTCCACCTTCCATGGCCCGGCGGTCGCGGAAAACTTCACGGCAATCATCGTCGCCCGCAACGAAAAATCCCGGCGCTTCAAACAGGCGCTCACCGTGCTGCTCGTGGGCCTCGGCTGGTACGTGCTGGCCATCTCGATCTTCCTGCTGCGCGCCTCGCTCCGGCAGATTCCGATCTATTAGCTACTCGCCTCATCTCTTGGTGGCCAGCGGGGCACTCTTCTTCACCTGCTCCAGTTCCTGCCGCACCTTGAGATAGTCTTCGGTGGTCAGCCGCAAGCGCTGGGTCAGGATATGGGCGAACATCCGGTACATGGCGGACCGGAAATCGGCATCATTCTTGTCGGCGGACCGATCCAACCGGGAGGCATCCACCGTCAGACAGGTAGCCTCGCCCACGGCCCGTACCGTGGCAGAACGGGGCGAGCCGTCCACCAGGCTCATCTCGCCAAAGACATCCCCGGTGCGGCGCAGGGTGGAAAGCATCCTCCCGCCCTTGCTGACCTGCACAGCACCGGAGAAGAGAAAATACATGCACCGTTCCTGCTCCCCTTCCTGGATCACGGTTTCGCCTGCCTCATACGTGCGGATCTTGCACAGGCGCAGCAATGATTTGAGGCGATGATCATCAAAGGCCGCAAAGGCTGGAAGCAGTTTGATGCGCGCCACCAGATGATCTTGCCCCTCCAGGTAGGCGGATTCCTTCATGGGCTCTCCTTGCCGCAAAAGTCCGGGGGTCAGCGCCCCATGCCGGCAATATTGGTCGGGTCGGCCAATATCCGCCACATCCGTTCGCTGATCTCGTCGATGGCCGCCATGGTCACCGAGAGCGGCAACCAGAGATACACCACGTTGCCCAAGGGTCGGAGGAGAAGCCCTTCTTCCAGGCCCTTGAGATAAATGGGCCAGCCGACCCGCTCCTCCGGCGCAAAGGGTACCTTGCCCGCCTTCTCCTTCACCAGCTCCAGGGCCGCGATCAGACCGAGCTGCCGCACCTCGCCCACCCAGGGCAGATCGGCAAAGCGGGCCAGGCGTTGCCGCAGATGCTCGATCTTGGCCGGCAGGCCGGCCATGGTTTCTCCCTCGGCAAAGACTCGCAAGGAACCCAAGGCAGCGGCGGCGGCCAGCGGATTGCCGGTAAAGGTGTGCCCATGAAAAAAGGTCTTGCCCGCGCTGTACTCCCCGTAAAAACCCTGATAGATCTCGTCGGTGGTGAGCGTTGCGGCCATGGGGAGAACGCCGCCGGTGAGCCCCTTGGAGAGGCAGAGGAAATCCGGAGAAACGCCGGCCTGTTCCAAGGCGAAGAAGGTGCCGGTGCGGCCGAAACCGGTGGCCACCTCGTCGAGGATGAGATGCACGCCGCGCGCCCGGGTCATGGCGGCAATTCTGGCCAGATACTTGGCCGGATAGATGATCATGCCGCCGGCGGCCTGGATAAGCGGCTCAATGATCAACGCCGCGATCTCGCGGCCGTGTTCGGCGAGCAGGGTCTCATAGGCGGCCAGACACTCACAGTTGCAGGTGGCCTGCTCCCGGCCATCGGGACAACGATAGCAATAAGGCGACGGCAGCCGGTAGGAGTCGAAGAGCATGCCGCTGAAGGCCTGATGGAATTCAGGCACGCCGCCCAGGCTCATGGTGCCGATGGTGTCGCCATGGTAGCCGCGGGTGAGCCCCACCATCTTGGTTCGTTCCGGCCGGCCGTTCTGCCGCCAGTACTGGACCGACAGCTTCACCGCGATCTCGCAGGCCGTGGAGCCGTTGTCCGAATAAAAAACCTTGCTGAGGGCCGGCGGGGTGCGCTGTACCAGCTGCTCCGCCAGCAGGATGGCCGGTTCGTGGGTAATCCCCGCCAGCAACACCTGATCGAGCCGCGCGAGCTGATCGCGGATGGCCCCCATGATGGTCGGATGGTTGTGGCCGTGGACAATGCACCACCAGGAGGAGATGGTGTCGTAGTAGGGCTTGCCGCTCCGGTCGTAGAGAAAAAGCCCCTCGGCCCGGTCGATGCACGGCAGCTCGCGCGTCGCGTAATCGTGCATCTGGGTATAGGGATGCCAGAGGTATTGGCGGTCCTTGGCCTGGAGATCGCTGCTCATCGCGGGCTCACGGCTTCAACAGACGGTAGACCGCCGGCAGGTTGCGGTACTGCTCGGCGCAGTCGAGGCCGTAGCCGACCAGAAACCCTTCGACCCCGGTAAATCCGGCGTAATCCACCGTCACCGCCACCTCGCGCCGCTCCTTTTTATCGATCATGGCGCAGATCTTGAGGGAGGCCGGATCACGCGCCATGAGCATTTCCTTGAGATAGGAGAGAGTGCGGCCGGTATCAACGATATCCTCCGCCAGCAGTATCTCCTTGCCGGCAATGGCGAGTTCGATGTCCTTGGTCAGAGTGACGGTGCCGGAGGAACTGGTGGCCTTGCCGTAGCTCGCCACCCGGATGAAATCCACCTCCAGCGGCAGATCGATGGCCCGCGCCAGATCGGCCGTGAAAATGAAGGCGCCGTTCAGGATGCCAACAAGCACCAGCGGCCGGCCGGCGTAATCACGGCGGATCATCTCCCCCAGTTCACGGACCCGGCTGGCGATCGCCGCCTCGCTGATGACAACCTCTCGTTCCACCATCGCTGCTTCCTTGCTTCATGCCTTTGGGCACCAGAAAATTCTTGACGTCCCCGCCCTCTCTCTATAATCCTTTGAAAAAGAGCACTCAAGGAGGACCATAATGAAAAAGTACGAATGCGGCGTCTGCGGCTACATCTACGAACCGGAGCTCGGCGATTCCGATCATGGCGTTCCTCCCGGCACGGCCTTCGAAAATCTGCCCGACGGCTGGACCTGCCCGGTATGCGGCGCCGGCAAGGAGATGTTCACCCCCATCGACTGAGGCTGAACCGTTTGTAAAACTTGAGCCGGGGAAAGACGCTTGACGATCTGCTGATCGAGATCGATTCCCTGCCCTGCCCTTTCTGCCCGTCCCCCATTGCCCCCTTCTCCCTGCCGGCGGTTGCCCTGCTATTACTTGCCGATGCAAAAGCGCGAAAAGATCAGATCAAGCATCTCCTCGGTGGTGGTCTCGCCGATGATCTCACCGAGATGATCAAGCGCGGCCTGCAGCTCCACCGCGATCAGGTCCGGCGGCAGCGGCGCGGCAAGCCCCGCGATCACCCGGTCGGTTGCCTCGCTCGCGCGCCTGAGCGCCGCCTCGTGCCGCACATTAGGCACGCTGGCATGGCCCGGTTCCCAGGCGCCGGCGCCGGCCACCGTGGTGAAAATCACCTCCTCCAGCTCGCCGATACCAGCGCCGGTCTTGGCGGAAATCGCCGCAGCGGGCAACTCCGGGCAGGCGTGCCGTATTGCCGCCACCGCCTCGGCCGGGGCGATATCGGTCTTGTTGATCGCCAGCACCACCGCTTTGTCGCCAATGCTGGCCAGCAGTTCCCGGTCGCCCGGGGTCAGCCCGGCGGTGGCATCCACCAGCAGCAGCACCAGATCGGCGTCCGCCGCCTTCTGCCGCGACCGGCGGATGCCCAACTCCTCCACGGTCTCGGCGGTGTCGCGGATGCCGGCAGTATCGATGATCCGCACCGGCATCCCCTTGATCGTCAGGTACTCCTCAATGGTATCCCTGGTGGTTCCGGGCACCGCGGTGACGATGGCGCGCTCTTCCCGCAACAGGCTGTTCAGCAGGCTCGATTTGCCGACGTTGGGCCGGCCGAGGATCACCGCTGCAATGCCATCCCGGAAGAGCCGGCCCTGGCCAGCCCTGGCCACCATTTCACGAAGCGGCTCCCGCACTCCGGCCACCAATTGCTGCCGCAGAGTTGCCGGCTCAATGATCTCCACCTCCTCGTCCGGGAAATCGATGGCCACCTCCATGATAGCACGAACGCGGAGCAGTTGGTCACGGATTGCAGTGATGGCGCGATGAAGCCCCCCTTCCAGCTGATCCGCCGCCATCTGGGCGCCGGCATGGCTTTTAGCCTGGAGCAGTTCGATGACCGCCTCGGCCTGGGTGAGATCGATGCGGCCGTTCAGGAAGGCGCGTTTGGTGAATTCGCCGGGCGCGGCCAGACGCACGCCGGGCCGCGCGAGGATGAGGGCAAGAATCTCCTGCAGCACCAGGAAACTGCCATGGCATTGCAACTCCACCACATCCTCGCGAGTATAGGTCTGGGGAGCGCGCATGAAGACGGCCAGCGCCTCATCGAGAGCAACACCGGATGCAGGCGCAACCACGTGGCCATAATAGAGGCGGTGGCTGTGGTAGGTCGCGGGTGGATTGCGAGGACGGAACAAAGCCTGGAGCACCGGCAGCGCCGCGGGCCCGCTGACGCGGATGACCCCGATGCCGCCGGGACCGGGCGGGGTCGCGATGGCCGCGATGGTGGCCTCGGAATGATCTGGCATCGCCATGGCTTGCCCCTTGCCGCGGCGCGCCGACACCGGGTGCCCGCCGGAGCGGCGCTTACCGGCTCGGTTGCCGGACTTTTCAACAACTTTTCAACACGTTTACAACAGCGGATCAACACCCTGCCAACCGCCGGCGTTGTCGCTGCTGTTCAGCTATTCTCGCGCGGCCGGCCACCATTGCCCCGGCGCCGTGACGAACGGCGCCGGCCAGGGGGCTTGCTGCCAGGCAGATGGATGAGCACTTTCTTGAACACGCCGTCGCCCACACTGCGGCTGCGGATCTCGGTGTCCTGCTGCAACACGAGATGCACAATGCGACGTTCCGCCGGACTGATGGCCGGGATGGTCCGGGCCTTGCCGGTGGCCTTCACCTCAGCGGCCAACGCCAGCGCCCGCTCCTCCAACTCCCTGCGGCGGTTCTCCCGGAAGGTGCCGGCATCCAGACTTAAGACCACCTTCTTGGGGATCACCCGGCTCACGATCTTGCGCAGCAAGTACTGGAGGCCGTCCAGGGTCTGACCTTCCGGACCGGTGATGGTGGCGAGATCGCCCTCGTCGATACGAACCAGCACCTTATTGCTGGCATCCTGGCTCGCGGTCACCTGGGCCGGGCAGCCCATCAATCCCAGCAATTCGGCCAGGCGGGCCTTGATCGTTTCCAGCTCTTCGGCCGTAAGCGGCTCGCCGCCGGCCTCCTCGCGGTCGCCATCCTCATCCTCCTCCGTCGGCCGCTTCTTCCGCTCCGGCTTGGCCTCGGGTTTGGCTTCCGGCTTGGCCTTCGGCTCCGGCCGGGGCCGGGACTCCGCCTTGGCCTCGGGCCGCGCCTTCGCTTCCGGCCCGGCCTTCGCCGCAGCCGGTGCCTCCTCGCTCGGGGCAGCACCGCGGCGCGAGACCCGGATCACCGCCTTCTTCTTGCCCAGCCCGAAAATCCCCACCGACCCGGTGGAGACAATCTCGATCTCCAGGTCCTCGCGTTTCACGTTGAGGCTGGCGCAGGCATTACTGATCGCCTCGTCGATGTCGAGGCCCTTGTATTCCATCTTGGCGTTGCTCATTTTCTTTTTTCCTCCGCTGCAAACACGCCGACGGCCGAAGCCGCTCCGGTCCGCCGGGAATGGCCACCCTGGTGGCCGCCACGGGTCACTCTTCTGCCAGCGCCGTCTTCCGATTCACCAGATACTGCTGGCCAATGGTGAGCAAGTTGTTGACGAGCCAATAGAGCACCAGCCCCGAGGCAAAGTTCAGGAACATGAAGGTAAAGATGACCGGCATAAAGAGCATGATCTTGGCCTGGGTCGGATCGCCGGTGGTGGGCGTCATCTTCTGCTGCAGGAACATCGTGCCGCCCATGAGCAGGGTCAGCACCGGAATACCGTGCAGCCAGGGGATGTCGAACCCGATATAGAGCCGGTCCGGCGCCGCCAGGTCGGTGATCCACAACATGAACGGCGCGTGCCGCAATTCGATAGATTGCAGCAGTACCTTATAGAGGGCAAAAAAGACCGGAATCTGGAGCACCATGGGCAGACAACCGCCCAGCGGGTTCACCTTGTAGGTCTGGTAGAGTTTCATCATCTCCTGCTGCTGGCGGACCTTGTCGTCCTTGTACTTCTCGCGCATCTTAGCCATCTTCGGCTGGATCTTCTGCATGGTCTTCATCGACTCCATGCCCTTCTGGGAGATAGGCCAGAAGAGAAGCTTGATCAGCACCGTGACCAGGATGATGGCGAGACCATAGTTGCCCACGAACTTATAGAGGAAGTTCAGCAGATAGAGAGTCGGCCGGGCGATCACGTCGAACCAGCCGAAATCCACCGCCCGTTCGAGATCGCTGCCCAGGGTTTTCAGCAGTTTCAGTTCCTTGGGGCCGAAGTAAAGGGTGTACTTGTATTCCTTGCTCGCCTGCGGAGCGATGGTGTCGGCGGCACCGGCCAGTACGGAGGTCACTTTGCTCTCGTCGGTTACGGAGAAATGGGCCGTGGCCTGACTCATTTCCTGCGGCACGATGCTGGTCATGAAGTAGGTATCTTCATACGCAACCCAGCGCACACTGCCGGTCAGACTGCTGCCCCCCGCTTTTTGGATGTCCTTGAGCTTCAACTCATGGAGCACCCCGCCCATGTAGGCGGCCGGCCCCTGGAAGAGAAACTGGCTCTCCTGATCGGTAAAAGGCCGGTTGACCATGGCGAGATAGGGTGCGCCATGGAGCGGCGCATCCGACCGATTGCGAACCGTGACGGTGAGGCCGATGCGGTAGTCGTCCTTGCGGAAGGTATAGCGCCGCTCGATCACCAGGCCCGAAGGCAGGGTACCGGTCATGGTCAGGGTCTGGGCTGCATCGCCCGTCACCGTAACCTTGGCGGCATCGGCGGTATAGACGAGATGATCGGCCCGCCCCGGCTCCACCCCCCATGAGAAGAAAAGCGGCAGCCCTTGGGCCGGGGTGGTGCGGACCAGTTCCTTGAGCGCTGACTGGTGGTCCAGCGTCTCACGATAGCGCTTCAATTGGAAGCTCTTGATCACGCCGTTGGCTTCGGCAACTACCGCCTTGTAGAGATCGGTTTCCACCGGGATCTCACGGCCGGCCCGGGCCGGCAACCCCTGCGGCCCGCCGGCCGCCTGGCTGACGGTCGGTGCCGGCGGGGCTTTTGGGGCCTCGGCCTTGGCCGCCAGCGTTGCCACCGGAGCCTGTTCCGGCACCGGCGGCGGCGCGGGCACGAAGAAGTACTGATAGATCATGAGAATCGCCACCGACAAGGCGATGGTGATTAGAGCACGTTGGCTTTCCATAAGTCTCTCTCTTTGCGGTTCAGGGTAGGGGCATCGTGGCTGCCGGAACAGTTCGCCGGCGCTGCCACCGGGTCGGAGCCACCCGGATGGAAGGGATGGCAACGCAGGATCCGGCGCAAGGCGAACAGCGCACCACGCCAGGGGCCGTGCACCTGGATGGCCTCGATGGCATAGTGAGAACAGGTCGGGGTAAAACGACAACAGGGGGGGAACAGAGGCGAAAGGGCCAACTGGTAGAATCTGACCAGTGCGATCAACAGATGCTTCACGGCAGTTCCCTGCCGAACGGAACACCGGTCCCGGCATTGCTGCGGGCCGATTCTGCCTGCCGGGCCATTCCGTATTCTTTCATGCGGACCCTTTACGGTTGCGGCACGCCGTGATCGGAAACCGGCTCTGCCAGGCCGAAGGCCTTGGCAGGCTGTTGCGCCAGCACCCGCCGAACCGCCGCGGCCACCGCAGCCGGCGAGTCGGGAACAAAGCCCTCCCGGACGGTAAAGACCAGATCAATGGGTGGAGCGATCAACTGACGGTGCAACCGGAAAAATTCTCGGATTATTCGTTTGATCCTGTTGCGCCGCACCGCGTGGCGAACGCCATGAATACTGATGCCGAGCCGTGCCTCGTCCTGGCCGTTGTCCCGCCAGATGAGGCTGAAGTGGTCGCCGCGCAGCCGCTGCCCTTTGCTGTAAATCTCGCGGTATTCCCAGGGGTTCCTGATGCAAACCGTTTTCGGCAGCGACCTGCTCGTCATGATCCGGCCCGGTGGCGCGCCAAGCGCGCTGGCGCCTGAAAAATCAGACCGCCAGACGCTTGCGGCCCTTGGCGCGACGACGGCTCAGCACCGCCCGGCCGTTCTTGGTGCTCATCCGGACACGGAAACCATGGGTACGATGCCGCTTCTCGTTGCTCGGCTGATACGTTCTCTTGCTCATGCTGCCACCTCTATCGCTTGCTCGTTTCACCACCCTTGCCGGTGGCCACCAGAATCCGTTTCCGAAACAGCCAGGCGGGTCAGGAAAAGGAAGACGGCAGACACCGTGCCGCCAAAGCGTCCGTCCCGGAAACGGAGGATAGTACCCGGAACCGCCGCGTCTGTCAACCCAATCATCGAAAACGGGGGGTTACGAGGCGGAATCGCCCCCTTCGGCATCAAGCCCAAAGACCTTGCGCACCAGGGCGAGATGCGCCCGCTTTTCCTCGGCCGGCACCGCGGCCTTCAGGAACATCATCGGGTCGTGAAGCAGCTTGTTGATCATGGCGTTGGCCATGAGTTCAATACCTTTGCGTTCCTTCTCCCCCAACCCCGGCAGATGGCCCAGGGTCTTGGCCACCTCGGCGTCGCGAATCGCCTCGGCCCTTCGACGCAGCGCCGTGATGGTCGGCGCCACTTCCATGGCCTCCAGCCACTGGAGGAACTTGATCGCCTCCTCATCGACAATGCGCTCGGCCTTGTCCGCCTCCTTCTGGCGCTCGGCCCGGTTCAGCTCCACCACCTGCTTGAGGTCGTCGATGTCGTAAAGGTAGACGTTGTCGAGGTCGTTCAGTTCCGGATCAAGGTCGCGCGGCACTGCGATGTCGATAAGAAAGAGCGGCCGGTTGTGGCGCTGGCGCATCACCGGCCGCACCTCTTCCTTGCGCAGGATGAGATCGGTGGCGCCGGTGGAACTGATAAGGATGTCCACCTCGGCCAGCTGGGGCACCAGTTCGTCGAGGCCCACCGCGGTGCCGTGGAAGGTGCGGGCCAGATTCACCGCCCGTTCCAGCGTGCGGTTGGCCACCACTACCTTGCCGATGCCCTGGGCGGCCAGATGTTCGGCCGCCAGTTCCGCCATCTCGCCGGCGCCGACCAGGAGCACCTTCTTGTCCTTGAGCTCGCCAAAAATCTTCTTGGCGAGCTGCACCGCCGCGTAGCTGATGGAGACGGCGCTGCCGCCGATGTTGGTCTCGGTGCGGATGCGCTTGGCCACCGAAAAGGCCTTGGTGAGCAGTTTGTTCAGTACCGCGCCGGTGGCCTGCTGCTCGGTGGCGGCCCGGTAGGCCTCCTTCAACTGCCCCAGGATCTGCGGCTCGCCGACCACCATGGAGTCGAGGCTCGCCGCCACCCGGAAAACATGGGTAATCGCCGCGCTGCCCTGATGGAAGTAGCTATACTGTTGGGACTCCTCCGGCGTGATCCCGCTGGCACCGAAAAGAAAACGGCGTACCGTCTCCGCCGCCGTTGTTGCCTCCTCTTTCGCCACCAGCAGCACCTCGACCCGGTTGCAGGTGGAGAGCAGACAGCATTCCTCGCAGCCGGGCAGGGCCTTCAGTTCGGTAAGCGGGGTGGTGCAGTCGCCGGAAAAGGCCAGTTTTTCGCGCACCGCCACCGGCGCGGTTTTGTGGTTCACCCCCAGGCAGAGAATTGTTTCAGCCAGCATAGGAATGCACCCCGCCCAGCAGGAAATTCACCCCCCAGAGGGTAAAGAGCACGGCGGAGAAACCGACAATGGCCATGATCGCGGCCCGCCGCCGGCGCCACCCCACGGTGAGCCGCTGGTGGATGATCGCGGCATAGATGAACCAGGTAATCAGCGACCACGTTTCCTTGGGGTCCCATTGCCAGTAAGCACCCCACGCCTGCTTGGCCCAGATCGAACCGGTGACAATACCCAGGGTCAAGAGCGGAAAACCGATGGCCAGGCAGTGCTGGTTCAGATGGTCGAGCGCCTCCAGCGACGGCAGCCGGCTGTAGAAGAGGCCGAAGTGCTTCTTCTTGATCTCCCGTTCCTGGAGGAGGTACATCACTCCGCCACAGAAGGCCAGGGCCATGAACCCGTTGGCCAGGATGGCGATGCTGGCATGGATCGGCAGCCAGTAGCTCTGCAGGGCCGGCGGCAATTCGACGATGTGCTGGGAGGAAAGGGCGGCGATCACCATGAGCAGGGTGATGAGCGGCGAGACAAAGGCTCCGAAGTTCTTCACCTGATAGCGCCAGCGGAAGGAGAGAAAGCCCCAGGCGAGCGACCAGGCGAAGAAGGAGACCGCCTCGTGGTTGCTGGCAATGGGGGTGTGGCCGGCGGCAAGGTAGCGGGCGATGATGTAGAAGGTATGGAGCACGCCGGCGCCGAGCAGCAGGCCCCGGGCGCCGCCGCGCACCCGTTTGTTCCGGCTGAAGAAATAGACCAGGTAGGTGATCGTCGCGGCCCCGTAGGCCAGCACGGTGAGCTGAAACAACTCGCGCATGTCTTACTCTCCCCCCAAAAGCGCTTCCGCCTTGGCCCGCATGGCATCAACCACGGCGACGGCCGCTTCGTCGGCCAGCAGTTGCCGGACATGGTCGCGCAACCGCTGCCATTCGCCGGCCCGGAGCCAGGATGCCAGATCCGCCTCCACCAGCCGCTGGAACACTTCCTTGTTCTGCTGGTGCGACATGCCCCGCGCCAGCACCACCTGCCGCAACTCGCCCAGCAACTCGACCAGCACCGCGTATTCAACGCCGAACTCCCGGTCGAACTGCTCGCGCAGCTTACGCGCCAGGGCCGGGCTCTTGCCGGCGGTGGAGACCGCGACCGTCAAATCCCCCTGCCGGGTGATGGCCGGCAGGATAAAGTTGCACCACTTGGGCACATCGGCCACGTTGAGCAGGGTGTTGCCCGCCTCCGCCTCACTGTGTACCGCCTCCTGCACCACCGGGTCGTCGGTGGCGGCGATCACCACAAAGGCGCCGGCCAGGTCGCCGGCCTGGTACGGCCGGGCCACCCAGTTGATCTTGCCCTGGTCGGCAAGGCAGCGCAACGGTTCGGTCAACTCCGGGCTGACCACGGAGACCGCAGCCCCGCAGTCGAGGAGGCTTGCCACTTTGCGCTCCGCCACCCGGCCGCCGCCGATCACCACACAGTGCCGGTCGGCAATATCGAGACAGATCGGGAAAAAGGCCATATCAGTGCTTGGGCAACAGCTCCACCCGGATTTTTCCGGCCAGGGCCCGGGCGAACCGCGCCGCATCCTCGGCGGTGCCAACCACGCCGCCGCCGTAATGCATGGGGATCGCCACCTGCGGCCGGATGGTCAGCGCCGCCTGGGCCGCCTCCTCGGCGGTCATCACGTAGGTGCCGGAGACCGGCAGCAGGGCGATATCGGCCTTGATCTGCCCCATCTCGGGAATCAGGTCGGTGTCGCCGGCATGGTAGATCCGCACCCCCGCGACGGTCAGCACAAAGCCGAGCCAGCGGTTGGCCTGGGGGTGGAATTTCTTGTTGGTGTTGTAGGCCGGGACGGTCTCGACGGTCACGGCGCCAACGGTCACCCGCTCGCCGGGCTTCAGGATGCGTACCCCGCGGCCAAGTTTTTTGGCGGCCTGCGATTCGGTGAGGATCACCGTCTGCGGCCCCTGAATCCTGGCCACGTCTTCGGGCGAGCAATGATCGTAGTGTTCATGGGAGATGCAGACGAGGTCCGCCGGCACGGGGTGGCCGGCGAGCCGGAAGGGGTCGAAATAGATGGTCTTGCCGGCTGCGGTGAGCCGGAAGGCGTCGTGGCCGAGCCAGATCAATTTTTTCAGGATGTCGTCAACCATGTTCCCCTCCCGGCGGGTGACGTCGCAATCACGCCATGAGACCACGGCCCGGGCATCCTGGTTCCCCCTTTTTCCCGGCCATGCGACTCCTGTTTGCTTGTACCTGAATCCGTGAGCGTTCGAGAACGGTGCAGAGGCAAGGCGGCGACGATGTTGATGATACACCTGGTATATCAACGAGTCGCCAACGCGGCAGATGCGCCGTTATCGG
>JAJZRJ010000054.1 GCA_021802775.1 Deltaproteobacteria bacterium
CTTTATTGATCATTTTTTGTTTCACCCGACCCGGCAGAAAGACAGCCATGGCCGAAAAATCAACCCGCAAAGGACACGGAAACCTTCACCAGAAAACAGATCACGGATTCAGGATCTTCTCTTCTTCCTTGTTGTTCCGTGAAGTGAGGGTGATGCCGAGGGTTTTGGCGGCAATGACCGCATCGTCGAAGAACATCTCGTAGAAGTCGCCCATGCGGTAGAAGAGCAGGGCGTCCCGGTGCTGCTCCTTGATCTCCAGATACTGCTGGAGCATGGGGGTGGTCTTGAGCGGCCGGTTCATGCGGTGATCGCCTGAAAATCCGGCAGCAGCCGGTCGAAGGTCTGCTCGATGTGCTCCGGGATGGTGCGGATGTCGCCCAGCACGGCCATGAAGTTATGGTCGCCTTCCCAGCGCGGCACGATGTGCCAATGCAGGTGGGCGGCGATACCGGCACCGGCCGTAGGGCCGAGGTTCAGGCCGAGGTTGAAGCCGTCCGGCCGGAGGTGGCGGCGCAGAATGGTGACGTCGGCGGTTACCAGTTGGAGGCAGACGGCCTGTTCCGCCGGAGTGAGATCGGTGAGGTCGGCGACATGGCGGGCCGGTGCCACCAGCAGATGGCCGTTGGCGTAGGGGAAGCGATTCATGAACACGGTGGCGGTCCGGTCGCGGTGGAGCAGGAGGGCTGCCTTGGCGTGCGGCTGGTCGGGCGCGGCGCAGAAGATGCAGCCCGCCGCCTTGGTGGCCTTACCGCTGATATATTCCATGCGCCATGGCGCCCACAGGGTTTTCATACTCTTCTTCGTTCCACGTCGGCTCCGCTTATTTCCGGATCGCCCGTTTCCAGAAGGCGATCAGGCCGTTGTCGCCAAAGGCAAGCTGTACCAGTTCCCAGCCTTCCCAGCCGCGCTGGTTGAGCAGGGCTTTCAAGATGTCGGTCTGCTCCTGGGGAACCGTGTCGAGAGTGCACTCCCCTTTTTCCGAGCAGTAGAAAGTCAACTCGCGAAAGGTGTCGGCACTGTGCCGGGTGACGTCGTATTCAAAACGCTGCATCGAGTTGCTCCCTTATTTCCGGAAGAGCCACGAGAGCAGCGAGAGCACCAGGCTCACGATGATCATCGTGGTGATCGGGATATACACCTTGAGGCCCGGGCGGTCGATGACGAAATCGCCGGGCAGCCGCCCCAGCGGCAGTTTGCTGAGCCAGGGCCAGCCTAAGCCCACGATGATGAGAACCGCGCCGAGGGCAATGATGGTCTTTTGCATGGCTCTACAGTAAGAGGTGGCGGCGTTTTTGGCAAGCCGGAAGACCGGGAAGGCTGCCGGAAATCAGCGGGCGAGGTCAAGCACCACCCGGTCGAGGCCGGCAACCACCCGCGCCAGCCGTTCATAATCGAGTCTCTCCGGGCTATCCTGCGGGGTATGGTAGTAAGGGGAGCGGAAAAAGGCGGTATCGGTGACCATCAGCGCCGGGTAGCCTTGCTCCCAGAAGGACCAGTGGTCCGACCAGCCGATGCCGTAAACGAAGCCGGGGGCGGCCAGACCCTCTGCCGGGAATTTCGCGTGCTGCCGGAAACTGGCGGTCACGTGCCGCACCAGAGCCCTTGAGGGGAGATTGCCGACCATGGCGATGAAATCGGCCCGATCTGGGTAAAAGAGACCGAAGGGCCAGGGGTAACGCTGGCTGCCGGGGGTATCGGCATAGTAGCCCATGGTCTCCAGGGCCAGCATGCCGATGATCTTTTCGCCCCGCACCTTGCAGCGCGCCGCGTAATGGTGGCTGCCCATTTCTTTGGTAAAGTAAAAGGGCGATTCTTCGTTGGCAAAGGCGACCAGGCGGATGGTGCGGCCCGGTTGCCGGTGGCGCAGCATCCGGGCCAGTTCCAGCAGGGCTGCCACCCCGGAGCCGTTGTCGTTGGCGCCGGGGGAGTGGAGCACCGTATCGTAATGGGCGCCGACCACCAGGATCTCTGCCGGCTGGTTTCTCCCGCGCAGTTCCACCTCGAGGTTGACGGCACCAGCGCCGTAGGCCGTGAGTTGCTGGCGGTTGACGGTATAGTCCAATCCTTCCAGGGTGGCGGCGATGTGGTTGGCCGCCTTATCCATGCTGCCTGGCCGCCAGATGTTCCGCTCGCCGATCTCGCCCGCCAGGGCCAGCACCTGTTGGCGGAGGCCTGCGGCGATCTCTGCTTCGGCCGGGCTGAGCGGGGGCAGGGGGCCGCGGTACGAGGTGCCGGGCATACGGGTCATGGCGAACAGACCAAGCATCAGCAGCCCTCCGACAACAAGGAGCCGTATAGCGGCGTTCCGCCAGCCACGCCGGCTACGAGGCATGAGCCACGAGCGTTTCGTCTGTTCCATGCTGCCCCCGGCTGGCCCGTGCGGCCCCTGGGTGGTCGCGGTAGTCCTGGTCGTTGCAACGCGATGCGGTTACGACCGGGCGATGATACCATAGTACCTTGGCGGCCCGGAGAAAGGCGAGTACTGTTCGGCCGGGGTGGGTCTCTAGGCCGTGGGCAGGAAGGGGGCGAGGGTCCGGGCAACATCGTCCGGGGTGATGCCGGTGAGGCGGAACTGCTTGGTGCGGCCCTGTTGGCCTGCTTCGAGGGTAACGGCGGATTTGGGCAGCCTGAAGAGGGTGGCGAGGAATTTGCTCAGCGCCTCGTTGGCCTTGCCGTCCACTGGCGGAGCGGTGATGCAGATCTTCACCGCATCGTCGCCAAAGAGGCCGGCAACCTTGGCGCGGGAGGCCTTGGGCTGCACATGGACGGTGAGCAGCACCGCGCCGTCCTTCCCGAGCCTGAGCCAAGTCATCGGGGACGGGTGCGTTCGTCCTCGTCCTCGAGAGTAATGGCCGGCTCTGATTGGTCCAGCGGATCCTCCAGGGTGAAGACGATGTCGCCGTCGAGATCCGGCACGGTACTCTCTTCTTCCTCGTCGATGCCGAGTAGATCTGCCACCGGAACCTTCGGCCCGGCGGCGGCAGGGGCATCGCCGGTGAAGTAGGACTCGTCCATCGTGATGCGCTCGTAGAGATCGTTCTCCTGGGGCATGGTCCGCGGCTCCGGCGCCGGCTGGCTGATAAATCCGGCGCTGGCCAGCGGTCGCGCCGTCCGGCTGCCGCCAAAATCGCGGTCGAGTCGCTCGACATAGGATTCGAGGACGGTGCGGAGTTCATCCGCCACCTGGGCCTTGAGCGCCTCCAGGCGGTCCACCTCCCGTTCGAGGTTCACCACTTCCTGGCGGGCGTCGGCCACCAGCTCTTCGGCCTCGTCCCGCGCCTTGGCGCGCTGTTTTTCCAGCTCCTGCTTGGTTTTCTCCTGCATCTCCTCGGCAATGTGCTGGGCCGAAAGAATGGCGTTCTGGAAGGTTTTCTGCTGATTCTGGAAGGTGGCCAGCTCCCGTTCCATCTCGTCGAGCCGTTCGCGCAGCCGTTTATTGTCCTCGCTTAAGGCCAGCACCGTTTCGGCGATCCGCTCCAGAAAATCATCCACCTCCTCCACGTCGAAGCCGCGGAAGCGGACATGGAATTGTTGCGACTGGATGTCTTGGGCGGTCAACATGCGCGTCTCCTTTGTGTCACGTTAGCCGATGGCTGCGGCCAGTTGGCGAAGGGTTGGAACCAGGAAACTTTGCAAAAAGATGATGGCGAGGATGAGGATCATCGGCGCGAAATCGAGGCCGCCGAAGGCCGGCAGGAAGCGGCGGACCCGGGAGAGCAGCGGCTCGGTGACCTGATAGAGGAAGTTGACGATGGGGTTGTACGGATCGGCATTGACCCAGGAAATGACCACCCGGCCGATGACTACCCAGACGTAGGTGCCCAGCAGGATATTGATGACCGATGCCAGTGCCTCGATGAAATTTCCCAGAATGAACATAACAGACCTCGAAAACGTGTTTGGGGAAAGTCTATCACAATGTGAGTATTTTATCTGCAATTTGCATGACCGCAAGGCTTACCTTGCTCTCGGGCGCCTCGAGCAGGAAGGGCCGGCGGTTGCGGATGGCGCGGACCACCGCGCTGTCGTGCGGCAAGGCGCCCAAGGGGCGCGGCGTGATGCGCAGGAATTTGGTCACCACCCCGCTCAACCCCGCAAAGACCTCCTTGCCCTCCTTCTGCGAGCGGACGCTGTTGATCACCAGATGGAAGACGCTTTTCCGGTGGCGGGCGACCAGCACCTTGATCAGGGCATAGGCGTCGGTCATCGAGGTGGGGTCCGGCGAGACGATGACCACATTGGTGTCGGCCCAGGCGTTGAACCACAGCACCGAATCGCCGATGCCGGCGGCGGTGTCGATCAGGACAAAATCGAACCGGTTCATGATCGCATCAAGCGCCTGGGTCAGCTCGCGCTGCTCCTCGAAGGAGAGGTTCACCATTTCCGGCACCCCGGAGGTGGCGGGCAGCACATGGAAGCCGGCGGCAACCGGCAGCAGCAGGCCGGCGAGGTCGCGGCCCTCTTCGATGTTCTCCCGCACCGTGTGGCGGACGTTCAAACCGAGGAGGACATCGACGTTGGCGAGTCCGAGGTCGCCGTCAATGAGCAGTACCTTTCTCTGCTTACCAGCCAGCGAGGTGGCGAGATTGACCGCGAACGAGGTCTTGCCGACCCCGCCCTTGCCGCTGCTGATGCAGATTTTTTTCGCCCGATGGGGGTGCTGGCTTGGCATGGTCAATCCTTGGCAATGAAGCTGAAGAGGTGCGCCCGTTCTTCCACCGTGACCTGGCAGGAATCATCCACCGCGGCGAGTGCCGCGTGGCAGAGGGCGCCGTTGCCGAGGGCCATGGCGCGGTCGAGTTCCTGACGGGTACGCTGGAGGAATTTTTCGGCGCTCAATGGTTCGTGGGCATGGCAGACGCTCAAGCCGCAGCAGGGCAGATGGGGGCCGCTGGCCAGCGCGGTCTGGATGGCCGCGGCCCGCCGCCGCGCCTTGCCGAGGCTGGTGGCCGGCAGCAGCACGGCAAGGGTGTGTTCGTCATACGGCGCCACAGCGTCATGGTGGTCGAGCAAAGGCTGGATGGCGGTGATCGCCTGGCAGCGGGTGCGGGTTATGGTTTTGGCTGCTGATTTGGCGCTGGCGAGGCCAAGGAGCAGCAGGGAGCAAGGCAGCCGGGATTCCCGGTGGCGGTCGATCTCGTCCCGCAGCAGGGCGAGCAGGCTGGTGTGGTCGCCGGATTGGGCAAGGCCGCAGGCGGCGGGTTGCGCTTCAGGCAGCGTGGTGAGCAGGCAGCCAGCCTGGGCCAGAATCTCGCGGGCGGTCTCGCGCGGCAGGTCCGGCACCAGCAGGGCAAGGCCCAGCATGGTGTCGCCGCCGTTCCGGAGGCGGACGGCCTCCAGTTGATGTTGGCGCGCCTGCTGCTCGGTCTCGTGCAGGAAGCGCGCGGGGTCGGGTTGCTGCCGGTCCGCTGGGCTCATGCCACCTTGCTTCCCGGCGGGATGTCGCCGTCCACGGTGGAGAGCACCAGCCGGTCGCCGGCCTTGGCGGCCAGCACCATGCCCTGGGAGAGGATGCCCTTGAGCTTCGCGGGTTTCAGGTTGGCGACGATGATCACTTTTTTGCCGATGAGTTGCTCGGGCTGGTAGAACTCGGCAATGCCCGCGACAATGGTGCGTTCCTCCGGCGCCTTCACCGTGAGCTGGAGCAGCCGGTCCGCCTTGGGCACCTTCTGGGCGGCGATGATCTCCGCCACCCGCAGTTCGGTCTGCTGGAAGTGGTCAAAGGTGATGAGACCTTCCTCGGCGATTGGTGGAGCCGGAGCCGGCGCGGCGGCCGGGGCCTTGGCTGCCGGCGTTTTGTTCGGTTGCCCCTTGGGGGCCGCAGCCTGGGCCGCGCCCTTGGCATCGAGCCGCGGGAAGAGCGCCTCGCCCAAGGTGATGGCGGTGCCGGGTGCCAGCAGCCCCCAGCGGCCGTCGCGATTCAGGTCCGGTACTGCGGTCAGGCCGAGGGCCGCGCTCATCTTGGCCGCCGTGGCGGGCATGATTGGATGGAGCGTCAGGGTGACGAGCCGCAGGGTTTCGAGCAGGGTGTGCAGCACCGTGGCGAGCCGGGTGGCCCGGGCCGGGTCCTTGGCCAGCTCCCATGGCGCGGTGGCAACGATGTAGCGGTTGGCCCGGCCGATCACCTCCCACACCGCCTCCAGGGCCTGGCGGAAGGCAAAGCCGGTCATCCGCTGCCGGTATTCGCCGAGCATGGCCAGGGCCGCGTCGGCCAGTTCCTGATCGAGAGGCGCGAGCGGCCCCGGCGCCGGGACCTTGCCGCCGACGAAATTCTTCACCATGGTCAGGCTGCGGCTCACCAGGTTGCCGAGATCGTTGGCCAGGTCGGAATTGCGGCGGGCGATGAGCGCCTCCAGCGAAAAGCCGGCATCGAGGCCGAAGGACATCTCGCGCAGCAGGAAGTAGCGCACCGTGTCGGCGCCGAACTGCTCGGTCAGTTCCAGCGGCCGCACCACGTTGCCGAGGCTCTTGGACATCTTGGTCTCGCCCATGTTCCAGTAGCCGTGGACGTGCAGGCGGTGAAAAGGGGCGAGGCCCATGGCGCGGAGCATGGTGGGCCAGTAGATGGCATGGGGCTTCAGGATGTCTTTGGCAATGATGTGCTCGGCCGCGCCCCAGTATTCGCTGAAATGCGGGGCGTCGGGATAGCCGATGCCGGTGAGGTAGTTGATCAGGGCATCGAACCAGACATAGGTGACAAAGCGGTCGTCAAAGGGCAGCGGGATGCCCCAGGTGAGGCGCGAGGTCGGCCGGGAGATGCAGAGGTCTTCCAGCGGCTCGCGCAGGAAGGCGAGCACCTCGTTGCGGTAGCGTTCCGGGGTGATGCACTCGGGATGGCTGGTGATGTGGTCGATGAGCCACTGCTGGTACTTGCTCATCCGGAAGAAGTAGTTCTGCTCCGAGACCGCGACCGGCGGTTTCTGATGATCCGGGCAGAGGCCGTTCACCAGCTCCTTTTCGGTGAGGAACTGTTCGCAGCCCTTGCAGTAGAGGCCGGTGTATTCGGCGAAATAGATGTCGCCCTGGTCGTAGACCTGCTGGAGGATGCGCTGCACCGTGGCGATGTGGTCGCTATCGGTGGTGCGGATGAAGCGGTCCGGTTCGATGGCGAGCGGCGGCCAGGTATCGCGGAACATGCGGCTGATGTTGTCCACATACTCGCGGACCGAGACGTCGGCATCGGCCGCGGCCTGGACGATCTTGTCGCCGTGCTCGTCGGTGCCGGTCTGGAAGAAGACCTTTTCGCCGTTAAGGCGCTTGAAGCGGCTCACCGCGTCGGCGACGATGGTGGAATAGGCGTGGCCGATATGGGGCGGCGCGTTGACGTAAAAAATCGGGGTGGTGAGGTAGAGGCTCATGCGTCGTCTTCGTCGGAATCCTGCTCCTCGTTCTTGCGCGAGGATTTTTGCGGTTTGGTGGGCGGTTTGAGCGGGGTAGCCCGCTGCCACTGCTCGGCGTCCCAGATGATGGGGCGGTCCGGGGTGTCGGTGGCCACCACCTCGATGGTCTGCTCCAGCACGTTGTTCTTGAGCACCTTGAAGGGGTGGCCGTCGAGGATGATGGTCTTGCCCACCTTGGGCATGCCCTTGCGGAGCTGGTGGTAAGTGTCGAACTCGTAGGTGAGGCAGCAGAGCAGGCGGTTGCAGATACCGGAGATTTTGGCCGGGTTCAAGGGCAGCCCCTGTTCCTTGGCCATCTTGATCGACACCGGCGCGAAGTTCTTGATGAAGCTCGAACAGCAGAGTTCGCGGCCGCAGCAGCCCAAACCGCCGATCATCTTGGTCTCGTGGCGCACGCCGATCTGGCGGATCTCCACCCGGGTGCGGAACTCCTGGACCAGATCCTTCACCAGCTCGCGGAAATCGACCCGGTTCTCGGCGGTGAAGTAGAAGATGATCTTGCTGCCGTTGAAGAAGCGTTCCACCTTGATGAGCTTCATCGGCAGCCGGTGTTTTTCGATGAGGCGCTGGGCGGTGGTGAAGGCCTCGTCCTCGCGCTTCATCAGGCTCTCGTACTTTTCCCGCTCCTCGCGGGTGGCGCGGCGGGGGATGACACAGGTGGCCAGTTGCTCCAGTTTCTCCTCGCCGCCCTCGCAGGTGCCCTTGGTGGGGGCGCAGGGGTGGGCCTCGGCACGGATCACCGCCGGTTCCAGGCCATGGTCGGTCTGGGCCATGACGACTTCATCCGTCTTGAGATTCTGGATGCGGGAGGCGGCGGAGACAATCTGTTCGCCGGGCCGGAACTGCACGGTGTAGCACTTGGGCAGTTGGGGGATGGACTCGGCCGAAGCCTCAATTTTTTCTTCGCTTTCGGTATTCATATTCCTCGACCGCCGGACTTTGGGTGGAGAGTGGCCGCGGCGCGGTTCGGATTACGGAAAAAGTCGATCAAACATACCATTAAAGCAGCCCAAAGAAAAGCACTTCGCACACCAGGGAGCGGTTGCAGTTGCGGGCCAGTTCCCGTTTGGCCCGGTCGATGCGGTCGAGGCGGGCGAAGAGCTCCGGTTCCGGCCAGCGCTGCCGCGCCGCCTCCCAGGTGGGAGTGAGATCCTGATTGAGTGGCTGGCTGCCGCCGGCCAACAGGAGGTCGCGGTACCAGGTGCGGAGGAGATCGAGCAGTTCAGCCAGCTCATCCTTCAGCTTGGCTGTCTCCTCCGCCAGGCTGAAGATCGTTTCCACCGTTTCCGGCCCGTCGGGCGGCAACCGCAGCAGGGTGGTGACGATTTCCTGGCGCAGCGGGAGCAGCGCTTTTTCGTGCAGCATGCGGGCGCGGCCGAGGCTGCCCTCGGCAATGGCGGCCAGGGTGGCGGCCTGCTCCGGCGGCAAATCCGTCTCGGCCATCAGCCGTTGGGCCACCTCCGCTTGGGGCAAGGCGAAGAAGGGGATCACCTGACAGCGCGAGACAATGGTCGGCAGCACCGTGTTGGCCTCGTCGGCAGTGAGGATGAGCACCGTGTTGGCCGGCGGTTCCTCCAGGGTCTTGAGCAGGCTGTTGGCGGTCTCCCGCCGCATGGTGTGGGCGTCGGCGATGAGGATCACCCGGTAGCGCGCCTCAAAGGGCGGGAAGGCGAGGGATTTCCTGAGTTCGCGGATCTGCTTGATCTTGATGCTGGCGCCATCCGGGGCAATGTGCTGGAAATCCGGATGGTTCGCGGAGCGGAACTTCTGGCAGGAGGCGCATTGCCCGCACGCCAGATGGTCCACCGGCTTGAGGCAGTTGATGGTGGCGGCAAAGGCCGCGGCCGTGGTCTTCTTGCCCACCCCGGCCGGGCCCCGGAAGAGGTAGGCGTGGCTCATCTTGGCGCTCGTCAGCGCCCGGCGCAGCAACTCCTTGGCCTTGGCCTGGCCAAGCACCTCGCTGAAAAGGGTGGGTATCACGGGGGTGGTCGGTGGCATGGCGGTATCATACCCCATCCGGCCAGCCGGGCAAAGGGGAAGCATGGGTGGACCCTGTTAGCGGCCCACCCCATGCTGGTTGATCATTCTTTAGTTTTTTGTACGAGTGTTTACTTGCAAAAGTAATAGATAAATAATATATTGATGGCAACCATTTTCAGGGAAGTTGCCATGTCCAGAAAAGCACCAATACCACGTTGTTCGGAAAAGGATCGCCAGACGATTGACGAGTGGGCCAACAGCCGGACAATGGAAGCACGATTGGTAGAGCGGGCCAGGATCGTCAGGGGGTGCTTGGCTGGCGTGCCCGTCGGCCGAATTGCCAACGAATTGAACATCCGCCCGAACACTGTCATCGCATGGCGAAAGCGGTTTGACGAGCAAGGGATCGCAGGGCTGCGTGATCGCCCTCGCTCTGGCAAGCCACGGACGTACGGCGAGTCGCTTCGGGATCGGATTTTGAAAACCCTGGAGCAGCCGCCGCCGAAGGGCCAGGCAAAATGGGATGGAGTCGCGTTGTCCGCCAATCTCGGAGTGTCGGATGACGCTATCTGGCGGGTGCTGCGCAAAGAGGGCATCTTTCTATCTCGCCAGCGAAGCTGGTGCGTCAGCACAGATACTGAGTTCACGAGCAAGGCGGCCGACATTGTGGGTCTCTACCTCAATCCGCCCGAAAAGGCCCTGGTGATTTCGATTGACGAGAAGCCGAGCATGCAGGCCCTCGAGCGGACAAGGGGGTATGTTTGCACGAGCAACGGCAAGATCGTTCAGGGGCTGAAGAGCACCTACAAACGCCACGGGACTCTGAACCTTTTTGCGGCGCTCAGCGTGGCCACCGGCGCTATCCATACACAAACCACGCAACTCAAGCGCCGGGTGGAATTTCTGGCTTTCATGGATGAGCTCTTGTCGGAGCTGCCGGCAGATGGGGATCTTCATATTATCCTCGACAACTATTGCATCCACAAGCGGAACGATGAGTGGCTGGCTGCACACCCAAATGTCACCTTTCATTTCACTCCGACTTCCGCAAGTTGGCTCAATATGGTCGAGATATGGTTTGGCATCCTGTCGCGCAAGGCTCTCAAGGGGGCAAGTTTTCAAAGCATCGAGCAACTCCGCCAAACCATCGAAGCGTTTATTGAAGTTTACCAGCAAAAGGCAAAACCATTCGTGTGGCGGAAGCGCGAAACAAAAGGCAGCCAACTCAAAAACACTATCGTTAATTTATGCAATTAGACACTGGTGCCAGGTATCCTCCAGTTCGTCATTGCTCTGACATTCTTCGCGAAAGTGAGAACGGCGGCCACCGCGCATGGGGAGGGGTTTTTCGAGCAACTTTGTATCTTTGCGCCAACAATGAGAATTCTTGCATCCAGTAGAGCCTTTTGCAAAATGACGAATCAAGCCCCACCAATCGTCATTCTCGCACAGAGGCAAATCTATAACTTGCTGAATTTACAGGGGTCACCCCCGGGGAAAATCCTTCGGAAATGACCTTTTGTTCATTTTGCAAAAGGCTTTTCAAATTGTTATTTTTTCTCCACCCAGACAAGATTATTTGATTTTCTTCAATCAGCTTGGTGAGCAGTTAAAAACATAGCCTTTTCTAATGATGCAAAAAACTGTTGATATGGCTCTGGGTCAATAACCGGATGCACATTGTACTGTGCATTTGCCCGAACAAGAAGCTGTGTTTCCCCCCTGGGCCGAACAGTTACCGTCATGCGGAGGGCGTAATTTTTCAATTTTGTGGCACTAACCGTTCCAAGGGTTGCATCTGCCTTATCGAGAACAAAACCCAAATCTTGCAGCGTTGACATTACCGTTCTTAATGTTTTTTCTTTATCTGTTGTGTCAAAAGCCCGTGTCTGAATGCTCCTCAGTTGCACTTGACTTGACTCAGAGTCCAAAAGTCGTTGTTGAGTGGTAGCGCAGCCTGTAAAAAAGAAAAACGATGCAATGACGATTAGTGCTAATTTATTTTTCATATTTCGTGGCCCTCCAGGAATATTGCTTTTGATAATTTGTCAAAAAACTCTTGGTAAATTGCGGGATCGATTATGCTCTCCGATTTGGTGACCTGACCTCGTGTGTTCCACACAATACGCTGAAAGGTAACCCGTACGGCGACATACCCTCCTTGCTCCCCGGTTGGTCGAGTAACAACACAAGCCCGCATTTTTTGCTCTTTATCAACCGGCATAGCCCCTCCACCCAGGGCGGCAACCAAAACGGCTGCAACTATTTGCCCCGCATTTTCAGCGCTTCTCATTTTGGAAGAAGCAATTAGGCCTAGCTCTGTTTCACTTTCATCAATATTAAACCCCATATCCTGTAGGAGACCGGCACAGGCAGCGAGGGTCTTCGCTTCGTCGTTCGTTTCATATTTTCGAGTTTGCATTTGCCGTTCTGCGAGCGATTCAGGGCTCAATGTCAATGCGTCTTTTGGAATTGTTTGGCATCCGGTCAAACTGACAATAACAAATAATATTATCCATATTTTTTTCATACTTATACCCCTTAGAATCTTGATGTATGGTATGCAAAATCACGAACTTTTTTGTCGTTGTCAAATTTGATAATAATCGTGAGCGTTTGCTGGCTTGTTGAGGATGAGCCGGCGCTTCCACGGTAACCAAACAGGATCAATGTTCCGTATCCAGAACTTTCAGATTGAACTCTATCGGTAGATATTTTGTCATAAATCCATACCTCATGTCCCTGCTCATCGGTGGAAACTATATTGGGCGACCCTAACGCAGCAGCAACTTCTGCCCCAGACATACCCTTTTTGATTTCTTTTTGAACTGTTCCTACTGTTAATTTATTCCCTTGCAACCCTTCTTGAGTATCGGCTGCATGTCTGGCTGCAACACAGCCAGTGAAAAATGCGGCGCAACAAATAACAAGTGTTGCCACTATTCCCTTTCTTACCATTTCCCTTTCTCCTTATATGTTTTGAAATATTGGTTTGCATCCTAACAGTCCGTTGAAAAAACCATCCCTGGCTTTTTCAACTGTCGGTTGGCCAAAGGCGCTTTGGCCAACCTCGCGAATTTCTTGGCCCTTTCGGGCCGGCAAAATTCGGCGCCACCTCCCTGTGGTGCCAGCAGCCCGTTTTTCAACGGGCTG
>JAJZRJ010000055.1 GCA_021802775.1 Deltaproteobacteria bacterium
TGAACCGCCGCATCGAGCGCGAGGTGGAGACGGTCTTTCTCATGACCGGCTTCCGCTGGATCTACATCAGTTCGAGCATCATCAAGGACGCGGCCCGCCACGGCGGCGACGTGAGCGGCCTGGTGCCGGACCATGTCTGCGAACGGCTGCGCGAACGATTCATGCGGCCTTAGCCGCCGGCAACCAACCACCTCGCTTTGTCGCCTACGCCGATCTCCCATGACCACCCCCTCCGAAGAGCATCCCTGCCGCGCTGACCGCCGCACTTTTCTTGAACGGCTCTGGGGGGTGGTGTGGCTTGGGGTAGCTGCGGTCCTCCTCTATCCGCTCTTGCGGTTCCTCGGCTATCATGCCCCGCGTCAGCCCAAGCTGGTCAAGGTCCACAAGGAGCCGCCGGTGGGCGGTTTTGTGGTGGAGCACGACTTCATCCTCTTTGTCGGCGAAAAGGGGCCGTGGGCGGTGTCGCGCAAATGCACCCATCTTGGCTGCCGGCTCAATTACAAGGAAAAGGAGCAGCTGTTGCTCTGCCCTTGTCATCAGAGCCGTTTTACGGTGGCGGGCAGGCGGATCAGCGGCCCGGCGCGGAGGGATCTGCCGACCTTTGGCGTGGCCCGCATGGCGGAGCAGGAGGGGAAGGGTTATGTCGTCACCCTCTGACCATGCGGGGCTGGCGGGGTGGTTTTACGCCATTCGCTGGGGGGAGAAGAGTTTCATCGCCCTCTATCTGTCGCTTTTTTCCGGGGTGGTGGTGGCCTTGCAGTATGATGCGGCAGCACCCTTCTACTCCGCCAGCACCATCGAACTGCTGATCCCCTTTGGCGACTTCTGGCGTTCGCTCCACTTCTACGCCAGCCAGCTTTTTTCCCTCTGCTTTCTCTGTCACTTTGTGGTGATTGTGACGGCCGGTACCCCGGCCATGCCGTATGCGAAATGGCTGTTGCTGGTGGGTTCCCTGCCGGTTACGGTGCTGCTGCTCTTTACCGGGTACGTGCTCCGCGCCGATGCCACCGGTGAGGCGGCCGGTGCCATTGCGGAAAACATCATGCTGTCGATTCCCATGGCGGGCGAGTGGCTCAATGCCCTGCTGTTTTCCATCGCCCGGGACGGCATGGTGCGGGTTTACGCCAACCACATGGTGGGGCTGGGACTGCTCTGGCTGGTGCTCTGCTGGGACCATGTGCGCCGCTACCGCGTGAGCTTCCGGCAGCACGGCGGTTTCACCGTGGCGCTGCTCCTCTTCTGCCTCGTTGTCAAGGCGCCGTTGGAGCCGTACCGCCTTGGCGTCTTTCATATTGCCGGGCCGTGGTTCTTTCTCGGTCTGCAGGAATTGCTGCGCGTGATCCAACCCTTCTGGGCCGGGGTCTTTTTCCCGTTGCTCTTCCTCGCCGCTCTGCTGCTGGTTCCGGTCAATGCCATCTGGCGTTGGCGGGCGCTGCGGTTCGCCGCCCTCTGGCTGGTGATCTATGCGGTGCTGACCCTGATGGGAGCCCTGCGGTAGGGGGAATGGGCAATGAAGAATTAAGAATTAAGAATTAAGAATGAAGAATTAAGAGTGAAAGATGGGCGTATCTTCCTTCTCAATTCTTGATAAGCTCGCAACAACTGAAAAACGCAACGCAAAGACGCAGGGTCGCAAAGGTAACATAGCGAAACAAAATAATAAAAAACATTGCGACATGGCGTCTCTGCGTTAAAAAAAGTTTTTTACGAGTCCATCAATTCTTAATTTTTCATTCTTAATTTTTCATTCTTCATTCTTCCTTCTCAATTCTTCATTCTTAATTCTTCATTCTTCATTTTCTTCAGGGCAGGGGCAGGGTAATGGTGAAGCTGGCCCCATGCCCGGGGAGGTTCTGGGCACTGATGGTCCCGCCGTGGCTGGCGATAAGCTGGTGGACAATGGCCAGTCCCAGGCCGGTGCCGTTTTCCTTGGTGGTGAAATAGGGGTCAAAGACGCGCGGCAGGTGCTGGGCCGGGATTCCCGGTCCGCTGTCCTGGACCGTTATCCGGAGTTGCCTCTTGCCTTCCCTGTTTTTTTCTCCGGCGGCAATAACGATCTTTCCGCCATCCTCCATGGCCTGACAGCTGTTGCTGCAAAGATTGAGCAAGACCTGGCGGAGTTGCCCGGCATCGGCCCAGCAGCTGAGCTCTTCGGGAAAGTCGCGGGCCAGGCGGCAGCGGCCATCCCACGTTGAACTCTGTTGCAGGACCTGCGTTGTCTCGTCCACCAGCTGACCGAGCCGGCACCATGTCTTTTCCGGCAATGCCGGTTTGGAAAAGAGGAGAAATTCGGCGATCACCGCCTCCAGGCGGTCGCATTCGCGGATGATGATTTCCATGAGTTTGCGGCTCTGGGGTCCGGTGCTGATCCGGTGGGCGAGCAGTTGGGCCGAGCCGGAGATGGCGGCCAGGGGATTGCGGAATTCGTGGGCAATGCCGGCGGCCATCTCGCCGATGGCGGCCATTTTTTCCGCCTGCCGGACCTGGAGCTCCATTTTGCGAATCTGGCTCAGATCCTGGAGGGTGAAGACCCGGCAGTTTTCGCAGCCGTCCGGTGTATTGAGCCGGGCCCAGGAGTAGCCCACCGGGATGACCTCGCCATCCTTGCGGGCAAGATCGGCCTGCGGTCGTCCGTCCATGCCGGCCGACGGCAGCAGCCCTGGAAACACCCCCTCGATTTTTCTGTCCAGCATTTCGCCTGATTGATAGCCGGTGATCCGCTCTGCCGCCCGGTTGAAGGAGGTGATCCGGTTGTCGCCGTCCACGGTGATGACACCGGTGGCGATATCGTCGAATATCTGTTTGTAGAGCAGGGCCAGCCGGTCGAGGTTGGCGGTGGTCTGGCTCAGGACTGCTTCCACTTTGTGCAGCCGTTCCGCTAAGGTGGAACTGAGGATGGCCACCAGGAAAAAGGAGAGGCCGTTGATGCTGAAGATGTGGAGCAGCATCTCGGTGCGGGCGGCCGGTTCGGCGATGGTGGCGAACAGGAAGCGGGTCTGCCCGGCGTGTTCCAGCAGGAGCAGGGCGCCGTAGGCCAGGGTGCTGATGGCCGCCATGAGCAGTCCGCCCCGGCGGAAGAGCAGGAGGCCGCCGGCGATGATGGGCAGGAAATAGACCGCGGTGAAAACCGACTGGCTGCTGCCGCTGAAAAAGACCAGGCTGGAGGTGAGCAGGATGTCGAGGATCACCTGCAGATAGGTGAACTGCCGGAGACAGGGGATGACGCGCAGCAGGGCGGAGGAGAGCAGGGTAAAGCAGTAGACGCCGATGATGAGGAAGGCAAAGGGTCCGATCGGCAGCGGGGTAAGACTATGGCCTTTGGTCAGGATGATGGCGGTGAGCCCCAACAGCAGGGTAATGAAGAGGGTGCGCAACAGGAAAAGCCACTGCAACTGGCGTTTGAGCAGTTGCTCCGCCGCGCTGCTGATGGGGTTGGGTGGCCTGCGGCAGAGCATGGGTTAGGTGTCGAGTTGGTATTTCTTTATTTTGTAACGCAGGGAACGGAAGGTCATTTTGAGAAGCTCCGCGGCCCGGGTCTTGGAGTTGTCAGTACGGCGCAGAGCCAGCGCGATCATCCTTTGCTCGATATTTTCCAGAGCCTGTTCCAGTCCCGTTTCCAGAATCCCCTCCTCGGTGATCAACGCGGAAGAGTCGATGGCGGCCGCTGATGGCGTTGTGGTTCTGCCTTTGCGGTGGGCAGCCAAGGCCAGGCTCTCCGGCAGGATAATGGTGGAATTGGCCAGGGCGACGCCGCGCTCGATGATGTTTTCCAACTCCCGCACGTTGCCGGGGAAATCATACTCCATGAGCACCTCCATGGCATAGGAGGAGATGCTCTGCACCTCCTTGCCGAAGAGGGCGGAGTATTTTTTGAGGAAATGCTCGGCCAGCAAGGGAACATCGCCTTTCCGCTCCCGGAGCGGCGGGATGCGGACAGGCACCACCGCGAGGCGGTAGAAGAGATCCTCCCGGAAGCGCCCGGCCATGACCTCTTCCTCAAGGTTCCGATTGGTGGCGGAAATGACCCGGACGTTGATCTTGATGGTGTCGGTGGCGCCGACCCGTTTGCACTCGCGTTCCTGGAGTACCCGCAGCAGCTTGGTCTGGATGAAGGGGCTAAGTTCGCCGATCTCGTCGAGAAAGGCGGTACCGTTGTTGGCCAGCTCAAAGAGCCCGATTTTGCCGCTGTTGGCGCCGGTGAACGCCCCCTTAACGTGGCCGAAGACCTCTGATTCGAAGAGGCTCTCCGGGATGGCGCTGCACGTGATGGGGACAAACTCATGGGCCGCCATCGGGCTCAGCCGGTGGATGGCCCGCGCCACCAGCTCCTTGCCGGTGCCGGATTCGCCATGGATAAGGACATTGGCCTGGGTCGGAGCGACCCGGGCGATGAGGTCGTAGATCCTGATCATCTCCTGGCTGTTGCCGATGAGGCCGGCGACCGGAGCCACCGCCTCCCGTTGCGGTTCCGCCGGCGGGCTCTGCGTCAGCGCCGAGTGGATGATGTTTTTGATCTCCTGGACCTTGAACGGCTTGGTGATGTAATCGTAGGCGCCGTCCTTCATGGCGTGTACCGCGTCCTCCGGCGAGGCATAAGCGGTAATCAGCACCACCGGCAACTGGGGGTGGTCGCGCCGGGCTTGTTCCAGGAGGTGAAGGCCGTCCATGTCCGGCATGCGGATGTCGGAAATCAGCAGGTCGAAGGTTTCGCGGCCGAGCATCGCCAGGGCCTCGGCGCCGTTGACCGCCAGCCTGGTCTCATGTCCCTCGCTTTCAAGCAGGATCTTGAGGAACTCCCGCATGCTCAGTTCGTCGTCAGCAACGAGGATACGCGCCATGTTCGTGGTCGGAGTGGTGATGGTTCAGTGGGGATTGCGTGAACATGCGGGTATTGTAGCAGAAACCACCGGGGGGCAAAGACAAAAACGCGCACGGCAAAAGCCATGCGCGTTTTTATGGTAAAGCGACACAACAGGGGAGAGATTACTCTGCGCCGACCCCGAGGTAGGTGCGGAGTTTTTCGTCCTCGAACTTCTGTTCCGCGGTTTCCTCCCTGGTCAGCAGCGAAACCACGTAGCCCACCAGGAAGGAGGCGGTCATGGAGACGATGGCCGGATTCTTCAGGGCAAAGAGCGCCGAACCCTTGGGGTTATTCAGCACATCCTCCCAGACGGTCGGGCTGATGATGATAAGCCCCACGGCCAGGAAGGCACCGGTCAGGATCGACCAGACCGCGCCGGCGGTGGTGAACCGTTTCCAGAAGATGGAAAGGGTGAGGGCCGGGAAGTTGGCACTGCAGGCGATGGCAAAGGCGAGGCCCACCATGAAGGCGACGTTCTGGCCTTTGAAGAGGATTCCCAGCAATACCGCCACAATGCCGAAGAGCAGGGTGGCGATCTTGCTGGCCCGCACTTCCTCCTGCTCGGTGGCGGAGCCGCCTTTGATGACATGCACGTAGATGTCGTGGGAGAAGGAGGAAGCCGCGGCCAGGGTGAGGCCGGCCACGACGGCGAGGATGGTGGCAAAGGCCACGGCGGCGATAAAGCCCAGGAACGGCGTGCCGCCGAGGAACTCGGCCAGCAGCGGGGCGGCCATGTTGCCGCCCTTGTCGATGCTGGTGATGACCTCACGGCCGATGAGGGCCGCGGCGCCGAAGCCGACAATGGGGATGATGATGTAGAAGTAGCCGATAAAGCCGGTGGCGTAGAGGACCGAAACGCGGGCGGCCTTGGCGTCGGGCACCGTGAAGAAGCGTTGCAGGATGTGGGGCAGCCCCAGCAGGCCGAACATCAGGGCCAGGCCCAGGGAAACCGCGTCAATCGGGTTGGTGATGAGGCCGCCCGGTTCCAGGGCGCCCTGGCCGTACTGGGCCGCTACCGCGGTGTAGAGCTCACCGGGGTTGAAGTTGAATTTGGCCAGCACGATAAACATCATCACCGACACGCCGCAGAGCAGCAGCACCGCCTTGATGATCTGTACCCAGGTGGTGGCGAGCATGCCGCCGAAGAGGACGTAGGCCAGCATGATGGCGCCGACGATGATTTCGGCCATCTCATAGGGCAGGCCGAACATCAGCTTGATCAGGCTGCCGGAGCCGACCATCTGGGCGATGGTGTAGAAGAGCACGGTGAGGATGCCGCCGATGGCAGCGGCGATGCGCACCGGCGTTTGGCGGAGCCGGAAGGCGACGACGTCGGCAAAGGTGAACTTGCCCAGGTTGCGCAGGGGCTCGGCGATGAGGAACATGAGGGCCGGCCAGCCCACGAGCCAGCCAACCGCGTAGATCATGCCGTCATAGCCCTTGAGGGCCACCATACCGGCGATGCCCAGGAAGGAGGCGGCGGACATGTAATCGCCGGACAGGGCGAGGCCGTTCTGGAAGGCGCTGACACTGCGGCCGGCGGCGTAGAATTCCTTGGTGGTCTTGGTCCGCTTGGCGGCCCAGTAAGTGATTGCCAGGGTGATGGCAACGATGATCAAAAAGAAGGCGATGGCCGGCACGGTGGGCTGCCCCAGAGTGGTCTGGATGGCGCCTGCTGCCTGGTCAGTAACCGGTGGCATAGGGGTTCTCCTGGATATTGGATAGAGGATTGAAGGTCTCTAATTGTTAAAGAATGATCATTTGCCCAAAAGCTGCGCGCGCAGCCGCTTGACCTCGGGGTCATAGCTGGTGTTGGCCCAGACCACATAGATCACGGTGAGCAGCCAGGCGGCGATGATGACCGCCACCCCCAGGGGGATGCCCAACGTGGTGGTTTCGCCGATTTTCTGGGCGAGGAAGGGTTTGTTGAACCCGATCAGCAGGACAAAACCGTAGTAGGTGGCAAAAAGCAGTACCGACAGCACAATGGATGTCTTTGCCTTTTTGGCCACCAGGGCCTTGAATTCTCGTGATTCGAGCAGGTTGTGAACGTCTTTCCGCATTGAATGAAGCCTCCTTTTTTCGGTGCGTTGCACACCGATCCATTTGGCGCCGGAATCAGGCGAAATGCCTGCAATACAAAAATGTTGGTTACAGAGGACCCCTCCACCTGTAAACAGGAAAGTCATACCTTGAAAGCAGAAGGTTGTCAATGATTGTCAGTTGAGTAAGCGTGGGCGTGGCGGCAAGGGCTATGGTTCCGGAATGTAATGATTTTTGTGCATGGCATGGAGTCCCGCCGCGTTGCTGAGCCCCTGGCGAAGTGGGGCGTGGCTGTCTTTGATTGGGACTTTGGCGGGCAGACCAGGAAACAAAACGGGACACCCGGTCACAAGGTCCAACGGGCGCCGTGGCCGGCCCGGAATAACTGACGGAGGGTGCGGTATCCCCCGGCCTGGAGTTTTTTGACCAGGAAAAGAAAAAGATAGGCAGTCTGCAGCGCGTCCTGCAGAGCATCATGGGGGACAAAGGCAGGCAGGTTGTAGAGCTCGCTCAATCCAGCCAGACTATAGGAAATCCCTTCCCCATGGCAATGGCGGCGGGGCAGGCCGCAGAGTTCCAGGTGGACCCGGGCCAGCCGCAGGGTGTCGATGCATGGATTGCGCATGGTGGCTCCCAGGATGCGTTTGGCAAAGCGGTTCAGAAAGGCGGTGTCAAGGGCGGTATAGTAGCCGACCAGCAGCGCCTTGTCGCAGTATTCGACAAAGCGGGGCAGTACCTCGTCGAGCAGCGGGGCGTTAACCAGATTCTGCGGGGTGATGCGGTGGACCAGGGTGCTGTCCTTGGGCAGCGGCTGCGTCGGCTTGACATGGACGTGAAAGGTATCGCCCGCCACGATCCGCAGGTTCCGGATTCGCACCGCGCCGATGGAGACGATCTCGTCGCGTCGCTCATCAAGGCCGGTCAGTTCGGTGTCGAAAACCACGAAATCATACTCCTCGATCGGCCGTGACTGATCGAGTTCCTTGAAGTAGCGGATGTTCTCGTTGATGAGCGGGTGCCGCTTCCGGGCGAGGCCGGGCCAGGGGAAGGCAGACACGGTCATGCCTCGGTGATCCGGTATTCCAGTCGGAGGTGACTCTGAATGCGGCGTACCACCTCGAAGGCCTCCTTCAGGGTCTGCTTTTCGAGGTCGGTCAGGTCGGCGGGTTTGATGTAATTGTCCGGGGTTTCGCCCTCCTCGATCATCCGCAGCTGGTGGACAAGGCGGAGCTGCATGAGGAACTCGTAGGCCGCGCTGGTTTCGGAAAAAAGTTCCTGGGAGAGGTGCCCGCCTTCGAAGAGGAGCTGGAGACGAGCCATGGTGTTGTTTTCCTTGATCCCGTGCCGGAGAGCAGCCAGGCGGGCGAAATCGACAAAGGGTGCCAGCCCGTTTTTTTTGAGATCCAGGCCGTTTTTGTGCTCGCCATCCTTTTCCACGATAAAGTTGCGGAAAAACGAGAGCGGTGGCCGCGCCTCCAGGGCATTATGGGCAAGGTGGAGCAGGAAGACCTCTTGCTGCGGCACGTTCTGCACCAGATAGCGGCGAAGTTCGTCGGCCAGGGTTGCGTCGCCGTAACCGGCGCGAAAATCGAAGAAGATGGTGGAGTGCATGACCTCCAGCGGTTCCGGGGTGCGGATCCAGTGGTCGAAACACTGGCGCCAGGCCACGATCGGCTGCCGCCATTTGGGGTTGGAGGCCATGATGCCGCCAGGGCAGGGCGGGTAGCCGCAGCGCACCAGATGGTCGATGGCCTTTTCGGCCAGGGTGGTGAAGTAGGCCTCCGCTGCGGCGGCCTGTTCATCGTTGGCCGGCTGGGCGTAAATCAGGGCGTTGTCCTGGTCGGTCTTGAAGGTCTGTTCCCGCCGGCCCTCGCTGCCCATGAGCAGCCAGCAGAAGGGGAGCGGCGGCGGGCCGAGTTCGGCAATCAGGATGGTGAGGAGCCGTTCGAGGATATGGTCGTTCAAGATGGTGATCATCCGGGTGATGTTGTTGGCCTTGGCGCCCTCCTCGATGAGGGTGCGCACCACTGCCGGCACCTTCTGGGCCAGGGGATAGAGCCCCTCGATGGTGCGCTGGGCCACGATCTCGCGGAAGAGATAAAGCGGCGAGGTGCCCTGCAGCAGCATGATGTCGTGGGTGGTGACCATGCCGACAATGCTGCCCTGCTGTTCCACGGCGAGGTGGTGGATGCGGAGCCGCATCATCTTGAGCATGGCGTCGAAGCAGACCGCATGCGCCGGGATGGTCTGGACCGGCGTCGCCATGATCGCAGTCACCGGGGTGTGGTAGTCGAGGCCGGCGGCCACCACCTTGGTGCGCAGATCCTTGTCGGTGATGATACCGATAATTGTGCCGGTGTCATCCGCCACCAGCAGGGAGCCGATGTGGGCCTCGGCCATACGGGCGGCCGCATCCCTGACCGTCTCGCGGCTGGCGATGGTATGGAGACTTTTGCCCTTTACGGTCTCGCCGACCTGGGCGGAGAAAAGAAACAGGGCGCTTTCGGTGCGAGGGTTCACCTTGTGCTGGCGCAGTTCCGCGTAGGCGGTCTTGACCAGCTTTTCCGACATGCTGCGCAGGAAGTAGTGGGTCACCTTGGGCGAGGAGTGGATGAGGTTGAGAAAGGCCTCCTTGCTGAAAAGAAAACAGAAGGTGTCCTCCACGGTCTCGACATTGAGGTTGGCCCTGGTATTCTGAATAATGGGCAGGGCCCCGAAATATTCGCCTTCCCCCCGGAAATCCTTGAGGGTGATTGTGCCTTCCTCGTCTTTCAGATAGATTTTGACCCCGCCCTTCTGGATCAGATAGAGGTGGTTGACCTCGGTCTGCCCCTGGCGGAAGATGAGAGTCTCCTTGGGGAAGAAATCGATGAGTGCATGGCGGGCGAGTTCCTGCCGGGTCGCATCGTCCAATTCATTGAACGGCAGGGTCTTGCGCAGGAAGGCAATAACCGTTTCCGGGGGGACGTTGTGCAGGTCATTGGGGGCGGTCATAGGGGAACGGTTCCTGGCGGTGGTTGGTGGCCGGTATCCCATCCGGCTTGGGAGATTGTTGTTATTTATGTCTTATATGGCGATCATGACCCGGTCAAGCGGAGAAAAAGAGAGCGCGGCAGGTGGAAACGCCTTGACATGTCTTTGGAGCGTCGTTACAACAGAGGCATTGTTTCTCCGGCTTCGTGCCTCCGTACAAGGGGTTTCAGATAGCATTATGGTCCGTGAGTGGTTTGCCATCCGCACCAAGCCCAACAGGGAATTAAATGCCCGGCTGCAGTATGAGCGGCAGGGGTATGCGGTCTATCTGCCACTGATCCGGAAGGTGGTGCGCCATGCCCGCCGCAAGGAAGAGGTGCTCCGCCCTTTTTTCCCGGGCTACCTTTTTCTCCATCTCGCGCCAACAGAACGAAACTGGGTGACGATTGCCTCCACCCGCGACGCCATCGGCCCGGTCTGTTTCGGCGACCAGTATCTGCCGGTGCCGGCGTGGGTCATCAATGATTTGCAGGCCAGGGAGGAGGGGGGGGCGATCTCCCTGGCAGCGCTGCAACGGGAGCGGTTGACGCCCGGAGCAGCGGTGGAGGTGCGGCTCGATAACGACACCGTCACCGACGGCGTGGTGTACTCGGTGCGTGGCGAAGAGAACGTGGTGGTGCTGCTTAATCTTATGAGCCGATTGATTAAGGCCACGGTTCCCTTGGATCAAGTAACCCCGCGTTAACTCAACGGCTACTGATTTTTTTTTTGCGCTATTCCCCTAAATCAGTTTGACAGCGGGGGGCTTATTCCGCTAGCATGTTCATCGGTTGAACAACTCTGTTCACCCAAATGGCGGTAGCATGCCTTTTTCAGGCACAAGGGGCAAGGAGCAAGGCACAAGGGAGCAAGGCACAAGGAGCAAGGCACAAGGAGCAAGGTCCGAGGTTCCTTATATCTTGCCCCTTGCCCCCTGAACCTTGCCCCTTACCCCTTGAACCTTGGACCTTGAACCTTGCCCCTTAAACCTTGGACCTTGCCCCTTGCCCCTTGAACCTAAAGTTAATATGGCGCAATTCGAAGAGCTTGAGGTCTGGAAACGCTCAGCCCGGTTGAGCGGAGAGATATACAAAAGCTTCTCGGGCCTTAAAGACTTCGGCTTTCGGGATCAGATTACGCGCTCGGGGCTGTCCATTCCCTCGAATATCGCCGAGGGCTACGAGCGCGATTCAGACAAGGAAACGGCCAATTTTCTCAATTACGCCAAAGGATCAGCAGGAGAACTCCGCACCCAGATCTACATCGGCATGGATATCGGGTACATCGACCGCAAAACCGGAAAAACCTGGCTCACCGAAGCCGAAGAGATTTCAAGAATGCTCCACGGCCTGATTCGTTCAGTGCGAGCACGTCCTTGACTTGCCCCTGAACCTTGCCCTTGCCCCTTGCCCCTGAACCTTGCCCCTTGCCCCTGGACCTTGCCCCTTGCCCCTGAACCTTACCCTTGAACCTTGAACCTTGAACCTTGAACCTTACCCTTGAACCTTACCCTTGAACCTTGCCCCTTGAACCTTGCCCCTTGAACCTTGCCCCTGTTTTTATGGATGACGCGATCCGCTATCGGTTACTTAAGCTCCTGCACGAGCAGCCGCACCTGACCCAGCGTGAGCTGGCAAAGACCATGGGAATTTCTCTTGGCAAGATCAATTTTTGCCTACGGGCTCTGATTGATGTTGGTGCGGTCAAGGCCAATAATTTCAGGAATTCCGCAAATAAAATCGGCTACCTGTATCTTCTTACACCCAGTGGTCTTGAGGAAAAAACACGGGTAACTCGGCGCTTTTTGGAACGCAAACTGGTCGAGTACGATGCGATTCGGCGGGAAATCAAAGAATTGCGCGCGGAAACAGGGCAATTGAAGAGCTTCCGTTAATTCTTTTCATTGTTAATTGAATTCTTTTGGAATCGCGAGAAATAATTGGTGAGGAGGGTAAAATGTTCAGGCGCGAAGAACTTGATGAAGAAGTTTTTATTATAGCAGAGGTGGGTCAAAATCATCAGGGTGATCTCGATATTGCCCGTGAATACATCCGCATTTTTGCATTTGAAGGAGCGGATGCGATTAAATTCCAGACGCGGAACAATAAATTCCTTTTTTCAAATGATGCGTACGAGGCGGCATATGCCAGCGAGAATGCCTTTGCGGAAACCTATGGCGCACATCGAGAGAAGTTGGAACTCAAGCCAGAATGGTTGCCCATTCTGAAGGAAGATTGTAACAAATATGGCGTTAAATTTATGTCGACACCATTTGACGAATTGAGCCTTGAATTGCTGAGGCAAATTGATGTTGATATATTAAAAATAGCATCCTTTGATTTGGGGAATCTACCATTGTTGAATAGAATCGGAAAGTTAGGAAAGCCCATGGTGATGAGTGTTGGGGGGGGGGCAACGGCCAGATTCGTTCCAGCGTTGAGGTGTTACTAAATCATCATGACGACTTGTCCATCCTGCATTGTGTCTCCGAATACCCCTGTGAGTATGATCGCCTTGGGCTTGACAATA
>JAJZRJ010000016.1 GCA_021802775.1 Deltaproteobacteria bacterium
GAGCGTTGAGTTCTTCAAAGCTGAGGCCACGAAACACCATACCCAGTATCAGCGCATGATCCGCAGGCTCATCGATAGCTACGTGGATGCCTACGACAAACCTCTAACATCGCGCTCAACTCGGACTGCCCGCAAGCGGGCGTCCGGTTAGCTTCCACGTTACGCAGCCTTCAATAACTCGCCCTGGCGGCGTGCGATTTCGATGATGGCCGAGGAATCGTCTTCCTGCCATTGTTTGGAACCGCAGGGGATTGGTTCGATGCGGCTATCGATGCGGGCGGCCAGACGCCAGAGGAGGTTGATGGCGCTGCGGTCGCGCATGGCGTCGAATTGAGGAGAAACCACGAGCAGGTGTCAATGTCGCTCCAGGCATGCGGGTGCCCACCAGCGTGGGAGCCGAATACCACTGCCTGCTCCACCGGGAGGCCGTTCGCCTGGAGTGCGGCGAGATAATTCCGTACCGTATTCAGAACAGATTGTTCAAGCATCGCAGCATCTCCGTGATCCAGGACACACAGGCGTTCGCAACAGACCATTACCCCAACTCAAGCACTTCCCGCAGGGCTTGATCCACCTGGGCCAGCCAGATCCCGCCGCATTCACGCATCCGGGACATCCTCGATTTCCGCAAACTCCCGGTTGATCCGCATGCTTTCCTGCCGCACCTTCCGCGAGGCTGCCTGGAGGCGCTGTCGCAGGAGATCGTTGGCCACCTTTTCGTTCATATCGGCAAGGCCCTCTTACCGCAGTTCGTTGAGGCGCTCGGCGCTTTCCGTGATCTTGGTCAGGGTGGCAGTGAGTTCCGCGATTTTTTCCTTCTCCTTGGCCACCACCTCTTCGGGCGCGTTGGCGAGGAATTTCTCGTTGCCGAGCTTGCCCTGCACCCTCTTGACCTCGCCTTCCACCTTGGCCTGTTCCTTGGCGAGCTTGGCCAGCTCCTTTTCCACGTCGATGAGTCCGACCAGCGGCACGATGATTTCCATATCCTGATAGATATTGGAGGCCGCGCCCTTGGGCCGCTGGCCAGTCGGGGCGACGGTCAGTTCCGTGGTGCGGGTGAGGGTCTTGATGGCGCCGGAGAGTTTCTCAAGGATCGCCGCCTTGGTGCTGTCCGGGCAGACCACCGTGGCGGTGATTTCGGCCGAGGGGTGGGCCTGGGCCTCGCTGCGGATGGTGCGGATGGCGCCGACCACGCCCATGAAGAGGCTCGCCTCTTCCTCGGCCGCTGGATTGGCCCAGGCCGGATTCTCGGCCGGGAAGGGTTCCACCATGATGCTGCTGCGCTCGCCGGGCAGGGCGTGCCAGATTTCCTCGGTGACAAAGGGCGTCATCGGGTGCAGGAGTTTCAGTACGGTTTCGAGCACCGCGAGCAGCACGGCCTGGGCATCGGTCTTGGCTGTGGCATCGTTGCCGTAGAGGTCCGGCTTGATCCATTCCAGGTACCAGTCGCAGAACTCGCGCCAGACAAACTGGTAGATGGCCGAGGCCGCATCGTTGAAACGGTAGTCGTCCAGGGCCTGGCGTACCTCGCGGGCCGTGGTGTTGGCGCGGGAAAGAATCCAGCGGTGAGCCAGTGCGAGCGTGGCCGGTTCGATCCCCCGGGTGATGGTGGCATCGCATTCCGCCAGGTGCATGAGGGAAAAGCGGGCCGCGTTCCAGATCTTGTTGATGAAGTGGCGGTAGCCCTCGATGCGCTCCTCGGAAAGGCGGATGTCGCGGCCCTGGGCGGCAAAGGCGGCCATGGTGAAGCGCAGGGCATCGGTGCCGTACTGGTCCATGAGCAGCAGCGGGTCGAGCACGTTGCCCTTGGACTTGCTCATCTTCTTGCCGTCTTTGTCCCGCACCAGGGCGTGGAGGTAGACGTCCTTGAAGGGCACCTCGTCCATGAAGTGGAGGCCCATCATCATCATCCGCGCCACCCAGAAGAAGAGGATGTCGAAGCTGGTGATGAGCGTCGAGGTGGGGTAGAAGAAGCGCAGTTCCTTGGTCTTCTCCGGCCAGCCCAGGGTGGAGAAGGGCCAGAGGGCCGAGGAGAACCAGGTGTCGAGCACGTCGGTCTCCTGGATAAGCGCGGTGCCGCCGCATTTGAGGCAGGCGGTGGGGGTGCTGTCGCTCACGATCAGCTCGCCGCAGGACTCGCAGGTCCAGGCCGGAATCTGGTGGCCCCACCAGATCTGGCGGGAGATGCACCAGTCGCGGATGTTGTCCATCCAGTTGTAGAAGGTGTTGTGCCACATCTCGGGCAGCAGGTTGATGCGGCCGCTGCGCACCGCCGCGGTGGCCCGCTCGGCCAGCGGTTTTACCGCCACGAACCACTGCTTGGAAAGCGAGGGCTCCACCACGGTCTGGCAGCGGTAGCAGTGGCCCACGCCATGCTGATAGGGCTCGATCTTTTCCAGCAGCCCGGCGGCCTCGAGGTCGGCCACGATCTGCTTGCGGCACGCGAAGCGGTCGAGCCCGGCGTATTTGCCGGCATCGAAGTTCATCACCCCGTTGTCGTCCATCACCTTGAGGATCGGCAGATTATGGCGGCGGCCGATCTCGAAGTCGTTGAGGTCGTGGGCCGGAGTGACCTTCAAGGCGCCGGAGCCGAATTCCCGCTCCACATGGGCATCGAAGACAATGGGGATGGTGCGGCCCGCGAGCGGCAGAATCACCGCCTTCTCGGGCAGGCTGTTGTAGCGCTCGTCCGCCGGATGCACCGCCACGGCGGTGTCGCCCAGCATGGTCTCCGGCCGGGTGGTGGCGACCACCACGTACCCCTCGCCCGAGGCAAGCGGGTAGCGGATGTGGTAGAGGGAGCCCGCGGTCTCCTCGTGCTCTACTTCGAGATCGGCCAGGGCCGTGTGGCAGCGCGGGCACCAGTTGATGATGTAGTCGCCCTTGTAGATCAGCCCCTCGTTAAAGAGCTGGACAAAGACCTTGCGCACCGCCCGGGAGAGCCCCTCGTCCATGGTGAAGCGTTCGCGGTCCCAGTCGCAGGAACAGCCCAGGCGCTTCAACTGGTTGATGATCTGGCCGCCGGACTCTTCCTTCCACTGCCAGACCCGTTCGATGAACCTGGCCCGGCCGAGGTCGTGGCGGCTCACTCCTTCCGCCGCGAGCTGGCGCTCCACCACGTTCTGGGTGGCAATGCCGGCGTGGTCGGTGCCCGGCAGCCAGAGCACGTTGAAGCCCTGCATCCGGCGGTAGCGTACCAGGATGTCCTGCATGGTGTTGTTCAGGGCATGGCCCACGTGGAGCACGCCGGTGACGTTGGGCGGCGGGATGACGATGGAGAAACTGGGCCTCGCCTCGTCGAGGGTGGCCCGGAAGTTCTTGTGGGTGAGCCAGTTCTCGTACCAGCGGGCCTCGACCTCCTTGAATTCGTAAGCCTTGGGCAGGTCGCGGCGCTCGGGCGCGGTATCGGTGGTCATTTCACGCTCCACGGTTTGGGGAGGAAGATATGTTCATAGAGTTCCAGGGCGTAGCGGTCGGTCATGCCGGCGATGAAGTCGCATACCATCAACTCGCGCGGGGTGCCGGCATCGTAATCGATGACCCCTTCCCAGTGGTCGTCGTGGTTCATGAAGTAATCGTAGAGTTCGCGCATCACCTTCTTGGCCTTGATGAAATCGCCGTGCACCTGATAGTTCTCGTAGACGTTGTCGTAGAGAAAGGCGCGCAGTTCGGTGATGCCGTCCAACACCTCGGGGCTCATGGTGAGCCGTTCGCCGCCGTTGTCGAGGGTCTCGGTCACCAGATCGCGGACCATGGCGCCGATCCGCTCGGAGTGGTCGATGCCGAAGAGGCGGCGCAGGGGCGCGGGAATCTGCTCCTCGCGCAAGACCCCGGCCCGCACCGCGTCGTCGAGGTCGTGGTTCACGTAGGCGATGATGTCCGCCACCCGCACCACCCGGCCTTCCATGGTGGCCGGCAGCTCGGAAAGATCGGCCGGCAGAATCTCGCTGCGGCCCTTGGAGTGCTTGGCAATGCCGTCGCGTACCTCCAGGGTGAGATTCAAGCCCCGGCCCTTTTTTTCGAGGAGATCCACCACCCGCAGGCTCTGGTCGTAGTGGCGGAAGCCCTGGGGGTAGAGTTCATTGAGCACCGCCTCGCCGGCGTGGCCAAACGGGGTGTGACCCAGATCGTGGCCCAGGGCGATGGCCTCGGTGAGGTGGCCATTGAGCCGCAGGGCCACCGAGATGGTGCGGGCGATCTGCGACACCTCCAGCACATGGGTGAGCCGGGTGCGGTAGTGGTCGCCGGTCGGGGCCAGAAAGACCTGGGTCTTGTGTTTGAGCCGCCGGAATGCCTTGCAGTGGATGATGCGGTCGCGGTCGCGCTGGAAGGCGCCCCGGATGGTGCATTCCTCTTCCGGCCGGAGGCGGCCCTTGCTGTCGCGGCTCAAGGCCGCATAGGGAGCAAGGCTTACCGCCTCCCGTTCCTCGATCTGTTCGCGGATCGATGCCATGGTTATCCCATTGCTCATGCCGAGGTTCGCTTCGGTCTTCAGGAAAGTAAAAAATCGGGCGGCTTCCTTTGAAAAAATCCGCCTGATTTCGCGAGAAACAGGCCGGAAAGATACTGACAAAAACCGGGTTGGTCAAGGGGGTTACATGGGGCGGGCGGTAAAAAGCGGGGGTGGTTTATTCGGTGGCGAATCGCGCCGTAAACGCCTCGATCTCGTCTTCGAGCGCGGCCCAGTCGTCGTAAGCGCGATTGAGGCGGCGGTCGGTGTCGCTGTACTCCTTGCTGCGCTCGGCAAACTCCTCCGGCCGGTTGTAGAGTTCCGGGTCGGCGAGCAGTTGCTCGAGTTCTTTTTTCCGCGCTTCCAGGGTGTTCAGCTCCGCTTCCAGGGTGTTGAGCCGTTTCTTGAGCGGGGCAAGCTGTTCGTTCTTCTGCTGCCGGAGTTTGGCCTGCTCGCGCCGCGCTTCCTTGCCCCGTTTGCCTGCCTCGCCCTTGGCTTGGGCTTCGCCGTCCTTGGCGGCAGGTGCGGTCGATGCCGCTTGCTCGGCGCGAGTCTTGCGCAGGTAGTCCTCGATATCGCCTTCGTAGAGCGTGGCGCGACCGTTTTTGATCTCCAGCACCTTGTTGACAAAGGCGTTGACAAAGGCGCGGTTGTGGGAGACCACGATGATGCTGCCGTCGTACTGGCGCATCGCCTCCTGGAGCACCTCCTGCGAACTGATGTCCAGGTGGTTGGTGGGCTCGTCCATGATGAGCAGATTGGCCGGGGTGGCGATCATCTTGGCCAGGGCCAGCCGGCTCTTTTCACCGCCGGAGAGCACTGCCACCTTTTTGTCCACCTCGTCGCCGCGGAAGAGGAAGGCGCCCAGGAGTGAGCGGGCCTGGGTGAGGCCGATGTCGCTGGTCACCTGGTAGACGGTGTCGAGCACCGTGTAGCGTTGATCCAGTTCCTGGGCCTGATGCTGGCCGAAGTAGGCCGGGATGACGTTGTGGCCGAAGCGTACCGCCCCGCTGTCCGGCTGGTAGAGGCCGGCGATGATTTTGACCAGCGTCGATTTGCCGGCGCCGTTGACCCCTACCACTGCCAGTTTGTCGCCGCGCTGCATGGAAAAGCCCAGATCGCGGAAGACCTGCTGACTGCTGAAGGATTTGGCCAGATGTTCCACCTCCACGCTGAGCCGTCCTGAAGGCGGAGCAGGCGGGAAGCGGAAGGCGACCTCCTTTTCCGTCTCCTCCAGCTCGATCAGCTCCATCTTCTCCAGCTGTTTGACCCGGCTCTGCACCTGGCTCGCCTTGGTGGAGGTGGCGCGGAAGCGCTCGACAAAGCGCTTGGTCTGCTGGATCATGGCCTGCTGGTTCTCGTAGGCCGCCCGCTGGATTTCGAGCCGCAGCGCCTTTTCCTTGAGATAGTAGGCGTAGTTGCCCTTGTAGACCGTGAGGTTGCCGAGGCTCAGTTCCCAGGTAAGGTTGGTGAGGTTGTCGAGAAAGGAGCGGTCGTGGGAGATGATCACCATGGCGCCGTGGTAGGCCTTGAGAAACTCCTCCAGCCAGGTGAGGGATTCGATGTCGAGATGGTTGGTGGGCTCGTCTAGCAGCAGGAGCGAGGGCTTGGCCAGCAGGAGCTTGGCCAGCATGAGCCGCATCAGCCAGCCGCCGGAAAAGGCCCGGCAGTCCTTGGCGAAGTCGGTAGCGCTGAATCCGAGGCCTGCAAGCACCTTTTCGATCTGGGCCCGCATCCGGAAGACGTCGCTCTGTTCGAGCCGATGCTGCAATTCACCCTGGCGGTCGAGCAGTTCCTCCATGGCAGGGTCATCCGGCGCGATTTCGGTCAGACGGTGGTTGATCGCCCCGAGTTCCTCCTGGCAGCGCAGGGCATCGGCAAAGGCGGTTTGCGCCTCTTCATACAGGGTGCGGCCGGCGGGAAAGTCGCTGATCTCCTGGGGCAGGTAGCCCACGGTGGCACGCTTGGCGCGGTGCACCACGTTGTCGTCGGCCAGGCTGATCCCGGCCATGATTTTCAAAAGCGAAGTCTTGCCGACGCCATTGACCCCGACCAGCCCCACCCGTTCGTGGGGGTGGACCCGGACCGAAATGTTCTTGAAGAGCTGCTTGTCGCCGTAGACGATGGAGAGATTGGTGATCGCCAGCATGTTGGTTTCCTGTTAGGAGGCTGCAAAAGCCATCCCTGGCCTTTGCAACGGTCGGTTGGCCAAAGGCGCTTTGGCCAACCTCGCGAATTTCTTGGCCCTTTCGGGCCGGCACAATCCGGCGCCACATCCCTGTGGCGGGAGCAGCCCGTTTTTCGGCGGGCTGCCCGTCAAAGGCTCGCTACCTTAGCATACTTTGCCCGATGGCGCCATGGGTTGTATGCGTTGTCTGCGGGGGGCATTTGCGGTAGAGTGGCGCCATGGGGAATTTTTTATGACTCCGGGGAGAAAGCGCGGCCAGGGCATGGTCTGGGTACGTGGGCACGCGAGCCGGGACGAGGATGTGGCCGGGCTGCGCCAAACCGCCGGTCTTGCCCGCCGCCTGCACGGGAAACGCCGGGCGGCGGGGCATACATATCCGCCAGGCCCATGGCGTGCCGGGCAAGGCGGAACCCCTGAAGGTGATCGAGGTGCACTGATGGCCCAATATCCGGCGACTCCGGAGTTTGCTGCCTGGCGGCGTTATGTCCAGGGTTATGCCGAGCTCTTTTTGGGCGAGACGGGTGTGGCGTTGCCTGCGGCGCCGGTCGTCTCCCCGAGTGGCACCCCGCCGCGGGTGGTGCTCTGCTCGCCCCATCCGGACGACGAGCTGCTCACCGGCCTGCTGCCTTTGCGGCTTAAAGAGGAGGCCGGGGCGGTGGTCACCAATATTGCCGTCACCCTGGGCAGCAATCCGGCCCGGCGGTCGGAGCGGCTGGCGGAACTGCGCCGGGCCTGCGCCGTGGTCGGCTTTGGTGTGCGTCTGGCCGAGGAGCCGGAGGGTTTTTCGCATGTCTCGGCCGTGGCGCGGGGGCTCGACCCCGCCGGCTGGCAGGGACGGGTCGAAGCGCTGGCCGCGCTGTTGGCAGAGATGCGGCCCGACCTGCTCCTTTTTGCCCATGCCGGGGACAACCACCCCACCCACATCGGTACCCACTTCCTGGCCCTGGCCGCGGCTCTCAAGTACTCCCGCGAGAGCGGGGCCACGATGCTCGTTGCCGAGACCGGCTACTGGCAGCCGCAGCCGGCCCCCAATCTCCTCATCGGCGCGACGGTGGAACAGGTGGCCCTGCTGGTGACGGCGCTGGCCGAACATCGGGGCGAGATGGCGCGGCATCCGTATCATCGCGGCCTGCCGCCGCGGATGCTGGAGACGGTGCGGCGGTGCGGCGAAGTGGTGCAGGGCTACGGCACTGCGCCGTCAGGATTGGTTTTTGGTGAGGCCTATCGCCTTGCTGGCATCCGCCAGGGTGTTTGGCAGCCGGGCTGCGGCACGTTGGCAATGGCGTCGGCCGAATCCCTGACCCTGGAGCGGCTGGCCGCGGCCGTCGCACCCCCTAGCCCTCGTTGTCGAGGGCAGCGGGTTTTTTGGACAGGCCCAGTTCCTGGGTGACCTGAGTGGCGGTTTCCTCGATGGACTTGCCGGCGGTGGAGATGATCGGGATGTTGTAGTTGCGGAAGATCTGCTCAGCCTGATGAATCTCTTCAAGGCAGGTTGTGAGCTTGGCGTAGGTGCTCTCCGGGTAGCGCTGTTCGCGGACGGTGTGGAGCATCTCCGGCGTGGTGGTGAGTCCGATGGTCCGCTTGGTGTTGCGGCGCAGTTCTTCGGGCAGCTTGTATTGCTGCAGTATTTCCGCGGTGAGTGGATAGTTGGCCGCCTTGAGGCCCAACTGGGTGGCGAGATAGACGCTGACCGGGGTCTTGCCGGCGCGGGAGACGCCGAGCAGGATGACATCCGCGCCGTCGATCTCGTCCGGCCGGATACCGTCGTCGTGCTCCAGGCTGAAATGGATGGCCTCGACCCGTTTGGCCATGGTGATGTTGTCCACATGCCGGGAAAAGCCGGGCACCCGTAGGGCCTTGGCCTCAAGGCACCCTTCCAGCCTTTCCAGGAAGGCCTCGAAGGCGTCGAAAAATTCCACCTCCGGATGGTCGAAGATGTTGCGCACCGCATCGTTCATGATGGTGCTGAAAATCAAAGGGCGCCGGCCGGCGGATTGCTTGAGGATATACGCCAGGGCCTTGCGCGCCTCCTCCTCGGTGAGCACGAAGGGAAAGCGCTCTTCGTGGAAGCTCGTTTCCGGGAATTGGCGCAGCAGGGCATGGCCGAGGTTGGTGGCGAGGATGCCGGTGCTGTCGGAGACGAAATAGACGTCCTTGAAATTCCACATGGGATTTTTTCCTTGTCAGGGCAGGCGCAACGGGGGTGAGGTTAGAAGCATGCCCCCGGGTCGCTGCAGTAGAGGTGCCGGAATTTTTGCATCTGCCGTTCCTGGTGGTCGGGGAGGTTCAATCGATAGCGCAGCAGGTATTCGGCAATCATCCGGTGCGTGTTGAAGATCGGGCAGTTGAGCGCCAGGTTCATGATGCACTTGTCGAGGTAGCGGTTGCGGCGTTCGGGGGAGTAAAAGGTGCCGAGGATATCCGGCAGCACCTCGTAGAACGAGGCGGAATCCTCGGCATAGAGCAGGGCCGACGGATGTTCGTTGAACTGCTCTTCCGCCACCGGCGCCGCGTAGCCGAATTTCCAGCCGGTCCGGCCGTCGTGGTAGCCTTCCACCCACCAGCCGTCCATGATGCTCACGTTGGGCACCCCGTTCATTGCCGCTTTCATGCCGCTGGTGCCGCTGGCTTCCAGGGGGCGCTTGGGGCTGTTGAGCCAGGCGTGGCAGCCGGCCACCATCATCTTGGCAATGGCCATGTCGTAGCCGGGAATGAAGACCAGCCGCGCCAGCCCATTGCTCTTGTGGTAGAGTTCGTCCTGCAGGTCGAGGATGTTTTTGATCAGTCCCTTGCCCGGCTCATCGGCCGGGTGCGCCTTGCCGGCGAAGACGAAGTTTACCGGCCACGCATTGGCGATGAGCAGCCCGGCAAGGCGGTCGAGGTCCTCGAAGATGAGGTCGGCCCGCTTGTAAGTGGAAAAGCGCCGGGCAAAACCGAAGGTAAAGGCGGTGGGGGCGAGGCGACCGTCCTTCTCGCTCAGATAGGAAAGATAATTGGGCGGGTCGATCCAGGTTTCGAGGCGCTGGTTGCGGTGCTGGATCAGCATCCGGTTGACATAGTCGATGAGGTGGGCGGTGTCCCGCGCGCCGGCCTCGGCGAATCTGGCGCGGAATCCGGCATCCCCGAGGAGTGCTTCGGCATTGATAAAGGCGCTGGGGTCGCGGCGCCAGCCGAAGAGTTCCGGGGCGGTGTCGTAGACCGCTGCCTTGGTGTCGCTGATCCAGGTCAGGTGATGGACGCCGTTGGTGACCGCGGTGATCTTGTCGGCATACTGCGGGAACTGCTTCCGCGTGACCTCTTTGTGCAGGCGGCTGACACTGTTGGCAGCGCGGTTCAGGCGCATGGCAAAGGCAGTGAAGTTGTAGACCGCCGGATTGTCTTCGTCGTGGGCCAGAAGATCGAGCAGCCGGGTGAAGAAGCGGGAGCCGAGTTCCTGGTAAATGGTGCGGGAAAAGCGGTCGTGGCCGGCCTTGACCGGGGTGTGGATGGTGTAGACGATGCGCTCCGCCGCGGTGCGGGCCGCGGCCATGATGTCCTGGTCGGTGGCCTTTTCCTGGTAGCGGTCGCCGAGGCGCTGGTGGAGGAGGTCGTCGATAAGGGCCAGGACCACCACCACGCCGTGCTGTTCATTGAGGTGGAGGGTTTTGGCGGTAAAGCCCAGGGCCTGCATGGCCGGTTGCACCCCGGCCCCGAGCAGCCGGCGCTGAATCGCCTTGGTGGTCTCGGAACTGCTGTCGTAGAGGTGGTGGGAGGCCTTGCGAAGCCAGGCCGGGGTGGTGGGCAAGTCGTAATCCAGCAGGAGTTCCGGCACGAAGAAGTCGAGCTGGCTGCTCACCTCAAGCTTCATCCAGACCTGAGCCGGGGCGGTGATCCTGGCGCCGTCGCGGTCGAAGAAAGGCACCTCGATGGCGAGCGGCCGGGTTTGGTCCTGGGGATCTTTGAGCAGGTAAAGGCCGGGAGTCTGTTCCGGCGCCCACTCCTTGGACCAGGCGACCTGGCCGATGTTCATGTCGACCAGTTGGGAAAAATAGCCGCGGCGGTAAAGCAGTGAGACCGCTGCCACCGGAACCCGGCAGTCGGCAAAGCTTTTCAGGGTGTCTCCGGCCAGGACGCCGAGGCCGCCGCCATAAATCGGGATTTTTTCCGGTCCGGAGAGAAAGTTGGCTACATACCCCTGGGTCATCTCGTCCTGGGCGGCGGTCGGGCCGAGGTGCGCAAGCCAGCTCTTGATCGGGTGGAAGACATCGCGGTCGGCGCCGATCTCCATGGTGATGTAGACCACGGAGTTGCCGGCCGGGTCGGTGAGCTGGCCAAAGACCGTATCAAGGGTCTGCTGCGTCACCCCGAAAAAGGTGCCGTAGCGGTTGGTCGCAATCAGGTCGCGGGCCGGAATTTCGGGGGGCGGAGGCGTCATGGGCGAGTCGTGTCCGCAAAAGGCACGGAGAATATTTTTCAGTTTACCGGGAACGGTGTGGTTGTCAAAGGGTTTTGTCGCGGTTCAGTCAAGGCGGCCGAGGGCCGTAATCCCGGTCAGGGAGGCTGGTTCCGGCCGATGGAGCACGGCGAGCCAGCAGATTGAAAAAAAAAATGAAAAAAATTGAATTTATGTAGCCTTTTATGTAATTTGTGATATGAAGATTTCGGATTCTCGAAGTGGTGTTTGTGGGGTTCTCATTAACCATATAATGTAGTAATCAGGAGGAGTAAGGAGATGAAGAAGGAGATGGTTCGTGTACTGGCTGTTGCGTCTCTCATGGCATCCATGTCACTGATGGCGGTTGGATGCGCCAAGCAGGCGGGTACTGGTAGCGAGGGCATGGCCGGTGGCGCCGAGTCGCTCTCTGCCACGGGGCCTGGCGACAAGGCTGGCAATTTCCTGGAGGGTCGCACCTCTGGCCCGATGGTGCCGGTGTACTTCGACTTTGACAAGTCCGACATCCGCGCCGACCAGCAGGATCGCATGAAGAAAAATGCCGATTTCCTGAAGGGCGGCAAGGTGGCGATCCGCATCGAAGGCAACTGTGACGACCGCGGCACCAACGAGTACAACATGGCGCTGGGTGAGCGGCGTGCAGTCAGCGCCAAGAAGGCGCTGGCCAAGCAGGGTGTCGCCGAGTCCCGGATGGAGACCATCAGCTTCGGCGAAGAGAAGCCGCTGGCCACTGGCAACGACGAGGCGGCCTGGGCTCAGAACCGCCGCGCCGATTTCGTCATCAAGTAAGTCTGGGCAGGATATTGTTTGAGGCAACAGCCGGGACGGGAGATATCCCGTCCCGTTTTTTTTGATGCGCCCTTCTGTAAAAGAAGGGCCGGTGGCGCGCGGCGCGGCGAAAGCCCTGGCCTCTTGCCAGGCAAGTGACTACAACTAAGGAGCGGGCGGTATGAAGGTGCGGATCGTAACGGCATTGGTGGCGGTGCTGTTTGGTTTGATGTGCTTCGGGGCAGGCGGTGCGATGGCGGCGGACAAGCCCCTCAAGATCGCGACCATCAGCATCCAGGGCATCCTCGACAAGTCGAAGGCGGCTCAGGAGGCCAAGAAGGGGCTGGAGGCGGAGTTCGAAAAACACAAAGGCAAGTTGGAGAGTGAGCAGAACACTCTGGAGGCGCTGCGCACCGAGATCGAGAAGAAGAGCTCGGTCTGGAGCGATGACGTGCGGGGCGAGAAGGAGCGGGAATACCAGCGGTTGGCCCGTGAGTTCGGCATCAAGAACGAGGATGCCAAGATCGCCATGCAGCAGAAGGAAAAACAGCTGATGGCCCCGATCCTGAAGGAGTTGCATGCGGTGATTGAGGAAACCGGCAAGAAGAACGGCTACACCCTGATCCTGGAATATTCCATGAAGGGGTTGCGGACCCGAACCGGCCTGCTTTTTGCCGACGAGGCGCTGGATATCAGCGACTCGGTGCAGAAGGAGCTGGACAAACGCCTGAAGAAGTAAGCGTTTTTTTCAATACGAGTGCAGAAAGGCATGGTGGCCCGCCCGGGCATCATGCCTTTTTTGTTGCCGTATCGCTGCCGGTTTGTTGGCGGTCAAGCTGAGGGATCAGGAAGACCATGGCCATGCCGGGCAGGGAGAGGAGGAAACTCAGGCCGAAGAAATTCGCGTATCCCAGCCAGGCAGCGAGGAAGCCGCTCGAGATGCCGGCATAAAGACCGCTCATGCTCATGAGGCCGGAGCCGATGGCGTAGTGGGCAGCCTTGAATTCCTGCCGGCAGATGCGCATGAGATAGGTCATCAGCACCGCGGTGCCAAGGCCGCCGGCAAATTGATCGAAACCATGCACCCCGACGACCAGGAGCAGGTCCGCGGTGGCAAGCGGCAGCGGCAGCGGATTGCCGGTGTTGACGGCCAGCACCCTGGCGAGATGCCAGGCAAGCGCCATGTAGACGAGGTTGGTGCAGTTCTGGGCGATGAGGAAGGGCCAGATCATTTTTTTGAGCCCATGGCGGGCGATGAGAGCGCCGCCCGCCATGGCGCCGGCAATGGAGGCGGGCAGGCCGATGCCGCCGGAGATCCAGCCGTAGTGGACTTTGAGCCCGAGATCGACCAAGAAGGGCGAGGCCATACTGGTCAGCATGAATTCGCCGGTGCGGATCAGCACGATGAAGGCGAGAATGGCACCGGTCTGTTCCCGGTCCATGAAGGAGATAAAGGCGCTGGCGTAGAAGGATCCGGGGCGGGCCACGATCCAGGCGTGCAGCCGGCGGCGCCAGAGCAGCAGGAGGACAAGGCCGAGAAAGAGCAGCAGGCCGATCCAGGCGGCAAAATTCAGGTGGCTCAAGAGGGGAAAGGTGTGTTGAAACCTCTGGTATGTCGCTGATTCCAAGGCCGCCCGCAGGCCGAGCAGCCCCAGGGCAACGGCCGCGGCCTGGCCCAGGTTTTTAGGCCGCAGCAGGGGAGGGATCATGGCAGCGAGCGGCCGGTGTTCCCTTTCGCAGCGTGGCAGGAAGCGCAGGTGGAAAAGGAAGAAGCCCGATAGCAGCAGGCCGGCGCCGGCAAAGGCCGGAGCCCAGCCGAGCGTGGTGCCCAGGGTGACGATGACCCCGGTGCCGGTCATCATGGCGATGCGGTAGGCCATGACCCGGTAGCCGAGGAACTTCGCCTGGCCGGCCACGTCGAGGGCCTCCATGTAATAGCCGTCGATGGCGATGTCGTGGGTGGCGGCGAGGCAACTGCCGATAAAAAAGAGCGAGACCACGGCAGGAATCGCCCAGGACAGGGGCGCGACCAGGGCGGCGGCCAGAATGACCGCCACCAGCAGCCCCTGGGTGATGAGCAGCCACTGACGTTTGGTGCCGAAGTGGTCGAGCTGCGGCGACCAGAGGAATTTGATGACCCACGGCAGCCCGAAAAGCGAGGTAAGCCCGATGGCCTCCAGGCTCATGCCGCGATCCCGGAAAAAGACCGAGGAGACGGTGCGGAAGACGGTGTAGGGGAACCCCTCGGTAAAGTAGGTGGTGAAGGACCAGAGAAAGGGGTTGGCCGGCTTGGTCGGTCGGTGGTCGGTCGTCATGGGGCAACGGCGCTTAAGAGGCGTGAAAATTGTATTTGATTTTTCATCCGTACCGTGCCGGACGAGGCCAAGAAGGTGCTCGGCCGGGCCGTTGCCTTCATTGAAAAACAGGAAGAGATGCTTGCGCGATGTTCAGGCGCCCTTGCCCAGCAGGGCGAGGGCGGTACTGATGATGGCCGGGGGATCGATCTTGCCCTGATGGCGGAGTTGATCCTGCGTGCCATGTTCCATGAAGCGGTCCGGCAGGCCAAGGAGCCGGACTTGGGCATCGATGCCATGCTGGGCAAGGAGTTCCAGCACCGCGCTGCCAAAGCCGCCGCGTTTGGCATTGTCCTCCACCGTGATCACCCTGCCGGTTTTCCGCGCCCAGTGACAAAGTAATTCGCCGTCGAGCGGCCGGATGAAGCGGGGGTTGATCACCGTTGCCTCGATGCCGAGTTTCGCCAATCCCTCCGCTGCCTCGATGGCCGGATAGACCCGGTTGCCCACCGGCAACAACAAGAGATCCTTGCCCTCCCGCAGCACTTCCCCCTTGCCGATCGGCAGCCGCGTGAGCGGCTCGTCCATCGCCACGCCCTGGCCCTGTCCGCGCGGATAGCGAATCGCCACCGGCGCCGGGGTGTGCACCGCGGTATGGAGCATGTGGCGCAGCTCGTTTTCGTCCTTGGGCGCCATCAGGATCAGGTTGGGGATGAAGCGCAGGAAGGAAAGATCGAAGACGCCGTGATGGGTGGGGCCGTCGTCGCCCACCAGGCCGCCGCGGTCGATGGCAAAGACCACCGGCAGGTTCTGCAGGCAGACATCGTGGATCACCTGGTCGAGCGCCCGTTGCATGAAGGTGGAGTAGATCGCCACCACCGGCACCATCCCTTCCACGGCCAGCCCCGCGGCAAAGGTGACAGCGTGCTGCTCGGCAATACCCACGTCGACGAAGCGATCCGGGAAGCGTTCGGCAAAGCCGATGAGACCGGTGCCGGCCGGCATGGCTGCGGTGATCGCGGCGATCCGCGGGTCCTGTTCGGCAAGTTCGATGAGGGTGTCGCCAAAGACCTTGGTGTAGCTCGGCGGACCGGAAGAGGGGTGCGGCTTGCCGGTGGCGATGTCGAAGGGGCCCAGGCCGTGGAAGTCGCCGGGATTCTTTTCGGCCGGACCATAGCCCTTGCCTTTGGTGGTGAGCACATGGATCAGCACCGGCCCTTCGCTGAAATCGCGGACATTCCGCAGGGTGTCGAGGAGCGCTTCAAACTGGTGGCCGGGAATCGGCCCCACATATTCGAATTTGAGCGCCTCAAAGAGCATGCCCGGCGTGAAAAATCCTTTGAGGCTCTCCTCGCTGCGTTTGAGCACGTTGAGAATGTTTTCGCCTACTTGGGAGAAGGATTTGAGGAAATGTTCCATCTCCTTTTTCATGCGTACCGCGGTCTTGCCGGTCAATTTCCGGCTCAGGAAGCTCGACAGCGCGCCGACATTGGGCGAGATCGACATCTCGTTGTCGTTCAGGATGACGATGAGGTTCTTGTCGATGTGGCCCGCCTGGTTCAACGCCTCGAAGGCCATGCCGCCGGTCATGGAGCCGTCGCCGATTACGGCGATGGTCTTGGTGGGGTCGCCCTTGAGGTCCTTGGCCACCGCCATGCCGAGGCTGGCGGAGATCGAGGTGCTGCTGTGCCCGGTGTCGAAGGCGTCGTAGGGGCTTTCGTCCCTTTTGGGGAAGCCGCTCAGGCCGTTTTGCTGGCGCAGGGTATGGAAGCGGTCCCGGCGGCCGGTGATGAGCTTGTGGGCGTAACACTGGTGGCCCACGTCCCAGACGATCTTGTCCGCCGGGGTGTCGAAGACATAATGGAGCGCCAGGGTCAGTTCCACCACGCCGAGGCAGGGGGCCAGATGGCCGCCGTTGGTGGCAACCACCTCGATGATGCGCTGCCGGATCTCGGCGGCAAGCTGCGGCAGTTGCTGGGGCGACAGCCGGCGCAGATCGGCCGGCGAGTCGATGGCATTGAGCAGCGGAGCCTCGCTGCGCGGTGGGGCGACGGGTGTGGTCATGTGGTCCGGGTATAGATGTAGCGCGCCAGTTCCCGCAGGAAGTCGGCCCGCTGGTCGAAGTTGCCGAGGGCGGCAAGGGCGGCATCCACCGCCTCCATGGCCATCGCCCGGGTTTTCTCCACGCCGAAGAAGGCCGGGTAGGCGGCCTTCTGCCGGGCGGCGTCCGAACCGGCGGCCTTGCCGAGCTGTTCGGTGGTGCCCTCCACGTTGAGCAGATCGTCCACAATCTGGAAGGCCAGGCCGAGGTGTTCACCAAAGCCGGTCAAGGCGGCGAATTGCTGCGCATCGGCCTGGCCGCCGATGGCGCCGGTCTGGACCGCGGCGGTGATTAGTGCGCCGGTTTTGCAGCGGTGGATGCGGCGGAGCGCCTCAAAGGGAATCGCCTTGCCTTCGGCATCAAGGTCGAGGGCCTGGCCGCCCACCATGCCCAAGGGGCCGATGGCCTTGGCCACCAGATGAACAATGCGCACCTGGTCGGCCGGCGGCAGGGTGGCGTTCAGTTCCGGCAGGGTGAGCAGCTCGAAGGCGTAGCTCAAGAGGCCGTCGCCGGCGAGAATCGCCGCTGCCTCCCCGAATTTTTTATGGTTGGTGGGTATGCCGCGCCGCAGATCGTCGTTGTCCATGGCCGGCAGGTCGTCGTGGATCAGCGAATAGGTATGGATGCACTCCAGGGCGCAACAGAGCGGCAGCAACGGTTTGGGATTGGCGCCCAGGGCCTCGGCGACGGCGAGACAGAGGATGGGCCGCACCCGTTTGCCGCCGGCAAAGAGGCTATACCGCATGGCCGCGATGTGATCGGCCAACGGACCCTCGGCCTTGAGCATGTAGCTTTTGAGCGCCTCTTCCACCAGGGCGCGCTTGTCGGCGAGGATGGCTTTGACGTCCATGGCAGGGGTCACTCGGCCTCACCCGGTGTTTCGTGCTGGGTGAAGGGGGTGGCGATGAGTTCGCCGTTTTTCTTGAGCAGGAGGTCTACCTTTTTCTGGGCCTCGTCGAGTTTCTTGGTGCAGAAGTCCGCCAGCCTGATCCCCTCGTCGAAGATGCGCAGGGAGGCCTCCAGACTGAGTTCACCATTCTCCAGTTGCCGGGTGATCTCCTCCAGTCGGGCCAGCGCCTCTTCAAAGTTCTGTTTTGCCATGGCGGTTCGTTCTCTTGACGATGAAGTGACGCAGCTTGGTTGCAATTTCAAAACATATACCATAAATGATGCCATGCCAAGGGGCAATGCCTTTTGCTTGTCTGCGCCTTCAGGCTGCGCGAGGGGTGAGAAACCGTCTCAGCAAGGCTGACAAAAGAAAAACCCTGTGGTACTCTTGGCCCAACCTGGCGAACCAGGGTGCCAGTAAGCAGGAGGGAGCCGGAACGCGGTCCGATGTCAGCGCGCCTTGCGGAACATATCACGGCCTTTCGCGAATGGCTGCGGGTGGAAAAGGGGTATTCGCCCCACACCGTGGCGGGTTACGGCCGTGATCTGGAGGAGTTCGTCGCCCACCTTGGCGACGAGGTGGCGCTTGAGGCCATCGACGCCAAGGCGGTGCGGGCCTTTGTCTATGCCCTGCATGGCCGCAACCAGGCGAGTTCGGTGGCGCGTAAGCTCTCGGCTCTGCGCACTTTTTTTCGTTTTTTGATGCGCCAGGGGCTGATGGGCCGTGACCCGGTGGCCGGGGTGGCCATGCCGAAGCTCGGCCGCAACATTCCGGTTTTCCTTACGGTGGATGAGGTCTTTACCCTGATGGAGATGCCCGGTGTGGCCGATCCCTTTGCCGCCCGGGACCGGGCGATGCTGGAGATGCTCTACTCCACCGGCATGCGGGTGGCGGAACTGGCGGCCTTGAATTTCGATCGTCTTGATGTGGCCTCCGGCATGGTGCGCATCCGTGGCAAAGGCAACAAGGAACGGCTGGTGCCGGTAGGCGATCCGGCCATTGCGGCATTGGAGCGGTATCTGCCGCAGCGGACCCGGCTCATTGCCGAGCGGGTCGCTTGCGGCAATCCGCCGGAAGAGAAGGCGGTCTTTCTGAACGGCCGCGGCAGCCGGCTCACCACCCGCAGCATCGAACGGCTGGTAAGCATGTACGCCGAGCGGGCCGGGATCGCGGCGCGGGTCACCCCCCATGCCCTGCGCCACTCCTTTGCCACTCATCTGCTGGAGATGGGGGCGGATTTGCGCACGGTGCAGGAGCTGCTTGGCCATGCGAGCCTCTCCACCACCCAGAAATACACGCATCTCAACCTCGATCACCTGACCGAGGTCTACGACAAGGCGCACCCCCTGGCCCGGAATCAGGCGGCAGCGCCGAAGGTTGGCAACGAGTAACAGGCAGGATACTTATGGATACGAAGCAGATTCGTTCGACTACCGTCATTGCCGTGCGCCACAAGGGCGAGGTGGCGGTGGCCGGTGACGGCCAGGTCACCATGGGCAACACGGTGGTGAAGCATGCGGCCCGCAAGGTACGGCGCCTCTATCACGGCCGGGTGATCACCGGCTTTGCCGGCGCCACCGCCGATGCCTTCACCCTCTTTGACAAGCTGGAACAGAAGCTGGAACAGTACAACGGCAACCTCATGCGCGCGGCGGTGGAACTGGCCAAGGAGTGGCGCACCGACAAGATGCTGCGCCGGCTGGAGGCGCTGCTGGTGGCGGTGGATCAGGAACATTCCCTGCTCCTCTCCGGTACCGGCGACGTCATCGAGCCGGACGACGGCATTCTCGCCATCGGCTCCGGCGGCCCCTACGCCCAGTCGGCGGCCAAGGCCCTGATTGTCCACAGCGACCTCGACGCCGAGGCAATCTGCCGGGCAGCCATGGAGATCGCCGGTTCCATCTGCATTTACACCAACCACGCCATTGTGGTCGAAAAACTTTAGGACTCCGCCGTGCTGGAACAACTCGATTCTCCCCGGACAACCATGAATTCCCTTACCCCCCGCCAGATCGTCGAGGAGTTGGACCGCTACATCGTCGGTCAGCAGGAGGCCAAACGCTCGGTGGCCATTGCCCTCAGGAACCGCTGGCGCCGCCAGCAGGTGCCCTTGCCGCTGCGCGACGAGATCGCGCCCAAGAACATCATCATGATCGGCCCCACCGGCGTGGGCAAGACCGAGATCGCCCGCCGGCTCGCCACCCTGGCCCAGTCGCCTTTTCTCAAGGTGGAGGCCTCGAAGTTCACCGAGGTGGGCTATGTGGGCCGCGACGTGGAATCCATGGTCCGCGACCTGCTGGAGCTGGCCATCAACATGGTGCGCGACGAGGAGCGGGAAAAGGTGGTGGCCAGGGCCGCGCAGCTTGCGGAAGAGCGGGTGCTCGATCTGCTGGTGCCGCCCCCGGCCTACCAGAGCTACGCCTCGGCGCCGGCGACCCCGCCGGCTGCCGATGCCACCCGCGAGAAGTTCCGCCAGATGCTCCGCGAGGGCAAGCTCGACAGCCGCGAGGTGGAAGTGGAGGTGGAGCAGGCCGCGACCATGCCGATGATGGAGATGTTCGGCGGCGCGTCTTTAGGCGAAATGGAGGGCGGCCTGCGGGACATGTTCGGCAAGATGTTTCCCAGGAAGGCCCGGCGGGAGAAGCGCACCGTGGCCGAGGCCAGCGCCATCCTCCGGAAGAGCGAGGCGGAGAAGCTGATCGACATGGAGGCAGTGGTGCGCCTCGCCATCCGCCGTACGGAACAGTCGGGTATCATCTTCCTCGACGAGATCGACAAGATCGCCTCCCGTCAGGGCGCCGGCCACGGGCCCGAGGTTTCACGGGAAGGGGTGCAGCGCGATCTCCTGCCCATTGTCGAGGGCTCCACGGTGAACACCAAGCATGGCCCCGTCAAGACCGACCACATCCTTTTTATTGCCAGCGGCGCCTTCCACGTGAGCAAACCCTCGGACCTCATCCCGGAACTCCAGGGCCGTTTCCCCATCCGGGTGGAACTGCACGAGTTGGGCGAGGGGGAGTTCTACCGCATCCTGACCGAGCCGCGGAACGCCTTGATCGCCCAGTACACCGCCCTGATGGCCACCGAGGGCGTTGAGCTTGTCTTCCAGGAGGGAGCGATCCGCGAGATGGCCCGGATTGCCGCCCTGGTGAACACCAAGACCGAGAATATCGGGGCGCGGCGGCTCCATACGGTGATGGAGCGGCTGCTCGATGAGCTTTCCTTTACCGCGCCGGACCGGACGGAGAAGCGCTTCGAGGTGAGCGCCGACTACGTACGGAGCCAGTTGACCACCATCGCCCAGGACGAGGACCTGAGCCGTTTTATTCTGTAACCAATCGGGAGAGAGCGATGTTTGATCCGGAACTGAAATACTGCCCGCAATGCCATGACGAATACCGCGCCGAGATCGTGCGTTGCGCGGCTTGCGGGGTGGAACTTTTGACCGGCAGCCAGATGATGAACCTGGCGGCAGGAAAGCAGGTGCAGCGCGAGCGCCGGGCCGATGCCTTGAGCCCGGCCGACGATCTGGTCGCCATTCACAAGGCGCCGCTCGCCGATATCCGCCATCTGGAAGAGCTGCTGCGCCGGGAACAGATTCTCTGCCTGGTGGTCGGCGACGAAAAGAGCTGCACCAAGGGGTGCTGCCCCACCAACTTCTTTCTCCAGGTGCGGCGGGAGGATGCCATGGATGCCTTCCGGGTGATCGAGGCAGTGCATGCGCGGAACACCGCGCTCCATCACCACGACACCAGCCACAGTCAGGGGGTGTTCAACGCCGATGCCGGCGAGGCGACCTGCCCGGCCTGCGGCCACAAATTCCCCACCGCCTTCACCACCTGCCCGGACTGCGGCCTCTGCTTCGGTTAGGTGGCGAAGGAAACATATTGCCCCGATATATCCAAACGAGTATAATACGATTGTGATGAAGCCGGTCCGATTTCTCGGTGATTCGCTCAAGTGCTTGCGAGAGTTCCCTGCGGATGCCAGGCAAGACGCTGGCTATCAATTGAACAAGGTGCAGCGGGGCGATCAACCAGATGATTGCAAGCCGATGCCATCCATTGGCAAAGGCGTTGATGAGATTCGGATACGGGATGACTCGGGTGCCTATCGGGTGATCTATACTGCCAGGTTCGCAGACGCGGTGTACGTGCTGCACGCCTTTCAAAAGAAGACCCAGGCGACCGCCAAGCGAGACATCGATCTTGCCAAGGCGCGATACTCCGAGTTGAACAGGAGGGTAAAATGACCAAGGTGGAAAGTTACGAGAGCGTTTGGGACGCCATTGCCGACACCCCTGAAGAGGCGGCCAATCTGCGGACCAGATCGGAGTTGATGATGCAGATCGCGGCGATCATCAAGGAGAATGGTTGGAAGCAGGCCGAGGCTGCCAAGCGTTGCGGGGTGACTCAGCCACGGATCAACGACCTCCTGCGGGGCCGCATTTCGCGCTTTTCCATCGATGCGCTGGTCAACATCGCCACCGCCCTCGGCCGCCGCGTCCACCTGGAACTGAAGGCCGCCTGAAAAGCGTTGTTGTTCAGGCGCTGGTCAGCCTGTCGATCAGTCCCTGCGTCACCTCGGCCACCGAGGGCAACGCGGTGGTGATCGGCTGGCCGGCCCGCTCGATCTTGCGGATGGTGGCCGAATCCGGGAAGCAGGCAATGGGCTCCTCGCCCAGGCCTTCGGCCAGGAACTGGCGGTCCTCCTCGTCCTGCACCAGGTTGCCGACAAAGGAGATGCGGCGGATGCGGGTGTCCTTGGCCAGGTCCCTGATCTTGAGCGCGGTGCGGATGCCGGATTTCGAGGGGATCGCCACGATGAGCAGGTGGTCCACCGTGGCGATGGTGCCGCGGCCCAGATGTTCGACCCCGGCCTCCATGTCGAGCAGCACCACCTCGTCGGGCGAGAGCAGCAGTTTGGTGAGCATCCTTTTCAGCACGTTGCTCTCCGGGCAGGCGCAGCCGCCCTCGGCGGTCTGGATGGCGCCCAGGACCATGAGCTTGATGCCATCCTTTTCCACGATGAAGCGGGCGAGCAGGTCATCGACCTGGGGGTTGATGTTGTAGAAGGGCGAGCCGGTGGTCTTGCCCGAACGCTCCACCAGCAGTTCCTTCATCTCCGAGATGGGTACGATACGCTCCACCGCTGTCACCCCGATGCTCTGGGCCATGTGCGGGCTGGGATCGGCGTCGATCACCAGGACCTTTTTGCCGTTGTTGTGGAATTGCTGGGCCAGGAGCGTCATGATGGTGGTTTTGCCCACCCCGCCCTTGCCGCTGATCGCAATCTTCATATTCTCTTCTCCCTGAAAGCGCGTCGGCTGCGTAATTTGCGTGCATCCTCGCGGGGTTTCCGGTTATTATCAGTCGGTATGTGTAACTCTAACCATCAGCCTCGAAACTGCAAGTAAAAAGCGCCTGCCGCGTCCTGGCCGGCCATGGTGAACGCCCGCTTATGGTAACCCTCGGTATCGAACAGCTGTGCACCACCCGCCCGGCTTTCCTCAAGGGCAAACGCCTGGCGCTCCTCTGCAACCAGGCCTCCACCGACCGCCATTTCCGCCACAGCCGCGACCTGGTCCATGCCGCCTTTCCCGGCCAGCTCACCTGCCTGTTTTCGCCGCAGCACGGCTTTTTTGCCGAGAAGCAGGACAACATGATCGAGTCGGATCACACCACCGATCCGGTCGCCGGGGTGCCGCTCTTCAGCCTCTACGGCGAGGTGCGGCGGCCGACCGCGGCGATGTACGAGCACTTCGACGTGCTGCTGGTCGATATCGTCGATGTCGGCACCCGGGTCTATACCTTTCTCTACACCCTGGCCTACTGCATGGAAGAGGCGGCGCGGCACGGCAAGCAGGTGGTGGTGCTGGACCGGCCCAACCCCATCGGCGGCGACCAGATTGAAGGCAACCTGTTGCGTGACGACTGCCGCTCCTTTGTCGGCCTCTACCCGATTCCCATGCGCCACGGCCTCACCTTCGGCGAGCTGGCGCTGATGCTCAACCAGGAGTTCGGCATCGGTTGCGAGCTTACGGTCATCAGGGCGGAGGGCTGGCAGCGCCGGATGCTCTACCCGGATACCGGCCTGCCCTGGGTCTTCCCCTCGCCCAACATGCCCACCCCGATCACCGCCCTGGTCTATCCCGGCCAGGTGCTGTGGGAGGGGACCAATATCTCCGAGGGCCGCGGCACCACGCTGCCTTTTGAACTCTTTGGCGCGCCCTTTGTGGACCAGCAGGCAGTGCTCGACTTTGTGAAGCCGATTCCCCTGCCGGGCTGCGTGCTGCGGTCCTTGGTCTTCGAGCCCACCTCCAACAAGTGGACCGGCACGCCCTGCGGCGGCTTCCAGCTCCACGTCACCGACCCGGCCGCCTTCCGTCCGTACCGCACCAGTCTCGCCCTGCTCCAGGCGATGATGCGGCTCTATCCCGATGGGTTCGCCCTCAAATCGCCGCCCTACGAGTACGAATACGAGCGGGTGCCGCTTGATCTCATCCTGGGCGACAACACCCTGCGGCCGAAGCTGGCGGCAGGGGAGGATCTCCTGGCGTTGGAAGCGGCCTGGCAGTCGGAATTGCAGGCGTTCGGCGCCATGCGGGAGCAATATTTCCTTTACGCGTAGCGGGGGAGTGCACGATGGAATGGCAGACCCTTGAGCGGCAACTGGGCGATTGTTTTTTCGATATCGCGGCCGAATGCCCTTACGGCCTGCCATACAAGGCGATCTACCGCCAGGCCCTCTTCGGGCCGATCCCCGACCATACCATGGACGGTTTTCTCGCGGCCGGCTTCCGTCGCAACGGCAACACCATGTACACCATGGTCTGCCGGGAGTGTCAGAGTTGCGTGCCGATCCGGCTCGACCCGGAGGAATTCACGCCCAACCGCGGACAACGCCGTACCCTGGCCAGAAACCAGGACCTTACCGTGACCACCGGGCCGTTGCAGATTACACCGGACCGCCTGGCGCTCTGCGATGCCTTTTTGAACACCCGCTATCCCGGCCGCCACAGCACGGCGCTCGATTATTACAGCGGCTTTTTCGTCAATGCCGTCACCAATACCATGGAGGTCGCCTACCGGCTGGATGGCCGGCTGGTGGGGGTGGCGATCGTCGATGTGACCCTGGCGAGCCTCAATGCCGTGTATTTCTATTTTGATCCGGCCATGAGCGCCAGCAGCCTCGGCACCTTCAACATCCTCCATCTCCTCGAGCTCTGCCAGCGGGAGGACAAGGATTTCCTCTACCTGGGCTACTGGATCGACGCGGTGCCGGCCATGCGCTATAAAGCGCGATTCAAGCCCCATTTCTTACTGCGCGGCCAGATCTGGCGGCGGGTGGACCGGGGCGAACCTTCTGCGGAGCGACCATGACCAGGAAGTGCTTCGGATTCCGTTTTCCCTTTGGCAAGGACCGCCGTGGTGGCGCCTCCTGCCGGGTCTCCTTTTCCGGCGAAGACCGCCATGCCTTGGAACGCGAGCAGTTCGAGGCGGTATTGCGCTCCTTCGATGCCAGCCGCATCGCGGAGCGGCTCATGATCCTCGATATCTTTCTTTCCGTCGAGCAGCACGTGACCCTTGCGGAACTGGCGGCCCTGGTCCGGGAACGGCAACCAGCCCTGGCGGACCTCGGCTTTGTCCGGAAAACCATGGAGATGTTCTGCCAGTGCGGCTTTGCCCAGCAGGTGACCTTCGAGAACCAGGAGGTGCGCTACGAGCACCACCACCTGGGCCAGCATCACGACCATTTCATCTGCACCCGCTGCGGCCAGATCCAGGAGTTCAGCAACGAGGAACTGGAGCGGCTCCAGCTGGTCATTGCCCGGCAGTTCCGGTTCCATCCCCTCCAGCACCGGATGGATATCTACGGCCTCTGCGCCGGCTGCATGGCCCTGCGGGACGAGGCGATCCCCCTCAAAGTGGCCGCCAACGGCGAACGGGTGCGGATCGTCCAGCTCCTGGGCGATCGGGCTCTCCAGGCGCGGCTTGCCGACATGGGCCTCACCCTCGGCACCTGCCTTGAGGTGATCAACAACCAGCCCGCCGGGCCGGCCATTGTCGCGATCAACACCTCGCGGCTGGCCATCGACGGTGCTATCGCCCAGCATGTGGTGGTGGCGCACGTCTGCCGTCACGACGACATCTGATCTTTTTTTCGCTGTCTTGACAGCGGCGTCAAGTTGCCCCATAGTCTAAACAGGAAACCCTCCAGCGTGCAGGTGTGGTGCCTGTGCGCCAACTTCACCGGCAAGGAGCACGACCATGGCCGAGAACGCAAAAAAGGTGTGTCCCCAGTGTCAGGGCAAGAAGGTGGTGCCGGGAGTCTGTAGCTGTAACAGCGAGTGGCGTGGCACCCAGCGGGGCGACGAGTGGGAGGATTGCCAGTGCACCCCGGAACAGGAATGCCCCACCTGCCACGGCACGGGATATGCGCCAACGACGAAAACGCACTGCACCGGATCGCATAAAGGCTGAGGAGCACGGCAATGGATCAGTTCAAGAAACGCTCGGTGATCGGCGGGCATCACGGCAGAACCATGCGCACCATGGCGGTGCCCGGCCTGGGGTCGTTTTCGCCCGGCGGCTGGAGTGCGGCCACCGATATTTATGAGACCGACGAGGCGTTGATCGTCTGCATGGACGTAAGCGGCGCCGCCCCGGACCAACTCGGTGTGGTGGCCGAGGAACAGCGGATCACCATCGCCGGCGAGCGCGATTTTCCGGTGCCGGACGGCGTGCGCGCCGTGCATCGGCTGGAGATCGAGCGCGGCCGTTTTGAAAAGAACATTACCCTGCCGGTGCCGGTGGATGTGGCCGCTGCCACCTCCATCCACCAGCATGGTTTTCTGGTGATTACTCTGCCGAAGTTGAAAACGCGGGGGAAGGTACGGATTGCCGTCCGTTGAGCCGATCCCTCCTGACCAGATCGAGACGAGCCATGAGCGAAAATGAGAATAATCAGGAAAAACAGGCTGAGGGCCGGGAGACGAAGGCGAATCCGGGCGGCGGCAAGGTGAACCCGGCGGAACTGCCGGTACCGGAAATACTGCCGGTATTGCCCCTGCACGGCTTTGTCTTCTTTCCCGGCATGGGTTTCCCGCTGCAGATCAACCACCCGGGCGCCAAGCAACTGGTGGACGACGCCATCCTCCAGGATCGCCTGGTGGCGGTGCTGACCCACCATAAAGGGGAGGAGGGCGAGGAGCACAAGGCCCCGGAGAGCGAGCACCTCTACCGCGTCGGGGTGATGGGCTATCTCCACAAGCTGATCAAATCCGACGAGGGGTCCTATCAGGTGCTGATGAGCGCGGTGAAAAAGCTCCGCGTCCATGAGTTCACCCAGCAGGAGCCCTATCTCAAGGCCCGGGTCGAGGCCACCCCCATGGAGGAAACCGACGACCAGGAGACCGAGGCGCTGGTGATGAACCTGCGCAGCCAGTTCAAGAAGATGGGCGAATTCGGCGCTGCCCCGGCCGAGTTGGTCATGACCGTGGCCTCGCTCACCAACCCCTTTTACATCGCCTACCTCATCGCCTCCCAGCTCAACCTCCCCATGGAAGAGGAGCAGGAGATCCTGGAGATCGATGATATCAAGCAATTGCTGCGCCGCACCGCCCGTGAACTCAACAAGAAGCTCGAAACCGTGGAGATGAGCCACGAGATCCAGAAGAGCATGAAGGAGGACATGGACAAGAAGCAGAAGGAGTTCTTTCTGCGCGAGCAGCTGAAGGCGATCCGCAAGGAGCTGGGCGAGGAGGACGAGAACCTTGATCTCACCGAACTCAAGGCCAAGCTCGCCGCCGCGGAACTGAGCGAGGAGGCGCGCAAGACCGCAGAGAAGGAGGTGGACCGCTTGAGCCGCATCTCGCCCTCTTCACCCGAATACACCGTCTCTCGCACCTACCTCGACTGGATTCTCGATCTGCCGTGGACCAAGACCACGCCGGACAACCTGGACATCGAACGGGCCCAGCAGACCATGGACCAGGACCACTACGGGCTCAAGGAGATCAAGAAGCGGATCATCGAGTTCCTGGCGGTGCGCAAGCTGAAACAGGACATGCACGGCCCCATCCTCTGCTTCGTGGGTCCCCCCGGTGTGGGCAAGACCTCGCTCGGCCAGTCCATTGCCCGCAGCATGGGCCGCAACTTCGTCCGCATCTCCTTGGGCGGCGTGCGGGACGAGGCGGAGATCCGCGGTCACCGCCGCACCTACATCGGGGCGCTGCCGGGCCGCATCATCCAGAGCCTGAAAAAGGCCGGCTCCGCCAACCCGCTCTTCATGCTGGACGAGATCGACAAGCTCGGCATGGATTTCCGCGGCGATCCTTCATCCGCGCTGCTGGAGGTGCTGGACCCGGAGCAGAACTTTTCCTTCTCCGACCACTACCTCGAAATCACCTTCGACCTCTCCAAGGTGATGTTCATCACCACGGCCAACGTGCTGGACAACGTGCCCATCCCGCTCCGCGACCGCATGGAGGTGATCGAGCTGGCCGGTTACACCGACGAGGAGAAGCTGATGATCGCCAAGCGCCACCTGGTGCCGAAGCAGTTGGCGGCGCACGCGCTGACCGCCGAAAACATCGCGATCAGCGACGAGGCGATCCGCGCCATCATCCGCTCCTACACGCGAGAGGCCGGGGTGCGCAACCTGGAACGCAAGATCGGCGGGGTCTGCCGCGGGGTGGCCAGGGAGATCGTGGGCGGCAAGACCGGACTCTTCCAGATCGAGCCGGATGGGCTGGCCCAATATCTCGGCCCGGCCCAGTTCTTCTCCGAGACCAAGGCGCGCACCTGGGGGCCGGGCCTGGCCACCGGCCTTGCCTGGACCCCGGTGGGCGGCGAGCTGCTTTTTATCGAGGCCGCCAAGATGAAGGGCAAGGGCGGGCTGATGCTCACCGGCAAGCTGGGCGACGTGATGAAGGAATCGGCCAATGCGGCGCTCACCTTTATCCGCTCCCATGCCGCGAGTTTAGGGGTGGAGGAAGCGCTCTTTGCCGAGCACGACCTCCATATTCATGTGCCCGAGGGCGCCATCCCCAAGGACGGGCCGTCGGCCGGCGTGGCCATGGTGGTGGCTCTCACCTCGCTCCTGACCGGCAAGACCGTGCGCCAGAACCTGGCCATGACCGGCGAGATCACCCTGCGGGGCGACGTGCTGCCCGTGGGCGGCATCAAGGAAAAGGTGCTGGCCGCGGCACGGTCCGGGATCACCAACCTCATCCTGCCGCGGATCAACGAGAAGGACACCGTGGAACTGCCGGACAACGTGCGGGAGGGGTTGACCTTCCACTATGTCCACGACATCAAGGAGGCCCTGGCCGTGGCGTTGGAAGGGTAGGGCTCCTTGTTGAAGCAGCCCGTGCTCTTCCCGGTGGGGACTCCGGCTGATTTTTTTTCGGTTTCCGCTGTCGTTGCTTTTTCCCGGTCCCTGTGGTACATCCGCCCATGAACGTCGGGACAACCTTAAACCCGCGCCCGGGTGGCGGAACTGGTAGACGCAAGGGACTTAAAATCCCTCGATGCTTCGCATTGTGCGGGTTCGATTCCCGCCCCGGGCACCATTCTTGAGGAAGTCGGCGAAAAGGTGATTGACCGAATCCTATGCCCCGCCGCCATGACAACGCACCCTTTCAGTTGGACCGTGAGTTTCTTGGCACCGTGACCGAGGCGCCGGGGGTCTACCTGATGCGGGACGCAGCCGGCGGGGTGCTCTACGTCGGCAAGGCGGTCAACCTCAAGAAACGGCTTGCCTCCTATGCCCGCCACCCCGGCGGCGACCACACCAAAACGGCGATGCTGCTGGCCAGAGTCCGGGCCATCGAGACCATCATCACCCGCACCGAGAAGGAGGCCCTGATTCTGGAGGCCTCGCTCATCAAGCAGCACCGGCCCAAATACAACGTCATCCTGCGCGACGACAAGAACTACCCCCTCATCAAGGTGACGGTGCAGGAGGAGTGGCCGCGGGTGGTGATGACCCGTCGCCGGCAACGGGACGGCGCCCGCTACTTCGGCCCCTTTGCCTCGGCCGGCGCCATGTGGGATACCCTGCGCCTGCTCAATGAACTCTTCCCCCTGCGGCGTTGCAAGGCGGGAACGTTCAGCCGCCAGTCGCGCGCCTGCCTCAATTTTCAGCTCGGCCGCTGCCTGGCCCCTTGTGTGGGCCGTATCAGCCACGCCGACTATCTGGCCATGGTCGAGGGGGTCCTGTTGATTCTGGAAGGCAAAAAGGAACAACTCCTTGCCGAGTTGACTCGCCGGATGGCGCAGGCCGCCCAGGAACTCCGCTTCGAGGAGGCTGCCTTCTATCGGGACCGGATCGGTTCGGTGCGGCAGACCCTGGAAAAACAGGTGGTGCTGGCGTCCCATCGCCGCGATCAGGATGTCTTTGGCCTGGTTCGGCAGGAAAACGGGGTGGCGCTGGCGGTTCTTTTTGTCCGTCAGGGGGTATTGAGCGGCCAGCAGGGGTATTTCCTTACCGATCCGGTGGGCGATGACGCATCGTTTCTCGGTGAACTCCTGCCCCGTTTTTACGAGCCCGGCCGGGTCGTGCCCAATGAGATCCTCATCCCTTTTCCCTTCGACGAAATGGCCACCATTGCCGAGTGGCTCAGTGAGCGGGAGGGCAAACGGGTGACCATGATCGTGCCGCAGCGGGGCGACAAGACGCGGCTGCTCGAAATGGCTGCGGCCAACGCCAGCCAGCTCTTTGCGGATCGGGAAAAGAAGGCGCATTCCTGGGAGGCGCTGGCCGGAACCCTTATGGAGGCCCTGCAGATGGCGCGACCGCCGTCCGCTATCGAATGCCTTGATATCTCCAATCTGGGCGGCAGGCAGGCGGTGGGGTCGCTGGTTCGGTTCGAGCGGGGCGAGGCGCAACGCTCCGGCTATCGCCACTATCGCATCCGCACCCGGGAGACCCCGGATGACTATGCCATGATGGCCGAGGTGCTGGCGCGGCGTTTCAAGCGGGCGAAGGAAGAGGGCGGGCTGCCGGACCTGCTCTTGCTCGATGGCGGTAAAGGGCAACTCAACGTCGCGGTGCAGGCGGTGGCGGAAGCGGCCCTGGCCGAGGCGCCGGAACTGGCAGCCATTGCCAAGGAGCGTGAGGCGGAAGGAGAAAAGCTCTTCCGGCCCGGCCGCAAGAATCCGATCCTGCTGCCGCGCCACTCACCGGCCCTGCTGTACCTCATGCGCATCCGCGACGAGGCCCACCGTTACGGCATCACCTTTCATAAAAGATTGCGCACCAAGGCGACCCTTGCCTCCGCCCTCGATGACATCCCCGGCATCGGTCCGGCCAAGAAAAAGGCGCTGCTCAGCCATTTTGGCAGCCTGCGCGTCCTGACCGCGGCGGCCCCCGAGGAGATCGCCGTGGTTCCGGGGGTCGGGCCGACCCTGGCCAAGACCATCAAGCGCGCTCTCCAGCCGGATCAGCCAGCCTGACCGCCGCCCCGGAGGCGGCGGATTAGCTGTTGCGTTTTGGCTGTCAAAAAATTATGTTGCTTTGGTTTTGTCGACTGAATAGATTGTTTGTCTTGTCTAATTATTGGCATTTGGTGCCATTTTACGAGGATGACACAATGTGGGAGTACACCGATAAGGTCCGGGATCATTTCATGAACCCCCGTAACGTCGGCGAGGTGGAGAATGCCGACGGGGTGGGGGAGGTGGGGTCGCTTGCCTGCGGCGACGCGCTCAAGCTCAGCTTCAAGCTCGATACCGACGGCCGCATTGCCGACGCCAAATTCAAGACCTTTGGCTGCGCCAGTGCCATTGCCTCTTCTTCGGCCCTGACCGAGATGATCAAGGGGCTCACCCTCGACGAGGCCGCCAGGATCAGCAACGAGGATATCGCCGAATACCTCGGCGGGCTGCCCAAGGAAAAGATGCACTGCTCGGTCATGGGCCGCGAGGCCCTCGAGGCCGCCATTGCCAACCATCGCGGCACCCCGCTGCCCATGGCGCAAGGCGAGGTGGTGTGCGAGTGTTTCGGGGTCACCGACCTCGAGGTGCGCCGTGCCATTCAGGAATCGAACCTCAAGAGCGTCGAGGAGATCACCAACTTCACCAAGGCCGGCGGCGGCTGCGGCAAGTGCCACGAGCGGCTGGAGGCGATCCTGCGCGAGGTCCACCAGGATCTGCAAAAGATCATTCCCGACCACCGGCCCGCCCGGCTGACCAATATTCAAAAGATCAAAATGATCGAAGAGGTGCTGGATCGCGAGATCCGGCCGGCGCTTCGCAAGGACGGCGGCGACATCGAACTGGTTGACGTGGACGGCGACTTTGTCGTGGTCTCCCTGCGTGGCGCCTGCGGCACCTGCAAGAAGTCGCAGACCACCCTCAAGGAATACGTGGAGAAGAAGCTGCGCGAACAGGTGCTGGAAAGCCTGATCGTCGAGGAGGCCAAGTCATGAGCACCCCCGTGGTCTACATGGACAACAACGCCACCACCAAGGTGGCGCCCGAGGTTTTGGCGGAGATGATGCCGTACTTTTCCGAACTCTACGGCAACCCCTCCAGCATGCATACCTTCGGCGGCCAGGTGGGGAAGAAGCTCGCCAATGCGCGGCAGCAGATCGCCAGCCTCATCGGCGCCTCGACGGACGAACTCCTTTTCACCAGCTGCGGCACCGAGAGCGACTCCACCGCCATCCTCTCCGCCCTCCAGTCTTTTCCGGAGCGACGCCACATCGTCACCACCCGGGTGGAGCATCCGGCGGTCAAGAATCTCTGCGAACACCTCGACAAGCTCACCGGACACAAGCACCGGGTGACCCAACTGCCGGTGGACCGCGAGGGGAGGCTTGACCTCAAGCAGTATGAGGAGAGCCTGGCCGAGGATACCGCCATTGTCAGCGTCATGTGGGCCAACAACGAGACCGGCGTTCTTTTCCCGGTGGAGGAGATGGCCCGCATCGCCAAAAGCCGCGGCATTCTTTTCCATACCGATGCGGTACAGGCCGTGGGCAAGGTGCCCATCGATCTTTCCGGATCGGCCATCGATTTTCTCTCCATCTCCGGCCACAAGCTCCATGCGCCGAAAGGAATCGGCGTGCTCTATGTCCGCCGTGGTACCCCGTTTGTGCCGTTCTTGATCGGCGGCCACCAGGAAAAGGGGCGGCGGGGCGGCACCGAGAACGTGGCCGCCATCATCGCCCTGGGCAAGGCATGCGAACTGGCCGCCAGCCGCATGGAAGAGGAGAATACCCGGGTCAAGGCCCTGCGCGATAAGCTGGAAAACGGGCTGCTCACCGCCATCCCCCATGCCATGCTCAATGGTCATAAAGAGGAACGGCTGCCCAACACCACCAACATCAGCTTTGAATACGTGGAAGGGGAGGCGATCCTGCTCCACCTCGACCAGTTCGGCATCTGCGCCTCTTCCGGTTCGGCCTGTACCTCGGGGTCGCTCGAACCCTCCCATGTGCTGCGGGCCATGGGGGTGCCCTTCACCGCGGCGCACGGTTCGGTGCGGTTGAGCTTGAGCGTCTACAACACCGAGGCCGAGGCGGACTACGTGCTGGAGAAGCTGCCGCCCATCATCGAGAAGCTGCGGGCGATGTCGCCCTTCTGGCAGAGCGCCCACAAGGGCAGCGTCGGCGGTGCTTCCTGCAAATGTCAATGCTCCTAACTAAAGGTGCTGCATGAGGGTTATCCCTGCATCGTTTGAAATCATGGAGTCCCTTGACCGGCAGTCGATGGCCACCCGCATCGAACTCTGTGGCCGGCTCTGCTACAAGAGCGAGGACAAGATCGTGGCCGGCTCCACCGAGCCGTTCATCAAGCGCATTGTCCAGCACGGCCATAATTCGGTGATGGAGATGGCGGCCCTGACGCTCAAGGTCGCCTACGATGCCGAGTCCATGGCCACCCAGTTTTTCGGCATCCAGCCGAAATTCCTCCAGATCGACCGGACCGACAAGAAAGAGCTGCTCATTACCGGGACGGTGCGCGCCTTCCGCGAACTGGCCCGGGACCACGGCAACGTGAAAATCATCAAGGCGATTTCCGCTTTCTTAGGCAAGCGTTACCCGCTCTTTTACTTCGATCTCGCCCCCAAACGCGGCTGGATTCCCCAGGACGGCGTCAAGGTGGAAAAACTTTCGCTGGCCGAGGTGGATGGCCTTTCCGCCGATCTGCGGGCCAAGCACCGCTTTGTGGCGGTGCGCTTTGTCACCAATCGGGCAGTGACCCACGAGATCGTACGCCACCGGCCCTGTTCCTTTCTCCAGGAGAGCCAGCGTTACTGCCGCTACTCCGAGGAGAAGTTCGGCAACGAGGTGACCTTCATCAAGCCGCTCTTCTACCAGGAGGGCAGCGAGGAGTATCGCCTGTGGGAACGGGCCATGACCGAGACCGAGGCGATTTATCTGAAGCTCCTCGAAACCTCGTCGCCCCAGGCGGCCCGCACGGTGCTGCCCAACTCCTGCAAGACCGAGATCATCGTCTACGCGAATCTCCTCGAGTGGCTGCACATCTTCCGGCTGCGTACCACCCCGGCGGCCGAACCCTCCATGCGCGAGGTGACCATTCCTCTGCTTCAGGCGATGAAACAGAAGTTCGCCACCATTTTTGACGGCGTCGAGCCGGAGACGAAATAACGGGCCGCGTGCCCTCTGGAATTGCAGCAACACCTTTGGCAGAGTTTGGGCTTATTAACCACAAAGAACAGGAACAGGAGGGAGATTATGGTGTTGGATCCGACCAAACATGCGGACTGGGAGATCGCGGAAGAGGCCGAGACCCGCATGAAGACCGTATACGAGCTGGGTGACGCCCTGGGGCTCGAGAAGGAAGAGTTGTTGCCCTATGGGCATTATTACGGCAAGCTCGACTACCGCAAGATCATGAACCGCCTGGGCAACAAGCCGGATGGCAAGTATATCGACGTCACCGCCATCAGCCCGACTCCGCTGGGCGAAGGCAAGTCCACCTGCTGCATGGGGCTGGTCCAGGGCCTGGGCAAGCGCGGCAAGAGCGTGGTCGGTGCCATCCGCCAGCCTTCCGGCGGCCCGACCATGAACGTCAAGGGTTCCGCCGCCGGCGGCGGCCTGGCCCAGTGCATTCCGCTCACCCCGTTTTCCCTGGGGTTGACCGGCGACATCAATGCCATCATGAATGCCCACAACCTGGCCATGGTGGCCTTGACCTCGCGGATGCAGCACGAGTCCAACTACACCGACGAGCAGCTGGCCAAGCGCGGGCTGAAGAGGCTCGACATCCATCCCAAGAAGGTGGAGATGGGCTGGATCATCGACTACTGCGCCCAGGCGCTCCGCAATATCACCATCGGGTTGGGCGGCAAGATGGACGGCTACACCATGCAGTCCAAGTTCGCCATCGCCGTTTCTTCCGAGGTTATGGCCATTCTGGCCATTGCCAACGATCTGGCTGACATGCGGCGCCGCATGGGCAAGATCGTGGTCGGCTACGACCGCAATGATCGCCCGATCACCACCGAGGACCTGGACGTGGCCGGCGCCATGACCGCCTGGATGGTCGAGGCCCTGAATCCCAACCTGATGCAGACCCTGGAAGGACAGCCGGTTATCGTCCACGCCGGCCCGTTTGCCAACATCGCCATCGGACAAAGCTCGGTCATCGCCGACCGGGTGGCCCTGAAGGTCGCCGACTACAACGTCACTGAATCCGGTTTCGGCGCCGACATCGGCTTCGAGAAGTTCTGGAACCTCAAGTGCCGCTTTTCCGGCAACAAGCCCAATTGCGCGGTGGTGGTCGCCACCATCCGGGCGCTCAAGTGCCATGGCGGCGCGCCGATTCCGGTGCCCGGCAAGCCCATGCCCGAGGAGTACAAGGGCGAGAACGTCGGCTGGGTCGAGGAGGGCTGCAAGAACCTGCTGCACCACATCGGGACGGTCAAGAAGGCCGGCATCAACCCGGTGGTCTGCATCAACGCCTTCTACACCGACACCGACAACGAGATCAAGGCCGTGCGGCGGCTGTGCGAGTCCGCCGGTGCCCGGGTGGCCCTGTCCCGCCACTGGGAGAAGGGCGGCGAAGGCGCCCTGGAGTTTGCCGATGCGGTGGTCGACGCCTGCGAGGAACCGAACGACTTCAAGTTCCTCTACGAACTCGACACCCCGCTCTCCCAGCGCATCGAGCTGATCGCCAAGGAAGTCTACGGCGCCGACGGCGTCAGCTACACCCCCGAGGCCCGGGAAAAGCTCAAGCGCATGGAGAACGATCCGGAACTCAAGGAGATGGGCACCTGCATGGTCAAGACCCACTTGAGCCTTTCGCACGATCCCAGCAAAAAAGGGGTGCCCAAGGGCTGGACCCTGCCGATCCGCGACATCCTCACCTACAAGGGCGCGGGCTTCGTCGTGCCGGTGGCCGGGGCCATCAGCCTGATGCCGGGTACCGCCTCCGATCCGGCCTATCGCCGCATCGACGTCGATGTGGAAACCGGCAAGGTGAAGGGCGTTTTCTAAGCCGCGTTATTGTTAGTTGCTCTTGCAAAGGGGGCATGGGGATCGAGTGTGGTCTCCATGCCCCCTTTTTTGGCGGGGGAGGTCAAAAAAGAAACGTCAGCCATTATGTGGCTTGCCTTGGTCCGGAACTCTCTGCTAAACTGGTGTCCATGCAGACCACCTCCGGCAAAGTACGATAGGGCAGGGCTCCCATGGCAGCCCCTGAACAGAAATCCACGCTCCGCGCCTCGGTCAAGGATCAATCCGGCGCCGGCAAGGTGAAGATCGGCGAACTGCTCCGCAAGGAAGGCCAGATCAGCGGCAACCAGCTCGACGAGGCCTTGGACATCCAGAAAAGGTCGGGTGGGCGCTTGAGCACCATCCTGCTCAAGCTTGGCTACATCGACGATACCACCGTCCTCAATTTCCTAAGCCGCCAGCACAACTATCAGTCGGTCTTCATCTCCCGCGAGCCGCCGAAACCGGAGGCGCTCCAGAAGATGCCCTTCGAGACGGCAAAGCGCTATCTCGCCTTCCCGCTCCGCATCATCGGCAAGAACCTCCAGATCACCATGGCCGAGCCCACCGACACCGGGGCGGTGGAGGCTCTGCAGGCCGAGGTCAAGATGCCGCTCACCGTGTGTGTCTCCACGGAAAAGGAGATCATCGAGGCCTACAAGACCTTCTACAAGATCAGCGACGAGGAATACAACGCCCTCATTGCCCACGAGGGGGGCAAGGAAGAAGACGAGGTTTCGGTCACCCAGATCGACGACTTCGGCTCCCTGGCCTCCGAGGCGGCCGAGGGCATGGAGTTCGAGACCTTCGAGGAGAAGGCCGGAGCGGATCAATATTCCGCCTCCGACGCGCCGATCATCAAGCTGGTGAATGGCATCCTCATCAAGGCGGTGCAGGACGGGGTGAGCGACATCCACATCGAGCCCTACGAGAAGAACCTCCAGGTGCGCTACCGCCTGGACGGCTCGCTCTATAAGTCGATGAACCTGCCGCTCTCGATCAAGAACGCGCTCAATTCCCGCATCAAGATCATGGCGCAGCTCGACATCACCGAACGCCGCGTGCCCCAGGACGGCCGCATCCGCATCAAGCTGGGCCGTACGAGGGCGGTGGACTTCCGCGTCTCGTCCTTGCCGACCCTCTTTGGCGAGTCCATCGTTCTGCGTATCCTCGACAAGTCGAGTCTCAACGTCGATCTCACCAAGCTCGGCTTCGAGCAACGCACCTTCGACACCCTCAAGCGCTGCATCTACCGGCCGCAAGGACTTTTGCTGGTCACCGGCCCGACCGGTAGCGGCAAGACGGTTACCCTCTATTCGGTGCTGAACGCCTTGAACAGCGAGGACACCAAGATCCTCACCGCCGAGGACCCGGTGGAGTTCAACTTCAAGGGCATCAACCAGGTCAACGTCCGCAACGAGGTGGGCATGACCTTTGCCGCGGCGCTGAAGGCCTTTCTCCGCCAGGATCCGGACATCATCATGGTCGGCGAGATCCGCGACATGGAAACCGCCGAGATCGCCATCAAGGCGGCAATGACCGGCCATCTCGTCTTCAGTACCCTGCACACCAACGACTGTCCCGCCACCATCGGCCGCCTGATCGACATCGGCGTGCCCTCCTTCATGGTGGCCTCGGCCATCACCATGGTCCTCTCCCAGCGCCTGGCCCGCCGTCTTTGCCCCAAGTGCAAGGCGCCGGTGGACGTCTCCAAGCTCGATAAGGAAGAGCTTCTCAAGATCGGTTTCAAGGAGGAAGAGCTTCCCACCCTCAAGATCAACGGCCCCAAGGGCTGCCCGGCCTGCAACGGCGGCGGTTATAAGGGCCGCGTCGGCCTTTTCGAACTGATGGAAGTCACCGAGGAGGTATCGAAGGCGATCAACGCCCAGGTGCCGGAGGATCAGCTCCGCAAGATCGCGGTGCAGAACGGCATGGTGACGTTGCGCGAGGCAGGCCTCCAGAAGATTCGCGAGGGGGTGACCAGCATCGAGGAGGTGCTGCGGCGCACGGTGGTCACCGAGGAGAGCCTGCCTGCCTATCTGGTTCATCCCGATATCGAGGAGTACCAGGACGGCGACCTCGTCATCCGTCAGGGCAACAACGACAAGGATTTCTTCAAGCTGGTCAACGGTGCGGTGATGGTGGTGAAGGACGGCAAGAAGATCGCCGAGATATCCGAGCCCGGTGAGTACTTCGGCGAGATGAGCGCCATCTCCGGCGAGCCGCGCAGCGCCTCCATCGTGGCCAAGGGCCGCTGCAAGGTCAAGCGCTTCCCGGGCGACAAGCTCATGGAGGTCATCGAAAAGTACCCCGAGGTCGGCAAGTACCTCTTCAAAACCGTGGTTGGTCGATTGGGGCAAGCCAACGGTATCATCGTCAAGCTCGCCAACGAGCGTGCCCGCCAGGCCGGCGGCTAAGCGTGCCTCGCTTTCCGCTGTAGTTCCTCTTTTGCGGGATTTCATTCTTTCCTGAATTTCTCACAAATTGTCTTGAAAAACGGTTCAAAATTCGTTAAAAAATTTGATTCCGGCTCTTGATGCGCTCACGTTGCGGGATTTGCGGGCCTTATCACATCCTCCGGTTTGGGCTACAAGCTGTTACGATGTGGTAAGCGAATGATCCCATGCGTCCAAGACCGGAACCCGGGGCAGGGAACGGCTACCTGCCCGACGACTCTAACTTCGCAATATCACACAATTTTTTCCATAGAGCCCTTTTGCAAGGAGAAGGTCAATGAGTGCCAAGATCATCAGCGGAACCGAGGTGGCGAAGGCCATTCGTGAGGAACTGACGGCCGAGGTTGCCGAACTTAAAGCCAAGCACAACGTGGTACCCGGTCTGGTTACCATCCTGGTAGGCGAGGATCCGGCCTCCCAGTCCTACGTTGCGGCCAAGAACAAGACCGCGCACGCGTTGGGCATTCATTCCGAGCAGGTCACCCTGCCGGCTGACACCAGCGAGACCGACCTGCTCGCGCTGGTGGACAAATTCAACAAGGATCCGAAGATCAACGGCATTCTGGTCCAGTTGCCGCTGCCCAAACACATCAACGAGACCAAGGTGCTCTACGCCATCGACCCGGAAAAGGACGTGGACGGCTTCCACCCGGTCAACGTCGGCAAGATGGTGCTCGGTGAGCAGTGCTACCTGCCCTGCACCCCGCACGGCATCCTCGAACTCCTGAAGCGCAGCGGCGTCAAGACCAGCGGCGCCGAGGTGGTGGTGATCGGCCGCAGCAACATCGTGGGCAAGCCCATTGCCAACCTCATGCTTCAGAAGCGCGAGGCCGGTGACGCCACCATCACCCTCTGCCATACCCGCACCAGGGATCTCGCGGCCCATACCCGGCGGGCCGACATCATCATCGCCGCGGTCGGCGTGCCCAAGATGGTCACCGCCGACATGGTCAAGGACGGCGTGGTCGTCATCGACGTTGGCGTCAATCGCATCGGCATGAGCGAATCCGGCAAGGCGATCCTGGCCGGCGACGTGGATTTCGACGCGGTCAAGGAGAAGGCCTCGTTCATCACCCCGGTTCCCGGCGGCGTCGGCCCGATGACCATCACCATGCTGATGAAGAATACCGTGCAGGCCGCCAAGCAGGCCGCCGGTCTGATCTAACCGGAACATATTGACCATACACCCGAGCTATTGAGGGACTAGCATGGCTATCACCAGAAACGGATGCGAGGGCTGCGCGGAGATCACCTGTGCGTCCAGCAAGCAGGTTCTCGCCCAGGACATCGCCAAAAACGTCAGAACCGCATATGACCGCATGCAATCGCGCGGCATGTCCGCCTGCCTCTTCGGCTCGGGCGGCACCTGCTGCCGGAACTGCAACATGGGCCCGTGCCAGATCATCGACGGCGTCGATGAGATGCTCGGCATCTGCGGTGCCAATGCCGATACCGTGGCGGCCCGCAACTTCGCCCGGGTGGTGGCTGCCGGTTCCGCGGCGCACACCGACCATGCCCGCGAGATGGTGCGCGGTTTCATCGACACCGCCAAGGGCGAAGGGCCCCATTGCATCAAGGACGTCGAGAAACTTAAATCCCTGGCCGCGGTGTTCGATATCACCACCGAAGGCCGCGAGGTGAACGAGATTGCCCTGGAACTGGGCGAAAAGGCCCTGGCCGAGTTCGGCAAGCAGGACAGCACCCCGCTCTCCATGCTGAAGCGCGCGGTGCCGAAACGCCAGGCCCTCTGGAACAAGCTCGGCATCGCCCCCCGCGGTATCGACCGCGAGGTGGTGGAGATGATGCACCGCACCCACATGGGTGTGGACCAGGAGTATGAGAACATCATGCTCCAGGCCTCCCGCTGCGCGCTTTCCGACGGCTGGGGCGCCTCGATGCTCTCCACCGAATTGACCGACATCATGTTCGGCACCCCGGTACCGCGCCGGGCCATCGTCGATCTCGGCGTCTTGAGGGCCGATCAGGTCAACATCACGGTCCACGGTCATGAGCCGCTGCTGGCCGAGGCGCTCTGCATCGCCGCCCAGGAACCGGACATGATCGAATTGGCCAGGAAGCAGGGCGCCAAGGGCATCAACCTGGCCGGCGTCTGCTGTACCGGCAACGAGATTCTCATGCGCCGCGGTATTCCGGTGGCAGCCGGCTTTATCCAGCAGGAAATCGCCCTGGCGACCGGCGCGGTGGAGGCGATGGTGGTCGATGTCCAGTGCATCATGCCGTCGGTCACCGAGGTGGCCAAGAACTTCCACACCGACATCATCACCACCAACTACCGGGCCAAGATGGAAGGAGCCATCCACCTCCAGTTCGAGGAGCATGCCGCGCTGGAGTCGGCGAAAAGCATCCTTACCCACGCCATCAAGAACTTCAAGAAGCGCCGCGATTTCTTCATCCCGCAGGAGACCAAGCTCGACGTGGTGGTGGGCTTCTCCCACGAGACCATCAACTATATGCTCGGCGGCCGCTTCCGCGCCAGCTATCGGCCCTTGAACGACAACATCATCAACGGCCGCATCCGCGGCGTGGGTGCCATTGTCGGTTGCGACAATTTCAAGCTGACCGATGATGCCCACGAGATCATCGCCCGCGAGCTGATCAAGAACAACGTGCTGGTGCTGGCCACCGGCTGCGCCGCCACCTCGCTCGGCCGGGCCGGCCTGCTCACCCCGGAGGCGGCCAGGTACTGCGGCGACACCCTGGCGGAGATCTGCGAGACCGTCGGCATGCCGCCGGTGCTGCACATGGGCTCCTGCGTCGACAACAGCCGCATCCTCATCGCCGCCACCGAGATGGTGCGCCAGGGCGGATTGGGTGACGACATCAGTGACCTGCCGGCCATCGGCACCGCGCCCTTGTGGATGAGCGAGAAGGCGGTGGCCATCGGCCAGTATTTCGTGGCCAGCGGCGCCCAGGTCGTCTTCCAGAGCCTGCCGACCACCGGGGCCAAGAAGTTCAACAAGTACCTCCAGGAAGGGCTGATGGGCCAGGTGGGGGCCCACTGGAACGTGGCCTCCGAGCCGTTGGAAATCGCGCGGCTGATGATCGAGAAGATCGAGGCCAAGCGCGATGCCCTCGGCATCAATAAGAAGAAGGAGCGCGTGCTCTTCGACATGGCGATGCGCCGCGATCTCACCGCCGGCGTTCCCGGGGTCGGCTGCCATGGCCCCAGTGGCGCGTAATCGTTTTTTGTGAACCGCTACTCTCTGTGAAGGAAGATTGGAGATATGGAAACAGCGATGAAATCAGGCAGCCGGCTCGAACAGGTGCTCCGCTCCGGCGCCTTCGCGGTAACCGGCGAACTGGGGCCGCCCAAGAGCGGCAACCCGGAGGTGGTGCGGGAAAAGGCCCGGCTGCTGAAAGGCCATGTCGATGCGGTCAATATCACCGACTGCCAGACCGCCATTGTCCGCATGTCCAGCATCGGCGCCGGCCTTTTGACCCTTTCCGAGGGCGTGGAGCCGGTCATTCAGATGACCTGCCGCGACCGCAACCGCATCGGCATGCAGAGCGACCTGCTGGGCGCCACGGCCATGGGGCTCAAGAACCTGCTCTGCCTTACCGGCGACCATCAGAAATTCGGCAATCATGCCGGCGCCAAGGGCGTCTTCGACATGGACGCCATCCAGCTGCTCGGCATGGTCCGCGACATGCGGGACAACCGCAAATTCCAGTGCGGCGAGGCGATCAAGAGCCATGAGCCCCGCCTCTTCCTGGGCTGCGCGGCCAACCCCTTTGCCGGCCCCAACGAGCGGTACCGCGCCGCCCGGCTGGCCAAGAAGGTGACCAACGGCGCGGATTTCGTCCAGACCCAGATCATTTACAACGTGGAGCGTTTCGCCAGGTTCATGGCGGCGGTGCGCGAACTGGGGCTGCACGAGAAGGCTTACATCCTGGCCGGCGTTACTCCGCCGCGCTCGCTGGGCATGGCCCGCTATATGAAGAGCTCGGTGCCGGGCCTCGACGTGACCGACGAGGTGATCAAGCGGATGCAGGGTGCCAAGGACAAGGAAGAAGAGGGCATCAACATCTGCGTGGATATCATCAATCAGGTCCGCGAGATCGCAGGGGTGGCCGGCGTCCATGTCATGGCCATCGAGTGGGAAAGTGCAACCGCGGAGATCGTCAAGCGGGCCAAACTCGGCGACCGTCCGCAGTTCGCGGATCAGCCCGGCGCGATCCGCATTGCCGCTGCCGGCCCGATCGTGGTGGCCGAAGCGGGTACAGAGACGGAAAACAGAGAAAAGGTTCTCGCCGCAGCGTTTGCCGAGGCGGAAAAGATTGTTACCGCCGCGAAGGTGAAGGCTGGGGAAATGCTGGTCAAGGCCGAGGGCGGCGATGCCGCCGCGGTGAAGGCCCTGGCGGCTGAGGCGACAAGTGCAATAGAAGCAGGAGAAGACGAGATGAATGAAAAAGAACGTCAACTGGCTCTGGAGTCGGTCCGCGCGGGCCTTGCTGCGCTGCAAAAGGCCTTTGGCCTGTCCGACGAGCAGTTCGCTGCCCTGTCGCAGTTTGCCGGGGCAGAGGCAATCCTGAAGCGCGAGCCGGCTTCTGCCGTCGCTCCTGCGGTCGCTCCGACTGCGGCCCCGGCGGCGAAACCTGCTGCTCCGGCCGCTCCGGCAGCGTCTGCGGCGGATGAAGCCAAGAAGGCGGCGGCCAAGGCCGCGGAAGAGGCCAAGAAGGCCGCCGAGGCCAAGGCGGCCGAGGAAGCGAAGAAGGCGGCGGCGGCCAAGGCCGCAGTCGAAGCCAAGGCAGCGGAAGAGGCGAAGAAGGCGGCGGCGGCCAAGAAGCCTGCTGCCCCGGCGCCGGCCGCTGCTCCGGCCGCGCCCAAGGCGGCAGCCGCCGCGCCGGCCGGCATCGCGGCGGCGGAACTGGCCGTCGAGAAGACCCCGCTCGCCACCCGCGCCAGCAAGGTGCCGGCGGCTTCCTATACGCAAGCATACAGCGGCGCCATCCGCGAGGTATCCTTAGGCAACGGCAGCAAGATCGTGCCGGTCGGTGGCGCCGCCACCCTGCCGTTCCAGCTCTTCGAAGGCGCCATGCCGCGCAAGCCGCTGATTGCCATGGACGTGCTCGATGTCAAACCCGAGGAGTGGCCGGCAACGCTGGCCCGCCACTTCGAGGGCGTGCTCGACAACCCGGTGGCCTGGGCCCAGAAGTGCATCAACGACTACCAGGCCGAGGCGATCTGCATCTCGCTGGTCAGTACCGACCCCAACGGCATGAACCGTCCGGCTGCCGAGGCCGCCAGGATCGCCGCCGAGGTGGTCAAGGCCATCGAGGTGCCGATCATCGTCTGGGGCTGCGGCAACGGCGAGAAGGATACCGAGACTCTGCGCGAGCTGACCGCCATCATCGGCGACAAGAAAATCTGCCTCGCCCCGCTCGAGGACAAGAACTACCGGTCGCTCGGCGCAACCGCCATGGCCTTCCAGCATGCCATGGTGGCCTCGTCGCCCATCGACGTGAACCTCGCCAAGCAGCTCAACATCCTGCTCGAAAACCTCGGCGTGCCGCTCAACTCGGTGCTGGTCGATCCCTCCATCGGTGCGCTCGGCTACGGCATCGAGTACAGCTACTCGGTCATGGAGCGTATTCGCCTGGCCGCGCTCACCCAGAAGGACGAGAAGCTCCAGGTGCCGTTCATCTGCAACCTGGGCCGCGAGGTGTGGAAGGCCAAGGAGTGCCGCCTGCCTTCCGACGAGATGATCGGCGACCAGGAGACCCGCGGCATCCTGATGGAGGCCATCACCGCCAGCTGCATGCTGATGGCCGGCGGCGAGGTGCTGATCATGCGCCACCCAAAGGCAATCGCCATGACCAAGTCGTTGGTCAACGGCCTGTTGGGATAAGTTGGACCAGAACCCCTCGTTTAACGAGTAGAGAGGAGAAGTAAAATGTCAAAAATCATCTGTTCCGCCGCCATTCGAGGCGCCCACAAGATCGTTGACATGGCCGAGGCGAAGTTCGAAGAGGCTGTCAAGAAATATGGGGCCGGACAGGAAGTGGCCTACCCCAACACCGCCTACTTCCTGCCCATCATCTATTCCATGCTCGGCGCCAAGGTGCAGACCCTGGGCGACATGAAGGATATCTTCGCCGAGTGCCGCAAGCTGCTGCCCGACTACGTCAGCGACAACGTCTGGCTGCCGTACCTGGCCCCGGCGCTTGATGCGGGCATGGCCACCTTCTTCGCCGAGGAGATGTACGAGGCGATCCGCTACCTCGATACCCCGGAGTTCTACACCAAGACCGAGGATCCGCTGGAGAACAACATCTGGCTCGGCGCGGCCGACGACGTTATCTTCCGCAAACGCGGGGTCGAGTTCGTTGACGGCACCGCCCCCGGCTTTGCCGCCATCATGGGCGCGCCGCCGACCAAGGAGCTGGCCAGCAAGATCGCCCTCGAACTCCAGGAGAAGAACCTCTACATCTTCATGCACGATCAGACCGGCGGCGTGCATATGGCCGACCAGTTGCGGCAGTCCGGCGTGCAGATCGGCTGGGGCACCCGGCTGGTGCCCTTTGCCCCCAACTACACCTCGGCGGTCTTTGCCATCGGCTTTGCCTGCCGCGTGGCCATGGCCTTCGGCGGCATCAAGCCCGGCGATTACCGCGGCAACCTGATCTACAACAAGGACCGCACCTTCGCCTTTGTCATGGCCTTTGGCGAGGTCTCCGACGAATGGTACGCCAATGCGGCCGGCGCCATCAACTGGGGCTTCCCGACCATCTCCGACTACGACATCCCGCAGGTGCTGCCCACCGGCATCTGCACCTACGAACACGTGGTCAGCAACGTGCCCCACGAGGAGATCGTGCAGAAGGCCATCGAGGTGCGCGGCCTCAAGGTCAGCGTCACCAAGATCGACATCCCGATGTCCTTCGGCCCCGCCTTCGAGGGCGAACGCATCCGCAAGGACGACCTCTTCATGGAGTGCGGCGGCGGCCGGACCTTGGGGGTGGAGGTGCTCGTTTCCAAGGACATGAGCGAGGTGGAGGACGGCAAGATCACCGTCGAGGGTCCGGACATCAAGGACATCCAGGCGGGCCAGAACCTGCCGCTCGGCATCCTGGTCGAGGTGGCGGGCCGCGAGATGCAGTCCGACTTCGAGCCGATCCTGGAGCGCCAGTTCCATCATCTGATCAACTACATCCAGGGCATCATGCACATGGGCCAGCGGAACATCATGTGGATCCGCATCGGCAAGGCCGCGGTGGAGAAAGGCTTCTCCTTCACCCACCTCGGCAAGGTGCTCCACGGCAAGCTCCATCAGGAGTTCGGCGCCATCATCGACAAGATCCAGGTCAAGATCTACACCGACAAGGCCAAGGTCGAGGAGGTCATGGAGCTGGCGAAAAAGGTCTACGCCGAGCGCGACGAGCGGTTGGGCACCATGACCGACGAGACCGAGGAGATCTTCTACTCCTGCACCCTGTGCCAGTCCTTTGCCCCGAGCCATGTCTGCGTCATCACCCCGGAGCGCATCGGCATGTGCGGCGCCTACAACTGGCTGGACGGCAAGGCCTCCTACCAGATCAACCCCACCGGCCCCAACCAGCCGATCCAGAAGGGCGAGTGCCTCGATGCGAGTCTCGGCATCTTCCAGGGCATTAACGAGTTCGTGGGCCAGGCCTCCCGCGGCGCGGTGACCGAGCTGGCCTGCTACTCGCTGATGAACAGCCCGATGACCGCCTGCGGCTGCTTCGAGGCCATCGCCGCCATGCTGCCCCAGTGTAACGGCATCATGGTGGTCAACCGCGACTTCATGGGCATGACGCCAAGCGGCATGAAGTTCACCACCCTCGCCGGCATGGCCGGCGGCGGCGCCCAGACCCCCGGTTTCATGGGCGTTTCCAAGCACTTCATGACCAGCCCCAAGCTCTTCCTGGCCGAGGGCGGCTTGAAACGCATCGTCTGGCTGCCCAAGATGATGAAGGAAGAGATCAAGGACAAGCTGATCGAGCGCTGCAAGGAGATCGGCATGCCGGAACTCTACGACATGATCGCCACCGAGGAGAACGGCACCACCGAGGAGGAGATCCTGGCCTTCTTGAAGAAGGTCGGCCATCCGGCCCTGACCATGGAAGCGGTTGTGTAAATAAAAAAACAGGACCGGGGACCGGCGCGGAGAACGATGCAACGAATCGTGCTTATAGTATTTTTCGCCCCGGCCGCCCGGAACTCAGCACTTTATAGCGGAGGAACGCACAAATGGCCCTGACAGGTATACAAATCCTCAAGATGCTCCCCAAGAAGAACTGCGGGGAGTGCGGTATCCCGACATGTCTCGCCTTTGCCATGAAGGTGGCAGCCGGCCAGACCGAGATCGGCGAATGCCCCTATGTGAGCGATGAGGTGAAGGAACAGATCGGTGAGGCCTCGGCCCCGCCGATTCGCACGGTGAAGTTCGGTTCCGCCGAACACCCCTTTACCACCGGTGGCGAGACCTGTCTTTTCCGCCATGAAAAGCGCTTCGAGAATCCGACCGGCCTTGCGGTGCTGGTCACCACCGATATGAGCGACGCCGATGTCGATGGCCGCCTCGCCCGCTTCAACGCGCTGCGCTACGAGCGCGTTGGCGTGATGCTCAAGGCCGACCTGGTGGCGGTGAAGGATACCAAGGGCAACGCCGCGGCCTATACCGCGCTGGTGCAAAAAGTACTCGGTGGCGCGGCCGATGCGGGCATCATTCTGATGAGCGACAACGCCGACAACCTGGCCGCCGCGGCCAAGGCCTGCGGCGACCGCAAGCCCCTCGTTTACGGCGCCACCCTTGGCAATGCCGATGCCTTTGCCAAGGTGGCCAAGGACGCCGGCTGCCCGGTGGCGGTCAAGGGCGGCAATGTGGACGACGCCGTGGCGATCAGCGAAAAGCTGATGGCCGCCGGCCTCAAGGATCTGATTATCGACACCGGCGCCCGCACCGTGCGCGCCGCCCTCGAAGACAACGTCATTGCCCGCCGGGCCGCGGTCAAGACCAGGTACAAGCCGCTGGGTTTTCCGACCATCGCCTTCCCCTGCGAGATGGCCGGCGACGCGTTGATGGAGGCGATGATCGCCTCGGTGCTCATCGCGAAATACGCCGGCATCGTGGTGCTCTCCGACCTCCAGGGCGACGTGCTCTTCCCGCTGCTGCTGGAACGGCTCAATATCTTCACCGACCCGCAGCGCCCCATGGTGGTGCAGCAGGACATCTACCCGATCAACGGCCCGGGCGAGAACTCGCCGGTGCTCATCACCTGCAACTTCTCGCTCACCTACTTCATCGTCTCCGGCGAGATCGAGGGGAGCAAGGTGCCGAGCTGGCTGCTGATCAAGGATACCGAGGGCCTTTCCGTACTCACCGCGTGGGCGGCCGGCAAGTTCGGCGCCGACATGATCGCCCAGTTCATGAAGAAGGCGGAGATCGAGTCCAAGGTCAAGCACCGCGAGCTGATCATCCCCGGCTATCTGGCCTCGATGAAGGGCGAGCTGGAGGAGGAACTGGCGGGCTGGACCATCACCATCGGCCCCCGCGAGGCTGGCCATCTCCCGGCCTTCCTCAAGGAGTGGAAGCCGGCCGCCTGATCCGCGCCGCGGTTGGGCTGACACCTGCGAAAACGCCGACAGGGCAGGGTGCCGGAGGGGCGCCCGTGTTACCCCGTCGTCATTTCCGGCCTGTCCCGGCCCCGCTGTTGGCCGGGACAGAAAGAAACGGTAGAAAAATCATGGCAGAGACGATGACGCTTACCATCAACGGCAGCACCATCACCGCCGCCCCGGACGACACCATCCTTTCGGCAGCGCGTAAGGCCGGTCTGTATATTCCGACCTTGTGCGAGGTCGAGGGCAAGACCTCCGAGATGCCGTGCGGGCTCTGCGTGGTGGAGGTGGAAGGGCGGGAAGAGCCGGTACGGGCCTGCGCCACCCCGGCGGTTAGCGGGCTTGCGATCACCACCGATTCGCCGGCGCTCAAGAAGCTCCGCCAGGAACGGCTGGCCGCCCTGGCCGAGACTCATTTCGGCGACTGCAAGGCCCCCTGCAACCTGACCTGCCCCGGCCGGATCAACGTCCAGGGCTACATCGCCCACGTGGCCAAGGGCCAGTACGAAGAGGCGGTGCGGCTCATCATGGAGCGCAACCCGTTCCCCTTCTCGGTGGGCCGGGTCTGCCCGCGTTTCTGCGAAACCCGCTGCCGCCGCATCCTGGTGGACGAGCCGGTCTCGATCAACCACCTGAAGCGCTTTGTCGCCGACTGGTGCATGACCAACAAGGTCGATCTGAAGATTCCGCGCGAGGCCGCGACCGGCAAGAAGGTGGCCATCATCGGCAGCGGTCCCTCGGGCCTCACCGGCGCCTATTATCTCGCCAGGAACGGCCACGATGTCACGGTCTTCGAGGCCGCGCCCAAACTGGGCGGCATGCTGCGCTACGGGATTCCCAGGTACAAGATTCCGGACAAGGTTCTCGACTACGAAATCAACACCATCCTGCGCATGGGCATTTCGGTGCGCTTGAGCCAGCGCTGGGGCAAGGATTTCACCCTGCAGGAACTGAAGGATCGCGGTTTCGAGGCGATCCTCATCACGGTCGGCGCTGGCGTCGATGAACCCCTCGATATCCCCGGCGCCACGCTGCCCCAGGTGATCCCTGCCACCAAGCTGCTGCGCGACTTGAACGAGGGGCACCCCGGTAATTACGGCAAGCGGGCCGCGGTTTTCGGCGGCAACAATGTGGCCATGGAAGCGGCCCGTTCCCTGCTGCGGGCCGGGGTGGAACAGGTGACCGTTATCTACCCCCGCGCCCAGATGGAAATGGCGGCCAACCAGCGCAATATCCGGCAGGCCGAAGGGGAGGGCGTGCAGTTCCTGCTCATGGCCCAGCCGGTGCAGATTGGCGAGACGGCCGACGGCCTTGATGTCGAACTGATCCGTACCAAGCTCGGCGAGCCGGACGACAAGGGCATCCGCCTTCCGGTGGCAATTCCCGGTTCCACCATCCGTCTGCGGGTTGATACCGTCATCGCGGCGGTGGGCCAGGCAGCCTGCGCCGACAAGTTCGCCGGCGGCGAACTCGAGGCGACCCTGGAGCTCACCTCGAAGAACAATATCAAGGCCAATCCTCGCACCTCGCTGACCAATCATCAGGGGATCTACGCCGCGGGCGACGCCACCAGCGGTCCCCGGTCGGTGATCCAGGCGGTGGTCGGTGCCCGCCGCGCCGCGGAAAACATCCACGCCCAGCTCATCGGCTCGGCGCGCGATACCAGCGAAAGCCGCTTCAACTTCACCCGCGGCAAAGGCTTCGACGATGTCGATCTCCGCAACTTCGAGGGGATCAACGTCAAGCTGCGGGAGAAGATGCCGACCCGGCCGCCGCAGATCGCCATCCAGGACTTCGGCGAAGTGAAGCTCGGCTTTTCCGAGCAGATGGCCATCACCGAGGCCAAACGCTGCCTTTCCTGCGGCTGCACCGCCTTTGATCGCTGCGACCTGAAACGGCTGGCCATCGACCACGGCATCGACCCCAACAAGACCGGCATGGGCACCGGGCCGCTCTATGCCAAGGATTATAGCCATCCGGCCATCGTGGTCGATTTGAACAAGTGCATCTATTGCCGGCGCTGCAAGAATTCCTGCGAATACGACGCGCTTGATCTGGTGGGCGGCAACTTCGACGAAAAGGGGCGGCCGCGCTCCATCTCGCTCGCCTTCAACGAGAAATGCATCTCCTGCGGCAAGTGCGTGGATCACTGCTCCACCGGCGCGCTCAACAAGAAGGACCAGATCGTGCCGGTCACCAACGAGGCAATCCGCGAGGTTCGCAGCACCTGCCCTTACTGCGGCGCCGGCTGCCAGGTACTGCTGCGGGTCAAGGGCAACACCATCCTCGAGGTGAGCGCCGAAGCGGATCTGGCACCCAATTACGGCGCGCTCTGCGTCAAGGGCCGCTTTGGTTTCCATTTCGTCCAGCACCGGGAGCGGTTGACCAAACCGTTGATCCGGCGCGGCGGCCAATTGGTGGAGACCTCCTGGGAAGAGGCACTCAACTACACGGCCAAACGCTTCTTCGATATCAAGGCGATGTACGGCCCCGACGCCATTGCCGGCTTCTCCTGCGCCCGGGCCACCAACGAAGAAAACTATCTGATGCAGAAATTCATGCGCACGGCGATCGGGACGAACAACATCGATCACTGTGCGCGACTCTGACACGCTCCCACGGTGGCCAGTCTGGCCATCACCTTCGGCAGCGGCGCGATGACCAACTCCATCGCGGACATGAGTCAAACGGAACTCTTTTTGATGATCGGTTCGAACCCGGATACCAGCCATCCGACCATCGGCCTGCGGGTGCACCAGGCCGTGGACCGGGGCGCCAAGCTCATTGTGGTCGATCCGCGCAAGACCCAGCTTGCCGCGCGGGCCGATCTCTGGCTCCGCATCCAGCCGGGCACCGACGTGGCCTTCCTGAACGGCCTCATGCACATCATCCTCAAGGAAGACCTCTGGGACAAGAAGTTCGTTACGGAGCGCACCGAGGACTTTGACGAGGTGCAGCGGATGATGGAGAAGTACACCCCGGCCTGTGTCAGCGAGATCACTGGTCTCTCCGAGGAAGAACTCCACCAGTGCGCCCGGATGTATGCGGCCCCCGGCCGGCATGCCATCTTCCACGGCATGGGCATCACCCATTACTCGACCGGCACCGACCGGGTGAAATCCATTGCCAACCTCGCCATGCTGTGCGGCAAGGTCGGGGTGGCGGGCGGCGGCTGCAACCCGCTGCGCGGCCAGAACAACGTGCAGGGTGCCTGCGACATGGGTGCGCTCTTCAACACCCTGCCAGGCTACGGCGGCCTCAATGACGAAGAACTCTTCGATAAATACGAGAAGCTCTGGAAGATCAAGCTCCCGCGGCGGCCCGGCAAGCCGGCCACCGAGGTGTGGGAGAACATTTTGAAGGGCGACATCCGCGGCCTCTACGTCTTCGGCGAGGACCCGGCCGTGGCCGACACCAACATCGCCCACGTGCAGGAGGCCCTCGATGAGGTGGACTTCCTGGTGGTGCAGGACATCTTCCTGACCGATACCGCCAAGATGGCGGACGTGGTACTACCGGCGGCCTGCTTTGCCGAAAAGGACGGCACCTTCGCCTCCACCGAGCGGCGGGTGCAGCGGGTGCGCAAGGCCGTGGAGCCGCCGGGCGAGGCCAAGCCGGACTGGCAGATCTTCTGCGAGTTGTCGAAGAAGATGGGCTACGACATGGAGTATGCCTCGGCCGAGGAGATTTTCGAGGAGGTACGCAAGCTGCTGCCGCAGTATGCCGGCATCACCTACAAGCGGCTCGATGAGGTAGGGCTCCAGTGGCCGGTGCCGAGTGAGGATCATCCGGGCACGCCGGTGCTCCATACCAGGACCTTCACCCGCGGCCGCGGCCTTTTTGTGGCCGAGGATTACATCCCGCCGCGGGAGCCGGCGGACGAAGAGTATCCGATGCTCTTCACCACCGGCCGCGAGTATGCCCGCTACAACTTCAGCTCCATGACCGGCAAGACCCCGGAGATCGACGCCTTGGCGCCCGAGTGCCAGGCGGAGATCAATCCGGCCGATGCCGCGCGCTTGGGGATCAAGGAGGGCAGCCGGGTCCGCATCACCTCGCGCCGCGGCTCGGTGGAGATCAAGGCCACCATCACCGACCGCAGCCAGGAAGGCACGGTGTTCACCACTTACAACTATGTGGATACCCCGGTCAACTTCCTTACCCTGGACGCCCTGGACCGTTTGTCCCGCACGCCGGAATACAAGCTCTGCGCGGTACGGGTCGAGGTGGTGGAAGGTTAACGTGTTTCTTCAATTGTCAGCCGCGGATCTGGGCAACCACAGGCCGGGCCGACCAAATTTTTTATAGCGGAGTTACCTATGGGACAGGCAAAGGAAACGAAATCAGGGGCAGTCATGGTGGTCGGTGGCGGTGTCGCCGGCGTCCAGGCAGCGCTTGATTTGACCGAGCTTGGCTACTATGTCTATCTGGTCGAAAAGTCGGCAGCCATCGGCGGCGCCATGGCGCAGCTCGATAAGACCTTCCCGACCAACGACTGCTCGCTCTGAATACTCGCGCCAAAATTGGTGGAGGCCGGTCGGTCTCCCAACATCGAGATTCTGAGCAACGCCGATCTGCTGGCCCTGGATGGCAAACCGGGCAATTTCACCGCCAAGCTGCGCCTGCGGCCGCGGTACATCGATGCGGAAAAATGCACGGCCTGCGGCCTCTGCACCCGGTACTGTCCGCGCCACCTGGTGGACCAGTACAACGAGGGGTTGGCCGTGACCAGGCCGATCCACATCGACTATCCGCAGGCAGTGCCGGCCACCTATTTCATCGATCCGAAGTCCTGCCTGCACCTGCAGCACGGCACCTGCCAGATCTGCGTGCCGGTCTGCCGCTCCAAGGCCATCGACTTTTCGCAGCAGCCGGAGGAGAAGGAACTCAAGATCGGCGCCGTGGTCATGGCCCCGGGCTTTGGCCGGATCGGCAACGACACCTTGGCCAAGTACAGCTACGGCAAGCATGCCGACGTACTCACCAGCCTGGAGTTCGAGCGGCTGCTCTGTGCTTCCGGTCCCTTCGAGGGCGAGGTCAAGTGCCTCACCGACCACCGCCACCCGAAGAAGATCGCCTTTATCCAGTGCGTCGGCTCCCGCGATCTCGGCTGCGACAACGGCTACTGCTCGTCGGTCTGCTGCATGTACGCCATCAAGGAGGCCCTGGTCGCCAAGGAGCATGATCCGGAGGTGGAGATCACCATCTACTACATGGACATGCGGACCCAGGGCAAGGACTTCGACGCCGCCCGCACCAAGGCCGAGGCCAAGGGCATCAGGTTCGTCCGCGCCCGGGTGGCGGATGTCATGCCGTGGCACAAGCAGCTCAAACTCACCTATTCGCTCCTCGACGGCACCCACCATTTCGAGGGCTTCGACATGGTGGTGCTCTCCGTGGGTCTCGACGCCCCGGCCGATGCCAGGCACCTGGCGAACATCGCCGGGTTTGAACTGAACAACTATGACTTCTGCCGGACCGAGACCTTTGCTCCGCTCTTGACCACCAAGCCCGGCGTCTTCGTGGCCGGCGCCTTCCAGGGGCCGAAGGACATCCCGGAGAGCGTCACCCAGTCCAGCGCTGCCGCCGGCATTGCCGCGGCCCTGATTAAAAAGGACCGCAACAAGGGCTATGTGGTCAAGTCCTACCCCAAGGAGCGGGAGCTGGCCAAGGATGAGGAAGTGCGCATCGGCGTCTTTGTCTGCCACTGCGGCATCAACATCGGCAGCGTGGTGGACGTGCCCCTGGTGGAGCAGTACACCGAAGGCATGGAGGGGGTGGTCTACCACGCCCAGAGCCTCTACTCCTGCTCCCAGGACGCCCAGGAGGTCATCAAGCAGAAGATCAAGGAGCACAACCTGAACCGCATCGTGGTGGCGGCCTGCTCGCCGCGGACCCACGAGCCGCTCTTCCAGGAAACCCTGAAGGACGCCGGGTTAAACCGTTGTCTCTTCGAGATGGTCAACATCCGCGACCAGTGCTCCTGGGTGCATGCCAACGAGCCGGCCGCCGCCACCGCCAAGTCCAAGGACCTGGTGCGGATGGGCATTGCCAAGGCCCGCCACATCCAGCCTCTGCCGGAACAGACCGTGCCGGTCATCAACAGAGCCCTGGTCCTGGGCGGCGGCATCGCCGGCATGACCGCGGCCCTGAACCTGGCGGAGCAGGGCTTCCACACCACCATCGTCGAAAAGGGCGAGGGGCTGGGCGGCCATCTCCAGCATCTGAGCTACACCCTGCGGGGCGACAACGTGGTGCAGCAGCTCAAGGAGGTGAGCGACCAGGTCGAGAAGCACAAGCGCATCGAGGTGATGACCAATACGGAACTCGCCGAGATAAGCGGCTTTGTCGGCAACTTCTCCTCGCGGCTGGTCATCAAGAAGGGCAAGAGCGCCAAGGAGTCCACCCTCGACCACGGCGTCATCATCATCGCCACCGGCGGCCGCGAACACCGGCCGGAGAAGGTGCTCGGCAACGAGATCAAGTACTCGGCCAGGATCGTCACCCAGAGTGAGCTCGAAAAGCGCTTGGCCGGCAAGGCCAAGGACCGGGCGCCGGCATCCACCGTGATGATCCAGTGCGCCGGCTCCCGTGGCGACGATCTTGCCTACTGTAGCAAGGTCTGCTGCAACCATGCGGTGAAGAACGCCTTGAAGATCAAGGAGCTCGACCCGGCGGCCCAGGTGGTGGTGCTCTACCGCGACATGCGCACCTACGGCTACGCCGAGGACGCCTACCGCGAGGCGCGCGAGAAGGGCGTGGTCTTCATTCCCTACGGCATGGAGGCCAAGCCCAAGATTTCCGGCAGCGGCAAGTCCCTCAAGGTGACCTTCCACGACCCGATCCTGCGGGAGGAGGTGACCATGACGCCCGAACTGCTGGCGCTCTCCGTGGGGATCGTGCCCGAGGGCACCGAGGAGATGAGCAAACTGCTCAAAATCCCGGTGAATCAGGACAAGTTCTACCTGGAAGCCCACGTGAAGCTGCGGCCGGTGGAGCTGCCGGTGGCTGGCGTCTATGTCTGCGGCCTGGCCCATTCGCCGAAACCGGTGGACGAGATCGTGGTCCAGGCCCAGGCCGCGGCGGCCAAGGCGGCCATCCCGCTGGTCAAGGGCTGCGTTACGGTGGAGCCCACGGTCTCCAGCGTGGACAAGGAACTGTGCATCGGCTGCGGCCTGTGCGAATCGCTCTGTCCGTACCAGGCCATCAAGGTGGCCAAGGACGAAAGCGGCAAGCGCAAGGCCGAGACCATCACCGCCTCGTGCAAGGGCTGCGGCATCTGTGCCTCGCACTGCCCGGTATTCGCCATCTCCATGGGCGGCTTTACCGATGAGCAGATCAGCGCACAGATCAAGGCCTTTGGCGAGACGAGCGACAAGGAGTAAGCATATGAGCAACGCGACCTTCAACCCCAAAATCCTGGGGTTTCTCTGCAACTGGTGCTGCTACGCGGCGGCCGACAGCGCCGGGGTTTCGCGCTATCAGTACCCGCCGAACCTGCGCACCATCCGGATCATGTGTACCGGCCGGCTCGACCCGGCCTTTGTCCTGCGCGGCTTTGCCGAAGGGGCGGCCGGCATCTTCACCGGTGGCTGACAACTCGGTGAATGCCATTACCAGGTTGGTAATTACGACGCCATGGGTGTAAACGCCCTGATCAGGAAAGTACTCGCCGAAGTCGGCATCAAGCCGGAGCGGTTCGGGCTCCAGTGGGCCTCGGCCGCCGAGGCCCCGCGCTTCGTCAAACTCATCACCGAGTTCACCAAGGAGGTGCAGGCATTGGGCCCGCTGGGCCACGCCGAGGGGCTAAGCCCGGAAGAGGCCAAGGCGCGGATCGCCAAGGCCCTGGCCCTGGTGAGCGACCGCAAGCTCCGCATGGGGCTGGGCACCGCCACCAAGGCAATCCGCAAGGATGCCCTCTACACCCAGGAGCAGGTCACCGCGGTGATCGAGGAAAAGCTCGGCAAGACCATCACCAGCGGGTTGGCTGGCGGTTCCGACGCCGCGTAACTCCGGCGCATTCCAGCAACAAACCCCAGCGGGGTCGGGCATCAGCCCGGCTCCGCTTTTTTTCTTATGTGGCCATCTGTCAATACCGTTTATCAAAAGACCTTCTCTTAACTCTTAAGCACCTTGTGAAAGGTTGCCTTTTCTTATTCGCGCCTTGCTGCGCCGAGTACCGATCCGGTACCAGAA
>JAJZRJ010000056.1 GCA_021802775.1 Deltaproteobacteria bacterium
TGTGTGTGTGTGTGTGTGTGTGTGTGTGTGTGTGTGTGTGTGTGTGTGTGTGTGTGTGTGTGTGTGTGTGTGTGTGTGTGTGTGTGTGTGTGTGTGTGCAATTCTCGTACCATGCTATTGTAATTGCCTAAACATCTGGACATAAAACCGATGCGACCCGTTTTTATTTGTTTTACAAACGTCCGTCTTCTCATATCGCGGCACCAACTTGGGGAAACGCTATATGCCGGTTGGCCCCGCTGGCGACGAGCAGGCTTCGCTTTGTCCCGTTTTTTCCCCGGTCCGCCGGGTTCGGACCGGTGGACTCTTGCGCAGGCAGGGCTTCAATGTTCGAGCCGGCGGCGGCTTCCCAGAGCCAAGCGATGCCCGCCATGGCGTCATACTCTGCCAGGCCGCGCCAACCCCCTCGAACTTCTCCCGCGGCAAGGCATTCCGGATGATCCCCGTGCGAAGCACATCCACAATGGCAGCAAAGTCCAAGCGGTCCGCGTAGTTCCTTTTTCTGCTGCCCCCCTGTTTTGAGACGCGCCACGGATTGACTCCATTCTTTGTCTGTTTTTAATTAATTATCAAGGATTCACGGTAAATTGGCAAGAAATTATTTGTCAGAATTTATTTGTCGTTCATTGCTGTCTCATGGTTTCCAGAAGAGAGAAAACCGTCTGCATTCAACAAGTTGCGGCCCTGGCGACTTAAAAAAGCGCCAGCAATCCCGCCGCTCGCAGAGGTTGAGTCGGGGTGGTCGCAGCATCTGCTGCATGGATATCGTTGACCCTGGCCAGGGTGGTGCGGGAACAGAGGCGGAGGCCAGATGATAGAGCTTGCTGGACCGGGCCGAGACGTTCATGGCCAGATCCAGCAGGCTTTTACGGCCGGACAACTGGCCGATGAACAGGACCATGAACTGGGTCAGCGGGAAAAGGAACGGAACTTCTGTCCCCGGTGAAGCTGCCTGGCCAAATAATTGGCTCGAACTTCATTTTGAAAGATAGAAAACTACAATTTACAGGAAAAATCGGCTGGCGAATACTCGCCAATTCCCCCAGTTTACTGAATGGCGGAGAAGGTGGGATTCGAACCCACGGTACGTTGCCGTACACACGCGTTCCAGGCGTGCACCTTCAACCACTCGGTCACCTCTCCGCGTTGTTTGCACATGGAGCTACAAGCCATTGTCGCCGTGACAATGTACAATCAATACTGCCTATTTGAAAGAACAAAATGGCGGCCCGCAGGCCGCAGCGTATGCTTGGCGGAGAGGGTGGGATTCGAACCCACGGTGCCCCGAAGAGCACAACGGATTTCGAGTCCGTCCCGTTCGACCACTCCGGCACCTCTCCCTTGCGCAGCTGTCAAAGAGACTACCCGTCACGCCGCTGCCGGAAAAAGTTCCGCAGCAGCCGGCCGCACTCCTCGGCCAAGACCCCGCCACACGCCTCGAAGCGGTGATTGAGCCGCTGGTCATCCCCCAGTTGCATGAGGGAGCGGATCGCCCCGCTCTTCGGGTCGGTGGCGCCGTAGACCAACCGGGCGATGCGGGCATGGATCATGGCCCCGGCGCACATGGCGCAGGGCTCCAGGGTCACATAGAGCGTGGTGCCAGGCAGCCGGTAGTTGGCCTGCCGGAGCGCCGCATCCCGCAAAACCACCATTTCGGCGTGCCCCGCCGGGTCGCATTGCTCGATCACGCGGTTGCCGTCCTGGGCAAGAATATTGCCCAGTTCATCGACCAGCACCGCTCCCACCGGCACCTCGCCGCGGGCCGCGGCGGCGTGCGCCTCGGCCAGGGCCAATTCCATATAAACACGATCAGGTTCCATCGGCCGAGGTTTGCCTATATAGCATGGGGTTGGTTCTTTTTGCAACACCTAATCCTGCCCGGCCGCGCGCTTTTGCTTGTTGGCGTAGTTGGCTGCCTCCCAGCCCGCGACACAGCCCTCGCCCACCGCCTTGGCCATCTGCCAGGGGGGCCCGGCGATGTCGCCGGCTGCGTAAATGCCGGGGATGTTGGTTTCCTGCCGCTTGTTGGTCGCGATATAGGAGAAGGTCTCGCTGTCGAGCATGACCCCCAGGGTAGTGGCCAGCTCCATGGCGCCTTTGGCCCCCAGTTCGATAAAGACCCCGTCCACCGCCAGCCGCTCACCCTGGTCAAGCAACAGGCCGGTCACCGCATTTTCGCCCTCGATCTCACTTACCCAGGCGCCCTCATGGAGTTGGACCGAGCTCTGCGCGAGCTTCTCCCGCAGGGCCGGAGAGACCTCCAGCACCTTGGCCACCAGATGGATCTCGGCAGCGTACTTGGTCAGGGTGAGCGCACCGTCCACCGCAGCGGACTCGTTGCCCACCACCGCCACCTTGGCGCCCCGGTAGAAATTGGCGTCGCAATCAACGCAGTAGCTCACGCCGCGGCCGGAGAGTTCCTTTTCGCCCTTCACCTTGAGTTTTTTACGCGAGGTGCCGGTGGCGATAATCAAGGTGCGGGTCCGCAGCTCCCGGCCGGACTCGATCCGCACCCGGAAGCCGCCCTCCGCCTCGGCGATGTGAAGGACATCCTCCTCGATGAGTTCCGCGCCGAACCGTTTGACCTGGGCAAGCGCCACGGCCAGCAGCTCCTTGCCCTCGACCACTCCGTCCACGCAGAGGTAGTTTTCCACATGGGCCCGCCAGATGCTGCTCTGGCCTGGCTTGCCCAGCACCACCACGCTCGCCTTCTTGCGCACCGCATGCACCGCGGCCTGCAACCCTGCCGGCCCGGCGCCGATAATCACGACATCGATGATCTGTTCGCTCATGACTTCTCTCCTCGTTCGAAATACACGCGCCACTATAGCGGATTTTTGCCATTCCCACCACCACTTCGCGCCTCCCGCGCCAGGACGGGACACCACCCATTCTCCCGTGGACATGGCCGGGTAAAATGGCTAAGATGGGGCGCACCACCACGCCACGGACCACCATGCGCTATATCGCCGACCTCCACATCCACTCCCCTTACTCGCGAGCCACCAGCCCGGCGAGCAACCTGGCGGGTCTCGCGGCCTGGGCCCAGGTCAAGGGCATCCACCTCCTGGGCACCGGCGACTGCACCCATCCCGCCTGGTTCAGCCAGATCACCGAGCAACTGGTGCCGGCGGAGCCCGGTTTTTTCAGACTGAAGCATGAAACCATCCCCCCAGCCCTTCCTGGCGTGGTGCCGGAGAATATTCCGGTCCGCTTCATGCTCTCCACCGAGATCAGCAGCATCTACAAGCGCCACGGCCAGGTGCGCAAGGTCCACAACATCGTCTATCTGCCGGATCTCGCCGCCGCCGCCCGGCTCAACGCCAAATTGGCCGCCATCGGCAACATCGAGTCGGACGGCCGCCCGATTCTCGGCCTCGACTCCCGCGACCTGCTGGAGATCCTGCTTGAACTGGCACCCGGGGGTTTTCTGGTGCCGGCCCACATCTGGACCCCCTGGTTTTCGCTTTTCGGTTCCAAATCGGGCTTCAATACCATTGAAGAGTGCTTCGGCGATCTCAGCGGCCACGTCTTTGCCCTGGAAACCGGCCTCTCCTCCGACCCGGAGATGAACCGGCGGGTCTCGGCCCTGGACCGCTTTGCCCTTATCTCGAACTCCGACTGCCACTCACCGAATAAACTCGGCCGCGAGGCGAACATCTTCGAGACCGGCTTCGATTACTTCAGCCTGCGCGATGCCCTCAAGAATCCCAACGGCGGTGGCCTCGCCGCCACGGCAGAATTCTTCCCCGAGGAGGGCAAATACCACGCCGACGGCCACCGCGCCTGCCAGGTCTGCCTGGAACCCCACGAGACCCGGGACCTGAACGCCCTCTGCCCGGCCTGCGGCAAGCCGCTCACCGTGGGCGTGCTGCATCGGGTGCTGGAACTGGCCGACCGCAGCGAGCCGCGCTTTCCGGCCGGGGCGCCGGCAGTGCACAGCATCATCCCGCTGCCCGAGGTGCTGGGCGAACTCCTCGGCGCCGGTCCGGCCACCAAGGGGGCCATGGCCCTCTACGCCAAGACCATCGCCCGTTTCGGCTCGGAGTTCAACCTACTGCTCACCACGCCGCTCGACGAGATCAGGGGCGTCTCCCCGCTGCTGGCCGAGGCCGTGGGCCGCATCCGCACCGGCAACGTGCGCCGTAAACCCGGTTTTGACGGCGAGTTCGGGGTGATCCGCGTCTTCGCGGAGGGGGAACAGCAGCGCCTCGCCGGCCAGGGCGATCTCTTTGCCACCAAGCCGCCCCGTAAAAAAAAAGCGGCAAGAGCGGCTGCGGCCAGCCTTTTAGCCAAACTGCCCCCGGTAGCCGCGATTTCCGCCGCCCCCATTGCCGCAGGACCCAACCCGGAGCAGGAGGCAGCGATCATCGCCCCCGACCGGCGGCTGCTGGTCGCCGCCGGCCCCGGCACCGGCAAGACCTTCACCCTGGTGGCCCGCATTACCCATCTGCTCACCCATCAGGCCGTGCCGGCGGCCCACTGTGCCGCCATCACCTTCACCAACCGGGCCGCTGCCGAGGTCCGCGAACGGCTCGACCGCGCAGCCGGCCCGGCGGCAGCAGGCATCTTTGTCGGCACCTTCCACCGCTTCTGCCTCGATTGGCTGCGCCACGAAACGCCGGAACTCGCCATTGTCGGCGATGAGGAACGCCAGCGGTTGCTGAAGCGTCTCTTTCCGGACCTCGGCCAGGATGACCGCAAAGAATCGAGTCGCGCCATCAGCGATTACGGCGAGCACCTGGCCAGTGGCGCGGCCATTGCCCCGTCGGAGCAAGTGCAGCGCTATCTGGCCGAACTTGCGCGACGCAATGCCGTGGACCTTGACCACATCATTCCGGCCTTTGTCCGGCGCCTCCGCAGCGACACCGTCTTCCGCTCCCGCCTCCTCGACCGGGTCCGGGTGCTGCTGGTGGACGAATTCCAGGACCTCAACGCCAGCCAGTACGCCCTGGTGGAGACCCTGGCCGAGAGCGCGCAGGTCTTCGCCATCGGCGACCCCAACCAGGCGATCTACGGCTTCCGCGGCAGCGATCTCCGCTTCTTCTTCCGCTTCGCCGCCCACCCCGAGTGCCGCACCCTGCGTCTCACCCGCAACTACCGTTCCGGCCCAACGATTCTTACCGCCGCCACCGCGGTGATCGAACAGAACGAGACCAGGGGGGAGACCACCCTGCTGCCCCAGACCACCGCGCCGGGCCGGCTGGAATGGCAGGAGGCCGCCACCCCGGCGGCGGAGGCGGAAGAGATCGCCCGGCGCATCGAAGACCTGGTCGGCGGCACCAGCCACCACTCCCTCCGCACCGGCCATGGGAGCGAGGCGGCTTCCCGCGCCTTCGGCGACATTGCCGTCCTCTGCCGCCTCTCCCACCAGACCGGGGCAATCCACGAGGCCCTGGCCCAGCGCGGTATCCCCTGCCAGGAGGTGGGTTCCACGCCGTTCTACATGAAAAAGCCGCTGCGAACGGTCTTTACCCTGCTCCGGGTGGCAGGAGGCAATGCCGACGCGGCCGAACATCTCGCCCTCCTCTCCTTACAGCCCGGCATCGGCACCACCGCGGTGGAACGCCTCGATCAGGCCATCCCGCCGGCCTGCGCCGATTTTTTCGCCGCTGCCCTGGCCCTCGACCTCGCACCAGCGACCCGAGCCGCTCTTGAAGGGATACAGCAGCAGCTTGCCCGGGTTCGGCGGACGGCCCTTGCAGAGGGAGTCGCCAACGCGGTGCGCCTGGCCTTCGATCTGCTGGCCATCAATCCCGACGATCCCGCGGCCCGGCGCTTCCGGGAGTTCGCCGCCCTCTTCGGCCACGATCTTGCCGGCTTTGCCGACCATCTCCGCCAGCACGCCCAGGCCACGGCCTACGACGAGCGCGCCGAGGCAGTGGCGCTGATGACCATGCATGCCGCCAAGGGCCTCGAGTTTCCCGTGGTCTTTCTGGCCGGTCTGGAGGAAGGGATTATCCCCTGCGCCTTGGGCAACCGGAGTTGCGACCCGGCGGAAGAGCGCCGTCTCTTTTACGTGGCCCTGACCAGGGCGCGGGAGCTTGCCTGCCTCAGCATGGCGGCTCGCCGCACCCTTTATGGCCAGAGCCTGAACCAGCAGCCCAGCCGTTTTGTTACCGAAATTCCGGAGCACCTGCTCACCCGGATTGCCCGGCCACAGACGCGGCCCAAATCGACCGTTACCCAGATGAAACTCTTCTGATTCGATTGCCATGGCCCATCATTCCGACGACCTCCCCACCCCCAGCACCATCCGCGTCGGCAAGGCCAATGTCGGCCTCATCGGCCTGGATCAGGCCATGGCCAAGATCATCGCCACCCCCGGCCTGAGTGAAGCGGCGGCGGTTGCTGCGCTTTTTGCCGCCATCGGCCGGGACAACTACGTGCCCGCCGAGGCCGCCCTGCTCTACCACGAAGCCCTGCGGCGGGAATACCGCCGCCGCCTCGGCCTGGAAAACGAAACGGCCGGCACCCTGACCATCCGGGTGCTGGGGCCGGGTTGCGTGAGCTGCAACAAACTCACCACCATGCTCATCGAGGCACTGCAGAAATTGCACCTCGCCGCCGATATGGAGTCGGTGCATGATCTCGATGCCATCTGGCGCTTCGGCGTGACCAAGACCCCGGCCCTCGTCATCAACGCCAAGGTCAAATGCGCCGGCCGCATGCCCAGTCCCGCCGAGGTGGAACAGTGGGTGCGGGAAGAGGCCGACTGATCGCCGCTTGCCGCACCACCCACCTCTTTACCCCCCCTTTTTTCCTGCTTTCGTTGCGTTGCCACTTGTGTATATAATGACCTAAAAGCTCGGCATTTCACCGGCAACACCCTGGAATAATTAGCTTTCAGGAGAGAACCATGCCCTTCCGTGAGCTGCTTCAGGAAAGCTCTCGTTTTGAACTGGAATCCTACAAAAAACCCAAGGAAGGGAAGCGGCTGCGCGACAGTCACGTCGCCTTCTCCGGATCGCCCTACAAACACCCCTACAACGAGACCAAGGTCATCTTGGTCAGCGATCCGTTCAGCACCAACACCAGCTATTACGAATTCCGCTCCGCCGACATCGCCTTTGTCGAAGAACTGCCCAGTCTGGTCGACATGGAGGGCCAGGTGCTTCTTTTCGTACGAATCTGGGTCAAGAAAAAGAGCGTGGCGCTCCACTGCACCCCGTTCCTTGTGGAGGATGTCCTGCGCTGACGCGCCTTGCATTTTTACCAGCGGATTTCGAATATTTGCGACACCGCCGAGCCGCCTGCTGCGGGCAGGGCAGCTAACCTGCCGCAATCATGGGAAGAGGAATCGCTCCGGGAGAATGGCATGCTCCGTGCTTACTTTAAAAGGGCAGCAATCTGCCCGGAGACTAAGGAGGAGAACGATGCGGGAAATCAATACCATCCTGGTGCCTGTCGATTTTTCCGAACATGCGCCAAAGCTGTTACGCGCTGCCATCTACATGGCCAATCGGCTAGGCGCCAGGCTTGATGTCGTCTTTGTCGTGGAGTCCCTGAACCGTTACAGCGGCGTGGCGGTTCCCCATGTCTCCCTCGAAAAACTGGAGCAGGAACTGCGCGCCAGCGCCGAACGCAAGATGAGGGCCTTTATCGACGAAAACATGGACGAAAGCGTGCCCCACCGCGCCCAGGTGCTTCAGGGCGACGTGGTCGAACAGATCATAGGCCATGCCGCGAACAACGGCAGCGATCTCATCATGATCGCCACCCAGGGCTTTCGCGGACTGGAGCGCGCCATCTTCGGCAGCGTTGCCGAACGGGTGCTCAAAAACGCGCCCTGTCCGGTCATGACCATCAACCCATCGCGATAACCCACCGCGATTCCCCCCAAGGAGGGTCCTATGAAGATGCCGGAAATCCGCAATAAAGCCCAGCAGCCCGGGGGCAAGCCGGGCAAGGTGACCAAGACGGAACTCATCCGCGCCATCCAGCAACAGGAGGGCAACCCCCCCTGCTTCGGCACTGCCATGAACCAGTGCGATCAGGCGGCCTGCTGCCGGCCCGACGACCGCCTCAAAATGGCACTAACGGCATGAGCGCCGGAGCCTTCTGCAACCGGGAGGTGGTGGTCGCCCCGGCAACAACGGATATCGTCACCATCGCCCAACTCATGCGGCAGCATCATGTCGGGGATGTGGTCATTGTCGACGATTCCGACCCGGAACGGGTGATCCCGCGCGGCATCATCACCGACCGCGACATCGTGCTGGAACTGGTGGCCGGCGGGGTAGCGCTCGACCGGGTGGCCGCCGGGGACGTGATGAGCCACGAGCTGGTGACTGCCCACGAAGAGGACAGTCTGTGGCAGACCATACAGCGGATGCACGCCTTCGGCATCCGTCGCATGGTGGTGGTCAACAACGCCGGCGGCCTTGAGGGCATCCTCACCCTGGATGATCTCATCGAGCTGCTGGCGGACGAGTTGTCCACCCTGGCGAAAATCCTCCCCCACAGCCGCGCCAGGGAAAAATCCCGCCGCGAATGACGGCACCCCGCGCCGGAGAACAACCGCTGGCCGCAAGGTTCCGGGCTGCCGCGGAAAAACTCAACACGGAGGAGAAACATGACCGAAAGCGTTTACAAGATCATCGAATTGGTGGGCACCAGCGAGAAGTCCTGGGAAGAGGCCGCCCGTGTAGCGGTAGAGACCGCGAGCAAGACCTTAAAGGATCTCCGGGTCGCCGAGATCACCAAACTCGACATGAAGATCGAAAATGGCCGGATCACGGCCTACCGGGCGCGGGTGAACGTCTCCTTCAAATACCACGGCTAAAAGCCGCACCGACCAGAAGCCACTGCGTGAGGAGCCCAGCATGTCACGCGAAAACGAACCGATCGAAGACGAATGGTACGAACTTCCCGACCGGGGCCGCCCCTTCTGCGTCGTGAGCGCGGACGAGGACGAAGACATCATCGAGATCCAGTACGAAGATGGCATCACCGAGGAGCTCGACTTCGAGGCGTGGGAGGAACTCGCCCCTGAACCCATTGAAGCGCCGACCGGTTGGGTCGGCGTCTACGACGACCTAAACGAAGAGGAAAAGGGGTTCGCCCAGGGTTGCGACGAAGCGGAAGAAGAGGAATGGAACGAACCATACGACGACGAATAAGGCGCTGGGCAAGCCAGCCCCCTACCGCGGCAAGGAGCACCGGCTATGACGAAACAGCTTTCCTTCAGCAAGCTAGAGAACGAGATCATGCCCGATTTCCGCAACCGGATCAACCAGGCCGAGTCTGCCGAGGACGTGAAGAAATTCTTCGTATATGCAGCCAACGAACTCATGAACAACGTGTTTGCCGGCAAGCTCCGCTTCGAGTACGGCGATATCAGCCTGGCACCCTCAACCGACCAGCAGTTTTCGGTGGCCGAGCGACTGCTCGACATGAAAGAATTCACCGAGATATGGAACGGTTCCGACCTGCGGCACGTCACCGGCCGGCTGGCCCAGACCGCTGCCAACCGCTACAAACACCTGGAAAAACATCCGGAAAAGACCAACGCCAAGATTCGCATGTAGGCACAAAATCGTTGCCGGCGGCAGACCCCGCCGGGGCCGCTCAACCGGCAACGTCCGATGTCTGGCCGTTGCTAAAGCGGAATACCTTTTCCATGCTTCGCAACAGGACCTCACGAGTGAAAGGCTTGACCACGTAATCACTGACCTGGGCCTGGACCGCTTCAAAAAGCAGGTGAGGCTGCGCCTCGGCCGTGACCATGATGAAGGGGATATGCCGGGTTGCCTCGTTGCCGCGCACCTGCTTGAGCAATTCGATGCCGTGCATGCCGGGCATGACCCAGTCGGAAAGGATGAGATCGACCGGACAGTCGGCCAGCACCGACAAGGCATCTCTGGCACTGGCGGCTTCGCAGATCTCGCTGAAGCCAAGGGCCGCCAGATGGTTCCTGATGATGTGGCGCATGACCTTGGAGTCATCCACCACCAGAATTTTCATTTCCGCACGCATGAAAACAACAGCACTCCTCGCACACTGGTGACGGTGGCCGGCCGACAGCCACCGTCACCAGCAAAAAAGGCCTGAGGAGATCCCTCAAGCCTACCGGGCGCCGCAAAAAACACGGCGCCGCCTAATCGATGACTGCCACGTCTTCGGCCTGCACGCCCTTGGCCGTCTGGATCAGGGAAAATTCCACCCGCTGACCATCCTGCAAGGTCCGGTATCCTTCGCCCCGAATACCCCGGAAATGCACGAAGACATCGGCTTCGTTCTCACGCTCGATAAATCCGTAGCCCTTGGGGCTGTTGAACCACTTGACCGTTCCCTGGACCCGCTGCTCAGTCATTTCCCCTCTTCCTCCCGCTCTGATTGACGTTTCTTGCGCCAATTGTATCCACAGGGCCGCCGGCGCCACTCTCCCCGCCCTATGGCACCATAAAAATCAGTATGGAGATAATTTCAGAGTGAATCAAGCAGATTTTTCAGACCGTTCAATGGGATATAGAATCGGTATAGGCCATCATAATTGACAGGCATCCCTTTTCGTCTTACTATAATCTTACGCAATTACCCTAAAAGGAGCCTCACCATGCCAACCACCTCCCTGTCCAGCAAAGGCCAGATCATCATCCCCAAGCCGATCCGGGCACAGCACAATTGGCACCCCGGCCAAAAATTCCAGGTGATCGATACCGCCAACGGCCTGATCCTGAAGGAGGCAACGCCTTTTGCCGAAGCGACCCTTGACCAGGTTGCCGCCTGTCTGCCCTCCCACGGCAAGGCCAAAACCCTGGCCGAGATGGAAGAGGCCATCCGGCTTGGCGCCAAGGAGGCCGCCGGTGATCGCGGTTGATACCAACATCGTCGTCCGGCTGCTCACTGGCGACGAGGCCACACAATTCAATAAGGCGCGGAAGGTCTTCGAGAGCCACGATATTTTCATTCCCCATACCGTGCTCCTCGAAACCGAGTGGGTGCTGCGCTTTGCCTACTCCTTCAAGCCAACGGCCATCAATATCGCCCTGACCAAGCTCCTCGGCCTGCCCAATGTCCGGGTCTCGCAGCCCGAGCCGGTCGCCAAGGCGCTGGCTTGGCACCGGCAGGGACTCGATTTCGCCGATGCCCTCCACCTGGCTGCCAGCCAGGAACAGGAACGCTTTCTGACCTTTGACGCCAAGCTGGCCCGCAAGGCCAAGGGCCTCTCCCGCTGCCCGGTGGCAACGCCATAATCCAGGACTGCACGCGCTGCTGATTTTTTGGGGAAGCACAAGAGAGAGAACCTCGATTCCGTGGTTCCCTGTTACGCCAGCATCTCCAGCAGAACCGGATGCCACAAGGCAAGATCGACCTCGCCCAGCTTGCCGGCCAGGCGCACCTTGTCCACGCAGCGCAATTGATCCAGCAGAATCCGGGCGCGCTTGCCGGCCAGGAGTATCTCGGGCCGGCACCCCAGGGGCTGGCCCTTGCTGGTCAGCGGCGCCACGATCACCCTGGGCAGGATCGCATTCATATCGTCGGGCGAAATCACCAGCGCTGGCCGCGTCTTCTTGATCTCCGTGCCCACCGTGGGGTCAAGGACAACCCAGTACACCTCGCCGCGCCTTACCACTGCCACTCCTCGTTCTCAGCCGGGGTTTCCGTCATTCCCTCCCAGCCATCCTCGTCGCCCTCGGCGTGATAGCCGTTGAACCACCCGCGCCGCGGCGCCTTCACCGGCTCGATGATGATGCGCTGGCCTTCCTGCCGCATCTCGACCTCGGTGCCGATTGCACACTCGGCCAGAAAGGCCGCTGGAATCAGCACCCCGCGTGAGTTTCCCACCTTGCGTAATGTTGTTTTCATCATTCTGCACCTTCGCTGTTGTTGCAACAATGTTATAACAATACGCCATAAAAAGCAACCCTCTGGTGAGTCGCGCACCGACGATTCGGAACCGCAGAGATAAGGTGACTCCGAGTGCCACTCACCATCTCTTCGTATCAACCGGGAGGCCAGCTACCATACCCCGGTCAGAGCAGACGGCCCAACGAAGATACCAGCGGGCCGCCGTCACCTTAACCTCGCGTTTCCCGAGAAGAGCCAGGTACTTTTGCCCAAAACGGCAACCATCTATTTCGACGTTGTTTTTCCGTAAGGCATCAGGTAACCTCTTAGCAAACTGGTGATGGAAACGGATGCGATATCCTCGCAATGCCAGAAAATGATGCACGGAAAACAGACAAAATAAATAGGCATATTACGAATTCTGTCTCATGAAATTGGGGAGTGTTTGAATGGATAAGTAGAAAAAACGGGAGCCTCCAGGTGGCGGACAGCTCATAATGAGCGGCAGGGTCGAATAAAT
>JAJZRJ010000057.1 GCA_021802775.1 Deltaproteobacteria bacterium
AAAGGCAACCTTTCACAAGGTGCTTAAGAGTTAAGAGAAGGTCTTTTGATAAACGGTATTGACAGATGGCCACATAAGAAAAAACAGGCACCCCGGTGGAGTGCCTGTTTATACACTACGCAAAAAAGCGAGAAGAAACTTACCTTACAGCGTCAGCGAGCTTGCTGCCGGCCTTGAAGCGGGCAACCTTGCGGGCCTTGATGGTGATCGGCTTGCCGGTCTGCGGGTTGCGTCCCTGGCGGGCAGCGCGTTTTACCACGGAGAAGGTGCCGAATCCAACCAGGGTCACCTTGTCGCCCTTCTTCAGAGCCTTGCTGATGGCGGAAAGAGCACCACCCAGCGCCTTCTCGGCCGCAGCCTTGCTTACGCCACCAGCCTTGGCCATCTGCTCTACCAACTCACTCTTGTTCATTCCTTCCTCCTCGTGCTGTTTTTGATGATCTGTTGCCTTTCCCGAGTCATGCCCGAGCATAAAAAGGCTTCACTCCTATGCTTACAGATTGTCAATGAAAAATAATCCCATGTCAAACAAAAAAAATACGCCAGGTGCATTTTTTTCCGCACCGCCGTTGAGATACAGCGCACCCACCAAATCAACGTGTTGATATTACAATAAAATTATTTAGCAATCCGTTGCGCTATCAAAAGCGGCGTAAACCCCTTTTGGTAGGCCATTTTATGAAAGAGGGGAGTTATCGAGAGGGCGGTGAGTCGAGAAATGTCCTCTTTGCGCACCTCGATCGTAAGATTTTTCGCCCCCCAACGCACCCGGCAACCCGGAAAACCCTGACCAGTCAGATATTCCTCCATCCTGGCGACAAAGCCAATTTTTTCAGGGGTAATGGGCTGGCCATGGGGGATACGCGTTGCGAGACATGAAGAAGAAGGGGCATCCCAGGTGGGAATACCGATCTCCCGAGCACATCTCCGGACATCATCTTTGCGAAGGCCGATGTCGGCAAGAGGCGACTGAATCCCCAGCTCGCGAAGCGCCGTCAGACCGGGGCGATCATCATGCAGGTCGTCGGCGTTGGTGCCATCGAGGAGGACATGACAGCCGTATTCCGGCAAGGCCGCGACCAGTTGGGAATAGATTTTCTTTTTGCAGAGATAACAGCGCTCAGGCGGGTTGGCCACGAACTCGGGCCAGGCAAGGGGATCGATCTCGAAACGCACCAGCCGGCAGCCACAGCGGGCAGCCAGCGCTATAGCCCGCCTTTGCTCCGCCGCAGTCTGCAACGGGGTAACGGCGTGGAAGGCGAGCATCCGTTCTCCCAAAGCCGCACGCGCTGCATGAAGAAGCAGCGTGCTGTCGATACCGCCGGAAAAAGCTACCGCAGCGGCACCCCGCGGCGCGATGGCCGCGCACAGGGTCTGGTAGTGGGGATAGACGGCAGGATCAGTCAATGCTCACGAAACGCCGGGAAGCAGCTTGATCGGCTTTTCCAGGGTGAACTCCCGCCGACAGATCCACTCCTTGAGCGTCTCGGCAATCTCGCGGGCCCGCACCACGCTCGAGAGCGGCGCGGTCGGCACCTTCTGGCCGTTGACCTCGATCTCGCCGCTCTTGAGCTGGGCGTAGCTCACCTCGCCGTAATTGCGCGCCACGGCATGGGAGTAGTCGTAGGAGTAATCGACGATCTGGGTGAAGATCTCCGCATCGGAAACCCCGGTGTAGCCGGCGAGCTCTTCGTTGAGGATGGGAATCGGAATCCCGATGCCCACGGCCATGGAGGAGCCGTAGCCCTGCATACTCACGCCTTTGAGCCAGCGGGGCGACATCTGCTTGAGGTCGCCCTGCACCATAAGGGTGCCCGCCGCCCGCCGGGTGGTCCCGTTTTCGGACCGCAGGGCATGGGGATTGTGCTGGGTGCCGTGCCACGTCACATAGCCGATACCGCCGCCGAAGAAAATCTTGGTGCCCATGCCAATGGTCAGATAATAGGGGTCATTCTGCAGCGGACTCAGTTCACCCGCGCTGCAATAGGTGGCATTGCGGCCCTTGGGCTTCAGGGTGCCCATGTAGCAGTGCACGGTGCGGTCGGAGAGATTGATGGCGCAGTTGTAGTTCTGGTAGCAGTTGCGCGGATTCAGCAGGAGTGCGTAGGGCAATTCCGCAAGCGTCACCTCTTTTTCCAGAATCTTGGCCGGGTAACAGTCGGTGCCGTAGCCAATCACCTTGAGATGCACGCGTTTGCCAGCGACCAGATCCTCGATGACATGCCCGCCGCCGTAGCGGAACTCGCCGGGGAAGACCTTGTTGAGCGGGTCGTCCTCGGTGGGCTCGGTGGCGCCGAGATAGACATCCACCGCCGCCAGCCCCGCATAGGCCGGCACATCGTTGAGCCACACCCGGTGGCCCTTGATGGTCGGGTTGCTGTGGCCAAAGTTGATGATGGCGCCGGAAGAGCACATGGGCGAAAAGGTGCCGGTGGTCACCACGTCCACGCGGCGGGCAGCCTCGACCGGGCCGTGCTTCTTCACGATGGGCACCATCTCCTCGGCGGTCACCACCACGGCCTCGCCCGCCCTGATCCGGGCATTGATCTCGTCGTACGTCTTCCGGACCTTATATTCCTTCATGAGAATCCCTCAGTTTGTTCAATCAACCACCGAGACCACCTTGTGGCCGGCCTCGGTAAGGGCATCGATCACCGCATCGAGATCACACTCCTCCAACCGGAAACAATACAGCTTCTTGCGGGATGAGTGCTGTTCCGTGGCCACGCTGATAATCTCGCAGCCATGCTCCTTGATGATCTTGGTCACCTCTTCGACACCGCCTTCCTTGCTCGCCAGCACATCGAGGCGGGAAGAGGCCTTGAGCAGGCCCATGAGGTCGACAAGCGCGGTCAGCAGGTCGAGCGCGGTGATGATGCCGACCAGTTTCTTCTTGTCCAGCACCGGCAGACCGCCGATCTTATACTGATGAATGAGGCGGGCCGCAGTCTCGATGCTGGCGTTCACGTTGATGGTGATGGGATTGCGCACCATCACCTCATGGACATAGATGTTCTTTTCCAGGGAGGGGAAGGCGTAATGGCGGATATCGCTTTCGGTGATGAAGCCGACCATCTGGTCGTCCTCGACCACCGGCAGATGGCGGATGGAGTGTTGCTTCATGAGGATGCCGACTTCCTGCAGCAACGCACTCTTGCCAATGGTCACTACCTCCTTGGTCATGCAGTGCTTTACTTTCATGCCGCCTTGTTCCTCGAAAAAGCTTCGTCTCGCACGCTGCTCCGGCCGGGAAACCCGCCCCATCCGGTGGCCATCGTCCTGCCTGAACCGTAGAATATTCGGCAAATTATTGCAAGTATATCCGTTGGCAAATACCGGCCGCCCCAAAGCGGCCGCTGCTCCGGGCCGGGACCCATAGCGCAATTTCCGCCCGGCGGCAACTTTCCCCTTTCCTTCCCGGCAAAATTCTTATAGATTTTTTGCGATTGCCGCACCGAGCCGATAACAGCCACGAACAACCCGGAACCCCGAAGGAGCTGGAGCGCATGGCCAAGAAAGAGGCAACGCTGCCCGAAATCCGCACCAAGATCGACGCGATCGATGACAATCTTGTCGCGCTGTTGCGCAAACGGCTCGGCTATGCCAGGGAAATCGGCCGGATCAAGTCACTCGAGAACAAAGCAAAGTGGGATCCGCTACGGGAGCGCCAGATCCTCGAACGGCTGCTGGCGCAAAACGCGGGGGTCTTTCCGGAACAGTCGCTCTTAAGCATCATGCACGAAATCATCACCACCTGCCGCCTCTCCCAAAAGAAGGTCGAGGTGGCGTATCTCGGGCCGGAAGCGACCTTCTCCCACCTGGCCGGCGTCAAGTATTTCGGCCACTCCGCCACCTTCCGGCCCATGGAGACCATCGAGGACGCCTTCATCGAGGTGGAGCGCGGCCGCACCCAGTACGCCATCGTGCCGGTGGAAAACTCCACCGAGGGCGCCGTTACCTCGACCCTCGATTCCTTCATCAAGTACGATGTCAAGATCTGCGGCGAGCTGAACCTGCCCATCACCCACAACCTGGTGAATCAGTCGGGCGCCATCAAGGATATCAAGCTGGTGGTCTCCCACTCCCAGCCTTTGGCCCAATGCCGGCAGTGGCTCAAGAAGAGCCTGCCGGATGTTCCCTGCCAGAGCGTAATCAGCACCGGCATCGCCGCCAAGATGGCGACGGAAGACCCATCCGTGGCCGCCATTGCCAGTGCCCTGGCGATCAAGACCTATCGGTTGCAGATTGTGGTCAAGGGGATTGAGGATTATCGCGGCAACACAACGCGCTTCCTCTTGATCGGCAAGGAGTCGCCAAGCCGCAGCGGCAAGGACAAGACCTCGCTGCTGGTGGGCCTTCTCGACCAGCCCGGTGCCCTGAATCATGCGTTGGCCATTCTCGCCAAGCGCTCCATCAACCTGACCCGCATCGAATCGCGGCCGGTAAAGGACGAGCCGGGCCGCTACCTCTTCTTCATCGACCTGCTGGGCCACATCGAGGATGAGATCGTCGCCGGGGGGTGCGAAAAACTGCGCAAGATCTGTTCCTACTACGAGTGGCTGGGCTCCTACCCGCAAGCGCAGGATTAGCCGCCGATCCGCGACATCCGGCCATGGCAGTCCCCGGTCTCGCCGGGCTTCAGGCCGTGCCCCTTGGGCTTATGGCGGATCGCCTCGATGATCGCCGCCCTCACCGCCTCGTCATCCCCGCCATTGCGCAAAATCCTCTTCAGATCAGTCTGCTGATCCGACAACAGGCAGGAACGGAGCATACCCTCCGCGGTGAGACGCAGACGGTTGCACCGGTCGCAGAAATGGTTGCTGATCGGGCTGATGAAGCCGAGGGTACCGCAACTGCCCGGTAGCCGGAAGAGACGGGCCGGACCGCTGATGCCACTGTCACTCGCCGGGGCCGGTTCACCGAGGACGCTGATGCGCTCCATAATCTCTGTCGTGGGGATGTAGCGGCTACGATCCCAGACCGCGGCGCCGCCCACCGGCATGAACTCGATGAAGCGCACCTGCCATGGTTTGACCAGGGTCAGACGGGCCAGTTCGACGAATTCGTCGTCGTTCACCCCGCGCAGGGCCACGATATTGAGTTTGATCCTGTCAAAGCCAATCTCCTGCGCCCGTTCGATCCCGCGCCATACCTGATGGAAGAGGTCGGCGCCGGTGATCTTGTGGTAGCGTTCCGGCCGCAGGGTATCAAGGCTGATGTTCAATTTCCGGATACCCGCCGCGTACAACCCTTCGGCGTATCGTTCCAGCAGGACGCCGTTGGTGGTGAGCCGGATATCGGCAAGTTCCGGCACGGCCGCGAGGTCGGTGATGAACGACAGCACATCGTGGCGCAGCAGCGGTTCGCCGCCGGTGAGCCGGACCTTGCGGACGCCCAGGTCCACGGCGATGCGGATGAACCGGAGCAGTTCCTCATAACGCAGCAGATCCGCCCGTCTGAGTTTCCGCCCTGCTCCCGGTGAGCAATAGCGGCACCGGAGATTGCACTGATCGGTGAGGGAGAGACGGAGATAGTTGATCGAACGGGCAAAGGGATCAATGATCCCCGGTTCTACGGCCGGTGTCCCGCCGCCTTTGGTCTCTTGCATGAAATATTCGCGCCCCGTGGCAATGTGTGTTAAATAAAAAAATCCTCCGCCTTACGGAGCAAGGCGTGGCTTATAGAGAACCTGAAAACGCCAGCCCTTGCAAGACCAAAATCACCAAGCCCTGCCCGGCCGCCATGCTGATCCTCGGAATCGAAAGCTCATGCGACGAAACCGCCGCCGCCATCCTTCGGGATGGTCGCGAGGTGCTGGCCAATGTGGTCAATTCCCAGATCGCGGTACACAGCCCTTATGGTGGCGTGGTGCCGGAACTGGCATCCCGCAAGCACCTCGAAAACATCAAGCCGGTGGTGGCGGCCGCGCTGAACGAGGCCGGCATCAGCCTGGACGAGGTGGACGCCCTGGCCGTCACCCAGGGGCCTGGGCTGGTGGGCTCGCTCCTGGTTGGACTCTCCTTTGCCAAGGCGCTCTCGCTGGTGAAAAACATCCCCTATGTCTGCGTAGACCACATCGTCGGCCATCTGCTTTCGATCTTTCTCGAAAAGGAGCAACCGGCCTTTCCCTACATCGCCCTGGTGGTCTCCGGCGGCCATGCGAGCATCTGCCGCGTTGCCGGCTATGATTCCTACCAATTGCTCGGCCGCACCAAGGACGACGCCGCCGGCGAGGCCTTTGACAAGGTGGCCAAACTCCTCGGCCTCCCCTATCCGGGCGGTCCGGCCATCAGTGAACTGGCGCGGCAGGGCAACCGGCAGGCCCTCGCTTTTCCGCGCGCCTGGCTCGATAACGACAGTCTCGACTTCAGTTTCAGCGGCGTCAAGACAGCGGTGGCCAACTACGTCACCCAGCAAAGAGCGCAGGGAAAGACTCTGCCGCTGGCCGACATCTGCGCCTCCTTCCAGGAGGCGGTGGTGGAGGTGCTGGCAGAAAAAGCCCTTGCCGCGGCGCGCGCAACCGGAATCCATGAGGTGGTACTCGCCGGCGGAGTTGCTGCCAACCCGCGGCTGCGCGAATATCTTCAGACGCGGAGTGCGGCACAGGGCATCCGGCTATATCTCCCTTCGCCGGCCTATTGCACCGACAATGCGGCCATGATCGCCCTGGCCGGCTTTCACCGGCGCCAGGAGGCCACCCGCGCACTTGATACCGACGTCTATTCCCGCTCCTACCTCGGTCGGCCGCAACTCAAACCCGGCAAACACAGCTATGGCGGGCCGGGCCACCCCGACAGGCAGACGCCATGCTGACCAAGCCGCGCCGGGCCGCCCGCTACTACTATCTCAAACTGCTGCGTCTGCAAGGCGATCCGGAGACCCTGGCCCGCGGCGTGGCCATCGGTATCTTCGTCGGCGTCACCCCCACCTTGCCGCTGCACACCATCCTCACCATCTTCTGCGCCTACCTCCTGCGCGGGAACTCCATTGCCGCCCTGATCGCCACGGTCACGGTCAGCAACCCCCTGACCCTGATACCGCAGTATTATCTCTGCTGGAAGGTCGGCAACTGGCTGCTGCCCGGCCGTCTTTCCTGGCAGAAAATCCAGGAGCTGATGGCGGGAATCCACTCCAATCCGGGCTTTGCCGAAAGCCTGCGGGCGCTCGGCCAACTGAGCTATGAGGCTATCACCGTGCTGATGGTCGGCGGCGCCATCATGGCATTGCCGCTGGCCCTCATTGCCTACCCGTTATTCCGCAAACTCTTTGCCGCCATCCGCAAAAAACGCCACCATAAACACGTGCTCAACTGATTGCCATGCCCGACGAAAGCCACATCAAGCGGGCGCTTACCCGCCATTGCCTGGCGCCCAGCAAGGAGCGCGGGCAGAACTTTCTCATCCACGAGCACGTCACCGCCCGAATCGTGGAAAAATCCGGGGTACAGCCCCAGGATGTTGTCGTTGAACTGGGGGTGGGGCTGGGCTCGCTCACCCTGCCGCTGGCAGCAAAGGTGCAGCGGGTCATCGGCCTGGAGATCGATCGCGGTATCGTCGAGTACCACCAGGAAACCGGCGACCTGCCGGCCAACGTCACCCTGCGCCATCAGGATCTGCTCACGGCGGATTACCCGGCCCTGGCCGCGGAGTGCGGCGGCCGGCTCAAGATCGTGGCCAACCTCCCTTATTCCATCACCAATCCCCTGCTCTTCCGCCTCATCGAGCATCGGGCGGTGCTTAATTCGGCAACGCTCATGGTACAGAAGGAGGTGGGCCAGCGGCTGATAGCCTGCCCGGGCACCAAGGAATACGGCATCCTCTCGGTGCTGTTCGGTGCCTGTGCCCGCATCGAAAAACTGCTGGGGGTCGGGCCCGGCAACTTCTACCCGCGGCCCAAAGTGGATTCCGTAGTGATCCGTATCACGTTCGATCCGCCAGCGGCATTCGCCACGGCGCCGGCCTTCGACTTCTCGCTCTTCCAGCACCTGGTGGAAACCGCCTTCCAACAACGGCGCAAGACCCTGCGCAACAGCCTGAGCGCCATGGAACGGTATGGCTACGAACGGGAGACCTTGGACCGCGCCCTGGCTGCCACCGGCATCAGCCCCACCCTGCGGGCCGAAAACCTCACAGCCAGCGACTTTGCCCGCTTGGCCGCCAGCCTCAAGGAGCCGGCTGATCACCGCCACGGATCGTGATTGTCACGTCCGGCGTCGAAATGGTGGTTCCCGGCGCGAGGGACTGCGGCTGCGGTTGGGCCTGCGGCGACGGGGGTGCCTCCCTGAAGGAACCCAGCGGACCATGGTATTCCACCAATCGGCCGGTGAGTGATCCGATGATGATCTTCGCCTTGATCAGCAACGGGATACGGTGCCGATCGTCCGTCAACCAGACCTGCGGGTCGCCGATCTTCTCGTAGTATCCCTTGAACGTCAGGTGCGGCCGCACCAGAAAAGTGACCTTGTCGCCCATGAGCGAGGAGGGGATCGTCTCCCGGTTGTCGACAAAGACCTCCACCTCATGCCGCTTCTTGTCGGCATAGGTCGGGACCACCGGGGTTTCGCCCGCGGCAAAACGCAGGCTCCGCATGTAAAAAAACGCGGAAAACTCGTTGTGCACCAAGCCGTCCACCGGATAGACCTCGGGCGGGTTGTCGTTCTTCATGTAGGTAACCAGGCGGCGCTGCTGATCGTAGATGGTCAACCGCTTGTTAAGCCGGCCCCGTTCCTGCTGGTCCTGGAAACAGCGGAGCGGCAACCGCCGATCCCCATCGACCACGGTAACGAAACGATCCTCCACCGGGTAGATGACGTCGAGCAGCCCCTTGGTTCTGGCTGTCACCCGGAGAAGGAACTGCCCTGGCTGCTCGGGATTTTTTTCAACGCTCATCTCCAGTTCACCAGCCGGGATGCCCAGCCAGGAAACCTCGTATTTGAACGTCTCGCCGCCTTGGTAGGTCGAGGCCAACAACGCCGGGTCGGGCGGGGTAAAGGCGGCGGCCGGCGCGGCCAGCAATAAGGCAAGCCCCAGCAACGGCCCTCGCCATCCTCTTGCAATGCCCGCCCGGAAACCGGATTGCCTCATAACCCCGCTTGGCAGCCTCAATATTTTTTTCATTCCATTCCAGTATGTTAGCAGAAAAAAGAGGCGTTTTAAAAAAAAACATTCCCGTCATTCTGATTGTAAGAAATATGTCAGAAAATCTCCCTACATTAATTCGCAAAGAAATGATCCGGATCCGGTTTCGTCCACGGAACGCCGGAGGGGGCAACACCAGGGGAGGGCCACACAATGTCTTTGGAGATCGGCCGGGAATGGCCAGGATTCACGCAGGAAGGGTATAAGATGTACGAAAAAGCAACCCAACAGATCCGCAATGCACTTGCCAACGGTCACACCTACGATCAGGCCTGTGCCAAGCTGCGCGGCCTTGCCGCCAGCGCCCGTTCCTTTATCAGCGATGACTTTCTCAAGATCATCGTGGCCGAGGAGCACCTGGGCAACAGCACCTCGCTGGACGATCTCACCTTTGCCCTCGGCCTCTCCCGCGAGCGGCTTGAGGCCGTGGTGGCCGGCCTGCTCCGGGAAATCAACCGCGCCGCCGCCACGACGGTTTCCGACTTTCCGCCCATGGTCAGCATCATGACTCACTGATCCCATCCCCAACCCTCTCTTTTTTTTGGGGCGCGCGGATCGGGTTTCCCCACCCGATCCGCGCTTTTTTCTTTACGCGCGCCCCGGAACTGCCTATCCTTGTCTCTCCAACCGAGGGAAATCACATGGAGAGCACACAACAGATCACCCGCATCAGCGTTGTCCAGGAAGGCGCTGCCGGCGCTCAAAAAATCAGCGGCATCACCGAGTATGGCCATTCCCTGGAAATCGTCGAAGTCATCACCGTTCCCGGCAATCTGCCGCCACTGGTCGATGAACCCGAGGCCCACGTACCCGACCGCTTTGCCGGCGATCTCGTTCTCAGTTTCCTCAGGCACCCCGACCTGCTCGACTATCTTGCCGCACTCTGCGAGAGGCAGCGGATTCCGCTGGTTGCCTCGGGCCGCAAATGCCGCTACGGCCACACCCCCTTCACCTGCTGCGGCCTCGGCCGCCACCAGGGACTAGGCCACTACGGCGAACAGTTCGGCTTCCCGGAGCTTGCCCTCCGCCTCGACCCGCAGGGGCGAACCGCGGAAATCATCGTGATACGCGGCGCCTCCTGCGGGGCGACCTGGGAGGCAATTGCGCCGGTGATCGGCCTTATGCCGGAGGAGGCTCTGATCGCCTACCCCCGCGAGGTCCAGTATCTCTGCCATGCCGACCCCAGCGCCTTTGACCCGATCTCCGGCAAAAGCGCGGTCCACTACGCCGGCCATGTCCACCATGCCGCGCTCGCCAAGGCGATCCAGGCAACAAAAAAGGCAGGTACCCCATAACAGGGACCTGCCTTACGAGAGAAAACGGAAAACCTTTCGTTTACCAGCCGCGATGATACGGGCCGGCGCCCATGCCCATCATCATACCGCCGCCGGCTCCAGGGCCGCCGCACATACCGCCACCCATGCCGGCCGGAAGCCCGGCGGCCTCAGCCTTTTTACGCAATTGCTCGCGCAGCTCGAACATCTCCTCGGAGAGCTTGGCCGCCTTCTGGCCGTCCGGGTTGGTGCCGTGCATCAGGGCGTACATCTCGGCCCGCTTGGCCGTCATCTCCCGGCGGAGTTCGGTGGTCTCTTTAAAAAACTTCTCCTGGGCCTTCTGGGTGGCCGGGTCGAGGGCCTGCTGGCCATATCCCGGTCCCATGCCCGGCCCCATGCCGGGACGGGCGTCCGCTACCTGATAGGCGGCAAGACCGATGGCAGCCACTGCGATGATCGTCAAAACACTCTTTTTCATGAATCTACCTCCTGTTGGATGGTGTTGGTGCACAGCTTGTTGCCGTGTCGTCTGCACAGCTCTTCTTCAACATCCATGCCACCTCGCCGAACAAAAAATAACACACTAGTGCCAAGTAACAGTTATAATTTCGGGTAAAGATGCCGCAGTTTGATGCGAGCATCCGATGTCTTGAACTGCCATACGATCTTTTTCGCGCTGTTGTTTCTGGCTTTTTCCCAGGCAGCCACCTGGTCCTGCATGGCGGCCGTCTCGGAAATACGGCGGTCAAGGCATTGCCCCTTGAGAACGCTGAGTTCGATTTCCGCCATGTTGAGCCAACTCCCGTGCTTGGGGGTGTAATGGATTTCGAGCCTTTCCGCCAAACGCCGGGCTACCCGCGGCTCAAAAGCTTCATAGAGTGAGGCGATATTGTGGGTGTTCAGATTGTCCATAACCAGACGAACCTTACGTGCTTGGGGATAACGGATATCCAGCATTTGCCGGATCTGCTCCGCCCAATCCTTGCGGGTTCGCCGATCCGTGACCGCCACATGCCGCCGGCCGGACAGCGGCTCAACTTCCATGAAAATTTCCGCCACCCCATTCCTGACATATTCGTCGTCAATACGCCGCACCCGGCCGGGTTTGCCCGGTATCGGCTCCCTCGCCTCTCCGATCAACTGTTTGGAAGATTCATCCATGCACACCACCGGGTATTCCGGATCATACGGGAGATGATACACCTCCAGCACGTCCTCCATCGCCGCTACAAAGGCCGCGTTTCCTTGGGGCGGGATTTTCCAGTACTTCTTGCGGTGAGGCTGAAGTTCATTTTTTTTAAAGCCCGCTGCACGGTCATGTGCGATACCGTGTCCGCAAACTTCAACTCAACCGCCTTTTCCGCCAGAAGCCTCACGGTCCATCGCTGGTGCCCTGCCGGGGCCTCGGAACAAGCCAGGGCGATCAGCTTTGCTTCAAAGGCCCCGTCGAAAATAACCTCTCGCGGTGGTTTGTCACTGGCCTTACGCGCCAGGGCGGCCTCGAATCCTTCCTCAACAAAGCGTTTCTTGAGATGCTCAATTGATCGACTGGTTACGCCCAGGGCCGCCGCAACATCCGCGACCTTCCAGCCCGGACCATCGGGGCCGGCGTCACACAGCAGCAAGGCCCGGGCATGGACAAATTTCCTGGCCTCGATTCTTCCCCGCTTCGTTAACGCTTCAAGTTCGTTACGTTCTTCTTCGGTCAAGGTAACTCGGTATCTTGGCGACATGGCGGCCTCCTTTGTTCGGTGCCGCCAGTATATCATGGTTTATGGTAAA
>JAJZRJ010000017.1 GCA_021802775.1 Deltaproteobacteria bacterium
GGCCCGAAAGGGCCAAGAAATTCGCGAGGTTGGCCAAAGCGCCTTTGGCCAACCGACAGTTGAAAAAGCCAGGGATGGTTTTTTCAACGGACTGTTAAAAGGAGGAAAGGCAATGTACATGTATCTTCCAATTGCCCTTACCAGCGTGAACTATCTGCTGGTGGTGGGCTTGGGACTGGCGGTCGGACTCTTGTCCGGCCTCTTCGGCGTGGGGGGTGGCTTTCTCATGACCCCGCTTCTGATGATGATCGGCATCCCGCCGACCATTGCGGCGGCCACCGACGCGAATCAGATTGTCGCGGCCTCGGCCTCCGGCACCTTTTCCCACTGGCGGCTCGGCAACGTCGATGTCAAGATGGGTATCTATCTGCTCATCGGCGGTTTCGTTGGCGGGGCGGCGGGCGTTCAGGTCATCAAGGCGCTGCGCGCTGCCGGCGGCGCCGACTTCCTCATCAAGATGACCTACGTGGTCATGCTGGGCGTGGTCGGTACCTTCATGTTCTTCGAGAGCCTGCATGCGTTGCGGAAAAACAAGCAGGGCGCGGCCAAGGCGGCACCCAAGAGGGAAAAGAAGGGGGGGGTCTTCGCCGCCCTGCCCATGCAGACCTATTTCGAGAAATCAGGCGTCACCCATTCCGCCCTGGTCCCGCTCTTTCTCGGAACCATCGTCGGCGTGCTTGCCGCGATCATGGGCGTGGGCGGTGGCTTTCTCATGGTGCCGGTCATGATCTACATGCTGCGCATGCCCATGCACGTCGTGGTGGGCACCAGCCTTTTCCAGATCCTCTTTACCTGCATCGAGGTCACCTTCCTGCAGGCGTATTCCAACCACACCGTGGATTTCTTCCTGGCCATTCTGCTCCTCCTGGGCTCCGTCTTCGGCGCCCAGATCGGCACCGTGCTCGGCAAGAAGCTGCACGGCGACCAATTGAAGATTCTGCTCGCCATCATCGTTTTGGCGGTAACCGTAAAGATTGTCCTGGAACTGGTTATGGAGCCTTCCATCCTTCTTTCCTATGCGGGAGGTCACTAAGATGAAACGTACCCTGATGACGGGAATGAAACAGTGGGCAGCCATGGCAGCCGCTGCGGTGGCGATGGTCTCCGTGCCGGTGGCGGCCCGGGCCCTCACCTGTGAAGTAACTCCGGCCAAGGTGCCCATCACGTTGTCATACCATGGCGCCAAGCTGACCATCACCGGGCAAAGCGCCCCCAACGACGAGCTGGTGCTGAAGGTCTCGACCCCGCCGACCGATACCGAGATGAAGTACCAGGGCAAGGCTGGCGGTCTCTTCTGGATGAAGAAGGGCAGCATGGAGTTCAAGGGCGTGCCGGTGGTGTATCTGGTAAACAGCACGGCCAGGCTGGACCTGATCCTTGGCGAGGCCGAGCGCCAGCAGCATCAGCTCGGTTACGACGCCATGGCGAAGGATGTCACGGTGGCGGACGGCAAGGGCCAGCCCGTGGAGCGGAAATGGTTCGAGGAGTTTATCCGCTTCAAGGAAAAGGAGATGGTGTATAGTATTCAGGAAGGGACCATCACCAGGAAGCAAGGCGAAAAAGGCAATGCCTTCGAAGTCGTGGTCGATTGGCCCTATCAGGCGCCGCCCGGAGTCTACAATGTCGAGGTGATGGCCGTGAACGCCGGCCGGGTTGTGGACAAAGCGGCGACCACCTTTGAGGTGGAGCGGGTCGGTATCACCGCCGCCTTATCCAAAATGGCGGTTGATCAAGCAGCGCTCTATGGGATCATGGCCGTCGTGATCGCCATGATGGCCGGCTTTGCGGTGGGGGCCATCTTCAAGAAAGGTGGCGGCAGCCACTAACAGGATGTTGCAAAACCCAGCCGTAGCTTTTTCAACTTACGGCATCGCGGAAGTGAATTCCGCCGCGATGCCTCACACTACCGGCGATCCGCCCATGGATCGGACGCAGGCTGCCGAAAAACAAGTTTTTCAACAGCCGGCCAAGGCCTTGCCGATCTGTTTCCTGGTGCATGGCATGCAGGCTTGGAGCGTTTCCGGGCCGGCATGCCTTTTTCATGAACCGGTCCGGCGCCGGATCGGTCTCTCCCGCAGGCTGTTCGGGCAGCCAAGGTAGCATATGGCGGTGGTCGATGCCCTCAAAAAGTTTTCTCCCCTTGGCTGGCCCTGGAGCAGGGGGAGAGCCAAGTCTTGCCGCCCTTTCTCCCTGATTTTCTCCCAATTTCGCACCGTACTCGGGGCCAATAATCGCGCCCTCGAACTGATGGCCGATATGGGCGAGAAGCTGAGCGGCGATTATCTCTTCGACCAGCGTTATGTGGACAGCACGGTTGAGGAACTGCTCCGCGCCATGCAGGATGCGGTGGCCGCCCTTAATGCCCTGACCGAAGAGCGCTGGGTTAGCCTGGCCCCGATTCTGGCCGGCCTTGAGGAGCGAGTCCGGGCGATTGTCACCGGCCGGGATGACCGGGAAGGCCCGGCACTGCTCTGGCTGGCGGAGATCAAATCGCATCATTGGCCGCTCATCGGCGGGAAGGCGGCGCATATCTCGGAGTTGCTCCAACACCCGCAGGTGCGGGTGCCGGAGGGCTTTGTCATCACCACCCGTTCATTCCATGACCTGCTCGACGCCAACCCCGGCCTGCGGGCGAAATTCGGCCGTTTTGAACAACTGCTGGCCGCCGACAAGGTCGATGAAGACGAACTGGAGGCATTGCGTGCCGACCTGGAGGCCCGGGTGCAGAAAGTCCAGCCGCCGCCCGGCCTGCTTGACGGCCTGGTCGCGATGGTGGCCCGTCTCAATGCTGTAGCGGCCGGAGCCCCGCTCTTCCTTGCGGTCCGCAGCAGCGCACAGGAAGAGGATCTTGATTTTTCCTTTGCCGGCCAGTTCCATTCGGTCCTCCAGGTGCCTGCGCAGCCGGCGGCGATATTTGAGGCATATTGCCAGGTGGTGGCGAGCCTCTTCGGGGCCAAGGCGGTGCGCTACCGCCGTCAAGTTTTCCCCGAGGGGGGTACGCTCTCCATTGCTGCCTGCTGCCAGCGCATGATCAATGCCAAGGCCAGCGGCATCATCTATACCGACGACCCCATGGCGCCGGGCACCAGGAACATGCTGGTGGTGGGCGCCTTTGGCCAGGGGCAGGCGGTGGTGGAAGGCCAGCTGCCCACCGACTTTTTCCGTCTCGCCAAGGGCGAGCCGCCGCAACTCATTGACGCTACCATTGCTCGCAAGGAGGTGGCGCTGATGGCCAATGCCGGCAGCAATGGCGGGTTGACGACCATACCGGTGGCGGCGGCGCAGGCGCAGGAGCCATGCCTGGCCGAGGCAAAGCTGTTGGAATTGGCCGGAACCGCCGGCCACCTCGAAATCTTGTTCAAGCGGCCGCAGGATATCGAATGGACGGTGGATGCCGCCGATACCCTCTATATCCTGCAGGCCCGGCCCTTGTTGTTGAACGAGCCGCAACAGGAACGCAAACCGTTGTCGGAAAAACTCGCCGGCTATGCGCTCATCGCCGTGGATCAGGGCCGCGTTGCCCAGCAGGGCATCGGCGCTGGCCCGGTCTGCCTGGTCGAGACCCTGGCCGATCTCAAGACCTTTCCGGCGGGCGCGGTGCTGGTCAGTCACCGCGATTCCTCCCAGTTTGTCCAGGTCATGCAGCAGGCCGCGGCCATTGTCACCGAGGTGGGCACCCCGGCCAGCCACATGGCCACCCTCTGCCGGGAATTCCGGGTGCCGTGCCTGGTCGGGGTGCCGGAGATTTTCGGCAAGGTCACGGACGGGGAGGAGATCACCGTCGACGCCGATGATCGCCGCATTTACCGGGGCCGGGTGGTGGAACTTCTCACCTACCAGGCAGCCACCGCCATGAACGTGCAGATGGCGCCGGAGTTCCGGATGTTGCGCCGCATTCTGCGCAACGTTTCCCGGCTCCATCTGGTGGACCCGTTGATGCAGGATTTCCGGCCGGAAGGCTGCCAGACCTTCCACGACATGCTGCGTTTCATTCACGAAACCGCGGTGCTCACCCTGGTGGATATCGGCCGGGACGAGGAGTGCATGCCCGGCGGCAAGCTGGCCCGCCGCCTGGAGCTGCCGATCCCGGCCGGCATCGTTGCTATCGATATCGGCGGCGGGATCGCGGACGACGCCCCACCCGACGCTGTGCCCTTTACGGCCATTCGTTCCCTGCCGTTTCGGGCCATTTTGCAGGGGATGCTCTTTCCCGAGGTCTGGCACCGGGCCGCGATGCCGGTGAGCTTCCAGGACATGATGCACAGCATGCTGACCGCCCCGCAGGACGCCCTGTCCGGACAATATACCGGCCACAATATTGCCATCATCAGCGATACCTATGTTAATCTTTGTTTCCGTTTCGGGTATCATTTCAACATTATCGATGCTTTCTGCCATGACGTGGAGAGGGACAACCACATCTATTTCCGTTTCCTGGGCGGCGCCACCGACATCGCCAAACGGTCGCGGCGGGCGACCCTCATCGCCACGATCTTGGAGGCCTTCGATTTCAGCGTGCGCACCCGGGGGGATCTGGTCATCGCCCGGACCAGCAACCTGGTGCAGAGCGAGATGGAGCGCAGCCTCGATATCCTGGGGCGGTTGGTCGGCTTTACCCGGCAACTCGATGTGCAGATGACCGACGATGCTGCGGTGGAACGGTACGCCGAGGCCTTTCTCATGGGGGACTATGGCATCGTCGCCCGCGACATGTAACGGCGGCAACGCAGGAGGAATAAAAATGAGCGAAAAGATGAAACGGCTGCTGGTGGTCGATGACGAGCCGATTGTGGGCAAAAGGCTCCAGCAGATGTTCAGCAAGATCGGCTTCGAAATCGAGACCTACACCGAGCCCTCGGCGGCGATGGCGGCGATGGCGGCCAGGCCCTTCGATCTCGTGGTGACTGATCTCAAGATGGAGGGCATGGACGGCCTGGAGGTACTCCGGCAGGCCCGGGCGATGAACCCGGCCGTACGGGTGATTATCATCACCGGCTATGCCTCGCCGGATACTGCCGAACTGGCCCAGCAGCAAGGGGTCTTCGCCTTTCTCGCCAAGCCCTTCCGGCTCGACGAACTGAAGCAGGTCATCTTCCGCGCTCTGGCAGAGTTGGACGCGGGCAACTGAGCAGGGAGGCTGCGATGCGCACCGATCTTTTCCATTCGTCCCCGCCGCCTGAATTCGTTGCCCCGAGCGGGCAGGAGGGCCTGTGCCCTTACAACGTCATGCTGCCCCGTTCCATCGGGGGTAAGCTGCTCTTCTCCTTTGTGGTGGTGGCGCTGCTGGCCATTGTGGCGATCACCATCGCCATCTACGCCATGTGGCGGATCGAGGACAAGGTGGGGATCATCGAGTCGTTCTATGAACTCAACCAGAACGTCCTGGAGGTGCGGCGTTACGAGAAGAACTACCTTCTCTACAACAACCAGGAGGACCTGATGAGCGCCCTCGGTTATCTCGACCAGGTCCGGGCCACCATTGCCACCCTGAAAAAAGCGCTGCCGCAAGAGGAGGGCGAGCTGCAGACCTTCTCCGTGGAGGAACTGGAACGTTACGAAGATATCTTCCGGCAACTGCTCAATACGCAACTGCCGGAACGGCGGAAACGGCTGCTGGAAAGTAGCCTGCGGCGCCATGGCCAGGAGATCACCACCCATATCTTTGATCTGGATACCGAGGCCCGATTCCAGGTCGAGCAGGAGGTGGCCAATTACCAGAAGACCGGCGTCTTCATCCTCGGGTTGGCGATCTTGGTGGGCGGCGTGCTGGTCTTTTACCTGATCCGCTGGATCATGCGGCCGCTGGCGGCCATCCGCGAGGCCGCCGCCCAGATCATGCAGGGCAAGATGAATTCCATTCCCATCAACGAGGACATCGTCTGCTCGGTGGAGGGGCTGGAGCTGGTCAACTCCCTGAACCGGATGCTCCAGGCGCTCGATGCCAAGCAGGAGCAGCTGGTGCAGTCGGAAAAACTGGCGGCCGTCGGCAAGGTCACCGCCGGCATCGCCCATGAGATCAACAATCCGCTCAACAACATCTCGCTCACCGCCGAGGTGCTGCTGGAGGATCTGCCCAATCTCGACTGCCACGAGCGGTTCGACATGGTGCGCGACATTCTCACCCAGTCGGATCGCGCCCGCAATGTGGTGCATCATCTGCTGGAGTTTTCCCGCACCCGCAAGTCGGAGGTGGTGGAGGTGCTGGACATGGCCAGGCTGGTGGAGGATTCCATCGTGCTGGTCAAGAATCAATTCCGTCTGGGCGGCATCACCTACCGTTACGATCAGCCGGAGCAGGCGGCAACGGTGCTGGGCAATGCGAACCAGCTCCAGCAGGTGCTGGTCAATATCATGCTCAATGCAGTGCAGGCCATGACGCCGGGCGGTCAGCTCACGCTGTCGGTGGAGCGGCAGGGCAAGGAGGTGGTGGTGGCCATCAGCGACACCGGCGCCGGCATCGCTCCCGAACTGGTGCCGCGGATCTTCGACCCCTTTTTCACCACCAAGAACGAGGGCACCGGTCTGGGACTGTCGCTCAGTTACTCCATCGTCAAGGACCATCAGGGCGACATTGAGGTGGGAAGCCAGGAAGGCCGGGGCACCACCTTCCGTATCCGGTTGCCGCTGGCGCCGATTGAGTGAATGCCGATGCCCTCCCGTCCCCTGCCAGCACCCACCGGGGAATTTGCCGCCACCTTTCAGCAGTTCCGCCGGATTCTTGCCCTGAACAATGCGGTGCTCGAAAAGATCGGCCGCATGGAAAGCGCCCTGGCCGGCGAGTATGTCTTTGACCGCAAGTTCCTCGCCGAAATCGCCGGCGAGACCGGCGAGGTGGTGCGGGAGGTGGTTTATTGCCTCAATCGTCTCACCGGCGATGCCCATCTGGCCCTCTACGACGTCTACGGGGAAATCGGCGACAAACTGGCGGCCCTGGCCAGCGGCGAGGCCGGCCCCTACGATTGCGCCGCTGTTCTTCCCTATACCATGCTGAACAGCGATTTTGAGGAGTTGGTGGGCAGCAAGAACGCCACGCTGTGCGAGATTCGCAATCGTTTGCAGTTGCCGGTGCCGGATGGTTTTGCCATCACGGTGGCGGCCTACCAGCAATTCATGGCGGAGAACGACCTCTTCGTCCGGATCGACGCCATGGCCGCGGGCGATCTTTCCACGGCGGAGCAGGCGGCCCGGATCGAGGTCCTGTTCACCACCGCCCGGCTGCCGGAGTCGCTGACCGCGGCGGTGACCGAGGAGTTGCAACGGCTGCGCACCCGCTGCGGAGGCCGTTTTGCTTTAGCAGTCCGCAGCAGCGGTATCGGTGAGGATGGCGAGACCCGCAGCTTTGCCGGCCAGTTCCGCTCGGTGCTGGCGGTGGCACCGGAGCCTTCCGCCGTGCTGGCGGCCTATCGGCAGGTTATTGCCTCGCGGTTTTCGGTAGCGGCCTTGGCATATCTCGGCCCGGGCGCCGGCAGCCGGGCCGTACCCATGGCGGTGGCAGTGCAGCCCCTGATCGCCGGCCATACCGCCGGGGTGACGTACAGCCGCAACCCCATGGACCCGGAACGGCCGGAACTGCTCATCACCGCCGTCCATGGCGCCGGCCGGGAACTGGTGGCCGGCCGCAAGTCGGCGGATCGTTTCACCGTCAGTCGCATCTGGCCCTTCTCGCTCCTGGAAAGCGAGGTTGCCGCCGAGGCGGCAGCGGGAAACGACCCGCTCGCCCTGCTGCCCAATGGCCTGCGCCGCGGTTCGGCCACACTGACTCCGGATGCGCTGGCCAAACTGGCGGCCCAGGCGGTGCTGCTGGAAAAGGCCTTTGGCGAACCACAGGACATCGAGTGGACCATGACGGGCGACGAACCGGTCATCCTGCAAAGCCGGCCTTTTACCCTGCCTGCCAAGCCACCCCCACCGCCGGCCGAGATCGCTGCCGAACTCGCGGCGGCCCAACCGCTGATGGCCGGTAAAGGCCAGGTGGCTCAACTGGGGATCGCCGCCGGCCGCGTGGTGATGGTCGATCAGGACACCGTGGCCGAACGATTCCCGGTGGGCGCCATTGCGGTGGCCCGCTTCCCCAGCCCGCGGTTGAGCCCCATCGTCTGGCGGGCCGCGGCGATCATCACCGACATCGGCGGGCCCACCGGTCATCTTGCCACCATTGCCCGCGAGTACCGTACCCCGGCGCTGTTCGGCACCGGCGAGGCGACTAAGGTCCTGGCCACCGGCGAGGAGGTGACCGTGGACGTCGAGAACAAAATGGTCTATCGCGGGGTGATCGATGGGCTGGTGCGTCTGCAGGCGGCGGAGAAGGATTCCTACCGTGCCTCCCCGGAGCTTCGCACCCTGCGGCGGATGCTGCGCTGGGTGGCGCCGATTACCCTGAACGAGCCCGCTTCCCCGGCATTCCGGCCGGAGAAGTGCCGCACCTACCATGATATCCTGCGCTTCTGTCATGAAAAGGCGGTGGATGCCCTGATTCATGTGCATGGCGGCCCGGCCAGCCAGCAGGAGGGTGGCAGTCGTCCGGTCCGGCTGCCGGTGCCGCTCAAGCTGCGGGTGATTGACCTCGGCTCCGGTCTTGCCGCGGGCGCCCCGCCGGAAGGCGAGTTGACGCTGGCTATGCTGGCAAGCCGGCCGCTGGCCGCGCTCTTCGCCGGATTCCTCCGCGGCGTGGCGAGCGACAACGGCCCGGCCGCCCTCGATTTTCGCGATCTGCTGACCAGCCTCGGCCGGCCGCTATCGATGCTGACCAACTGGCCCGCTTATGCCGGCGACAACCTGGCGATCATCGCCGACGACTACTGCAATCTCTCCCTGCGGCTCGGCTACCACTTCAACGTGGTGGACGTCTACATGTCGCCGGAGCCGGACAACAACTACATCTACTTCCGTTTTGTCGGCGGCATGGCGAGCGAAGAGAAACGCGAACGCCGGGCGCGGCTCATCGGTGCCATTCTGGCCGGCCTCTATTTCAAGGTGGAGCGCCACGGCGATCTGGTGGTGGCCAAGGCCAGGAACCTCGATTCGGGGCAGATGGAGCGGGTCCTGACCCGGCTGGGCGAATTGATCAGCTTTACCCGCCAGCTCGACGTGCGGATGCGCGATGAAGGCGCCATCGAACAATTCTTTGCGCATTTTCTGGCAGCGGTCAGGGCCGACCAGGCCGGCGCCAGCGGGTGAGTGCCGTGCTGAGCGTACTGCGAAATCAACTGGGCAAGTGGCAGGAGGCGCGCCGGCAACGGCAGGTGGCGGCCGACCAACGCCTCAAGGCCCGCTATCATGTCTTCCGTTCCCTGCTGGCCTGCAACAGCCGGGCGGTGGATGCCCTGAGCGACATCGCCATTCTGTTGCGGCTGCGGGGGGATACCGCCGGTCTGACCGGCAGGGTCAACGGCCTGGTCGAGGAGGCTGCCGCGATGGTGGAACGGCTGGAACAGCTCACCAGCGGCTACCGGCCATTGCGCGGCACCCAGCAGCGTCTGGCCCGGCAGGTGACGGCGATCCTCAAGGAACTGGCGCCGGCGGGCGAGTTACCGCTCTGCCTGCCGCTCGGCAAGGAATACCACCAGCAGCATGCGCTGATCGGCAACAAAGCCGCTGCCCTGGCCGGTTTGCAGGGAATGGCCGGCTTTCGGGTGCCGGCCGGTTTTGTGGTCAGTGTGGCCGGCTGCCGCTTGTTCCTCGAATACCAGGGTCTCTCCCTGCAACTGGCCCATCAACTGGCCGATTCCGGCGCCGAAAGGCACGATGTGCCGCCGGCCGCGGCCGAGGCGGTGCAACAGCTCATCCGCCAGACCCCGCTGCCGCCGGAACTCACGGCTGCCCTTGCCGCCATGTCGCGTCCTTTCTTTACGGCCGGTCGGGCTCTGGCGGTGCGCAGCAACAGTGTCAGCGAGGATGGCCGCCAGCATTCCTTTGCCGGCCAATTCACCTCGGTGCTCAACGTGCGCGACGAGGTCCAGCTGCACGCGGCGGTGAAGGAGGTGGTGGCCAGCAATTTCAACGCCCGCAGTCTGGCCTACCGGCGCCATGCCGGGCTTGATCCGTTGACCTTTGACATGGCGGTGCTTTGTCTTGAAATGGTCGAGTCCCGGGCGGCCGGGGTCCTGCTGACCCGATTGCCCCAGGAGCCGGAAGCTGAGGCCATGTTGATCAGCGCGGTGCCCGGGCTGGGCGAGGCCGCGGTCTCCGGCAGCGCGGCGGCGGATCTCTATCTGGTCGGGCGTGATGGCCGCGTGGATTGGCCGCGTTCCACCATTGCCGACAAGGAGCGCTACCTGGCCGCCCTGGCCGAGGGCGGGGTGGGCTGGCAGGAGGTGCCGGCCGCCGAACGCCAGCAGGCGGTCCTGAGCAGCGCCGAACTCCGGGCCCTGGCCGGATTGGGCGCGAGGCTGGAGCAGGCAGCCGGCGCGGCCCTGGATATCGAATGGGCGGTGGACCGCCAGGGGCAGCCGGTAGTGTTGCAGACGCGACCGCTGACCAGCGGGGGGCAACAAGGCAGCGCCGAGTGGCAGGCCCAATCGCCGTCGCTTGGCCAGGGGATCGTTGCCTCCGGCGGCCGGGCCACCGGCCGGGTGCGACTGGTGAAGAGCCGGAACGAATTCAGCCAGCCGCCGCAGGAACCCCTGGTGCTGGTCATGCCCCAGGGTTTTGCCGATGCCGCCAATCTGCTGGGGCTGGTGGCCGCGGTGCTGGTCGAACTGGGCAGCCCGGCCGATCACCTGGCCTGTGTGGCCCGCGAGCATGGTACCCCGTTGGTTTGCGGCCTCAAGAAGGTGGGGCAACATCTGGCCGAAGGCCAGTGGCTTACCGTGGACGGCGACCACGGCAGGGTCTATGCGGCCAGCGCCGAAGAGATTAGCGCGGCCCGGCAGCTTTGGCAGCAGGCCGGAAGGATTGTCCAGCCGGCCTCGCCGCCGTTGCCGCCGCTCTATCGCGAGCTGCAGGAACTGGTCACCACCCTGCACCTCACCGATGCCTATGGCCCCACCTTTTCCATCCTTGAATGCCGCTCGCTCCACGATATTGTTCGGTTTGTCCACGAGAAGGCGGTACTGGCCATGTTCGAGGCAGGCGACGAACTGCTGGCGACGAATCTCAAGGCGGTCCATGTGCTCGAGGTGCCGGTGCCTTTTTCTGTGAGTGTCATCGATATGGGCGGCGGCTTGGCGCTGGCTGACGGCCGCCAACGGCTTATCCCGCCGGAGCAGGTGGCTTCGGTGCCCTTTCGGGCCCTCTGGCGAGGAATTGTTACCCCTGGCCTGCGCTGGGGTCCGCCGCCGGGTGGTGCCCCCATGGGTGCGGTGATGTCCTCCTGGATCACCGACCACAAATCGGAACGGCCCATAGGCATGCCCAATTACGCCATGGTCAGCCGCGACTACTGCAACCTGAACGCCCGCATGGATTTTCACTTCATTATGGTCGATGCGGTCTGCGGCCTGGATCCGCGCAGTAACCACATCCGCTTCCGCTTCAAGGGCGGCGGCACTACCATGGAGCGGCGCCAGCGCCGCGCGCGGTGCATCAGGGAGATTTTTGAACATTATGGTTTCCTGGCCGACGTACGCGAGGACCTGGTTAATGCGTCCTTACAGGGCGCGCCATGCGAGGTGGTTGAGGAAAAACTGGTGGTGGTGGGCCGGGTGCTCGGTTTTACCCGGTTGCTCGATGCGGTGATGCGGGACGAGGCCACCGTCCATCTGGCGGCCCAGGCCTTTATCGAGGGCGATTTCGGACTCCGTGGGCTTGAGGAACTGTATCGCGGCGTGAAGCCATGCCGAACGGTTGAAACACAAGAGGTGAGCAGTCATGCTGGCAGGTCTTGAAAAATATGCAGCGCTTGCTGCGCTGAGTGCGCGGCATGGTTGTCCGTGGGTGGAGTATCATGAATCGGTAAGCGGACCCCAGTTCCTGTTGTGGAAACTGGACATGGCAAGGCTCCGGGCGGAAGGCTGGTTCCCGCGGGAGGTTGCCGCTGGCCGGGCCACGGTGATCGCCACCGCGCCCGGGCCCGCCCTGGCCGCCAAGGTCCGCGAGACCTTAGGGGTGCAGGAGGTCGAGTTCCAGGTCACCCTGCCCGAGGATCTCACCCGCATCTTCGAGCACAACCAGGATCTCAACCCGGGCTTTCCGCCCACCGCCGGCCGCACCCCGCTGGCCAGGGTCCGCACCTATCTGGCAGGGCGCCGTTCCCTTCTCACCCATTACCGGCCCCTGCTGGCCAAGAGCCGTACGGGACTCGCCTTTATCCGCACCGGCCTCTCCTTTATCACCATTGCCCTGCTCTTTCTTCGCCTGCTCGGCGCCGGCTACTACCTGCTGCTGGAGGTCTTCCTGCTGATCAGCGGCGTCATCATCGTCTATGACGGCCTCAAATGGTATCTGCCGGCCCGGGCAATCTTTGCCGCCCTGCCTTTCTGTGTGGCCCCCGGCACCGCCGGCGGCACCAGCGTGCTGGAGGCATACAACGAGGAAGAAACCCCGCAGTTTCGGCGCTGCGCCGAGGTGCCGGGGGCCGCTGCCTTGCGGGCCGGCTGGACCAGTATGTCGCCGGTGATGCGGCGGCGCTATCTGGCCAGCGATCGTACCGATCTGGCCGAGGAGCGGACGGTGCTCGCCTGTTACCGGACCAGGATGGCCAAGGTCCGCACCGGCCTGGCCTTCACCCGTACCGGTTTTGCCTTTATCAGTCTCGGTCTCGGGCTGTTGCGCCAGTTTGAGGCCAGCCGCTGGCTCGCCTTCGACCTCGGGCTGATCGGGGTCGGCGCCCTGATGGCGGTGGAGGGATTTTTCTGGTACGTGCGCGGCCGCCAGGCCGGGGTGGAAGGGCTGGACTCGGTGCGGGAAAAGACCAGCGAGTCCACCATCTGGGATTACTTTTTTCCCCACCGCCATGCCTTGCCCGGCGCGGACAAAAACCCCATGGTCCTGCCGGTGAAGAGTTCCCATGCCCCGGGGATCTGGGCTACCACTGGCCTTGCCCTGGAGCGGACCATGCTGGCCGAACGCCGCAACGTCATGGCCAGGTTGCGCACGGTCATGGCCCGGGCCCGCACCGGTTTCGCCTTTATCCGCACGGGGCTCAGCCTTTTTCTGATCGGCGTTGCCTTTATGCTCTACTTTTTGAGGGCACCCGGCCTGGGCTGGACCTTCTTCCATTATGCCATGATGGCAGCCGGTCTCCTGCTGGTGGCGGACGGGTTTGTCTGGAGCCTTCCGGCAGAGCGGATGCGGCGGCAGTTTTCCTATTGTTGCGGGGAGATGGAGATCACGATCCCGGATTACGGCACCCCGGCCCGATTCTGGCAAAAGGTGGTATTCGGTCATGGCGAAGGTTGAGAGCGAACTATTGATGCAGCCCTTGCGGGGGCTGGATGTGGCCCGGGCGGACCGGCTGGAGGCAGCGGCTGAAGCCGCCGTCTTGCGGGGGGTGCCGCTGGCCCGGATCCTCCATGAGGAATACGGCCTGCCGCGCGAGGCGCTGCTTGCCGCCCTGCGCGACTATTACCACTGCGCAGCCATTGAATACGACGAGCGGCTGCCGATCCCGCCCGAATTGCTGGCCGGGGTTTCGGGCAGCCACCTGGCGGCCCGCGGCTGGTTTCCGGTGGCCAAGGACGCCGACGGCACCATCGTCGTCGCTGCCCGCGACCCCTCCGATCCCGCCATGCGGACGGAAGTGGCGTCCGTTCTCGGCCCGGGGCCTTATGAATTCCGGGTGGCCTTGCCCGACGACATCGCCTGGTTCATTCAGGACTTTCTTCATGCCCCGCCTGGCTTGCTCATCGGCACCGAGCGCACCGGTCTGGCCTTTTGGCGCAACACCATGGCCCAATGGCGGACCAGAATGGCCTGCTACCGTACCGATCTGGCCAAGGCCCGCACCGCGCTGGCCTTTGTCCGGATGGGGCTGGCCTTGAGCACCATTTCCCGGATCCTGTTGAGCAGCCGGCGCTTTGCCGTCGCTCCGACCGCGGCCTACGGCGTACTGCTGTTCGGTCTGCTGGTCATCATCGGTGCCCTGCCCACCTATCTCCGGGTGCGACGGTCGCGGCTGACCCCGCCGCGGCATCAGACCGTGGTGGAGGTGACCGCCGCCACCCTGAGCTTTCTCGAGAACTACCAGAACCTGGAGCACGCCACCAAGCCGACCCGCATCAAGGAAACCATGCTGGCCCGGCTGGGTGACCTGCTTGCCAACTACTGCACCATTTTGTTTCCCTTGCCGGCCAGCCGGGAACGCACCCACCTGGCGCGGGAACGGAACGTGCTCGCAGGCCAGCGCACCATTGCCGCCTGCTACCGGACTATCTACGCACGAGCCCGGACCGGGCTTGCCTTCATCCGCACGGGCGCCGCTTTCATCAGCATCGGCATCGGCCTGATCGGCTATTTCGGCCTGGGGTCCCGGACCTTTTTTGATGCGATGCTGATTGTTATCGGCCTGTTGATGATCATCGACGGCGGGCGTTGGTATCTGCCGGTGCGCAAGGAACAGGCCGAGCTGCCCAAAACCCGCAGCGCCGCCTTCGCGGGGAGAACCTTATGAAAATAGAGCACAAAATCTATCTTTCCAATGCGGTTCACATCCTGCTCATTGTGCTGATCGGCATTTTTGCCCTGCAGAACCTCAACGAGATTCTGACCAAGTTTCGCTTTATCGTGATTGCCGAAGGATTGAACGCGACCTTTCTCGAGATGCGGCTGGCCGAGAAAAACTACTTCCTCTACGGCGACAGCGAGGCCTTGGCCAATATCCGGAGCAAGATCGACCAGACCGGCACCACCCTCTTGCAACTGCGGCAGGATATTACCCGCGCCGTCGGCACCGAAAAATACAACAGGCTCCAGGGGTACCTCCAGGAGTATGCCAAGTTGGGCGCGTCGCTCGGCAACACCCGGCCCCAGGATCCCGATACCCGGCAGAAACTGCGGCAGGCGGGCCAGAACCTCAAAGTCTTTTCCGAGAATATTACCGCCCTGGAGAGCGACAGCATCGAGGCGATCATTGTCCGCTCGAAGAATATCCTGCGCTATTCCTTCTGGGCGGTGGTGCTGTTCGCCTTTTTCTTCAGTTACCTCATCGTCCACGATATCGGCTTTTCCCTGCGCAAGATTGTCGAGCTTACCCGCGCGATTTCGCACGGCAACTTTCAGAAGATCGAGCAAAAGCCCTCCAGTGACGAGATGGGGGCGGTGATCAGCGCCATCAACGCCATGGCCGGGGAATTGCAAAAACGGGAACAGGAGATCGTCCAGTCAAAACGGCTCGCCTCCCTCGGGGTGCTGGTGGCTGGTGTGGCCCACGAACTCAACAACCCGCTCAACAATATCTCGATGATCGCCCAGACCTATGCCGAGGTATATGATGGCCTCAGCAAGGAAGAGCGGATCAGCTTCATGGAGCGGGTCGATGAGGAGACCGAGCGGCTGCGGGTGATCATCCACAACCTGCTTGATTATGCCAAGCCCAAGGGGCAGCATCTGGCCAAGGCCTCCGCGAATCAGGTTATTCAGAAGATACTGGCCCTGGTGCAGAACATGCTGGATATCTCCAATATCAGGATCAGGCTGACCCTGGCGCCGGAACTGCCGGAGATTTACATCGATGAACATCAGATTCAGCAGGTGCTGGTCAACATGGCGACCAACGCTATCCAGGCCATGGGCAAGGGCGGCGAGTTGTTGATCGCCTCGCGGTATCTGGCGGACGACGAGGTCGTCGAGATCGAAATCGGCGACAACGGCAAGGGTATTGCCCCGGAGTTCCTCGATCACATCTTTGATCCGTTCTTCACCACCAAGGAGGAGAGCGGCACCGGCCTCGGCCTGTGGGTCAGCTACGGGATCATCAAAAATCATCAGGGCACCATCCGGGTGACGAGCCAACCCGGGGTGGGCACTACCTTTATCATTACCCTGCCCACCTGCAGGAAATTGGGGGTGGCATAGATACACACCGCACTTTTGTAAAGCAGCCCGTTGTGGGGCGATAATAATGTAACGAGGTGAAGTGATGGCAAGGCACAGCATTATGATTATTGACGATGAAAAAATCGTGGGGGACATGGCAAAGCTTTCCTTCGAGCAGGACGGCTACGAGGTGGAGACCTTCCTGAACGGTGAGTCGGCCCTGGCGCGGCTGAAGGAAAAACGGTTCGACGTGGTGGTCACCGACTTCAAGATGAAGGGGGTGGACGGCCTGGAGGTGCTGCGTACCGTGAAGAAGCTCTATCCGGGTGTGGTGGTGATCATGATCACCGCCTTTGCCAATCTGGAGGTGGCCATCGAGGCCCTGCGGGACGACGTGCACGACTTCTTTCCCAAGCCGGTCAAGATCAAGGAGTTGAAGGCCTCGGTCAAGCGCGCCTTGGGCGAGGGATGATCGCGGTCCGGCGACGATCAGGCGGCGTGGTAGAAGCTCACCGCCGGCAGTTCCACGGCGGTGAGCAGGTGGCCGTAGGCCGCGCCGGTGTCGATCCCGATCTTGTGCGGGGTGATGAGCGGGGTGGCAAAGGGGGTGTGGCCGAAGATCACCCGCTTGCCGTAATCATGCTCACTGCCGAGAAAGGGTTCGCGGACCTCGCAGAGGTCCGCCAGGCTTTGGGCGGCCAGCGGCACCCCGGCCCGCAGGCCGGCATGGACAAAGATATACTCTTCGGTCTCCCAGTAAGGCAGCAGTGAATCGAGAAATTCCCGGTGGGCCGCCGGGAGAAAGGAGAGGGCGGCGAGTTCGGGAAGACTCGCGCCGCCGTAGCTTTCCAGGGTGTTCTCCAGGCCGAGTTGGCGCAGGTAGGGGAGGAGCGCCTGATCGCCGCTCTGGTGATATTCCAGCAGCAGGGATTCGTGGTTGCCCAGCAAGGCCACCAGGTGTACTCCCTGCGTGCGCAGGTCGCAGAGCTGGTCGAGCACCTGGCGGGCCGCAGGCCCGCGGTCGAGATAATCGCCCAGCACCACCAGGGTGTCGTGCCGGCGGTCAAAGGGCAGGCGGCGGAGCAGGCGGGCGAGCTTGTCCGCGCAGCCGTGGATGTCGCCGATGGCAAAGATGTTTCCTTTCATGCTGTTCCTGCCTTCCGTAAAATCTGCGGTTCCGCCCGCCGCGGTCAGCCACTGCGCCCACCATACCATATCCGCGGCCAATGCCAACGACCAAGCCCGCCGCCCACGAGAAAGCAGGTCTTTCAGGGATGAGCCTGATCTCGCTCATGGCGGTGCAGCGCATTCCGCTGTTCGAGCGGGTCCGCTGACGGTGAGGATGTTGTCTCGGTTCCTCAACCTAACGAAGGTTTGTCGATAATTTAACGGAAACATCATACAGGGAGATTAAAGAATAAGGAAACGACCACGCCAGGAGGTGACTGCCCCGTGAGCCGACTTTCCTTTACCGCTTTTCCCGTCCTGCCGGACGATGCCGGCCATGAGCACCGTCCCACCGAACGCGAATGTATCACCCTCTTGGGACTCGATCCGCAGGAGCCCGCGAGCCTGCCTTTTTGGGGACCTGACGCCACGGCTGGCTGCGAAAACGAGTTACAGGTGGCGGTGTCCGGCCGCCGCGAGACCGTGGATCTGCCGCGGATCATCGAGCGCTCCAACTATTACGCCAACATCATCAAGCGGGCCAGTCGCGGCGAGACCTCGCCACGGCTCCGTCGCCACCTGGAACGGTATCTCGCCGACAACATCGAGCAGGTCTGGGAGAACAGCTGGGTGCGCTTTCCCCTGCGCCTGTTGCACGAGAAGGCCCGAGGGATTCTGGCTGCCGATCTCAAGGCTGACAAGCAGAACCCGGCCAGTGCCGAACGCGGCGACAGCGGCCGTTTTTTCGTCGAGGAGGACGGCGAGCAGCAGTTGCGGATTCCCATCAGCTATCTGCTCAAGCTGGCGCTGGCCGACGCCATGGGCGAGGGCGGTGGTCAGGAGACGATAGAGCGGACCGGCGACCGGCTGCTCGGCCATTTGCTCAGCGACAACACCTCGCCGGAGACCTTTTCCTTCCACGTGGTGAACCTGCATCGGCAGAGCGGCTACGGCCGGGCGCTGGCGCGGGAGACGGCCAAGCGCTTCCTCTTCACCCAGCTGTTGGTCATGTACGCCAACGAGAAATTCGAACTCGCCCGGCGCGGCCAGAACACCGCCATCTTTTTCTCCCCCCACCCGCCGGTGCGGCAGCGTTATCTCAACGAGTGCATCTCCGACGCCTTCTACCGCGAACTCTTTATGAGCCCCTGTCTTTCAGGCTGGGACGAGGGGGAGGCCAAGCACCAGTACATGATTCTCTGCCACCAGGTGCTGAGTCGCAGTCATCTGAACGCGGTGATGAAGATGCGCGAGGCCGGCATCATCGCCAACGACCTGGTGGTGCTGCCTCATACTTCCAACATCAGCCTGGCCAACAACGGCACCCATGTCAGCATCGGCAGCCGCAGGCTAAGCCGGCTGCTGAGCGACCCCGCCTCGGGCTTCACCGCCCGCCATGAGAAATACCTGGGCGACCTGGTGGCCAAGGTGATGGAGCACTTCTTCCCGCTCTTTGTCGGCACGTACAGCGCCGCGCCCTACCGCCTTGGTTTCGAGGATTTCCACCCTGAACAGGCCCTGGGCTTCCTGCCTCATGAACTCGACTACACCCACCTGCGCATGCTCTGGCGGCGCTGGCAGAAAAAGGCAGCCAACAAGTTTTGCGGCCACGCCATCACCCCTTTCGGTCCGCCGCTCATTGATCATTGGGTTGGCCGTCTCTGCCGCTGCCGGGGGGATTTCGTGCCGGATTTCCGCCTCGTCGACTACCCGGTGGCGCTCCTTTCCACCGAGCGGAGCGCCAGTCAGGACGGCCGCCTGCGGAACGACCAGCGGCTCAAGGAGGACCTCGATACCCTCGGCATCTTCGACCGGCGGATGTCGGTCTACCTGCCTTACAAGCTGCGGGAGTTCGCGGTCATGGGCTTTTCCGGCTTCGAGGCGCGTCACTATTCGCAATTCGAACAGTTTGACCTTGATCTTGGCCGTGCCACCGAATTGCAGATGCTCCTTACCGCCCTTGCCTTCAAGCTCATCGCCAGCGGTGCCTGCAGCCACCAGCATATCCCGGACACCCCCTTTGTCGAGAGCGAGCGGCGTCAGCTCCTTTTTGGCACCGCCATTGGCATTCCCACCTTTTTCGTGCACAAGGAAACCCCCAACCGCTTCCTGCGCGCCATTCTTCAGCGCACGGCGAAAACCCGATCCAGCCGTCGCTATGGTGGTTATCTCCGGGTGCTGCACCAGGAGTACCGCCTGGCGCTGGTGCAGTTCATCCGGGAGGAGGGGGGCGAGCTGGTGGGTGCCCTCGGCCTGGAGGGATTGCTGGCCGATCTGGAGTTGCGGTTGCGGGAGCCGCAGCGCTATGCCGCCCAGGGGCGGCTCACCGAAGGTATTCTCGCCAAGTGCGGCGCCAGGAGTCCGCTTGCCATGCCGGCCAGGGAGTTCAATCTGGCGGCGGAGCGTTATTACCGCGAGGAACTGCGGCAGGCACAGATGCTTGAGGGGTGGCGCTTTGTGGCCGAGGATATCGAGGCCCTGGCCGCCGGCGAGGTGCCGCTGGCTTTGGAAGTGCGGACCGAGGTGGCTGCCATTCTCGGCGACCAGGGAGGGGCTGGGTTCCTGCGGCAGGCGCAGGATGAATTACTCGGCGACCGGCTGGCGCCGACCACCGCGATGCGTCTGATCCAGCTCATGTTGCTCGCCGAAGACCTGGACAGTAAACGATTGCGCGCGGCGATTTAGGAGGCCGTTGAAAAACTCGTTTTTCGGCGGCCTGCGTCCGGCCCAGGGAGGGGCCGGCAATTCCAGCACGTCGGCAACGTGCTGGAATTGTGAGAACTTGCCGGATTCACTTCGGCAAGTTCGTGGTTGAAAAAGGTCACGGATGACTTTTTCAACATCCTGCCAGGAGGAGATCATGCATCAATATGTCGAACGTCGGCATGGCGTGGTGCTCGACGAGGAACTTTTCGGCGACCGCATCGTGCGGTTTCTCTATTCCCAGGCGAGGGAGAAGGCGCCATTCCTCTTTCGTTTGGCTACCTCGGCGCGGATTTCAAGCCTCCTTGGCTGGTGCAACTTCGATCTTCATCTTGGGCCGCATCTTTTGGGCAATGCCGGCTTTCTGAGGCGCTGTGGCGTCGATCTCACCGAGTGCATGGAGCCGGCCGCCTATTTTACCACCCCCCGCCGTATTTTCGAGCGCCGGATTCGTTACTGGCAGTGCCGGCCCATGCCGGCCGACCCGCGGGCCGTGATCTCGCCAGCCGACGCCCGGGTCATCATCGGTTCCCTGGCCGCTGATTCCGCCCTGTTTCTCAAGGACAAATTCTTCGAATACGAGGAACTGCTTGGCGCCGGCGAAGGGCGCTGGCTCAGCGCCTTTGCCGAGGGGGATTATGCGGTCTTCCGTTTGACTCCCGACAAATATCATTACAACCATACACCGGTGGCTGGCCGGGTAGTGGATCACTACCTCCTCGACGGTGTCTACCATTCCTGCAATCCGGGCGCGGTGGTGGCCATGATCACCCCCTATTCCAAGAACCGGCGGATAGTGACCATCATCGACACCGATGTCGAGGGCGGCACCGGCGTAGGCCTGGTGGCGATGATCGAGGTGGTGGCGATGATGATCGGCGACATCGTCCAGTGTTACAGCGACACCGGCTACGATTGGCCGCAGCGGGTGCGGCCCGGCATGTTTGTGGCCAAGGGGCAGCCCAAGAGCCTCTACCGGCCAGGCAGCAGCACCGATATCCTTCTCTTCCAGAAAGGGCGGGTCTGCTTTGCCGACGACCTGGTGGAAAAGGCGCGGCGGTCCGATGTGACAAGCCGCTTTTCCATCGGTTTCGGTCAGCCCCTGGTGGAGGTGGAGGTTCGGGTGCGATCCCTTTTGGCAGTCGCAATCAACGAAAGGAGAGAAAAACAGTGAATAATGGGACTTTTGTGGTGATGTTGGGCTTGCTGTTGAAGCCGCTCTTGTGGTGGGCGAGCACGGTCCTGCCGCAGGAGCGCTGGCAGATTTTTGCGGCGATTCCGACCCGCAGGGCAGCGGCTGACGGATGCTGGCACGGCACCAATATGACATATTACGGCCTGCTGCTCGCCTCGGGCACCATCGGCGGGGTGGTGGTTTTCTTTTTCCTCTTGGCTACCATCGGGGTGCCAATGGCCGGAACCCTGGCGCTGAGCGCCACCGTCCTTTTCGGCGCGACTCCGGCAGCCAAGCTCTGTGCGCGGCTGGTGGAAAGGAAGCGCAACACCCTGACCGTGGCCGGTGCCGCCATCTCCGGGCTGATCGTCATGCCGCTGGCCGTCGCCCTTTACAATGGCCTGGCGCCTCGGTTGAGTATGGCGCCGGCCGTCCTGTTGCCGGTGATGGCGGCCCTGGCGGTGGGCTACCTGCTGGGCGAGGGGATCGGCCGCCTGGCCTGCATCAGTTTCGGCTGTTGCTACGGCCGGCCGGTGGCCGAGTTGGGGCCATGGGGGCAGCGCGTCTTCTCCCGCATCGCCACCACCTTCGAGGGGAGGACCAAGAAGATCAGCTATGCCTCGGGCCTCGACAACGTCAAGGTGGTGCCGATTCAGGCCATCACCTCCTATTGTTCGGTGAGCGTCGGCCTCATCGCCATGTATTTCTATTTGGAGGGCTATTATACCGGATCTTTCCTGCTTGCCGCCCTCTTTGCCCTTGGCTGGCGTATTGTTTCCGAACAGCTGCGAGCCGATTACCGGGGTAATGGCCGTTTCACCGTCTATCAGCAGATGGCGCTCCTTGGCATGGGCTATTGCCTACTGCTGGCGATCGGTGCCGGCGAGGCGGTGGAGATCAAGGCGAATCTCGCGGCCGGCTTTGCCGCGTTGTGGCAACCAGGGGTCATTTTTTTCTTCCAGGCGGTGTGGCTGGCACTTTTCCTGTACACGGGACTGAGCAAGGTGACCGGCGCCACCCTGGCCTTTCATGTTCGCCAGGAGCAACTGTAGCCGGACGCCCGTGAGGCGGCGGGCATAATTCGGATTCCGCACCCAGATTCCATTGAGCTGTCACGGATTCAGGGTAAAGACAACGGGTGGGAAGAGGGGGATTAGTCCTTGAGGCGGTAGCCGATGCCGCGCACTGTCTCGATGTGCTGGCCAGCCTCACCCAGTTTCTTGCGCAGGCCAAAGACCTGAACATCCACGGCCCGCGGGGTGATGACGTAGTCGTAGCCGCGTACCGCGTCGATGATCTGCTGGCGGCTGAAGACCCAGCCCGGATGCTTGGCCAGGAGTTCGAGGATGCCGAACTCGGTGAGGGTCAGGGTGACGGCCTTGCCCCCTACCGCGACCTCATGCCGTTTGGCATCGATCTGGATCTCGTGGATGGTGAGCAGCGGCCCCTCGCCTTCTTCTTTCTCGGCAGGCAGCCCGGCCTTGCGCCGCAATGCCGCCTTGACCCGCGCCACCAGAATCTTGGGGCTGAAGGGTTTGGTGATGTAATCGTCCGCCCCCTGTTCGAGCCCGGTGGTGATATCGCTCTCCTCGCTCTTGGCGGTGAGCATGATGATGGGCAGGTCGGCGGTTGCGGGGGTGGTGCGGATGCTGCGGCAGATTTCCAGGCCATCCATCTCGGGCAGCATGAGGTCGAGGATCACCAGGTCCGGCTTTTCGCTGGTGATGCAGGCCAGCCCTTCGGTGCCGGTCTCGGCGTGGCTCACCGCAAACCCCGCCTTGCCGAGGTTGTAGCCCACCAGCTGCTGGATGTTCTCGTCGTCCTCGACAATGAGGATGCGTGGCTTGGCGGTCACGGTTAATCCATGAAGTATTCCGGGGTGTGGCGGACGATCTCGGCATCGACCAGATAGACCACATCCTCGGCGACGTTGGTGGCGTGGTCGGCGATGCGTTCCAGATGGCGGCCCACCGACAGGGCATGGAGCAGGCAGTTGATGTACTCCGGTCCGCCGATCACCTCGCTCTTCACCGTTTCATACATCTCGCGGTTCATGGCATCGACCTTGTCGTCCTGAGCCCGCACCTTGTGGGCCAGCCGGGGATCGAGATTCACCAGCGAGTCGATGCTGTCGCCCAGCATCTGCTGGACCATGTTGGACATGGTTTCATAGTCGAACGGCATGCAGATCTTGGGCTGGGTGGCCAGGAAGAGCGAACGCTCGGCGATGTTCACCGCCAGGTCGCCGACCCGTTCGAGATCGCTGTTGATCTTCAAGACCGCGATGATGAAGCGCAGATCGATGGCCACCGGCTGGTGGAGCGCCAGGAGCTTGAGGCACTCCTCCTCGATATCCACCTCCATCTGATCGATGTTGACGTCGCCCCGGATCACCTCGTTGGCTAGATCGGTGCTGCGTTCCAGCAAGGAACGGGTGGCCTTGGCCACGTTTTCCTCCACCACCGCGCTCATGGTGATGACTTTCTTCTTAAGATCCTCGATACCCCTGCGCAGATGTTCAGCCATGGTGTTTTCTCCTGATCAACCGAAGCGGCCGGTGATATAATCTTCCGTTTCCTGCTTGACCGGCTTGGTGAATATTTTTTTGGTGGGTCCGTACTCGATGAGTTCGCCGAGGTACATGTAGGCGGTGTAGTCGGAGATGCGGGCGGCCTGCTGCATGTTGTGGGTGACGATGATGATGGTGTAGTCGCCGCGCAGTTCGCGGATCAGATCCTCGATGCGGGCGGTGGAGCGCGGGTCCAGCGCCGAGCAGGGCTCGTCCATCAGGATGATCTCCGGGTTCACCGCAATCGCCCGGGCGATGCAGAGCCGCTGCATCTGGCCGCCGGAGAGCCCCATGGCCGACTGGTGCAGCCGGTCTTTCACCTCTTCCCAGAGGGCGGCGCGCTTGAGGCTCTTTTCCACGGTCTCGTCCAGCATGGTCCGGTCCTTGACCCCGGCGATGCGCAGGCCGTAGATCACGTTCTCGTAGATGGTCTTGGGAAAGGGGTTCCATTTCTGGAAGACCATGCCCACCCGGCGCCGGAGTTCGATGACGTCCATGGTCGGGTTCAGGATATTCTCGCCGTCGATCTTGATCACCCCTTCGATGCGGATCGTGTCAATCAGGTCGTTCATCCGGTTGATGCAGCGGATGAAGGTGGACTTGCCGCACCCCGAGGGGCCGATGAGCGCCGTGACATTGGCCTTGGGAATGCCGAAGCTGACTGATTTCAGGGCCTGGGCATTTCCGTAATAGAGGTCGAGTTTCTCCACCTCCACCTGCGGGTTGTCGACGGGCATTATGGGAATGTGCGATAACGGCATGGGGACCTCGTGTCTTCTCGGATTACACGTCAACCACGGCATAGTGCTTGCGCATCTTGTTGCGGAGGTAGATGGCGGTGCTGGTCATGAGCAGCACAATCAGGATGAGCAGCAGGGTGGTGACATAGACCATGGGCTTGGATGCCTCCACGTTGGGCGACTGGAAGCCGATATCGTAGATGTGAAAGCCCAGGTGCATGAACTTGCGGTCCAGATGCAGATAGGGGAAATGGCCGTCCAGCGGCAGGGCCGGGGCGAGCTTCACCACGCCGGTGATCATCAGCGGCGCCACCTCGCCGGCGGCCCGCGCCATGGCGAGGATAAAGCCGGTGAGGATGCCGGGGGAGGCCATGGGCAGCAGCAGTTTGGTCAGGGTCTGGAATTTGGTGGCGGCCAGGGCCTGGGAGCCTTCGCGGATGCCGGGCGGAATGGCGCCCAGCGCCTCCTCGGTGGCGACGATCACCACCGGCACGGTGAGCAGCCCCAGGGTGAGGCTCGCCCACAGGATGCCGCCGGTGCCGAAGGTGGGGTTGGGAAGGCGTTCGGCGAAGAAGAGCTGGTCGATGCTGCTGCCAATGCCGTAGACAAAGAAGCCGAGGCCGAAGATGCCGTAGACGATGGAAGGGATGCCGGCCAGGTTGTTCACCGCGATGCGGACCATTTTGACCAGCACCCCCTCCTTGGCGTATTCCCGCAGGTAAACGCCGGCCACCACTCCGATGGGGAAGGAAACGATGCTCATCAGAAAAACCAGCATGATGGTGCCGAAGATGGCCGGGAAGAGGCCGCCTTCGGTGTTGGATTCGCGCGGATCTTCCGTGAAGAGTTCCCGGAGGCGGGTCAGGTAGTAACCGCTCTTTTGCCAGACGCCCATGGTGTTGGGCTGGTAAGCGCGGACGATGTCGGCCAGGGCGATGACCTTTTCCGTGCCGCTGGCATCGATAAAGACGGCTTCGTGCTGGTTGAGGGCGCTTCGCTGATCAGCCAGGCGGGTCGCCAGCTCGTCGAACCGGCCTTTGAGCGTGCGTTCCTCCGCCGCCAGGGCCTCCAGCCGGGCCGGGTCGGCTCCCCGCTGATGCCGCAGTCCGGCGAGTTTGTTCTGCACTTGTTCCAGGCGATAGTTGAGTTCGGCGATGGTGTCATTGAGTTGTTCTATTTCCGCCTGCTGCGGGGCGATGGCGGTCAGGGCCTGGGCCAGGGCGGTATCGCCGGTGGCTGCCGGGAGGTTAAGCTGCGGGGCGCGGATTTCCCGCAGGTAGCCGTAAAAGTTGCCGTTCTCCAAGCGTTCCAGGACCGTAACCCGGGCCGGGTGGCTCAGCCGTTTTATGGCGCTGGCGTCCACCCAGCGGAAATCCAGGCTGTACATCTCGCGATTGCCGGTCTTGAACTGGTACCGCTGCTCTTCGCTTTGCGGTCTCTTTTGCTGCTGGCTGATCTCGCCCAGGACCCGGCTGCCGTCGGTGAGTTCGGCAAGGGCAACCGGTTGCGGCCAGAAGATGGCCGCCCCGTTGGCGATCACCACCGAGAGGAGGGTGATGGTGAGGAAGAGAACGAGGGCGAGGGCCATGCCGGTAGCCCAGACATAGGGTTCGCCCTGGCGCCAGAACTTTGCTTTCATCATGCCCCTTTCCTAGTAGCGGCCATATTTCTTGCGCAGACGCTCACGAATGATTTCAGCGCCGGTGTTGAGGATAAAGGTCAGCATAAAAAGAAGGGTGGCGCAGAGGAAGAGCACCCGGTAAAGGGTGCCGCCCTGCGGAGCTTCCGGAATCTCCACGGCGATATTGGCCGAAAGCGTTCGCATGCCGTTGAAGATCGACCAGTCGATGATCGGGGTGTTGCCGGTGGCCATGAGCACGATCATCGTCTCGCCCACCGCCCGGCCGAAGCCGATCATGATGGCGGCGAAGATGCCGGGGCTGGCCGAGGGCAACACCACCCGCCAGATCGTTTGCCAGCGGCTGGCTCCCAAGGCGAGCGAGGCGGCAGTGAGGCTGGGCGGGATGTTGGAGATGGCATCCTCGGTGATGGAAAAGATGAGGGGGATGACGGCGATGCCGAGACCAAAGGCGATGATGATGCAGTTGCGCTGATCATAGCGCATGCCGGGCACATCGTAGAGCCATTGTTTGAGGTCGCCACGGAAGAAGAGGTCCTCAAGCCAGGGAGCGGCCGCGAAACAAAGACCGCCGGCCAGGATGATGACCGGCACCAGCAGGATAAATTCATACCCTTTCATCCGGTGCTGGATGGTGGGGGTTTCGCAGAGCGGCTGCATCGGCAGCATGAAGAGCAGAAAAACCAGCGGCACCACGACCAGGCTGAGCAGCGTGGCCAGGAGGTGCTTCTCCACCAGGGGGGCAAGCCAGAGGGCGATCAGGAAGCCGATGACCACCGACGGCACCGAGGCCATGATTTCGATGACCGGTTTGACCGTTTTTTTGAACCGGGGGCTGGCGAACTGGCTGGTGTAGACCGCGCCGAAGATAGCCAGGGGCAGGGCGAAGACCATGGCATAGAGGGTGCCTTTGAGGGTGCCGAAGAGCAGGGGGACAAGGCTGAACTTGGCTTCGAAGTCGTCGCTGCCGGCCGAGGATTGCCAGGTAAAATCCGGCTCCGGATAACTTTCATACCAGATCTTGCCGAAGAGGGTCTTGAGATTGATTTCCGGATGGGGGTTGTCGATGTTCCAGAGACGCAGCGCCCCGCGACGATCGATGCCGATCAGGCTGTTGCCTTGGCCGGAGATGGCGATGGTGGCGAGAGCGGCGTCGATGTCCAGGAGATGATTTTCGCTGGTCATGTGATCGAAATACACATGGCCGTCCCGGCCAAGGCTTACCAGGGATTTGCTCCGGCGCGACGGGATGATGGCGTCCACCGGGCTGGAATGGCCGGTCAGTTTATGGATCGCGCGCAGTTTTTTGTCGTCGGCTGCGTTGCTTTCCGGGGCAACCGGCATCCAGGTGGTCAGGCTGCCGTCGGCGCCGCCGACGGCAGCCGAGATGTCGCCAAAAACCAGGGCCAGGGCGGTTATCGCCTGATTGTTCGGTACCGCCACCACATTGTCGGTGCGGGTCGCGGCCCCGTCGTCAAGTTTCCAGCGCAGCAGGCTGCCGGTGTCGGTGCCGGCATAGAGCACATCGCCTTGCCGGTCCAGGGTAAAGGCGGTGATGGTTCCCGGCAATTCTTCGTCGATCAGGAACGAGACAGTCTCTGTGGTTTCGTTGTCAAAGAGATCGCGGGTTGTCGTCTGGCGGGTGACATTGAAACGGTTGTCAGCCAGCAGCGTCACCCTGGTGAGGTCGCCGCCATCGCCGCCACCGCGGGCAACGACTCGCAGCGGGGCCGCCGGCAACGCCTCCGGCGGCAGATCCTTGCGGTTGTTCAGTTCCGGCACCACGGTGCGCTTGCCGTTGTCGTCGTAGGTAAGGGTGTAGGCGACCTGGCAGAGCGTCACCCCCCCATCCTGCCAGAGCAGGGTGAAGGTGTCGTCATGCCGGTCGAGTCCCCTGACCGTGCGGAGGGTGTCGCTGGCTCCAAACGTCGTGATGACCGCATTGGTCTTGAGATCGTAAAAGGTGAAGAGGCCCTGGTTGTCGAGCGAGAAGCCGACTTCCTGGTAGTTATCCACCCCGGCCGCCAGCAACGGTTGTGATTGGGCGCCTGGCGCGGCAAAGATCGTCTGGATACCTTCCGCCTTGGCGGGCATGAAGAGCGGCAGCGTCACCTTGATGATGAGCAGCAGAATGGCGATGACGCTGGCGATGACCAGCATGCCGCCCACCGTGATGAGACGGGTGGCAATGCGATCATGGCGCCGAACCTTCTGGATAAAGCGTCTGTCCATGCAGAGTCCCGGCTTGGCTGGTCTGGGTTGCGATGATTCGTCTACAGTCGATGCATAATGGCCCAGGCGCTTTTTAAAGCGCCTGGGCCATTATTTAACAAAAGAACCGGGAGCAGGCCAGCATTAATTTAATTCAGCTTGGCCAACTCTTTCTCGATAACCTTGGCAGGCAGCGGCAGGAAGCCATCCTTGACCACGATTTCCTGGCCGGCCTTGGAGAGTACGAACTTCAGGAACTCCTTGGTCAGCGGCGGCAGCGGCTTGTTCGGTTCCTTGGCCACGTAGATGTAAAGCGTCCGGGAAAGCGGATACTTGCCGGAGAGCACGTTGTCGTAGTTGGGGGTGTAGGCAGGATCGCCCTTCTTCTTGCTCAGGTCAATGGCCTTGACACCGGAGGTCTTGTAGCCGATGCCCGAGTAGCCGATGCCGGCCTTGTCTTCGGTGATGCCGAGCACCACCGAGGCGGAACCCGGTTGCTCCTTGACGGTATCCTTATAGTCCCCCTTGAAGAGGGCGTGCTTCTTGAAGTAGCCGTAAGTGCCGGAGGCGGAGTTACGGCCATAGAGGCTGAAGGGCGTCTTCGCCCAGGAGCCGGTCAATCCGACCTGGCCCCAGGTGGTGTAATCCTCGCTGATGCCACCCTTGTGGGTCTTGGAGAAGATGGCGTCCACCTCCTGCAGGGAGAGGCCTTTGATCGGGTTGTCCTTGTGGACGAAGACCGCCAGCGAGTCGAGGGCCACGCCGATCTGGGTCGGCTTGTAGCCATACTTCTTGGTGAAGGCGTCGATTTCTTCATTTTTCATCGCACGGGACATGGGGCCGAGCTGGGAGGTGCCGGCAATGAGCGCCGGCGGCGCGGTGCTGGAGCCTTTGCCTTCAACCTGGATGCGAACGTTGGGGTACTCCTTGCGGAAGGATTCGGACCAGAAGGTCATCAGGTTGTTCAGGGTGTCGGAACCGATGGAGTTGAGGTTGCCGGAGACACCGCTGACCTTCTTGTACATCGGAGTCTGCGGATCCACCTTCACCTCGGCCAAGGCGCTGGTGGCGGTCACGGCCACGGCGCAGCCTGCCACCAGAGCCCACTTCAGGGTTTTACCAAAACGTGTCGTCATGTTCATTCTCCTCGCGAAAAAGGGGGGTTGGGCAATGGATGGAATCTCTAGTTTGGATGCCACCCAGTGAGTGATGTGGGTTTACAATGCTCCCTGGGTGTTAGAATTGTATTAGTTTTTCATTAATAATTCAAAATAATCCCGGTGTATCGCGCTAACTCGTTACAGTAGCGTGTTTTTCTAATCGATTAACCATCCCGTAATCAAAAAATAACCTCCGCCTAATCCGTCCCCCCTACTCTCGTTCCAAGTTGATGGTTCCTTGGGCCGGCAGGCGGCCCGGAATTCTTTTTAATCCTTTAGGAGTAGAGGAGAAACGGTATGAAAAAGATGATGTGTACGGTTGCCGCGCTGACCATGTGCGCGGCGTTGCCCAGCCTGGCTGCGGCCGGCGCCGGGGCGGATTCCCAGGACGATATCAAGAAGGAGCTGGAGTATCTGCGCCTCAAGATGAGTTCTCAGATGGAGCGCGTCGAGCAACTCGAAGATCGGCTCAAGAAGCAGAACGAGGCGAGCGGCAGGGTCGTGCTGGCCAACGAATTCATCGACCAGCTCAAGCTGAAGGGCGACCTGCGGGTCCGTTATGAAATCCGCGACAAGGACAACAAGACCGCCACCGATATCTCCCGCGACCGCTGGCGGACCCGGTTCCGGGTCGGCGGGGTCTGGGAGAACAAGGCGGAGGACTGGCAGGTGGGCGCCGGGCTCGCCAGCGGCAGCGACGACCCGACCAGCACCAACGACACCTGGAGCGAGACCAAGTCCTTTGAAACCGGGGATATCCGCCTGGATTACGCCTATGCCGGCCACAAGTGGCAGGATTTCAAGTTCACCATCGGTCAGCAGGAGAATCCCTACGAGACCTCCTGGGTGCTGTGGGACGGCGATGTGCGCTTGGCCGGCCTCACCGGCCAGTATGGCAAGAAGGAGGGCGTCTTCGCCACGGTGGGCGGCTACGGCGCCAAGCTGGTGAATGACGACAACACCGCCATGCTCTACATGGGCCAGGCCGGCTACCGCGGCAAGATCGGCAACGCCAAATATACCCTGGCCGCCGGCTACCATGCCTACGACCAGTCGTTCATCAACGACAAGGCTGCCACCACCCTGGGCAGCATCGACGCGACCCAGTATGCCCTGGAGATCGGCGATCTCTACGGCAAGGTCTCCTTCCCGGTGGCCGCCGCCAAGCTCTCGCTTTACGGCCACCTCTGGCAGAACTTCGGGGCGGACGGCGATGTCGGCGAAAGCCAGATCGCCAGCTTCACCCAGAAGCCGGAGGATGCGGACACCGGCTATGTGATCGGTCTTGATGCGAAGATCGACAAGTTTAAACTGGGCTACTCCTACTCCGTGGTCGAGGCGGATTCCCTCTATGGCCAGCTTACGGATTCCGACTTTGGCGACGGTCTTTCCAAGACCAACAAGCAGGGCCACCGGGTGGCATTGGGCTACGGTTTCTCCAAAAACTGGTCCGCCGGCCTCACCTGGTTCAAGTTCGAGGAGGATGTAACGCTCACCACCACCGCGGTGGACGAAATCGACATTTACCAGTTTGACCTGGTGTACAAGTTCTAGTTTTTTGCCCCTGCAACAGGGGGCCTGTTGCGCGGTCGGCGCCTTCGCGGCCCACTCCTTGTCGCGGGGTGCCGACTGTTCTTTCTTCTCTCTTTTCCCTTTTCTCCTGCCCTCGCCGTCGCCCCCCGCGGCGGCGGGGGTCTTTTTTTCAATACAAAAATAATCCTTCCCTAATCCCTCCCTAATGGGAGGGAGATACGTTTGTTTCGTTGAGTGCGAACGCAGAACAATTATCAATTCGGGAGGAACGTCCAATGTCGTGCCAACACCTGTCGTACTATCGCTACGGCCAGAATGGTTGGGCTGTGGCCAGTTGCACCGCCAAGGATTCGCCTTACGTGCCAAGCCTCTGTGATCTGGAAAAATTTTGCCAGAACGGCCGGCATGCCCTCTGCCCTTTTTATCTGCTTGCCGCGCTCCCTCCGCAGGATTTCCCGGGAGGACGGGCCATGGAGGTGGCGGTCGGCGTGTAGCCGATCTCTGGTTCATCTGGCGGCGGCAACAAGCAACGGAATTTGGAGTCATTAGCAATTTAAAGGAGCACGGGATGCGCTACAGTCTGAAGTGGAAGCTCGGTTTTTTCTTTGTCTTTGTCATGCTGGCCGCCGGAGCAGGAATGGGCGTGTTGTACACCATTTCAGTAACCACCCAGGAACGACTTATCGCAGGCACGCGCCAGGCCAATGAAGGCATCCTGGTTTCCGGTGAGAATGGCATGGACAACGTGCTCCTGGTGCGCGAACTCCAGGCAGCCCTGCTCAACCAGATGCTACAATGGAAGAATTTTCTGGTGCGCGGTCAGTTTCAGGACATGCGCGTTAAGTACGAAGAGGAATTAGCCAAGGGCGACACCCGGATCGTCGCCATGCTGGGGGCGTCCCAGCGCGCTTTTGCCCACGATGGGGTAAGCCTTGAACAGTTGCGGAAAATCGGCGACGAGTATGACGGCTTCAGGCAGCAGATGGAAACTGCCCGGGGCATGATGGCCTTCCACGATTCCTATGCCGAAGGGATCCGGGCCGCGGATCAGTACACCGGCGACAAGGGAACCGAGGCCATTGCCATGACCCGCGCCCTGGCCGAGCAGATTGCCAAACAGACCGGTCTCCGGACCGGCGAGGCCATTGCCACCGTGCGCTCCGACCATGATGCCGTGTACCGGCAGGCGAAAATGCGCTCGGCCCTGGTGACCATCGGCTCCGGCCTGGGGATCTTCCTCGTGTTGCTGGTGGTCTTTGCCTATTTCGGCCGCAAGGTGATCCAGCCCATTGCCGGGATCAACGACCGCTTGCAGGCGGTGGTGGAACAGGTTTACGGGGAGTCGGTGCAGCTTTCCGAGGCGAGTCTCGGTCTGGCCGAGGGGGCGAACCGCCAGGCGGCCGGGGTGGAGGAGACGAGTGCCGCCATGCAGCAATTGAACAGCCAGGCCAATGCCAACCACGAAAGCGCGCGCCAGGCCGGCCAACTCTCTCGCGAGATGCAGAAGGTGGTGCAGCAGGGCGGCGACCAGATGGCGAACATGTTCGCTGCCATGCAGGAGATCGAGCAGCAGTCGGCAGAGGTGATCAAGATCACCAGGAACATCGACGACATCGCCTTCCAGACCAATCTGCTGGCCCTGAACGCGGCGGTGGAGGCGGCCAGGGCCGGCGAGGCCGGGGCGGGATTCGCGGTGGTGGCCGACGAGATCCGGCGGCTCGCCCAAAACGTCGCCGCCTCGGCCAAGGAGACGGCGGTGATCGTCCAGCACAACATCGAGAAGGTGCAGCAGGGCGCGACCCTGTGCGGGGAGCTGAACCAGGCCTTTGCCGAGATCCATGGGGGCATTGCCCGGGTGAACGACGAGATCCAGAGTATTGCCGGGGCCAGCCATGAACAGGTGGCCGGCATCCTCCAGGTCAGCGCCGCCATGGCCGATATCGACGAGGTGAGCCTCACCGCCTCGGCCAAGGCGGAAGAGGCGGCCCGCACCGCCGCCACCTTGCAGGAGCAGGCCGCGGAACTGCGCCTGCTTTCCGGCTCCCTGCTCACCCTGGTCCATGGCAAGCACCCCGGCGCCGAAGCGGCGCTGCCCGAGGCGGTACCGGGGCGGGAACCCCTGCTTGCCGCGGCCTGAATCCCTGGCCGGAGCACCAAGGTTTTATCTACGGACACGCGCTAAGGAGGATGTTCATGAGCACCACGGTTTCGGCAACGGGTTTTACCCGGGAAATGATCATTCAACTGCTGGACGACAACGGGCTCACCGCCTGGTTTCAGCCGATCTTCTGCCGCCAGAGCGGTGAGGTCTTTGGCTACGAGGCCCTGGCGCGGCTGCATGACCCCAGGTTCCATTCCGTCGATATCGCCTCCCTGTTCGCCAAGGCCCAGGCCGAAGGCATCATCTCCGCCCTCGACATGCTCTGCCGGGAAAACTCCTTCTGCCGGGCGGCCGAGCTTGGTCTGGCAAAGATGAACGCCTATCTCTATGTGAACATCTGCCCAGCCACCCTGATGCACCCGGCGCACCGGGGCGGGGTGACGGACCGGCTCGCCGAGGAATGCGGCATTGCTAAGGAGCGGATTATCCTGGAGCTGACCGAGCAGGAGGCGATCCGCAACTATGACCTGTTCCGCCATTCGGTGGAACACTACCGCAACCGGGGCTACAAGATCGCCATCGACGATTTCGGCGCCGGCTACGGCGGACTCAAGATGCTCTCCATCATCCGGCCCGATTACGTCAAGGTGGACCGTCACTTCATCACCGAGATCGACCGCGATTCCTTCAAGTACAACCTGGTGGATGCCATCGCCACCGTGTGCCACAAACTGGGCATCACCGTCATTGCCGAAGGGATCGAGCGGTCCGAGGAACTGGAGACCATGGCCCGGTTCGACATCGATTTGCTCCAGGGGTATCTGTTGGGGCGGTCCGAGCCGGAGCTGGTCCGGCAGCGGCATGAGTTGCTGCACCACGACCGGGCGGCGGTCTGTTGCCTCGACCCCCTGTCCACCTGTGCTATCGGCAGCACGGTCCGCTACGTCGAACCCCTCTCGCCGGCGCAGGCGCTGATGGATGCCTTCCGGCGCTTCAAGGATGACCCCGATCTGCACGGCATTCCCGTGGTGGAAAGCGAGCGGGTGCTGGGCATGCTGAGTCGCATGGATTTTTTGGAAAAAGAGCTGGTCGGGCCGTGTGGATATGGTTTTGCGCTGTCGGCCCATCGCTCGATCCGGGAGGTGCTGGGGCAGGAGTATCTGCTGGTGGAGGCCGCGACCCCGGTGGAGGAGGTGGTGCGCCGGGTCAGAGCCCGGCGGGGGCGCTCCCTTTACGACGACATCTGCGTCGCCCAGAACGGCCGTTATCTGGGGACCGTGGCCATCACGGCCTTGCTCGACACCATCACCCAGAAGAGCATCCAGCTGGCCAAGGGAGCCAATCCGCTCTCCGGTTTGCCGGGCAACGAATTCATCCAGCGGACCATTACCGGTCTCATCGGGCAGAAGGTCGATTTTGACGTTTGTTATATAGATGTCGATGATTTCAAGCCCTACAACGATTATTACGGTTTCGAAAAAGGCGATCAGGTGATCAAACGGCTGGGGCAGCTCATTGTCGATACCGTGCAGCCCAACGAGAGCGACCGCCTCCGTTTTGTCGGCCATATCGGCGGGGACGACTTCATCGTGGTCACCCGGCCCCAGGCCTCACTGGCGATCTGCCAGCGCATCATCAAGGTTTTCACCGGGCTGCTGCCGGAGTTTCACGGGACCCCGGAACTGGAGCAGGGGTATTACCTGGCCACCGACCGGCAGGGCCATCTGCGGCGTTTTTCCCTGCTCTCGCTCTCCATCGGCATCGTCGGCACCGAGCAGTGTGCGGTGCAATCCTACGGCGAACTCGCCTTTCTCGCCTCGGGGGTGAAACGGGCGGCCAAGCAGGAAAAGGGCTGCTCCATCGTGCGCAACCGGCGGGATGCCGCGCAGTCGCCGGTGACAGAGCAAATCGGGATGGCGGCCTGAGCGGAAATATTGCCGGTCGGCGACCAGTAACCAATAAGAAGAGAGAATCGCGATGGTCACGGTTGAGAGATTCGGGGAAAGGGAAATATCCGGCAGTGGTGCGCCGGCCGCTGCGCCGGAACAGGATTTCGGCCTGGGGCGGGGCAAGGTGCTCATCGTCGAGGACGACGAGCATATCGCCGAGTTGCTGCGCTACTGGTTCCATCGGGCCGGCTTCGTGGCGCGGATCGCGGCGGATGGGCTGGCGGCGTGCCGCATGGTGGAGCGGGAACGGCCGGATGTTATGCTGCTCGACCTCATGCTGCCGGGGCTGGACGGCCGGGAGGTCTGCCGGCGCATCCGGCGCCATCACGACCCCCGGATCGCAGGGACCCCCATTATCATGCTGACCGCGCTCTCTTCCCGGGAGGACAAGGCCAGCGGACTGCTGCTGGGCGCCGACCTCTACATCACCAAACCCTATTCGGTCCGGGACGTGCTCAACGCCGCCAAAGGGGTGCTCGGCCGTCGCCGGCCGCCGGCCGGCTGACCTCAGTCAGGGCCTTTTCCGGAGATCTGGCGCAGGTGATCGAGGAAGGTCTCCGCGTCCGCTTCTCCGACCAGTCGAAGGGCGCGGCGTTCGCGTCCGTCCGGGCCGTAAAACAGGATCGTCGGCGGTCCGATCACATCCAGGCCCTGCATCAGGGCCCGGTCCTGTTCATCGTTCGCCGTAACGTCAGGGCGCAGCCAAACGACCCGTTGCAGCGCCGCGGCTACCCGCGGGTCGCGGAACACGGTACGTTCCATCTGCTTGCAGGACACGCACCAGTCAGCGTAAAAATCCACCACCACCGGCCGCCGGCCCGCGGCCACTGCCGTTCGCAACTGCGCGAGTGATTTCAGGGGCAGGAACGGCGGCGTAAGCTTTTCGGTCGCCGGTGATCCGGGCGGCTGCGCCAAGACGGCAAGGGGCGAAAGCACTGAATGAGTGCCGGCGGCACTCCCAACCAGCAACAGAACCCCGTAGACAACGGCCAGCACCCCGCTGTATTTGCGCAGGCGCAGGAGGGGCGAGGGTGACAGCGGCGGCTCGAAGCCGCCCAGGGACACACCAAGGCCGAGCAGCAACGCGCCCCACAGGCCGATGGTGATCGACTCCGGCAGAATCCGCGACAGCATCCAGATGGCGAGCCCCAGCAACACGAACCCGAAGGCGGCCCGCACGACCTCCATCCCTTTCCCTGGCTTCGGCAGGAAGCTGCCACCCAGAACACCGACCAGCAACAACGGTATTCCCATGCCGAGACCAAGGGCGAACAAGGCCAATCCGCCCGTCAGCATGTCACCGGTCTGGCCGATGTAGAGCAAGGCGCCGGCCAGCGGCGGAGTCACGCAGGGACCGACGATCAACGCCGACAGGAAGCCCATGACCGAGACGCTGGTGAACCGGCCACCCGGCAAACGATTGACCATCTTCGTCAGCCGGGTCTGCAGCGAACCGCTGACCTGCAGGTCGAACAGGCCAAACATGGCCAAGGCGAAAACGACGAACAGAGCGCTGAAGGCGCCGATTATCCACGGCGACTGCATCCACGCCTGGAGGTTTTGCCCGAAGCGCCCGGCCACCATGCCCAACAGGCTGTAGGCCGCGGCCATGGAGAGCACGTACGCCGCGGACATTCCCAGCCCGCGCCACGGCCCGGTTCGCTCACCGGAACCCACGATCAGGCCGGACAGGATCGGTATCATCGGCAAGACGCAGGGCGTGAATGCCAGCAGCAAACCGAACCCGGCAAAGACCAGCGCTATCCAGGCCGCATTGCCGCCCGCCAGGATGCCGGCCAGGCGCGCTTGCCCGGCAGCGCCCGGCATTGACCGGGCCGCTCCGGCATTTACCGGGGGGGAAGGAGTGCCGGGCGCCAATCTCACATGCAGGGTATCGGTTTGCGGCGGATAACATATTCCGCGCTCGGCGCAGCCCTGATAGGTGACGGTGATGGGCACCGGCTCCGCCGATTCCGCCACGCCCGCATAGGAAATCCCCACATCCAGCGCCTGATGGTACACCTGGACCAGGCCCAGGAACTCGTCGTTCTTTTTCTCTCCATCCGGCAGGACGGGGGAGCCGAAGCTCAGGCCCTCCCTCTGCGGAAGCTCTACCCGGATCCGGGAGCGATACAGATAATGGCCATCGGCAATGTCCCAGTGCAACTTGACTTGGCCCGCCTCGGAAACAGCGCTGAGACGGAAGGCCGCGCGGGGCTCAGGGGGATCGGCGGCCCGGCCGGAAATGGCGCCGAGCACGAGCAGGGCGGCACATGCCGCCAGCAGCCAACGGCCCTGCTGCGTGAGGGAAGAGATACGATTTTTGATTGTCCCGATCCCCGGACACCGGGCGAACCGTTGGGGAACGTCCCGGGATGATGGCGTGGGGCGTGAAAAGGGTCCCATAATCATTCTCCTTGCATCAGGGTTGTAAGAAATTTTCTGGTTTCCGGCGAATTCCAGTCACGCGCACCGGTGACTTCCTGAACAATTTCCCCCTTCTTGTTGATGATGAAGGTCTGCGGGATGCCGCCCACGCGATACAGCCCGGAAACGTGCTGATCGGTATCAAGAAGAACGGGAAAGCTCATGGGGATCTTTTGGGAAAAGGCCGCCACTGCCGACCGGCCATTTTTTTCCACATTAACGGCCAGCAACACGAAATCGTTCCCTTTCAGTGTGCCGTAAAGCCGCTCCATGGACGGCATCTCGGCGCGGCAGGGAGGGCACCAACTGGCCCAGAAATTGAGTACGACCACCTTGCCCCGGTAATCGGCCAGAGAAACCGGTTTCCCTTGCATATCGGAAAGGGTGAAGCCCGGGGCCGTCACCCCAGTCCCGGGCGCCCCGGCAGGCGAAGCCAGGGAAACGGGCAGATAATTTTTTCCTGAAATGACAAAATAGGAGAAAGCAATGCCGATTAACAAAAATGCTATGGATATTTTTCGAGACATGATTTGGCTCCTTGAGCGGTTTGTTGTTTACCGCAACGCAGGCAGCGGACCTGGTTCCGCTCATACCTGCGGCGGATGCGGATGACCTTTTCCGGAATGGCAACGGCAATGCCGGCCCGCACGCGGACACAGCACCGTCATCGACGATCAATGATTCACGAGCAAGATTTTGCGGGGAATAAACAGCGGGAAGACTTAGGTCAGCAGGACAACGGCGCGGATGTCGGCGAGTCGCGGGTTAACCAGGGAGGGCGGTGGTGCCGGGTAACGGGATTCTTTTCCGGCGGCGGCCCCAAGGGCCAAAGAAAGGGCGCGGGAGAGATGTGCCGGCGCAGCCAGGGACAACTGGCCGGAGAGTTCCGGCAGGTTAATGCCGGCGGTGGAGGTGAGGGCCGGTGCCAATTTCAGGCAAGAGCGGCTGCCGTCATGCTGATTCCGGAGCAGCGAGGGGATACCGGTCGCCGTCTCCCGGATGGACGGGGCTCTCTCCCCGCCGGCAGTCGCCATGGCCGGACTGCGGCGCGCGGACATTTTGAGACAACGCGCGAACCCGTCTGTCCCGCCTGTCAGCAGGTAGACAACCAGAAAAACCCAGGTTATTGTTCTCAGTTTGAAAAAGGATCTCATATCATTTCCGGTGAACGGGATCAACTGGCGGCGTGACAAAAAAAGCCGCTTTTTCGCACGGCTGCCTGAAAACAGGGACCGGTATCGCAGCATGATCCAGATGACGCCACCCTACCGGGTGTGCTCCTGTGCGGCAACAAAAAAATTCATCCGCGGTAAAACTATTCGAGAAAGCACCTTCATTGAATACCATGGGGCATGATCCTGTTCCCTGTTTGCTTGCGCAGGCTGTTGCAAAAGAGGGGGAAGTTTTTTCAACCTCCTGCTGGAAAGGGGATTAAGCTCCGGCGTCGCGGTCGGCGGGCAGATGGATGGCAAAGGTGCTGCCCTTGCCGGGGGCGCTCGTGAGGGTGATGCGGCCGCCGTGCGCCTGGACGATGTGCTTGACGATGGAGAGCCCCAGCCCGGTGCCGCCCATGGTGCTGCTGCGCGCCTTGTCCACCCGGAAGAAGCGTTCGAAGATGCGGGGCTGGTCGCGGGGCGCGATGCCGACTCCCTGATCCTGCACGGCCACGATCACTTCGTTCTCGGCGGCGGTGGCGCTGACCAGCACCGTGCTGCCCGCCGGGCTGTATTTGATTGCGTTGTCGACGAGGTTCACCAGCGCCTGCTCGAGGAGCGGCGGGTTGAGCCGGGCGGCCAGGGCGCCCGGGCACTCCTGCCGGATGATGATTTTCCGGGCAGTGGCCGCAGGCCCGCAGGTCTGGATTGCGGCCTCGATCAGCGGCGTGAGGGGGTGGGGCGTGAGCGCGATTTCCTGCTTCTCGGCCCCCTGCTCCAGCCGGGAGAGGGCGAGCAGATCCTCGACAATGGCGTGCAGCCGTTTGGATTGCTTGTGGATGATTTCGAGGAAATGACGGGCATTTTCCGGTTCATCCAGGGCGCCGTCGAGCAGGGTCTCGACAAAGCCGGTGATGGAGGTGATCGGGGTTTTCAGTTCGTGGGAGACATTGGCGACAAAGTCGCGCCGCACCGTTTCCAGCCGCCGCAGATTGGTGACGTCGCCCAGGACGATGAGCGCCCCGGTGGTGTGGTTGTCATCACTCTTGAGCGGGACGCCGCGCAGGTAAAAGGAGCGGTTGGCGCCCTTGGTGTCGGGTAACACGATCTCGCCTTCCCGGGTGTCCTTGCCACTCAGTGTTGCCTTGATGAAGCGCTGGAGTTCCAGGTTGCGCACCGCCTCCAGGGTGCTTCTCCCCTTGACCCTTCCGGGGTCGAGCCCCAGCAGGGTGAGGGCTGCGGGGTTGAAGCTCTGGACCCGTTCCTCGGCGTCCACCGTGAGCACCCCTTCCACCATGCTGCCAAAAACCGCTTCGAGTTCGTTGCGTTGCTGGCTGATCTGCGTGGCCCGTTCCGTCAGCCGGGTGGCCATCTGGTCGAGGGCCGTGGCGAGATCGATGATCGCGTCTGGGCCTGTCACTGTTAGCCGGCGGGAGAGTTGGCCGGCAGCAGCTACTCCGGTGGCCCAGTTGCGCATCGCCCTGAGCGGCAGGCGGAGCTGGCGACTGATGAACCAGATGGCCACCATGGCCAGCATAAAAAGCAGGACGGCGGCCAGGATGATGGCCCGGCGCTGGCCGTCAAGCCGGCGATCTATTTCGGTCATCGGCAGGGCGGTGCGCAGCACGCCAAGCAGAGCGCGGTTTTCCTCCAGCGGTACGGCGACATAGAGCATCTCCGTATGCAGGGTGTAGCTGTAGCGTTGCGCCGGTTTGACGCGGTGCCGGAGAGCGGCCATGATCTCCGGCCGGCCGGCGTGGTTTTCCATGCGTGCCGGTTCTTCATGGGAATCCGCGAGTACGGTGCCGGTCGGAAGCAGGATCGTAATCCGAGTGCCGGTGGCGGCGGCGATGGCGGCACAGAACGCCCGGAGGCCCTCGAGATCGCCTCGTTGGAGCAGGATGGTTGCCTGGGTTTGGGCGATGCGAGCCCGGGCCTCCAGATCGCGGCCTGCCTCGGTAGAAGCAAATTGGCTGCCGCGTTGGATGGCGTAGCCGGCGAGTACGGCCAGGATGAGGCCGGTGAGAACCAGCAGGCTAACGAAGGGATGGCGGGAGAGGGCTTGGGGGCGCATGGCAGTTGTTCCTATTAAACCCCAAGAGCGCCCAAAGAACAAATAAAGAAATGGTTATGAAACGGTTATGCCGCGGTGCGGGCGAGGTTCAGGTGAAGAGCGTCGGGTCGCCGGCCACCTTGCGGATCAGTTCGCGGTAGTCGTGGGCGCCGTTGGAGCCCGGGGCGAACTCGTAGATCGTCTGGCCATAGGCCGGAGCCTCGGAGAGACGGACGTTGTAGCGGATCGGCTCGCAGACCATGGGGCCGTATAGCTTCTTGAGCTGAGCAAAGAAGTCGTCCGACTGTTTGACCCGTTGGTCGCGGAAGGTGGGAAGGATGTACTTGAGCGCCACCTCCTTGCGGTATTTCTGGATGGCGGCGATGCTCTTCAGGAATTCGCCGAAGCCTTGGAGCGACATCACCTCCAGCGAAACCGGGGTGAGCAGTTCGTTGACATAAAAGAGCACATTGACGGTGAGGGGGTCCCAGCCCGGCGAGGTATCGACCACCACGTAGTCATATGCCGTTTCCAGCGGGGTGATGGCGTCGGCCATGGTCTGTTCGCCGCCGAAATCCTTGCGGTCGATGATGCGTTTGAGCCCGGCCAGCCCCTTGCCGCCGGCCAGCAGCCAGAGATTTTTGCGGGCCGGGATCACCGCCTCGGCCGCGGGCAGCTCCTCGGCCACCAGTTCGGTGAGTCCGGCCTTCGGTTTGAGCCCCAGCATGAAGGCCGATTGCCCCTGGGTGTCGGTGTCCACCAGCAGCACCCGGAAGCCGGCCATGGCCAGACCGGCGGCCAGGTTCACCGCGGTGGTGGTCTTGCCCACCCCGCCCTTGCTGAGCGACACCCCGATGCGACGCACCCCGTTGGTCCGTTTAGGGGCCGGCGTGGGGGCAACCGGCTTCGGTGCCGCCGGTGGTGCCTGGCGGGAGAACTCCAGCGGGAATTGCTGGTTGCAGCCCTGGCAGCGCGCCATCTTCACCGAGGGCGGGATGCGTTTTTCGTCGATATTGTGTTGCTTCTTGCAGTGCGGGCAGATGATCAGCATGGTTCGCCCCCCCTTTGGGGCATCCCGGCAGGCGCGATGGATTCCAGGGTGCTTGCGTTGGCCATGGATGTTCTTATCGTTTGCCGGGCCGGGAGATGCCACGGAACAGCAGTTGGCAGAGAGCGCTTTCCCGGCCCTTTTTTTCAAAATCCCGCAATACCAGCTTGATGGCGAGTTCCACCAGCAGCGAACGGGTGACGCGGTGGCGAATCGCCTGGGGCAGCATCTCCGTGATGGCCTGACGGGAGTCCTCCAGGTTTTTGTAAACCTCTTCCCCGAGATAATAGGTGGTCTTCACCTTGGCCAGCCAGGGGTCGGGCTGCTGGTCGGCGAGGTCCTGGATCGACAGCGGCGCTCTCTGGCCGCGGAGCATTTTTTCGATGGTCTTTACCTCGGGCGGGGTTTGCTCGCGGGCGTGCAGCACCGCGCCGAGGATGTCGAATTTTTTCTGGTCGCTCATGCCGGCGGCTTCGTAAAAAGGTGATGACGCTGGCGCAGAACAAATTTTTGAAGCCGTTGTTCGGTCTCGTGGTCGGGATTCAGGAGCTGGATGCCGCAGTGGAAGGCGTTTGCCGCATCGTCTTTGGTGACGTGTCGAACGACCCCCTGCAGCCGAAGGGTCTCGCTGCCGAGCGTCAGGGTGAAGTCGTGGGTCTGGCCAGGAACCAGGGCCGTGCCCTCGGCAAGCAGGACGCCGATGCCGTGGCTGCCGATATCGGCCACGGTATGGCGTTGACCGGCGATGGTGGCGGTGATGTGTTCGGTCTCGGTGACCGGGCCGCGGAAGGAATGGCGGGTGACGTCATCGGCGTCGGCGTGGCACAGTTCGGCCGGGGAGGTGTTTTCCGATCCGCCCTTTTTCGTGTGCGCCATCCTCTCCTCCCTTGTTCTTCCTAAGAGGCCTTTGCCCTTTTGGGGAGCAGCCGCAACCGTCGTTGTAGGGGGGCAGCCCACCACCTGTTTCCTTTCGATTATGGATGGCCTTGGTGGCCGTGTCAAGCGGAAAGGCATGGCGGGCAGCGGCGCGCAGGGCCGTCGCGGGAGGTGTTTCGAGTTATGAACGCGCGGGCAACGCCTGGAGGCGGCTGATGTAGCGGGCTTGGTCGAAAGCCTTGCCTGCGGCAAGGACCTGCAAGACCTCTTTCACGACAACATGACCGATGAGAGTGCGTGCCTCTGTTTCTGCCAGGCCGCTTTTGACGAGGCGTTCCAGGGTGAGCCGCATCTCCGGCGGGTCGTTGGCCGCGAGCTGCCGTTCGATGACCGTATTGATCGCCTGGTGCAGCCGTTCGATTTTCGGGTCGACGGGCATGGGGTTCTCCTCCAACTATCGTGTCTGCCACCATAGCGGGTTGGCCGGCGCTTGGCAATACCACTTTGCTTGACAAAGCCTCTTCCCCCGGCGCACAAAAAGCGGACCATTGTAAGGCGGTCGGCAGGAGGGCCAGTGACCAGCCCCACAGGATTGTTGGCACAGGTGCCGGCGGTTGCCGCGCCGCCGGACGTTGCGAATCGGGAACGGAACCGGCGCATGGCACCTGGGCCGGTTTATAACCGCGGCAGTTTGATCTTCAGGCTTTCCTTGTCCTTTTCCTGTTCCAGCTTTACCTGCACCTCGATCTCGCCGCTCCGCAGCCCCAGGGCCAGCGGCATGGCGGTCTTGTTGCCCTCGGCATGGAGGATGGTTCGCATGGTGGCCATGACCCCGTCGAAAATCGCCTTTGGCGGGGTGGGCAGCGAGAGCTTTTCATCCTCCACCCGAATGGTCACGGTGAGGTGTTCCTTCTTGCGTTTGAAAGAGAGATTGTTGGCCTTTTCGGTGATGGCATGGAGCAGGGCCAGGGCCAGGTAGCGCGTGCTTTCCTCGGCGATGCCGGCTGGCGTGGTCGTGGCCACCGTTCGGAGGTTGGCTTGGTAGTTGGTGTCGAGGTAGCAGTCGCACATCTCGATGAGTTTCTGATGCGGGGTCGGGTCGTGCAGTTCCATGGGGTGCCTCACTGTTGAGGGGGATGGGAACGCGTCGGGCGGGAGAATCGTTCACCGGCCGGGCAGGTTGCCAGGGCGGCGTGATCAGCGTATGCGGTGCGGGCCGTAGGTGGTGAGGACGGTACGGGCCTGAAGTTGTTTCACCTTTTCGGCCGTCTCCCGGAGCTGGGCGCGGACCTCGCCGATGGTGGCGTTTTTTTCCGCCAGCTGCTGTTCCATGGTTTTTACCAGGCTGTTCATCTCGTTGATCAGGCGCTGCTCCCGCAGGGCGCGATTGATCTTTGCCTCCAGTTCGTCGCGGAAAAATGGTTTGGCCAGAAAATCGATGGCTCCGGATTGGATCACCTCGGTATAGGAGTGGGGATCACCGTAGCCGGTGATGATGATCACCCCGGTTTCCGGGAAGTGCTCCTGTACCTCCCGGAGCAAGTCGAGGCCGCTGATGCCGGGCATTTGCAGGTCGCTGATGACGAGGGCGAAGCGTTCCTCGCGGAGTTTGTCGAGCGCTTCCTGGCCGTCGTGCGCCTCGACAAAGGGCAGATTGCAAGCGCGCACATAGGAGCGCAGCAGATCAAGGAAGACAGGATCATCGTCTACGATGAGAATGGTGCCAGGGGCTTGGTCGATCATGATGGTGTCCTCTCCTGACCAATATAATATGTGGTCCGGCAGGAAAGCAAGGAGAAACGGGCCGCTGGCGGTGGCTGAAAACGTGGCGCTATTCATTTTTGACAGGATCGTGGCTCCCATGCTATAATTACTGGCCGCAACGTCCGTTGTTTCCGTCATTAGAGCCACGCGGAAGGGGAGACCATGAAGATCGAGCGTTCCAAGGAATTGTTTGCCAAGGCCCGGAAGTGCATTCCCGGCGGGGTCAATAGTCCGGTGCGGGCCTGCAAGTCGGTGGGTTGCGATCCCCTCTTTGTGGCGCGGGCCAACGGCGCCCGGATTTACGACGTGGACGGCAACGAGTTCATCGACTTCGTCTGCTCCTGGGGGCCGATGATCCTCGGCCACAACCATCCGGCGGTGGTGGCCGCCATCACCGAAACCCTGGCGGACGGCACCTCCTTCGGGGCGCCGACCCCCAAGGAGATCGAGCTGGCCGAACTGGTGATCGCGGCCCTGCCTTCAGTCGAAAAGGTGCGTTTCGTCAGCTCCGGCACCGAGGCGACCATGAGCGCCATCCGCCTGGCCCGCGGGTATACCGGCCGTACCAAGGTGGTGAAGTTCGACGGCTGCTACCACGGCCATGCCGACAGCTTCCTGGTCAAGGCCGGTTCCGGGGTCATCACCCTCGGTATCCCGGGTAGTCCGGGTGTGCCGGAGGATATCGTCAAGAACACCCTCTCCATCCCCTATAATGATGTGGCCACCCTGGAGAAGACCCTGCGCGACGAGAGCCTCGACATCGCCTGTGTCATTGTCGAGCCGGTGGCCGGCAACATGGGGGTGGTGGCGCCCCATCCCGAATTCCTGCGGGCCATGCGAGCCATCACCACGGAGCGCGGCATCCTGCTCATCTTCGACGAGGTGATCACCGGCTTCCGCCTCGCCCTGGGCGGGGCGCAGCAGTATTACGACATCAGGCCGGACCTCACCTGCCTGGGTAAGATCATCGGCGGCGGGCTGCCGGTCGGCGCCTATGGCGGCAAAAAGGAGATCATGGATCATATTTCGCCGGTGGGGCCGGTCTATCAGGCCGGCACCTTATCGGGCAACCCGCTGGCCATGGCCGCCGGGGTGGCCACTTTGCAGGAGCTCGCCAGGCCGGGGTTTTACGCGGCGCTGGAGCGCAAAGCCGCCGGTTTCGCCGCCGGACTCCAGGCGATCGCCGAAAGATATCTGCCCGGCCAGACCACCCTGAACCGGGTCGGCTCGATGATGACCACCTTCTTCACGCCGGGGCCGGTCACCGATTTCGCCACGGCCATGGGCGCGGATACCGGCCGCTACGGAGCCCACTTCCGCAACATGCTGGCGCAGGGGGTGTGGCTGGCGCCTTCCCAGTTCGAGGCGGCCTTTATCTCCGCCGCCCAGTCGGAGGCGGACCTGGCAGCCGCCCTCGACAAAACTGAATGGTCATTCAAAAAGTTGGTTTAAAGGAGAAAAAGCCGTTGACTTTGGGGGGCGGCCATGATACGAAACGAAACGATTTCGTGTTAATGGCGCCCCTTTGCGAACGTTTTTTTGCGGGGAGGGACGATGCCTGAAAACCGGAAGGAAATAATGAAGTTGTTGGCGGACTTCGGCACCATTGGCATGGCGGTGGCCTTCTCCATCTTTATTGGGGTCGGCATTGGTTATTTTTTGGACAATAAGGTTTTCGGCGGCAGAACCCGGCCATGGTTTACCCTCATTTTTCTCGGGGTCGGGGTGGCTGCGGCATTTAAGAATCTGTACATGATGACCAAGCGGAAGGATCTGTAAGCGTGATGGATAAGCTGCCAACGCCGGAACATGATCTTTTCCTTAAGAAAATTCGGATGACAAACTGGCTGTGGATGGGGGTGATGACCTTTGCTGGCTGGCAGGCCTTTTCGCCGTTTATGGCGCAATCGATTTTGGCTGGCGGTCTTATCGGCATCGCGAGCTTTGAGTTGCTGAAAAGGGATTTGGTCGGCATTCTCACCGGCATCAGCCGGCAGAACAAGAAAGCAAAAAAGATTGGTTTTTTTATCAAATATTTTGCCCGCCTCGTGACGCTGGCCGTAATTCTGGTGTCTTTGGCCAACCTGCGGTTGGTCAACCTGATGGGCCTGTTGGTCGGCTTGTCGGCGGTCGTGTTGAGTATCTGCATAGCCGCCATAGGCGAGGCAAAAAAAATTTTTCTAATCGTAAAGGAGGCTTCGTAAGGCGCGATGGAACATCCAATACTCTTTGTTTCGCTGCTTTTGGAGAAACTGGGGCTGCCGGTGCCGCACGGGCTGGTCGGTCACACGCTGCTGGAAAAACTCGTCTCTCCCCACATGACCTATACCTGGTTGCTCATGCTTTTTCTGATCATCGTGCCGAAGCTGACCATGGGGAGTAAATTGACCTTGGTACCCAGCAAGAGCCAGAACTTCTGGGAGGTGATCATCGGCGGGCTTGAGGAGTTCATGACCGAAAACATGGGCAAGGATGGGGCAAGGATGATGTTCCCCATGATCGCCACCTTTGCGCTTTACATTCTGGTTGCCAATCTCGTCGGCCTGATGCCGGGCTTCATGTCGCCCACCTCGAATCTGAACATCACCCTCGGTTGCACGTTGATCGTCTTCGTCACGACCCACATCCTGGGCCTGAAATACCACGGGCTCGGCTACGTCAAACATTTTCTCGGCCCGATGCCCTGGTTGATTCCGCTGATGTTGCCCATTGAAATCGTGAGCCATTTGGCGCGTATCCTGTCGCTCTCCATCCGACTGTTCGGCAACATCATGGCCAAAGAGGTTCTGCTGGCCATTCTGTTCATGCTGGCCGGCGCTTACTTTGCGCCGTTGCCCATCCTTGTGCTTGGTGTTCTGGTTTCCGTCGTCCAGGCCGGCGTTTTCGTGCTCCTGTCGGTTATTTACTTTTCAGGCGCCATGGAGCATGCGCACTGATTCGCTGGACGGTGCTAGTCACTGAAATTTAAAGAAGAAGGCCAATAAAAATTTACAACGAAGGAGGAAGTATACGATGAAGAAGGTAACAATGGGCTCCATTCTGTCGCTGCTGCTGGTGCTCGGGATGTCCACCATGGCCTTGGCGGCCGAGGGTGGTGCCACCACGGGTGGTGAATTTTCGATGCCGCTTGCCGTGCTGTGTATCGCTTGCGGCGTAGGCGTTGGCCTTGCCGCTTTGGGCTGCGGTGTCGGCATGGGCCATGGTATCAACGGTGCCTGCTCCGGTATCGCCCGTAACCCCGAGGCCTCCGGCAAGATCACCGTGACCATGATTATCGGTATGGCGCTGATCGAGTCGCTGACCATTTATGCCTTGGTTATCGCTCTGATCCTGCTTTACGCCAACCCCCTCATGTAGTAACCGACCGTAAATTACGGAAAAAGGCCGCCGGGTGTCTGGCCCGGCGGCCTTTTTCCGTTTTTGGTTTACGGACCAGCCATGACCGCTGCCGCCATCTGTGCTCGATCAACAACCTTGGCAGCCGGGCTTCCGGAGCAGGGAGTTTGGCAAAGGGTCGCGATGGTTGGGGGAAAGGCTTTTCGCCTGCTGCCGGGAACTGACCCGGCGGCACACCTGGTTTTTTGCTGAATACGATTTATGAAAACAGTACACGTCACCAGTCTGGGCTGCCCGAAGAACCTGGTCGATTCCGAGGTGATGCTCGGCCTGTTGCAGGAGGCCGGCTTTGTGGCGGCACCGGAACCGGAGGAGGCCGACATCCTGCTGGTCAACACCTGCGGCTTTATCCAGCCGGCGGTGGAGGAGGGGATCGATACGATCCTCTCCCTGGCGGAATTGAAGGAGGAGCAGCCGGACAAGCTGCTGGTGGTCGCGGGCTGCATGGTCCAGCGCTATGGCGACGCCCTGGTGGCGGAACTGCCGGAGGTGGATCTCTTCATCGGCACCGAAGGCACCCAGGATATCGCTATCCGCCTGCGCCAGCTTCTTGCCGGCCAGCCGGTGCCGCTGGCGCTGGCCAGGCCCACCTTTTTGATGGATGCCCGGCTGCCGCGCCAGCTCTCCACCCCCCGCCACCGCGCCTACCTCAAGGTGACCGAAGGGTGCGCCAACCGCTGTGCCTACTGCCTGATTCCCACACTGCGTGGCGGCTTGCGCAGTCGGCCGCTCGACGACCTGCTCGCCGAGGCGCGCGGCCTTGAGGCGGCCGGGGTGAAGGAACTGACCCTGGTGGCCCAGGACCTCACCGCCTATGGTCATGACCTTGGGCCCGGCGGACCGCGGCTGCTCGATCTCTTGGCCGGTCTGCTCGATACCACGGCCATCCCATGGCTGCGGCTGCTCTATCTCTACCCGATCCGGGTGAGCGAGGAACTGCTCCGGTTCATGGCCGCCAATCCGCGGATCGTGCCCTATCTCGACATCCCGTTGCAGCATGTCTCAAGCCGGATGCTCAAGGCGATGAATCGGCTCTATGACCGGCAGCAGGCCCAGGAGGTGGTGCGCCGCATCCGCCGCCAGCTGCCAGAGGCCGCCATCCGCACCACCTTCATGGTGGGCTTCCCCGGCGAGACCGGGCAGGATGTCGACATGATCGCGGCGTTCCTCCGGGAGTTCACCCTCGACCATGTCGGTATCTTCACTTACTCCAACGAGGAGGGGTGCGCGGCCTTTCATCTGCCGGACCAGGTCGGGGATGAGGTGAAGGAGGAACGGCGGGAGCGGCTCATGGCGCTTCAGAGCGAGATCTCCCTGGCCCGCAACAAATTGCGGCTGGGAACGGTGGAAACGGTACTGGTCGAGGGGGTGAGTGGGGAAACCGATCTGCTGCTGGAGGGACGGCTCGCCTCGCAGGCGCCGGAAATCGACGGCTGCGTCTATATCAGCGCCGGCACCTGTAATCCGGGCGACCTGGTGCCGGTACGGATCACCGAGGCGCATCCCTATGATCTGGTGGGGGAGATCGAGGAGTAGAAAAGGAGCGGCTGGTTATTTGTTCACCAGTTCCTTGAGTTCCTTGCCGACCTTGAAGAAGGGCAGTTTTTTGGGCTTGACCTTGATCTTCTCGCCGGTTTTGGGGTTGCGGCCGAAATAGGAATCATACTCCTTCACCACGAAGCTGCCGAAGCCGCGGATTTCGATGCTGTCGCCCCCAGCGAGCGTATCACTCATCGCATCCAGAATGGTGTTGGCAATGGTGCTCGCATCCCGCAACGGGATCTTGGTCTCCTCGGCCAGCGCCTCGATCAGCTCCGACTTGTTCATGCCCTTCTCCTGCCTCGGCCTGGCGTTATTCTCGTGCGCCAGGCGCTTTCGTAACCTGATTTTTCAGTCCGCCTTGCTTGCCGTACGTGCCACAGATCATCATAAAAACACTTTAAATCCAAGCAGATGAAATATCATAAACAGGTAACTTATGAATTGTAAAGCATATTTTTACCGGCGAAGATCTGCGTCAGATCTTTTTGATTGAGATATCGGTACGATCCGAGGGGCAGGGCGCCGAGCCGCAGCTTCCCATAGGCAATGCGTTGCAGGTGGAGCACCGGGTGGCCGATGGCGGCGAACATCTTGCGGACCTGCCGTTTCTTGCCCTCGTGGATGATGATCTCGATGGCCGAGGTTTCCCCCTCCTGGCGCACTACCCGGACCTTGGCCGGCCAGGTTTTGTGCCCCTCGAGCAGGATGCCCTCTTCGAGCCGCCGGAGCTGCCGGCGGTCGGGCCGGCCCTTGACCGTGGCCACGTAGGTCTTGTTGACCTCGTACTTGGGATGGATGATCCGGTTGGCCAACTCGCCGTCGTTGGTGAGAATGAGAGCGCCCTCGGTGTCGAGATCGAGGCGGCCCACGGGAAAGACCCGCTCCTTGACCTCGCGGAGCAGACTGGTAATGAGCGGCCGGCCCTGGGGATCGCTGAGGGTGGTGACATAACCGGCCGGCTTGTTGAGCAGGATATAGACCAACTGCTCCTCGCGGGCAATCGGCTTGCCGTCCACGGTGATACGGTGGCGGCCGGCGTCGAGTTGCAGCCCCATCTCGGTGACGGTCGTGCCGTCCACCGCCACCCGGCCGGCCCTGATGTATTCCTCGGCGGCGCGGCGTGAGGCAACGCCGGCCTGGGCGATGATTTTCTGCAGCCGTTCCTTCATGCTTCTCCGTTAACAGAAAAGGGGCACCCGTGTGGAATGCCCCTCGCAATGGTACATCGATCTGGTGGACGGTCAGCTGTTCAGGCGTAATCCCCCCGCCGGAATTTGGCGGTCTCGAGATACGAGACCGTGGCCACCCGGTCGAGCAGTTTGGCCAGCGGGTCGTTGCCCGGCATCTGGTTTTTGGCCTCCAGCAGCGCGGCCACGTCCTCTTCCAGGGCGGTCACGTAGGGCTCCAGCTCTTCGGCCTTGAGGGCGGTATTGCCCAGCGCCGCGCTGAAGGAGTCCAGAGTATTGATGGTGGTTTCGGTCAACTCCAGCCCTTGCAAGCGAAGGGGGGCGGGCACCCGGCCGGCGGCGCTCGCGGCCGCGGTTGCGGCAACCGGTTGCGCCGTGGCGCTGGCCGCGACCTCCCGGGCCAGGAGCTGCTGGAAGTCGGTGTTGCTGTTCGTGCCGGCGGCGGTGGTGCCGAAGCTCTTGATGCTCTGAAGGATGTCCCGGATCTTCACGCTGGACCTCGCTGGGTGCTGTTGTTCCTTTTTATCATACTATCGTATCGGCGCACGGGGCGTCAAACATTAACCGTTCTTCAGCGCCATTCCGGCGGCAAGAGCTTGGTGAGCTTGCTGTCCACCAGGGCCTTGGTTGCCGGGTCCACCGCCAGCACATGCGGATACCACGGCTTCATCCGGCAGTCGAAGACCACCGGCGGGGTGAGGCCGACATGGAAGCGGTTGACCGTGGCTTCCTGGGCATGGATGTCGGCGGCCGGCTCGAAGCGGGTGAAGAAGCTCCAGAGGAACTCCTGGAGGCTGACGGTGGCTGCGGCCACGTCATCCACCAGCACCACCACCGGCCAGTCACTGAGCCCTGCACTGGCGGCGAGGCGTTGGGACAGCCCCCGGTCCTCGCCATAGGGGCGGCCTTGCACCACCAGGGTGCCGGGCAGATAGGCCACCGCTTTTTCGGCACCCTGGGGCAGCGTGCCGTGGAAGGACTCGAGCAGCACCCGTTTGGCCTCTCTGCCCAGCCCCATGAGCATCGCCTTGGAGCCGGAGTTCACCGAGGGGCCGGTGTAATCCAGGGTGTCCTGGGAGACGTTGGCGAAGACGAAGAGGTCGCTCGCCCAGTTGACCCGCTCCAGCACATGGACCCAGAGCTTCCTGAAATCCGCCACGTCGAGATCGCCATCGGTGACGATGAGGAATTTGGTGAGGGATAGCTGCCCCTCACCCAGGACGCGCAGCCCCGAGGCAAAGGCCTCGCGGGGGTAGCGGTCGGCGACCCTGGCCGCGGCCAGGCAGTGAAAGCCGGTCTCGCCAAAGGTCTTCAATTGCCGCACCCCGCTCATCACCAGCGGGAAGAGGGGTGAGAGCAGGTCTTGGAGGAAGTCGCCGATGTAGAAATCCTCCTGCCGCGGGCGGCCCACCACGGTGGCCGGGTAGATCGCGTCCTTGCGGTGATAGAGCCGTTCGACCTCAAAGACCGGGTAGTCGTGGGTCAGCGAGTTGTAGCCGTAATGATCGCCAAACGGCCCCTCCGGCCGCCGCTGGTGGGGCGGCACGATACCCTTGGCCGCGAATTCGACCGTGGCCACCAGCCGGTGGCCGCCCAGCGGATCCTCCACCATGGGCAGTTTTTTGCCCAGCAGCAAGGAGGCGAGCATCAGTTCCGGGATGTTCTCCGGCAGCGGGGCGATGGCCGCCATCATCAGGGCTGGCGGCCCGCCGATGTAGAGGGTGAGCGGCAGGGACTCGTTGCGTTTTTCCGCCTCGTGGTAGTGGTAGCCGCCGCCCTTGTGGATCTGCCAGTGGATGCCGGTGGTGGCGTCGTCGTAGCGCTGGATGCGGTACATGCCGAGGTTGTGGCCGCGGCCGCCGGGATGTTCGGTATAGACCAGCGGCAGGGTGACAAATGGGCCGGCATCGGTGCTCCACGAGGTGATGAGCGGCAGCTCGGTGAGGCGCGGCGGGCTCTGGCACTCTTCGAGGATGGGCGCATTGCGCACCTTTTTCAGGCCGACTCGTGCCATCTGGCCAACGAGCGGCCGCAGGGACCAGAGCTTCTCGAAGGTCGGCGGCATGATGGTCTCCAGCGTCCGCACCAGTTCGGCGACGAATCGTTGGGGCCGGCGGCCAAAGGCGAGTTCCATGCGGCGGGCGGTGCCGAAAAGGTTGGTGACCACCGGAAAGCGGCTGCCCCGGACATTGGTGAAGAGCAGCGCCGGACCGCCCTTGGCGATGACCCGGCGGTGGATCTCGGCGATTTCGAGGTGCGGGTCCACCGGCTCATCGATGGTGAGCAGTTGGTTTTGGCTTTTGAGGAGTGCGAGGTATGCCCGCAGGTCGTTGATAATATGCTCGGTCATGGGAGGCCCTTTTGGCGGCGCAGCGCGTTCGGCGATGCGGTTGGATGGTTACGGTGTCTCGGCCAGAAAGAGGCGGTGGTATTCCGGGTCGCTCAGGCGTTTTTTCATCAGGTTGGTAAGAAAATCAAGGGTAGTGGTGATCTCGTCGTCGGTGAGCCGCGGAATCAGGATGGCGAGGAGGTCGGGCCGGGCAAAGCGCTCGACAAAGGCAATGAGCGAGGCCTCGTCGGTCCGGCGATCGAGACCGAAGCAGATCGGGGCATTGGTGGCCGGGGGTGGGTTTTCGTGATGCGGCATGGCGGAATCCTTCACTCGATATGAGCGGATTGGGCAGTCGGTGGCGAGCCGGGCGCGATGGCGTTTCAGCCCGCCATCACCCGCCAATGGACTTTGCGGGCCCGGGGGCCGTCGAACTCGCAGAAAAAGACCTTCTGCCAGGTGCCGAGCTTGAGGCTGCCGTTTTCCACGAAGACGGTGACCGAGCTGCCGGTGAGGGTGGTCATCACATGGGCCGGCGAGTTGCCCTCGGCGTGGCGGTAAGGGTAGTCCAGCGGCACCATCTCCCGCAGGGCGGCGATGAGGTCGCGCTGCACATCCGGATCGGCGCCCTCGTTGATGGTCAGCCCGGCGGTGGTGTGCGGGTTGTAGACCAGGCAGAACCCCTCGCCGACCCCGGAGGCGCGCAGCGCCTTGTTGATCTCCATGGTGATGTCGATGAGTTCCATCTGCCGGTTGGTGGAGAGGGTGATGGTGCCGCCGGGCATGGTTGTCTCCTGGTGGGATCGTTCGGTGGTGTGCCACAGCGGGCCGTTGCTGGGCAAACCGGCCAAAATTATTGAGTATAATAGTTTGCAGGAAGTGTCAAATTGATTATAACCTGAATCCGTGACGGCTTCGCGTTTGATTAGGTGATATCCGGCTGTTGCCGCTGTTCAATGTCACTGCCACCGCTTTGTCCGGGTTCACCCCGCCGCCCTGCGGGGCGACCGATAACGGCGCATCTGCCGCGTTGGCGACTCGTTGATAT